>NZ_JBQEMV010000003.1:179025-1026517 GCF_052044405.1 Chitinophaga sp. 22620 | reverse complement strand
CAGCTGGCCGCCACACCCGGCACGGGCCATGTGGGCTGGCTGAGCACCTATTATGTGTACGACGACCTGGGCAACCTGCGCTATGTGTTACCGCCTAAAGCCGTGGAGATATTACTAAGCAACGGCTGGAGCCTGGCTGATGCCACCCTGCGCAAAGAGCTCTGCTTCCGTTATGAATACGACGCGCGCCAGCGCATGATCCTCAAACAGATGCCGGGCACCGAACCGGTGCTGATGGTCTATGATGTGCGGGACCGGCTGGTGTTTGCCCAGGACGGGCAGCTGCGACTGACCAACCAATGGCTGACCACGCTCTACGACGGGCTGAACCGCCCGACGATGACGGCGCTGTACCAGACCACGCTGCCGGTGGCTACGCTGCGCAGCCAGCTGGCCACCGCCACTACAGCCCAAACCATCACCCAAACCATCCCGGGCGACAACGACCTGGTGGTCAATACCCACGATGGCCGCAGCGCCTACAAAGGCCGGGCCTCGGTGACCGCCCTGCCGGGCTTCGAGGTGCTGACCGGGGAAGTGACCCTGGAGATCGACCCCACTGTACAGCTGCGCACCGAAACGGTGATCGCCAACAACCCGCTGCCCAACCTGGACCCTACCAAACTCTACGCCCTCACCTATACCCACTACGACGATTACAGCTATGCGGGCAAAAAAGACCCCCAAGCTACCTATTACACGGCCACCGAACTGCCCGACCCGCTGCCTACTCAAACAGGGGAACGCCCGACGGCGCATTCGGGTCTCACCAGAGGCATGGTAACCGGCATGAAGGTACGCGTGCTGGACACCGACCAGTGGCTGGTAACCACCACCTATTACAACGACAAAGGCCGGGTGCAACAGGTGCTCGGCGATAATATTGGCGGCGGCACCGATGTGGTGACGAACCTATACGATTTTACCGGGCAGCTGCTGGTCAGCGCCCATCACCATACCAACCAGTACAGCAGCGTGACACCGGCCACCCGGCTCATTACCCGGATGCTATACGATCATGCGGGTCGTGTACTGGAAACCCGCAAACAGCTGGGGACGGGCACCGAACATATCATTGCCCAAAACAGCTACGACGCATTGGGACAACTGGCGAGCAAAGCGCTGAAAAACAGCGCAGGGGCTAACCTGGAAACCCTCGATTATAAATACAACATCCGCGGCTGGCTCAGCGCCATCAACAAGGACTATGTGACCAGCGGCAGCGGCGGCCACTTCTTCGGCCAGGAGCTGAGCTATGATTATGGTTTTACCAACACGCAGAAAAACGGCAACATCGCCGGCATCAAATGGCGGGGCTTCAACGACCCGGTGGCCCGGGCCTATGGTTTTGGCTACGACAAAGCCAACCGCCTGCTCAAAGCCGATTTTAACCAGCAGGTAGGTACCTCCACCACCTGGGACCGGTCGGCCAATTATGACTTCAGTGTCACCATGGGCGACGGGGTCAATCCAGCCTCCGCCTATGATGCCAATGGCAACATCCGCAAAATGGTGCAGAATGGCCGCAAAGGCACTACGAGCCCGGTGATCGATAACCTGACCTACAGCTACGAAGCCAGCCAGCTCTCCAACAAACTCCAGTCGGTGAGTGATGGGGCCAACGACCCGGCTACGACCCTGGGGGATTTTAAGGAAGTGGCTACTAACGGCACTATCGATTACCTGTATGACTATAATGGCAACCTGCGCAAAGACTTCAACAAACAGATCGATTCCATCCGCTATAACCACCTGAACCTGCCGGAACATATCCACATCCTGGGCAAAGGCAATATTGCTTATCTCTACGATGCGGTCGGCATCAAACAGCGCAAGGTGGTGACGGACAGCACCGTGACCCCGGCAAAGGTGACGACTACCGATTACATCGGCGGCATGGTGTATGAACAGGACAGCCTGCGGTTCGCCTCTCATGAGGAAGGCCGCATCCGGGCGGTGTATGCCACAGGCCAGCCGGTGGAATACAGCTACGATTACTTCCTCAAAGATCACCTGGGCAACATCCGTACGGTGCTGACCACCGGGGAGCAGGAAACGGCCACCTACCTGGCCAGCATGGAGACGGAGACAGCGGCCAAAGAAACGGCCCTGTTCTCCAACATCGACGCCACCCGAACTTCCACCCCCACCGGTTATCCGCAGGACGCCACCACGCAGCAGAACAGCTTTGTGGCCAAACTCAACGGGGAAAACCCGGATAAAAAGATCGGTCCCAGCCTGGTGCTCAAAGTGATGGCGGGCGATACGATCCAGATCGGGGCCAAGGCGTTTTATAAATCCGGGCCTACGCCACAAAACAAAAAGATGGCTCCACCGGAGGATATGCTGAATGCCCTGATCAGCGCCTTCACGGGCGGTCAGACTCCCGGGCAGCAGGGCCATGGTGCTGGAATAAATGCAGCCGTGAACAACACGCCCTTCAACAACGACTTTAACAACAGCTACCAGCGGCTCAGGGATAAAGACAACGATGCGGCCAACCCGCAACGGCCCAGGGCTTATTTGAATTTTGTGCTGTTCGATGAACAGTTTAACTTGGTGGAAGGCAACAGCGGGGTCAAACAAGTGCAGGCTACGCCGGATGAGCTGCAGACGTTGGCGCAGGGCAAGATGGTGATGGAGAAGAGCGGCTTCCTGTATGTATACACCAGCAATGAAAGCCCGCAGGATGTGTTCTTTGATAATGTGGTGGTGATGAACGCACCCGGACCGGTGCTGGAGGAGACACATTATTATCCCAACGGGCTCACCATGGCGGGGATATCGACTAAAGCACCAAGTCGCCTTGAAAACAAATACCAATACAATGGAAAGGAGCTACAGAACAAGGAGTTTGCCGGGAATGGGGGAAGTGGTTTGGAGTGGTATGGTTATGGAGCGAGGATGTATGATCCGCAGATTGGAAGATGGCATGTTCCAGATCCTTTACAGGAAGATGAGTATGATTACGGGCTTGGGAAAATTCTCAATGAAGGCTATAGTAGTTTAGAGTCTGATGAGATAGAAGACTTGCAGTCATATTCAGTAATGTTTTCTCCCAAAGTATTGACGGCAGACAATTCTCCCATTCATTACAGCGCCAGCCCATATGCGTATGTGCTGAATAATCCATTGAAATATATAGACCGGTTTGGGCTTGATACAACAAAAGTGATTCAACTTGCACCTGTAACTATTACCGGTTCGGCTCCTGCTTCGCAAGTGAATATTCCGTGGAAAGCACCTGTAGGGCTTGCTTTAATATATCTGGGTTGGCCCCAATCGTCTTTGAAACCCAAAGGCTTCTTAGGTTCGACGCCCGGTTCTTCCCCGGCCTCATCTTGGCTTGCAAAGAAGTTACCATACAATATTGCTCCTGTCAAAAAAGCAACCCGAGCAGCATTACGAAAAGTAGGGATGAAAAAAGCTGCTGGTAAAGTAGGTACAGCGGTTGCTGGACGGCTCTTGGGACGGCTTGTTCCATACGTAGGGTGGGGATTGCTAGCCAAGGATGTTTATGATTACAGAGGAGAGATTCAAAGTACAATTTCTGCAGGCGCTGCAGACTTTTATGAACAGCAGGAAAGAGCGCGGAACGGAGAAACTTACAGTGATGGCTGGCCTATACCGATTGTTTGTTTTGTGAAGGGAACACAGGTGTACAGCGCTACAGGGCTTAAAGGGATAGAAGAAATACAGGTTGGAGATAGTGTTTATTCTTATAATGTAGAGAAAGACTTCATTGAATTAAGCCGGGTTGTCAATACATTTAACAGACATACCGGAGAGATATATGAGATAGTAATAAACGATGAAGTTGTTTATGTGACGTCCGAGCATCCTTTTTATGTGATTGGTAAAGAATGGGTAAAGGCCAAAGATTTACAGTCTGGTGATATATTGAAGTCCAGGGAGAATGCGTTTTCTGTAAAAGTTGTGAATGTCAAAGTGGCAACTCGAGATGTCCTTGTTTATAACTTGGAAGTGTCGGGGAATCATAATTACTTTGTAACGGGTAAGTTTGTTCTTGTTCATAACAAGAATATTAAGCTCCGTGGCGATAATTTAGAATCAATTAATCAATCAATTTTATCAAATGACTGATGAAATTTTATTTAATAGAATAAAGGATTTTGTCGTAAGACAGTCTGGTATTGATGATAAAGAGGATATCAGTAGGTCTACGCAGATAGAAGATGATTTGGGTGTGACAGGGGATGACGCGGTAGATTTTTTACTTGCATACAGTAATACTTTTAATGTCGATGTAAGCCATTTTATGGCTGCTGATTACTTTGGGGCAGAAAGAAACGTTTTTTTGTCAGAAATTTTTAAATGGCTGACAGGAGATAGAAAGCGGAGAAAAAAGACATTGACAGTCGGGCATCTGGAGAAAGCCGCATTAATAGGTCGGTTGGATGAAACCGTTATAAATAGTTAACAAACAGCCCGCGTGATCTACGCGGGCTGTTGTTTTATCTGGAGCATGCTTCTTTAGTTTTGTTGTAAGTGATGGCCATGTCCATAAAGTAATTAACTTTTTCCTAAGCTTCATAAATACTACATTTTTATGCGGCTATAATATGGTTGCGCGCATGCCGTGGATGAGTTGGTCGAATGTGGCGTTGCCTCAGCCGCCGACACGGAAGTTAATTTCCTCCGGGAACAGGTATTTTCGCATACTTCTCGCATTGATACTTTTGATTGTGTTAGCCATGGGCCGACGGGAGCGGAAAGGAACATCGAGCACTATAATTCAAAAGGATAATATACCATTCCCAATCCTGGGGGAAGCCCATAGCTAACATACTTCCATACCAACCAATCACTCCACCTCAATATCATACTTCCCCAGCAACCCCGGCAAACTCATCAGCGAAAACTTCGCCTTCCTGATCCGGTTATTCTCCGGGTCCAGCGAAATATTGAGGGACGTGCGCAGGTCCGCTTTTTCGAGCGTGGTGTTGTCGAACGTGGCATGGAGGAGATCGCAGCGTTCGAACAGGGTGGAAGTGAGGTCGCAGCCGGAAAAGTCGGCTTCGTGGAAGGTGGTGTTTTTGAAAGTGGTCTTGGCCAGCTTCGTATTGTAGAAGGATGCGTTGTTGCAGTTGCAATTCTCCGCTGTTACCTGGAAGAGGAACTTATTGCACTCGTCGAAGCGGAGGCCCAGCATTTTGCAGTCTTTGAACTGCACATCCCTGAAGGCCGCATTGCTGAGCTTTGCCAGGCTCAGGTTGCATCCATCGAAAGTGCATTCCAGGAAGATGCAGCCGGAAAGCGATGCCCCGGAAAAATTGCAGTTCTCAAAGATGCAGTTTTCGTATTCGCCCTGTGGTAAAGGGTTTTGCGTGTAGTCTTTTTTGCTGAATGTTTCGCCGTAAAGCTCTTCCATGCCGGGAAGTTAAAGAAAACTCCCAAAAGTAATTTGCGGTTAGGGATATCGGCCTTTTAAAACTTAACATTGCCTGCATTATTTTATCGTTAATTTTGTGTTACCAATAATATTAAAAGATAAAATAACATGATTCATGGCAGGAACAACTAAAGAGCAGGCAAATGGCCAGCTTTCCTCTAAAGACGCACGTAAAAACATAATTCAGCAGCTGGAAACACTGCTTGCCGACTGGAAAGAGCAATTGGGTGAAAAAAAATTCAAGAGCAGGATCGAAAAAGCCGCCAAGGTGTTCAGCAAAGGATTACCGGTAGTAGCAAAGAAAGCAGCCCTGGCTCCTAAGAAAAAAGCGGCAAAACCCGCCGGCGTTAAGAAAGCGAAAGTAAAAACGACCGCTAAAAAAGCCGCCACCGCCAAAGCAGCTACCAAAGCTCCCCGGGGTACAAATAAGAAGTAGGGTTCACTACATTCGCCAGGCAGTTGCGTATATCCCATTAGCAGCAACGTATAAGCTTTGCCCTGTGCCGGTATTTAAATACAGGCCAGGCGCCTGGCGCAACAAAACAGCTAACCACCCGCACAAGGCGTCAGGATAAAAGTAAGAGGCCGCCTCTTACTTTCGAGACGGCCTGTTTACCTAAAAACTTTATGCAAAGCCCTTAACGGATCTGCCCGCGTACTACGCCGTTGGGCCAGGTGGTGGAATGTGCATTCACATACAAAGCCTCCGTGCGCAGGGCGCTGGCGGTGGGCTCGTCCAGCTGGGTCATTTTGGATATCCCGAAATCCGCCGCAGTGGCGCAAAGCAGTACCAGCACGCCTCCGTTCACACCTGCTGCTCCGCGGTGGACGTGCGCCATGGTCAATGCATCGCCGCCGGGAAGGTTGCTGACGGTCACTTTAGAATACAGCTTCCTGTCTACCGTAAGCCGCAGCAGGGCCACGCCGGTGGCAGTGGTCACTACCGGGGGCACTTCGTTCACGCCGGATAAATTCACTGTTTCCGCCAGCAGCAGGTCGCTGTTCACAGTACCGCGCACCAGGCCGCCGGGGAACTGGGTGGAGTGCACGTTGAAATAGATGTCGTTGCTCCGGTTCTTCAGGCTGTCTGCCAGCGATTTCCGCAACGTGAGCGTACCGTTGCTGCTGTTGCCCGTCCAGGCAGGAAAAGGAAGGATAACGGGACCGTTGGTCACGGGGTCGCCCGTATGAAAATGCGCCATGGTAAGCGCATCGCCGCCAGACAGGTTATCTACCCGGAAAGAATAACGAAGGGTGTTGTCCGCATACAGCTGCATGGTCAGCAAACCGGTTTCCGATCTGCCGGGAGGGGCCGGGTTCTCCAGCTTGGTACTGAGCGGGATCTCGAATATCAGTACGGGGTCGTTATCACCATCGTCGTTGTTACAGGAGGAAAAAGAGATACAGCCAGCCAGTGCAAGCGCAGTTGCGGCAAATACATGTTTGTTTTTCATAACGAAATGGTTTGGTCACTCCTAATCATACAATGATCAGTCCAAAATAGTTGCCTTGGATTGAAAAAACTCTGCATTGAAACAACAGTAGCGGGCGTTTTTAACGGGGTTTGTCCCACAATTTGCTCATCACCACCTGCTGGAGCACCTGCTCCCGGTAATGGCGGCTGATGGGCACCCGGTGCGGGCCGATGAATATCTCGTTGCCGTGAATGCTGTCAATTTTGTTGACGGATACGATATAGGATTTATGCACGCGTATGAAAGAATGCCCTTCGAGATGCTGCTCCAGGTTCTTGAGGTAAAGCAGGGTTACGTATTTGCCTTTGGTGGTGTAGATGTTGATGTAGTTCTGCATGCCTTCCACGTAGAGGATGTCCTCAAAATGGATCTTCTCGTATTTGCCGCCGCATTTGATGAAACAATAATCGGTCGTTTTTTCGGCAGCCGGCAACGGCCCCGCGGCGTTCCTGTTCAGCAGCTCGTGGTAGTCCCTCGCTTTGGCGGCGGAACGGAAAAAACGGTCGAAGGTGACGGGCTTCACAAGGTAATCCAGCACATTCAGCTGAAAACCTTCCAGGGCGTAGGAGGGGTACGCGGTGGTGATGATCACCATGGGTGGGTTACGCGCCATCTTCAGGAAATCGATGCCGTTGATCTTGGGCATCTGTATGTCCAGGAAGAGCAGGTCTACAGGATTTTTTTCATGCAGTTTCATGTATTCCACGGGATTCTCGCAGGTGCCGGCGAGGCGGAGGAAGTCCACTTCCTGCACATAATCCGCAATGCCTTCCCTGGCCAGCGGTTCGTCGTCTATTATTACGCATTTGATCATGTCCGGCGTGTTTTAATCATTCATGCCCCGTCATCCTACCCGTAATGACGGTAGCAGCGCCGGTTGCGGCAGCGCGGCCAGTTCCAGCCGCAGGCTTACTTCGTAAGCGGAAGCGGTGGCGTTGATGTTCAGGCTGTGCCTGCCGGCATAGATCAGGTCCAGCCGGCGCTGCACGTTCCTGAGCCCTATGCCTCCATGCGCGGCCACCTGCCGAATGGCGCCGTGGTCGGTGCTGTTGGTCACGGCAAAATCGAGGTGCTGCCCATGCAAGTGCAGGCGGATATTGATCCAGTTGGGCTGGTCCGCGTGCCGCGACACATGCTTGAAGGCATTCTCCACGAAGGTCATCAGGATGAAGGGCGCAATGCTCACCTGTTCTGTGAATGGCGGGTCTATGGAAAGGTTGACCTTCACATTATCGGGAAAGCGCAGCTTCTCCAGTTCAATACAATTCTCCAGGTGCCCGATCTCCCGGCTGAGGGGGATCTGTTTGTCGTTGCACTCGTACAGCTGGTACCGCAGCAGTTCGGAGAACTTGGCCAGCGAAGCGGAGGCCCTGTCCGGGTTTTTATGGATCAGGAAAAAGATGGAGTTGATGGTATTAAAAAGGAAGTGCGGGTTGATCTGGTTCTTAAGGAAGTTCAGCTCCGTTTCCAGGTTTTCTTTTTCCAGCATCTGCTGCCGGCGGCTGGTCTGTATCCAGTTCCTGGTGAGCTTGATGCTCATGGCGAGCGTCATGCTGGCGAGGGTGGAGGGCAGGGCGTTGCTGAAGAAAAAGAAAAGGCAATTGTGCCCGGCGCCCCATATTTCATCCATCGTTTTGTTCGCCACGAAAGGGCCCAGGTAATAGCCGGTTACGATCAGCGCGGAAGTACACAAGATGGTGAGCAGCAGCAGGCCGATGTAGGCGGTGAACCGGCTTTTTTCGAGGTACTTCGGGATGAGATAATAAAGGTTTACATACACGGCGATGGCCTGGAAAATAACGTAAAAAACAAATTTAACGGCGCTGTGCGGCTCCAGGATGGAAGTGGCGGCTTTGAGCGGGTTGCCCATGGCAATGGACCACCATGTGAAATGGTACGCACACCAGAAGGGGATGTGGTAGAGTTTGTATCGCAGCAGCCAGTGAATGCCGGTCCGGGTTTGCACGGTATAAAGTATATGTTACTAAAGATACTGTGTATTTGCCCATTTCCGCCCCATTGCTATACGATCTGCATCAAATAAGTGATCACCTGCCGGGCGGGGTATACGAGCGGTAATTTGCCCGGTTCCGGCGTTTTACAGGCATTTGGTCAATTAGCCGCGGCGGCTGGTCAACCTGGTTTCGGGCGGCGGCAAGGGAAGTTTTTCTTTGCGTTGAATAAAACTTCCCGCCATGAAAACCTTCATTTTGCACCTCTGCCTTATGCTGCTGGTGGCTGCAACCGCGAGCGGGCGGCAAACCCCGCTCAGCGGCAGGCTCCATTCACCGGCAGGCGCGCCGGTGGCCTTCGCCAATGTGTACCTGTTGCAGGCGGCCGATTCTGCGTTCGTAAAAGGCGCGTTGACGGACGAAGCGGGCATTTACCGCTTTACGGACCTCCAGCCGGGCAGGTACGTCCTCCGTTTTTCCCGCCTCGGGTTCCAGACCGCCGCCTCTCCATCGTTCGAGCTCTTGCCGGCCGGGCGTGACATGGGCGCGTTCACTTTGCAGGCAGCAGCGCAGCAGCTGGAAGAAGTGACCGTCCGCGCCGGGAAACCCCTGTTCCAGCAGCAGCCCTACGGCACCATTGTGAACGTGGAGAACAGCGTGCTCACCAAAGGAAGCTCCGCGCTGGAGGTTCTGGAGCGGAGCCCGGGCGTGTATATTGACCGGCGCAGCAACAGCATAGCGCTGAACGGGAAAAACGGGGTGATGGTGATGCTGAACGGCAAGCTTATCCGCATGAGCCCTGAGCAGCTGGTGAACATGCTGCACGGCATGAGTGCGAACGATATTGAAAAGATCGAGCTGCTGAACACGCCGCCTGCCAAATACGATGCGGAAGGCAGCGGCGGCGTGATCAATATCCAGCTGAAAAAGAACCGCGACCAGGCTAATATTTCCCTCACAGGCGGCTACGGCTGGGGCGGGAAGGCGGCTGCCAGCGCAGGGTTTGCACGCAGCCTCCGGCAAACGAACGTTTACGGCTCCTGGTCTTACAACTACGACAATATGAACATGAACTGGTTCTCCACCTCCGATCATATTGTGCCTGTTTTCGGCGGCCGCTCGCAAACGGGTTTCCTCAGCACGATAAAACCCACACAGCAAAGCCATAACGCCAATGCCGGTTTCGATATGAAGCTGAAGGCAGGGCTGAGCGCGGGCGGCAGCGTTACTTACAGCCACAGCCATGTGGCGCAGCGTATCTACAACGATGCCACGTACCGTGTGGACAATGGCAGGATCGTTTCGCTGGATGCGGATGTGAACGGCCATAACCGGTGGAACAACGTGATCGTTTCCTTGTATGCAGACCAAAAGCTCAATGAAAAGGAGCAGCTGCATATAGACGCGGATTACCTGCGCTACGCGAACCGCTTTCCCGTAAATGCATACAACTCCGTGCTGGACCAGTACGGCAACCAGCCGGGCCCCAACGACACCATCTTTTCTCCCTGGCAGCGCGGGGAATCGCGCTCCGGTATACAGGTAGGCGTGGCCAAAGTGGATTACAGCAGGCAGCTGGGCCCGAAGCTGAAGCTGGAAGCAGGCTTCAAAGGTACCTATACGCGAACGGAAAGCAATTCCGGCATAGAAAGCCTGGTAAACGGCGAATGGACCAGCAGAACAGCGGCGGTGAATAATATCGTGATGAAGGAAGGTATTGGCGCGGCTTACGTTTCCCTCAATGCAACGCTCAGCCCGAAGCTTAGCCTGAACGCAGGCGGGCGCTACGAATACGCGCGTACGAAAATGAATGATCCGGGAAAAGGTACTGCTGTGGCGGACCGCAGGCTGGGGAAATTTTTTCCCGCCCTGTTCTTCACCTGGAAATTAAAAGAAACATCGGAGCTGCAATTGTCCTACACGGAACGCATCAGCCGCCCGGCCTACAACGACCTCGCGTCGTTTGTCGTGTACATAGACCCAACCGGCGTTGAAACCGGCAACCCGCTGCTGATGCCCACCATCGCGCATAACTTCAAGCTGGGATATAACTATAAAGAATACACGTTTTCGATGGTGTACAGCCACGACGATCATCCCATCATCCGCTACCAGCTTTCTCCCAGTCTTCACAACGAGTACCTGGTGCTCTCGCCACACAATATGCGTTACTTCAAAAGCCTTTCCTTCCAGGCCAATCTTCCTGTGAACGTCACGAAATGGTGGAGCATGAATTACAATGTAACCGGCGGCTGGCGGGAGCTTCGGCTGAGCCATACAAAATTCCCGGCAGTAAAATCCTACTGGAGCTATACGGCCAATTTCTCCGAAACATTCCGCATACCGGCAGGTTTCTCCATCGAGCTGTCCGGCTGGTACAACGGGCCGGGCTTCGACGGTTCCAAAAAAGCGGATGGCTTCGGCATGGTGAGCGGCGGCGTAAAAAAGGAATTTTCAAAGAACCGGGGAAGCCTTCAGCTGTCGGTGGCGGATATCTTCAAAACTTTCCGTATCACCAGTTATTTCGGCAGTGTTACGGAGGAAGCGTTCGACCTGACCAGCAAAGTGACTTTCAGCACGGAGTCCGGCATTGCCCGTATCGTAAAGCTGACCTACTCCCGCAGCTTCGGCAATACGGGTTCAAAGAGCAGGCGTGCGGAAGGAAACGGCTCCAGGGAAGAGCGGGAACGGGTGAGGAACTAGTAGAACGGCGTATGCAGCGTGTTCATGGAAGTGGATACGCTGCTGTCTTTCACGGCTTCCAGGTACAGGCGGTATTGCAATGCGTTCCCGGGTACATCGAGCGTAATGGAAGGGCCTTCGCCCGCTTTTTCTATAAAGATGGGATAGCCGTACCGGTCCGTTTTTACGAGATACCATTCGTAACGCAGGCCGGTGTGCATATTGTTGGCAAATGCCCATCCGCTGCCCTCTTTCACCAGCGCATGGTAGGTGAGCCTGCTGCCGGGCAGCGTGGTGCGCGAAGGCCTCAGTATTTTCACGCGCGGCAATGCCGGGGGAACCGCCTGGCCCCATACGCCGGCCAGCTGGTACCAGTCGGGTTTGTAACGGCCAAGGTGGTCGGTAATTCCGTTGAAGGTCACGAAATCGCGTGTCTCAAGGTCCTGCCAGGTGGTCACGAACGCAGGCTGGCGCATGGCGGGGGGAAGCGCTGCATAAGTTTTTACGGGCATCCTGCTGATAAAACAGGGGATGCCCGAGGCAAGCAATTCTGCAAGCCCGCTGGTATCGGCGCCAGCTTCAATGCCGAAAGCATCCACGGCCGGAAGCTGCGGCCGCAGCCATTGCAGGGATGCGGTAATGCCAGGCTTCAGGTGCATGTCCAGCGTCAGGGGCCTGGACGAATCGATGGCTTTGATGGCCGCGGTAAGATCCGCCAGCCAGCTGATGTATTCTTTTTGCTGGTACAGCAGGCCCGGTTTGTAATGATGACGGGCAAGCTGCTGCCAGGCGTTGTTGCCGATGCTCCACGCGGTAATAACGGAATCGCCGCGGTGCTTGCGGACGGTGCGGAGGATGTTCCTCTCCAGCTCTGAAAGCGTTTCCGCATCTTTATCCATGCCGGTGATGGCCGGTATCCAGAAACCGTAATGGATGTTCAGGCCGTTGAGTTGCGCTTCCGCCAGGATGTTCCTGTCGTACACGCCCGGGCCGTAACGCCGGATGGTATTGACGCCCAGCTGCTTCATACTTTGCATGTTCCTGGCAGCTTCGCGCCTGGTAACGGCATGCAGGTTCCGGAACCAGCTTTCTCCTTTCTGGTAGCTCAGCCCGCGGATGGAATCAGGCAATGCGCGGTGCGGGAAGGTGTTGGCCGGCAGCGCATCGTTCAGCGCGCCGGAGTATGCAGCGGTATGTTGACGGAGCCGGGGGAAACTATCCAGTGATGCCAGCAGCTGCTGCCGGTTTTGTATGCTCCAGTCCAGCGAGGGCACGGAAATGCCGGGCGGTACATTTTTGTCGTGGCTGGTGTTGAAGAACACGAGCGCATGTATCTCCGGGAAGCTGTCATTCACTGCTTTCAGCGCATTGTGCAGCCATTGGTCCTGCCCGCCCGCAGCACTGAGGGAGCCTGTTTCGGCTATCATCACGGGAAGGCCTGAACGAAGAAGGGGCAGGCGGCGGAAAGGCGCATACAGTGTTTCAAAGGAATAAGACTGGCCGTCCTGCTGGTAGGGGCCGTAGTTGAGGATGGTCAGGCCTATCCAGTCCACGGTTCCTTTTCCCGGGAAATACGCTTCAGCCGCTTCCGCTTTCCAGGGGTTCCATACCCATATAGCATTGAAAGCGCCGCGGCGCTGGAAAACATCATGCACGTACCGCCAGGCCGCCTTGAATTCTTCCGGTGTGTTGCCGCCGCGGGCAGACCAGGGGTATGCAGGATTGTCCGGCTCGTGCGCAAAACGCAGGAACACCGGCCGGTTGAGGGCCTTTACCTGGTCTGCAAACTGCGCGAGGTAATGATCGAACATGCCGGCGGTGATATGCGCGAATATCTTTTGTTCTTTTTCAAGTTCTTCCGTAGTATTCTTGAACAGGTTGGCCCAGGGTTCCCAGGTGATCATCGGGATGGCGCCCTGCCTGTAAATCTCCGCCGCCAGCGAATCGGGCAGCAGGCTTTGCGGCCCGTCGCCCCAGGGAATATACAATGAAACGATGCCAGGGTTAGCGATGCCCTGACGCTGTTCCGGGTCATAAATGCCGGTATAGAATGGCTGCTCCTGCCCGCGTTTCGCATGGGAGGGCGTTCCAGGCTCGCTGCCGCCGCGGGTGAAATGCCAGCTCAGGAATATGACCGCCAGCAACAGGGGCAGGCCCAGCTTCCGCACGCCGGCATAGAGGTGCAGGTGCCTGAAAAGCCAGAATTGCCTTTTCAGCAGCAGCGGTACGATCAGCATGGTGTTCACCCAGCTGTAACGCGCGGGTATATTGTGCAGCCGCAGGCTGGCCAGGATGTTGAACATCATGATCAGGCAGTTCAGCCCCGCAATGCCCGCCATAAAAAGGGAATACGGATTCCAGTCGTAATGCAGCCCGTAAACGATCGCTGCCACGGAAACCACGATCACGGCAATGTTCGGCAGGTTCAGCCGCCAGTCGTCGGGCCCTGAATCGTCTTTCGGCGTAGGGATGTAAGGCACTTTTTTCCGCGCCAGCGTGTATACGAGACCGAGAATATAGATCCACCAGGTACCGATGAACAGCAGGCCGCCCACCACGTGGAAGCCGCGTTCGGTTTCTTCCATCACCCACCGCTGCACGAAATGCCTGATCAGCAAAATGGAAGCAATGGCGGGAAAGGCCAGCATCGCCAGGTTAAGCACATCCGCCCGGAAAGGGATCAACCCGGTCACCAGCGACAGCACGGGTATCAGGAAATTGATGAGGATAATAATGCCGGAGAAATAATGGAACGGAATGGTGCCATAGTGCAATCGCTGCGCCCAGGTGAATTTGCGGAAGAGCCTGGGATAGCTGGTCACCAGCAGCTCGAAAGTGCCGCGCGCCCATTTGAGCTGCTGCGCGTAGTAGGCGGAGAGCGTATTGGGCACCAGCCCGCGCGTGAGCACGATGGGCACGTATACCGATTTCCAGCCCCGGGCATGCAGGTGCATGGCCGTATGCATATCTTCCGCCAGCCCGCTGGCATGCCCGCCGATAGAATCCAGCGCGGCCCTGCGGAAGGTGCAGTTCGCGCCGATGGCCTGCACGGTGCCGTAGCGGTTCATGGTGGACATAATAGGACCATAGAACTGGAAGGTTTGCTGCGCCGCGCCTTTGGCCACAAGGCTGTCTCCCAGGTTGCTGTAGGCCTGCACGATCTGCACGAATCCTATAGCCGGGTCGTTGAAGTAGGCCACCACCGCGTCCAGGAAGCCGGGAGCGGGCACATGGTCGGGGTCCAGCACCACGCACAATTCGCCGGTGGCGTACCGCAGCGCGTTGTTGATATTGCCGGCCTTCGCATCCCTGCGGTCGCTGCGGGTCACATGGCGCACGCCGAGCCGCTCGCATACTTCTTTCAGGTAGAGATCATCGCCTTCGTCGCAGAGGTATGCGGTATGCGGGTAAGGCATAGCCTGGATGGCGGTGAGCGTGTTCACGATCATATCGTACGGCTCGCCGGGAAAGTAGGTGGTAAGCACGTCTACCGTAAAAGGGTATTGCTGCGGGGGAGCGGGAGGGATGGTGATGGAAAAGTAATGGTACCATTCATGCAGGATGGCGAGGCAGTTGAAGGCGATGCCGGCCATGAGCACCCAGTAGAAGGGCTCATAGCCCACCTGTGTGCTGCGCAGGAGGCTGTAGAGCAGCACGCCCATGCTGAGCACGCCCAGCACGATCATCAGCCTGAGGGTGAATAATTCCAGCCGCGACGGCGGGGATACCGGCTCTAGTGGTTCCATCATGGTGCTACTACATAAAAAGGTGTATTGGCGGTGGCGAAGTTACCATACCTGTCGCATACGGTGGCGAATATCCTGTAAGGCCCTTCTTTGGCGGGTGTGCGGAAGCCGGTTTTGTTTCCCTGGGGGGAAAGCAGCAGGCTGTTCAGCACAACAGGCTTCCGGGCATTCACGTCGCTACGGTAACGGATATACCAGTCTTCGGGCATTATCTCCCAGGTAATACGCAGCGAATCGCTAATGGCTTCATCGAATAATATTTCCGCCGCGTGCATGGCGCCCGGCTGCAGCAGGATATTGTCCCGCGCGCCTTTCCCTTCCACCAGCATGTATTTCAGCGAAGGGGCCCTGTGAGTGGGTTGCTGCCCGGTCCATATCAGCTGCATGGCCTGAACAACAGCGGAAGCGGCCCCGTTTTCAGCAAAAAGGCTGAACCAGGTATGCGTCACTTCCTGCTTCTGCCCCCAGTAAAATACGCAGGCGCCGAGGAACCGCGGATTGTTCACGGGCATATGATCGGTATAACGCTGAAGGTATTGCTCCGCTTTTTTATTGCTGGTGTTTTCGATGGGAGCGCCCCAGGCGGTGGCTTCCGTTTCCCATGGCCCGTTGATGCCCCATTCCGATATGAGGAACGGGCCGTCCCAGAACCAGGAGAAATTTTTCAGCTCACGTTCAAGGTTATGCAGCTCCCCGAAAATATTCATTGAAATAAGATCGAGGCCTTTCACCTTCCAGCGGATGTTGTAAAGGCAGCGCCTGTCGAAATTGATCAGCGCCGTGGTAACGGGATGATCCGGGTCCTGCTCGTGGATCATTTGCAGCAGTCGGTTGTATGTTTTATAGAAAGGGCGGAAGCGCGGTTTATAAGGGAAATCAACCTCGTTGCCGAGGCACCACATCAATAACGCCGGGTGGTGCTTGTAACGGTTTACCAGCGCATGATAGCTTTTATATAACGCGGCTACGCCCGCAGTGTCCTTATAAAATTCCAGCGAACGGCTCAGCGGAACGCTAAGCCCGGCGATCACCGCAATACCGGCGGCCTGCGCACTGTCCAGCAGGTTTCCCAGCCCGGCTGTATCCCAGGTGCGGATGGTGTTGCCGCCCGCGGCATGCAATGCTTCGAGATGATCGTAACCGGCGGCGCCTTTTACAATGAAAGGTCTTTTATCGCGGAACAATATATACCGGCCATCCTGCCGGCCGATATAAACTTTTCGTTCTTTAAGCGGTACAGGGGGAGCCGAACAGCCCGCCAGCAACAGGATCAGCACAGCTGCGGCGAGCACAGGCAGCCGTTGTGCCTGTATGTAAGGTGTAATTCGGTGCATACTTAATCTCAGAGCTGGTTAAATATAACGGATTTCTTCCGGCTCCGGGGAAATTTACAGGGAAAGGTGGAACCAGGACCGCCAACTGCTGACTTATCCGCAGAGGGGTAAAACAGACATCGTCGGGGGCTGTTTTGGACATTTTTTCAGTGTATCTTTAACTGAAATACCATTGTATGAAAACACTCACCATCCTCGTTTCCGAAGGGCAGAACAATCTCAGCAGCGTGGTCGGCCCTTACAAGTTCTTCACGAAGGCCAATGCCTGGTACCGGAACCAGGGAAAAGAAGAAGTGTTCCGCGTGCAGGTGGCGGGCGTTTCGGGCTCCACGGACCTGTACGGCGGGCTGTTCTCCATCAACCCGCATACCTATATCCGGTCCGTCCGGCAAACGGACCTGGTGATCATTCCCGCTCTCGCGCATGAGAACCTGGGCGAAGTGGTGGCGGCAAACAAGGAGGCGGTGGACTGGATACGGCGGCAATACAACAACGGGGCGGAAGTGGCCAGCATCTGCACGGGCGCCTTCCTGCTGGCGGCTACAGGTTTGCTGGAAGGGAAATGCTGTTCCACGCACTGGAACGCAGCGGCGAAATTCAGTGAAATGTATCCCGGCGTAAACCTGCAAACGGACCGGCTGATCACCGACGAACAGGGCATTTATACGAACGGCGGCGCTTATTCTTTCCTGAACCTGATGCTGTACCTGGTGGAGAAGTACTACGACAGGGCCACGGCGATATTCTGCGCGAAAGTGTTCCAGGTGGATATAGACCGCAACAGCCAGAGCCCCTTCACGATATTCAACGGGCAGAAAGACCATGACGACGAGATCGTGCTGCAGGCGCAAACCTATCTGGAAAACCACCTGGACGCGAGGATCAATATGGACGAGCTGGCCGGCAGCCTGGCCGTAAGCCGCCGCAACTTCGACAGGCGGTTCATTAAAGCCACGGGCAATACGCCGGTGGAATACCAGCAGCGCGTAAAAGTGGAAATGGCCAAAAAAGCCCTGGAAACGGGCCGCAAAACAGTGAACGAAGTGATGTACGATACCGGCTACACGGATGTGAAAGCCTTCCGCGATCTCTTCCGCAGGATCACCGGCCTCTCGCCGCAGGAGTACCGCAACAAATACAATAAGAACGCGGTCAGCCTCTATTGACAGTCCGGCCGCTTCTCCGTACCTTGATCCCTGTCATTACAGAAAACCACGTCTATGCAACTATCCTTTCCTTGCCTGCGTATGCACGCCCTGTTGTGCATATGCCTCACTGTTACGTTCGTTGCCTCCGGGCAGTCGCCTGCTCTTCCAAAAAACATCTCACACTTCGATGAAAATGGCATCTCCCGGCAAACGCTGGAATACTACCTCAACCGCTCGGTGACCATGGCGGAATTCCTTGCGGTGGACCCTTACGGCAATGATGGCGAATATCCTTTCAAGGCAGACGATGTGCGCATGATCCGCAACATCGGCGCGAAGTTCATCGGCAGGGCGATCTACCGCTGGGGCAAAGAGGCCACGCTGAACAACCCGGCGTTCTGGTCGGAAGCGCGCAAGCTGATCGGTGAAGTGCATGCCTTCGATCCGGAAGTGATCTTCCAGGCAGCCGTGTTTGAAGCAGTGGGAGAGCAGGCCAGCCAGGTGCCCATCCCGGAGTGGACCTTCAAAGCGCTGGACCTGCCGGTGGAACATCGCAATTTCAGGTACGACAGCATGCTGAACCTGAACGGCAAACTGGTGGACCATTGGGGCAAAGGCCGCAGCGTGCCGGACATCACGCGTACCGAAGCGCAGCTTTGGCTGATGTTCCTCTCCGGCTCGTATATGAACCTTGGCTGCGAAGCCCTGCACATGGGCCAGATAGCGCTGATCGGCATGGAAGACAAAGGCCTGCGCCACTGGGCGCGGTTCCTGGCCAGGGTGAGGGCTTACGCCAAAGCGCATACACGCCGCCACTGGGTGCTGCTGGACGCGCATACACCTTCCGGCGGGATGGTAGTGGATGGCAAAAGCCTGCTGGACTTCAACTCTTTTCCCCTTCGTATAAAACCGGTGGTGGAAAAACCGCAGGAGGCCGTTTTACAGGCAGGTTACCTGGACGCATTCTTTAACAGGAGCAAAGGCGGCATTACGCCCAGTGGCTGGGCCTGCGAATCGCTGCCGTACCTGGTGGAGTTCGATAACTTCGGCGTAAGCCGCAGCCCCGGCGTGGCGGACACTACTTCGCATTTCATCTGGGGATACGACGAGATCACCTGGTTCTACCTTCAGCCGGAACAGTACCGTAACGGCTGGCTTCGCTATGCGCACCGCTGGCTGGCGGAAACCGACCCGAACGGGTTCCTGCAAATGCCCATTTCCCGCATCGTTTCATTGGGCAGAGGCCGGCCCATGATCCGCAACCGTGGTAATACACAATCGCCCGCATGCCCCATGGGCATCAACGTGGAAGAAACGGTAAAGGCCATCTGGAACGGGCGGTGAATGTCGTTTTTTTCCAAGTTTACAGCAGGGCATGGATGTAGCTTGCATAAAAAACATACCATGAACGAAGAACAAACACTGATCGATTTTGCGCATGCCTGGGATGATGCCATACTGACGAACAGCACCGCGGAGTTTGAAAAATTCGTGTCGGAAGACTGGGTGATCGTTGGCACGGAAGGCGGCATCTCGCCAAAAACGGATTACCTGCAGCGGGTAGGCTCCGGCAAGCTGGTGCATACACGCATGGATTCCGGATCTTTCAGGGTGAAAATATACGGCGACTCCGCCGTGATCACCAGCAGGGGCACCAGCGCGGGCACATGGCTGGGAGAGGCTTTCAGCTTGTATGAATGGTCTACCAGCGTATGCCGGCGGGTAAACGGCCAATGGGTGTGCGTGCTCACCATGCTCACGCCCGCGAAAGAAGATTAAAGAATTGGGGTAATGCTTTATTTTTACGGAACATCAACATCAACCTATATTAAACCTAACCTGTAAAACATGGCATTACCAGACATTTTCTCACGCAGCGTTTCAGACCAGGTCATTGAGCGCATTAACCGGCTGACGCCCGAAACCCGGCCACAATGGGGCAAGATGAACGCAGGGCAGATGCTGGCGCATGTAAACGTGGCTTACGAAATGGTGTACGACGACAAATTCCCGAAACCGGGCTTTTTCCTGAAATTCATGCTGAAAACATTTGTGAAAAAAGTGGTGTGCAGCGAAGAGCCCTACAAAAAGAACAACCGCACTGCCCCTGCATTCCTGATCACCGGCGAACGGGATTTTGAAAAGGAAAAAACGCGCCTGGTAGATTATATCAACAAAACGCAGCGGCTCGGCAGCCAGGCCTTCAGCAACAAGGAAAGCCTGTCGTTCGGCAGGCTCAGCGTTCCCGAGTGGAACAACATGTTCTACAAGCACCTCGATCATCACCTTACGCAATTCGGGGTATAAAATCTAAAGCCGCTTCCTCATGCCGCAATCTGCACGCATAGAAATTGGGCGCCGTGGGTATGAAGCAGGGAAAGATCCACATTGGCACATCGGGCTGGGTGTATAAGCACTGGAGAGGCACTTTTTACCCGGAAGACCTGAAGGCCGCGGACTGCAAAAAATGGCAGCAAAAAGGGAAAGATATTTACGTGTATTTCGACAACGACCAGGAAGGATACGCCGCTTTTAACGCGCTTCGTTTAATGGAGCTGACACAGCAGAAGTGAGCGGTTCATTCCAGCGCAGCGGTATAATTATCCTTCAGCATTACGCCCGTAAGCCGCAGGCGCAGCGCTTCCCGCAGGAGGTAGCTTATTTTCGCGGCGGCTATGTCGTAAGGCAAACCTTCCGGCCGTATATTGGAAATGCAGTTGCGCGCCTCGTCCGTAATGCCGGGTTGCGGGTTGAAGGTGAGATACGCGCCCAGGCTGTCAGGAGAGGAAAGCCCCGGTCTTTCGCCAATGAGCATCAGCGAAATTTTTGCCTGCAGGAGTTTCCCGATCTCGTCGCCGATGGCCACGCGGCCCTGCTGCACGAGCTGAATGGGCGCACAGCTGATCCCCTGGCTTTGCAGCATTGGCAGCAATCTTTCTATCAGCGGTATGGCGTGCCGGTTCACGGCGGTGGCGGAAAGTCCGTCCGCCACAATAACCGCCACATCTGCATTGGCGGCCTTCAGCGCAGCGGCGGAGGAAGGATGCAGTTTCCTGCCCTTGTCCGGCCGCTGCAGGTAGACGGTCCGGTCCCCGGCTTCGCTGTGCAGCACATTCACTTCCCATGGCTGCTGACGGAACAGCGGGATATCCAGCGAAGAAAAAACGGCATCCCGCGCATGCGCATGCGCCAGCCTGAACTGCAGCACCTCGCGCAGGGGCATGGCGGCGCCTGTTCTGCCCAAGGCTATCCGCGCGGCGGTAAAAGCACGAAGCCCCTCCCAGGGATCGGGCGTGATGTAATGTTCTTCTTTCATGGATGATTTTGCAGCAGCAGGTGAGAAGATGGTACGGGCAACGATCTGCCGTGTTTGTCCATTAAGCCGTATTGCACCAGCCATTGCTCGAATTCGGGCGCCGGCCGCAAACCCAGCACCTGCCTGATATACAGCGCATCATGGAAGGAGGTGGACTGGTAATTGAGCATAATATCGTCTGCCCCCGGCACGCCCATTACAAAATTACAGCCCGCCACGCCCAGCAGGGTGAGCAGGTTGTCCATATCGTCCTGGTCCGCGTTCGCGTGATTGGTATAACATACGTCCACGCCCATGGGCAGCCCCAGCAGCTTGCCGCAGAAATGGTCTTCCAGCGCGGCGCGGATGATCTGCTTGCCGTCGAAAAGATATTCCGGGCCAATGAACCCCACTACGGTATTGACGAGCAACGGGCTGAAATGACGGGCCACGGCATAGGCCCTGCTTTCGCAGGTCTGCTGGTCCGCGCCTTCGTGCGCATTGGCGGATAAGCTGCTGCCCTGGCCGGTTTCGAAGTACATCACGTTGTTGCCGATGGTGCCGCGCTTCAGTTCCAGCGCGGCGGTATGGGCTTCTTTGAGCATGGAAAGGCTGATCCCGAAACTTTTATTGGTCTTCTCGGTGCCGCCGATGGACTGGAACACCAGGTCCACCGGGGCTTTGTGCATCACCTGCATGGCGGTGGTCACATGGCAGAGCACGCAGGACTGGGTGGGGATGTCGTATTGCTGCCTGAACTGGTCGATCAGCGTGAGCAGGTTCACTACCGCATCAGGACTGTCTGTGGCCGGGTTGATGCCGATCACCGCGTCGCCGCTGCCGTACAGCAGCCCGTCTATCATCGAGGCGGCAATGCCTTTCGGATCGTCTGTATTGTGATTAGGTTGCAAACGTACGCTGAGCCTTCCTTTCAGCCCGATCGTGTTCCTGAACCGCGTTACCACTTCCATCTTGCGGGCGGCGCTGATCAGGTCCTGGTTGCGCATGAGCTTGCTCACCGCCGCGGCCATTTCGGGTGTGATGCCGGTGGCGGTTTGCTGTAAAGTAGCCGTGTCTGCAAGGTCGCTCAGCAGCCAGTCGCGGAAGCCGCCCACGGTGAGGTGGGAGATGGGCGCGAACGCGGTTGCGTTGTGCGTGTCTATGATGAGACGGGTCACCTCGTCTGTTTCATAAGGAATAACGGGTTGCTCCAGGAAAATTTTCAGCGGGAGGTCTGCCAGCGTCATCTGCGCGGCCACACGCTCCTCGTAGGTTTCGGCGGCAAGCCCCGCCAGCGCGTCTCCCGAGCGGTACGGCGATGCTTTGGCCAGCAGCGTTTTCAGGTCGCTGAAATGATAGCTGCGTTGGTGTATGGTATGGCGCCAGGACATAGATATTTTTTCTCAGGAAAGCTGCCTGATCTTTTGTTTCTGGATGATAAGATACGTAATCCATGTGACCAATAAACCTGCGAAGAAAATAACGCTCAGCAGCCGGTTGTAATAAATGATGGCGCCGAGCGTGATCACGGACAGGCCCAGTGCGATGGCCGGGAACCAGGGATAGAAGGGCGTTTTGAACGGCCTTTCCAGCTGCGGCTCTTTTTTGCGGAGCACGAACAGGCTGATCATGCTCACGATGTACATTACGATGGCCCCGAGCACAGACAATACCACCAGCTGGTCTGTGCGGCTGATGCAAAGCGCAACAATGCCTGCCAGCGCGCCCACTACCAGGGCGTTGTAAGGCGCCTGCCGTTTGCGGCCGACAGCGGCCAGCAGGGAGGGAAGGTAACCTTCCCGGGCCAGCGCGAATATCTGCCGGGAATAGCTGATGATGATGCCGTTAAAAGATGCGATCAGCCCGAAGAGGCCGATGCCGGCAAACACTTTCGTGATCCCGCTGTCTTTCCCCAGCACAATGCCGATGGCTTCAGGGAGCGGGTAATCGATGGCGGACAGCCGCTGCCAGTTGGTAATGCCGCCGGTGAGCAGCATCACGGCCAGCGCCAGCACCACCAGCGTCAGTATCCCGGAAATATAACCGATGGGGATGTTCCGTGCCGGGTTCTTTACTTCCTCTGCCACCATCGCCACCCCTTCGATGCAGACATATAGCCACACCGCGAAGGGCAGGGCCGCAAATACACCGCTGTAGCCGAAAGGCAGCGCGTCTTTCAGGAAATTTTCCATCTTGAAATGCGGCGCCACAATGCCAAAATATACGAGCAGCTCCACTACCGCCAGCAAGGTGAACAGCAGCGTGAAAGCGGCGGATTCTTTAATGCCCAGGAGATTGATGCCCGTGAGCAGCAGGTACACGCCAATGGCGGTGCCCAGCACGGGCAGCCCGGGATGCAGGAAATGAAGGTAGTTGCCTAATGCAAACGCAATGGCCGGGGTGGCCAGCAGGAATTCGACGAGGGTGGCGTAACCTGCAATGAGCCCGCCTGTGGGGCCAAGGGCTTTCCGGGCGTAAGAGAACGGCCCGCCCGCATTAGGGATGGCGGTCGTCAGTTCTGTAAAGCTGAAAATAAAAGTGACATACAGCAGCGTGACCACCAGCGTGGCCAGCAGGAAACCAACAGTGCCGGCAACGCCCCAGCCGTAGTTCCAGCCGAAATATTCCCCGGAGATCACCAGTCCTACTGAAATGGCCCACAGGTGCACAGGGCGTATCGCTTTTTTAAGTGTAGCCGGTTTTTCGGACATAGGCGGATTTTGGCGATTTTGAAATGCGGTTGATCTCAAAAAGTACAAAATTCCGCCGGGAAATTAAATTAATTGGGAAGAGGCAGTGAAAAATACCAGGATATAAATTATTTCAATGCGTCTCAAAATTCAAAGCTGGTCAATTTATTGATGCGCATGCTGCTGATACGCCGCCGCGATAGCATCGGGCGTTACCAGCTTCCCGTCTTTCTTCAGCAGGTAAAACCGGCCCATGCGGCACCACGCATGCGCGGAAGCCCATTGGGCGGGGATGTTGAGCTTTAAAATAAAATTGTTGGCGAAGCCGCCCGGCACTTCAATATACTGGTCCATCATGCTGAGCAATAAATGGCCCTCCGAAGGCGGGTGAATGATCCGGGCGGTTCCGGGAGGGGAGATCAGCACCGGATCGATGCCGCCGTCTGTCCGCTTCCAGAACATCCTGGCGCTGTCGGAAATATTCTTGCCGCAACTGGCCAGTATCGTCAGGTTTAGGGTATCGCCGGGGGTGAAGAACGCGGTCAGCGATTGGACCACTTTGATATTTTCGGGAGGCTGGGGAAGGAAAAACACCGTGTCCTGCACCTGCTGCCACCTGCCAACCGACCTCTCTGCCGCCCGGCCACAGCCGCCTTCGGCAAAAAAGGTGCCGTCGCGGTACAGCATCACGGAAGCGGCGCAGCTGTCCGGCGACTGTTTATAGAGTTCATAGTCAGCTGTTTGGCCGGCAGCCGTTACCGATAATAACAACGCAGGCAGAAGAAAAAAGGAGTGTTTCATGACCCGGACAGGTTTGTTGGCATTCAAATATAGTATAAATATTATTAATATTTAATCCCGCCTTACTTTCATTTCCGGGCCGGCCACTGCTCAATTCCGGAATTGAATAGGCTATAGGCGGGCATTTTCACAGATTTGCCGAAACAAAGTACAGCGCATGCACAAAAGACCTTTCGCCATTTTTATACTGATCATTGCTACATCCGCCAGCCTCCGGGCGCAAGACCACCGGTGGGAGAGTGCTAATTTTCAATCCTTTGAGCGCAGGCTGGAACAGCTCCGCCTGAAATATCACATCCCGGGTATATCCGTGGGCGTTATGAAAGGAAAAGAACTGGCCTGGGCAAAAGGGCTGGGGTATGCCGATGTGGAGAACAAGCTGCCGCCGGACGAAAATACCGTGTACCAGGTGGCTTCTGTCACCAAAACCTTCGGCTCCATCATCCTCATGCAGCAGGTGGAAGCCGGTAAGATCAGCCTCGACGACCCTATCAATCAATACGGCATCAACCTGGGCGCCCGCTGGGGCAGCGACCCGCGCATCAAAATAAAGCACCTTATGACACATACGGCCATGGGCAATAGGCATTAAGATGGTGTGGCATACCGGCTGGTGGATGGGATATTCCGCTTTATTCCTGAAAGTGCCGGAGAAAGACATTACGTTCATTATCCTCGCCAACTCGCAGGACCTGAGCAGGCCCTTCTATCACATTGTACAGCCCATCCCTGGTTTCTTCGGGGTGCTCAGTCCTTTCCATAAGAACCTGAATAAAAAGATACAGGCATCAAAATTTGCGAAGGCTTTCCTGGATCATTTCCTGGAGTGAGGGAGCGGTGGTTGTTGCTGCTTTATTTCCCTTGCAGCTTCTTCAGCTGCACTACGGCATTATTGTTCCGCGGGTCCAGCGTGAGGGATTTCTGGTAGTATTCGATGGCGAGTGCGTTGTTACCTTTTTCCATCCAGGCTTCGGCCAGGCTGTCCCACACGTTGCCGGATTGCGGGAAGTCTGCCGCATTCAGCTCCAGTACGGCAATGGCGTCGTCTATCTTTTTCTGCCTGAGCAGCAGGTAGCCGATCGTATTGATATGCGCTTCGGCCAGGCCTTTTCCTTTTTCACGGTAAGCCCGGAGGGCAATGGCGGCGCCGCGTGTCTCGATATCGCTTAGCAGAGCGGGCGCGGCGGGATCATATTTTGTATAGCCAAGCCAGCTGATGGCAGGATGCTGGCCGCCGATGGCGTCCTTCAGCATTTCCGTTGAAATGGAAAGGCCGTTGTAGCTGTTGGTGAAATAAAGAATGGCATTTTTCTTTTCAAGGTCTGCCGTAAAATAACATTTGCTATCCCCCTGGTCGCCCCAGTGCCAGGCGTATTTACCGGCGGGTGTGATTTCCAGGCCAACGCCCAGCCCCCAGGCCACCTGCGAGCTGTCGTTTACCTTTATCTGCGGGCTGAGCATCGCTTGCCAGGTAGCGGGTTTCAGGCCTTTGCCGTTCATGAGGGCGATGAGGAATTTCGAATAGTCTTCAATGGTAGTGCGCAGGCTGGCGGCGGCATTCACGCCATGGCCTTCCCAGCGGCGGGAGGGTTTGCCCAGCCAGTCGTGGCGGTATACCAGCAGGGAGTCGAACGGGGTTTCCCAGTTGAAGCTGCTGCTGGTCATGCCCAGCGGTTCAAACACGGTTTTTTTGATGTAGGTATTGAATTCAGTGCCGGTGATCAGTTCGGCGACTTTCGAAAGCATCACGAAACCTTCGCCGGAATACTGGAACTTTTGCCCCGGCTGGAACAGGACGGTCAGTTTGCCGCCTTCGGGCCGCCAGTTGGGGAACCCGCCGGAATGGCTGAGCACCATGCGGGCGGTGATGAGCTGCACTCTCTCGTCTTCCACTTCATAATTGTTGCCGAGGTATTTGATGAGGGGCTGGTCCAGGTTCAGCCGGCCCTCGTCTACCAGTTTTAGTACGCCGTAGGCGGCCACTACTTTGCTGAGCGATGCCGCTTCAAAGATAGTGGCCGCGGTAACAGGGTTACCTGTGCTGGAATTGCGGACGCCATAACTCCCGGTCCATACCAGCCTGCCGTTCTCAATGAGCGCGGCGGCCATACCAGGGATAATCGCTTCATTCATCAGGACAGGAATGTCCTTTTCCAGCTTTGCAACGGCGGGGCCCTGTGCGCTGATGCTGATGGCGGACAGCTGCAGGCAGAGGAGCAATAAGGGTGCTTTCATGGCAATAATATATTTAGGAGCAGGGGCTGCCTGCGGTACGACAGATTACAATATAAGGACGCACGTTTAGCCGGATAGTTTCAGCGAGCCGGGATTTTTTTTCGGGATGCTCAGTTTCGGGATCTCTCTTTGCTATAAACGCATAATCCCCCTTGTAATTGTGAGGTTATTGTATGGCCTCCGCTGGAAACATAGACTTGATAAGCAGAGCTTGCATAGTTCATCACCGTGATTGCCTGTTTTCGTATAGGCGTTAAATGCAGTCCCGCATTAGATCCGCAATGACGACCTTTACTGGCCATACGGCCTGGTCATAATTTACCTTTAAATAATTATAATTTACCTTAAATATAACGCAAAATATCTATTTTTCAGTTTCTGCTATTGCTGTATGGGCTTACCTTTGAAAGTTTTTTTATATGTGAATTCCCAACTGTCGCTGGTGTTTTATTTTCAAAAAAACAAGCCATTCGCTTAGGAATCCGAATAATTCAGTTTTATATTTGCTGCGTCAGATTCCCGTCGGATGGAGCGGATCAAATCCATATCTATATAGCTATGTTTTTTTGTATATGAAACGTCGGAAACCCCCTTGCTTGCAGCGTTTATATCTTTAACAACGCATTTATATAGTACACCAGCCGGATTTCTTTTTTGAAGGGCCATGAGATCGTTAGTCTTATTACTTGGTTTAATTGTTGGTACTTTAAGTGCCGCGTGCGCTCATTTTGTCGATTCACTGCCTTATACGGTGGAGCATTTCACCGATGAGAACGGTTTGCCGCAGAACAGCGTTAAGTTCCTTGCGCCTGACAGCGACGGTTTCCTGTGGATGGCCACGGAAAGCGGCCTCGTACGCTTCGATGGCAAGAAGTTCAGGAACTTCAACAGCACCGACCTTCCGGTACGCAGCAGCCGTATCGCTTTCCTATACCCCGGCGCGGACAGGAAAACGCTCTTCGCCCGCACGGAGGATATGGAGGCCATCGGTGTCAGCAAGGGGATAGCCGTCTTTGGAGGGAAACATCTCCCGGCAACGCGGGATTATGATTATTTCATCGGCCAGGGCGATAGCACCGGTATTTTTCCCATAGTGGGCCTTCCCAATTTTTTCGCGGGTATGATCGGGAACCACGGCAAGTACCTTGTTCCCACCGGTGCGCATTCCTATTACCTCGTTTCCCGGGGCGCCTGGTCCTATTTCGATAAGAACAAATCAAACTTCAGCGGCAGATACGCCTATACGAACCCCTGGAACTTCTTTACGTTCCGGCAGCATCTCTACCACCTGGACGCAAGCGGCCGTTTCATCTACCTGCACAGGAACGGTCAACAGCCCGCAACGCTGCTGGGCGACCTGCCCGCAGACCCTGCTTACCGCCTGCACGGGAACAAAATGGTGCTGCATTGGAATTATGTGGCCGGGCAAATGTTCGTATACCTGGAAGGCAACCTGTACAGCCTGGCGGAAGGAGAGGGAGGAACGCTGTACTCCAGGAGGGTGCTGCATAATTTTAGTTTCGACCGGCAGGAGATCATGTGCGTTTATTACGACGAAAGGCTCGGGAAGCTTTTCCTGGGCAGCCTGACAAAAGGTTTGTTCGTGATCACGAAGAAACAGTTCAGGCCCATGAGGGCGGTTATGGCACGGAATAATGTCTTCTATTCGCAGGCTTCATTCGGTCCCGATGGCATTGTTACCCCCCAGGGATATGTTTTTGACGCCCAGGGCAACGTTAAGCAGCTGCCGCTGCTGCAACAATACAACAGGGGGGATAATTATTCCCTGCAAACGGACGAACAGGGCAACCACTGGTACAAGGTAGGCTGGAAGCTGCTCAAGTTCAATAAGGATTTTTCGGAGTTACTGTGGGAGCGGGAACTGCACGACGAGATCAGCCAGCTGTATGCCGGGCACGACGGCCGGTTGTGGATCGGGACGAAACATACCGGCATCTATTACCTGGATACCAACAAGCCGGACCCTGTGCCCCTGCTGCTCACCGCCGCCGTGCCGGACGTTTCTTATTTCGCCTACGAACAACCCGGCGTTCTATGGGTCGGCTCCGGCAAGGGACTCTTCAGGGTTAAGCTGAGCAACGCGAAAGTGGACACTATTGCGGGCCTCAGCGGGCATAATGTGCGCAGCCTTTATGTAGTAACACCCAAAGAGCTTTGGATCACGACTTACGACAAAGGTATTTTCCTGCTGCTCGATGGCCGGGTGCACCAGATGCCGCTGGACAAAATGCAATACCTGTCCGCCTCGCATTGCATGATCCCGGACGACAACGGGTATTTCTGGATCACCACCAACAAGGGTCTTTTCCAGGTATCGCGCAACGACCTGCTGGCGTATGCGCGCGGGGAAACCTCTTATGTTTTTTATCTCTATTACTCCAAGTACAACGGTTTTTATACCAACGAATTCAACGGCGGCTGCCAACCCTGCGCCCTGAAGCTGGCTAACGGCAGCCTGTCACTCCCTTCGCTGGACGGGCTGGTGGTGTTCCAGCCCGGGGAGGTCCGGCCCGAGGTGCCCGACAAGGGGTTGTTCCTGGACATGATGGAAATGGACACCCGCCGCATTGCGCTGAGCGACACAGTATTGCTGCCCAACAATTACCGGCAGTTCCGCCTGGAAGTGAATACGCCCTATTATGGCGACCGCTACAACCTGCAGATGTTCTACACCCTCGAAGGCGACGGGGACGATATCTGGCTGCCCGTTGAAAACGACCGCTCTATTTCCTTTTCCCGCCTGCATTCCGGCAATTACCGGCTCCGTATCCGGAAGGTGAGCGGCTTCGGGCGGCATAATTATGTGGACAAGCTGCTTTATATCACCGTGCAGATCGCCTGGTACGAAACGCTCTGGTTCAAGGTGCTGGCGGCCTGTTTCCTGGGCCTGCTCGTATTCGTTCTGATGCGCATCAGGCTGGCGCGCAGCCATTACAAGAACCGGATGCTGGAGCTGCATGTGTCTGAACGTACGCGCAAGCTGGAAGAAACGCTGGAATTCCTGCAATCGTCTGAACGGCAGCTGCACCAGCAGGCGCTGATGCAGCAAAGGCTGATAGCCGCCATCACCCACGATATTAAAACGCCCATGAAGTTCCTGCTGCTGATGACGGGCTCCATGAAGGATAAAGACAAGCAGCATGCCGCGCTCTACGAAACGCATTACCGCATGTACCATCTCATCGAGAACCTGATCCAGTACATGAAAATGCAGTTCTCGGAAAACGGCTCATCCTCCGAAATGCTCAACCTGGACGTGCTGCTGAAGGAGAAGGTGGATATCTTCAGGCCCATCGCGCAGCTGCGCAACGTGGAGATCATTCACCGTACCAACGGCACGGAACCCGCCCTGGTGAACCGGCAGCTGCTGGGGGTGGTGGTGCACAACCTGCTGGACAATGCCGTGAAATACACCACCGCCGGTACCATTACCCTGGAAACGGAGCGGCACGACGATGTGGTCATCATCCGTATCATCGATACGGGCATTGGCGTTCATCCCGTGCTGGCGGAGCGGGTCAATATGCATACGCCGGGGAAATACCTGATAGGGGACAACCGCTGGCCGGAAGAGCTCCAGGGCCTGGGCCTGCTGATCGTGGTGGAATTGCTGCGGCTGATAAACGGCAGGCTGAAAATGCAGCCGAACGAAGGCGGCGGCACAAGGGTGAGCATCGTGCTGCATACCACCCTCCGTTAGAATATCCTCAGATAGAAGTGCTGTACATCTTCACTTTTTCCAGTAACTCAATGACATTACTGATCTGCAGCTTTTCGAAGATGCGGGTCTTGTAGGTGCTTACGGTGGTCACCTGCAGGTTGAGCATGTCTGCAATGCGCGCCACGGGAATGCCTTTGGTGAGCAGGTACATCACTTCCACTTCACGCCCTGAAAGGGCGGACAAGGGGTTCAGCACCGGTTCGCGCTGGGAGTTGAGCATGTTCAGTAATTGTTCCCGCGTGCCGGCGCTCATATATTTCTGCTGGTTCAGCACGGTGCTGATGGCGGAGCGGATCTCTTCTTCCGGGGAATACTTCACCAGGTAGCCGTCTGCCCCGGCCTGCATATAATTGATGGCGAACAGCTGTTCGTCGTACCCGCTGAACATCAGTATACGGATATTGGGCTGGCGCAGCTTCACGGCGTCTATCATCTGGAGGTTGTTGCCACCGGGAATATTAATGTCGAGGATCAACAGGTCGAAAGGCCTGGATTCCAGCTGCGCGATCACCTCGTCGAACGTAGAGGCCTCTTCAACAGCAGCAGGGGTGGGAAGCGTGGATATGATATGCGAAACGCCGAGCCTGACAATGGTATGGTCGTCTGCAATGAGTATACTTTTCATAGGAGGTGCGGTTCTGATAGACTGATCCGGTAAAATTAAACAATTTTATATACCCTGTACCTATCTCCCGGCTGTTTTTGGCAAAGTAGTACGATTACTACAGCCGTTGCGAATAAGCTCTATAGCAGGAGTCATAAAGATGGTATAACTTAGGTACTGTGAATTGGTCAACCAGCATACATTTTAGATGAGCATATCCATATTCTATCAATAACCGTTCAAACCGTAACCACCTATGAAGAATTGTATCCGTTCCCCGAGAATGCCGTATTTCACTCATTTCAGGCATGCAGTGCTGTTTTCATTGCACATGTAACCGATTTCCTGTATTTATTGAACCAATGTGCTATGAAAATATTACGTCGGTAGGAATGCGTATACCCCGGAACCGTACCTGGAACAGCCGCTGGTGGTAACCTGGCTCCCTGAACCGCAACCGAATACACCTGCTACCTGCAACCTGGTAGAATTTATTTTGCGGAACGGACCTGTTTATCCCCGTACAACGTGCGCTGTTCCGGTACCGGCGCCGGTTTCAAAGGGTTTATTTCTTCTGCATCACATACTGGCTGGGGCTTACCCCGAACTGTTTGATAAAATTCTTCCCGAAATGCGTTTGTGATTTGTACCCCACCATCATGGCCACCTCGTATATTTTGTAATTCTTTTCCGCCAGCAACTCCGCCGCTTTTTTCAGCCGCGTGATATTGATCAGCTCATGCGGCGTAAGGTCTGATATCGCCTTGATCTTCCTGTACAGGCTGATCCGGCTCATGTTCACGAAGCGGGAAAGATGGTCCACATCCAGCTCCGTATTTTCTATTTCCCTCAAAATAAAATCGTAGATGCTGTTGAGGAAAGCCTCGTCTTCCCGCGTATGCGCCATGGTATTGATCGGCGCCTGCGGCGTGCTGGCAAAGTATTTCCTGATCTTGATGCGGTTGCTGAGCAGGTTGGCGATCTGCACTTTGAGGTAAGCAGGGGAGAAGGGTTTTTCAATATAGGCGTCCGCCCCTGTTTCCAGCCCCTCGATCTTGGACCGGAGCGTGTTTTTGGCGGTAAGCAGGATAACAGGGATATGGCTGATCTCGAAGGTGGTCTTGATGCGCTTGCAAAGCTCCAGCCCGTCTATCAGCGGCATCATCACGTCGCTGATCACCAGGTCCACGCTTTCTGCATGCAGGATGCTGATCGCCTCTTCGCCGTTCTCGCAACGGAGAATGGTATATTCGCCTTCAAGGATAGAACTCACAAAATCAAGGATCTCTTCGTTGTCGTCAACAAGCAGAATAACAGGTTGCATAACGGTGATTATATTTCGGTTGATATTGCCTGGCCGATGGGCAGAATAAATACAAACGTGTTGAGGCCGTCTTTCTGGTCTGCATACAATTCCCCCTTATGCAGGGTGGTAAGGCTCCGGCAAATAGACAGCCCGATGCCCGTGCCTTTTTGTTTTTCATTTTCTTTCAGGCGCACAAAAGGCGCAAATATCTTGTCACGCATGGATTCAGGGATCAACGGGCCGTCGTTGGCCACTTCCAGTATCACGCTTTCTCCATTCCCGCGCAGGGTTACTTTTACTTTCTTTTCCGCGTATTTGATGGCGTTGCTGAAGAGGTTGCTGAATATTTTGTTGATGCCTTCTTCGTCCGCATAAGCGTAAATATCGCCGGTGGGCATCTTTATCCTGTAATCAAGCTTCTTTTGCGCGGCCGGCAGCCTGAAGTTGTCGTAGGTATCCTGCAGGGTAGACGAGAGGTTGAGCCGCTTGAAATCGAGCCTGAAGCCGGTAGCCTCCGTCTGCCGGAAGTCCAGCAGCTGGTTGGTGAGCTGCACCAGCCGGTTGGTGTTGCGCTCCATGATCTGTAAATGGTTACGGTTGGCCTGCAGCCGTTCGGGATTTTCTATCACCTGCTCCAGCGGCCCTTTGATGAGCGTGAGCGGGGTGTTGATCTCGTGGGCCACGTTCGTCAGGAAGTCCACCTTGGCCTGGTACAGTTCTTTTTCTTTCTTCAGCTGCACCTCTTCCAGTTTCCGTTTATGCTTCAGCATCTGCCGCTTGTGATACCGCCTGATGAAATAATAACAGCCGCTGGCAAGCAGGATGGCATACAGCACGTACGCCCACGAAGTGGCCCAGTAAGGAGGCCTGATCTCGATCTCCAGCCAGGCGGGATGATCGCCGAGCCGGCCGTTGTTGTCTGTAGTGGTCACCCTGAAAGTATAACGCCCCGGCTTCAGGTCCGTGAAATACACGATACGGTTGGTTTTGAGATAGGTCCATTCTTTGTCGAGCCCGTCCATTTTATAGGCGTAGGAGATCATATCGGGCGCGGTAAAGCTCAGCGCTGCGAAGTCTATGCTGAAAGAAGACTGGTCGTAAGGCAGCACCACCTTTTTGGTAAAGAACAGGTCGCGTTTGTCTTCCTGGGAGGTCGGCTTGTTCTTGACGTTGAAGCCGGTGATGTACACCGGGGCCACGAAGGTATCCGGCAGGAACTGGTCAGGATTGAAGCTGATCATGCCTTTCACGCTGCCGAGGTACATTTTGCCGTTCTTGTCCTTGTAACCGGAGCTGTAGTTGAACTGGTCGTTCAGCAGCCCGTTGATGCTGGTGAACACCTGTATGGCGCCGGTGTTCGGGTTCAGGCAGGCGAGGCCGCGGGAGGTGGTCACCCACATGTTGCCCCGGTTGTCTTCCAGCACCTTGAAAATATAATCGCTGGGCAGGCCCTGCTGGGTGGTGTAGCGGGTAAAGCAGCCGGTGGAGGGAATGAGCCTGTTCAGCCCGAAGCCTTCCGTGCCCGCCCAGATCTGCTGCCGGCTGTCTATATACACGGTGTTCAGCCCGTTGGAACTAAGGCTGCAGGTATCTTCCGGCTTATGCCGGTAATTCCCTTTCTGCCCGGTGGCCTCGTTGAACCAGAACAGCCCGTGGTCCGACGTGGCGGCCCAGATGGTGCCGTCTTCCGCTTCTGCAACGCTGCGCTGGTTGCTGTAAGGCACTTCGTCTATTTTAAGGAACGCGTCTTTCGCCGTATCGTATTTCGCCAGTTCCCCGCCGGTGCCCAGCAGCAGCGTGCCCTTGCGCGTTTTGTAGATCCACAGGATAAAGTTATGCGCGAAGGAACCCGGCCCGGCCGCGTAATGTTTCACCACTTTGCCGGTACGGATGTCCATTTTGTCGAGGCCATTATCCAGCGTGCCGACCCAGAGATTGTTACCTTCTGCATAAAGCCCGTGGATATTGGTATGCGAAATGCCGTTCTTGCAGGCGGGGTACTGGGTGATCTTTCCCGAGGCAACGTCTATTTTATTGATCCCGTTGTCTTCAGTGCCTACCCAGATATTCCCGAACCGGTCTTCGCATATCTCGCGCACGGCGTTCCCGCTGAGGGTGTTACTGCTGTTGTCGGGGAACCATTTTTCAAAAAAGGTGTACTGCCGCGGGTAATAATTCGCGCCGCCGAAGAAGGTGCCGGCCCACATACCTCCTTCCTTGTCCTTATGCAGGTAATAAACAGCATTATCGGTCAGCGACCAGGGATTGTTGTATTCCTTCCGGAGGTTGGTGAACTTGCGTGTGGCGAGGTTGTACACATAAATGCCCGATTCCGTGGCCACCCAGTATTCGTCGCCTTCGTGTTTCAGGATGTGGCGCACCCAGATGCTCACGTCCTTGTCTGTCATGCTCATGAGGTCTTCGTACGCCCCCGTGTTCGTGTCCAGCAGCTTGAGGCCCTGGTTGGAGGTGCCCACCAGCAGCTTCCCCCCGGATGCGCTCACGATCACGGTCACCCGGTTGGTCAATACCTTAGGCGAATGGCTGAATACATCGAATACTTTCCCGCTGCCCATCTCTCTTACGGTGCCTTTGTGGGAGCCCAGCCACATGGCGCCTTTTTCGTCGAAATAAATATCCGTTACCACCGGGTCGCCGGCGGGATTGGGATAATGGACGATGGTATCCCTGATGGGATCGTACCGGAAAAGGGAATATCCTTCCAGGAACCAGACCATGCCGTCGGGGCTGCAGCGTATATTGCCGATGCCTTTCGTGCGCGTGCCTTTCACCATTTCAAAGCTTTCCGTAACCGCATGGTATTTATACAGCCCGATGCTGGCGCCTACCCACAGCTGCCCGTTCTTATCCGTGTCCAGCGCATAAATGAAGTTGGAGGCCAGGCTGGTACTGTCTCCCGGGATATTACGGAACACCTTGAACGCGTGCCCGTCGAAGCGGTTCAGCCCGTCTTTGGTGCCCAGCCACAGGAATCCCTGGTGATCCTGCTCTACGCAGAACACCGTGTTGTGAGACAAGCCGTTCTCTACCTGGTAATGCCTGAAATAATGTTTCTGGGCGTTGGCAATATGCCCGGCGGAGAGCGCAAACAGGAACAGTATGAGTATTCTTTTTTTCAACGTGGCAGATTTGTGCGCTGATCCAAATATAATATTAATAACAGCACTGCGGCAAATATGCATTTGGAAATTTGGTACGTTTTTGCGAAAAAATGAAATAAATCGGCTAATGCTTCTGAAATCATTTTTCTTTCTTTGGATTGCGTTAATGAAACTGATGTTAGTAAGCAGGTGAACCAGCTTCCGCCCAGCCGGAGGATCAGCTGGAACGTGCTTCTATTGTGTAATTCCGGCTGATTGAAAAATCGATACCAGTAAAGATCCACGTTCCGCGGAGAACCCTTTTTCCATGACATTCCGCACCCGTGTCTGACAGGCGTTTAAAACTATGCGAACGGCCTGATGGGAGAATCATGTTCCTGATTGCCAAAATCAAAATCAATTTCACTTATGAATGAATTTACACACACCAAAATCTTTGCGCTCAAAAGCATACGGCTGCGCTGGCTGCTGCTGATGCTGCTCTGCTCCGTGTGCCTCCCGGCACTCGCGCAAACGGGCACACAAAAAGTTACGGGCACCGTTAAAGACAGCACCGGGGGCATCCTGCCGCAGGTGACCGTTTACGAAAAAGGCACCCGCAATGGTACCCTTACTACCATGGAAGGCAATTTCACCATCACCGTTAAGGAAAACGCCGTGCTGGTTTTTACCATGGTAGGTTTCAGAACCCAGGAAGTACCGGTCGGGGGAAGAAGCAATATGAACATCGTTCTTGCCAGCTCCGCCACGGATCTTACGGACGTGGTGATCGTAGGCTACGGCTCCACCAAGAAACAATCGCTCACCAGCGCTATCTCCGCCGTGACGGCAGACGAGATCGGCAACGTGCGCGGCGGCTCCACGGTGAGCTCTACGCTGGCCGGTAAGGTGCCCGGCGTTTCCTTCAGGATGGCGGACGGGCGGCCCGGCGCCTCCGCTGCCATACAGATCCGGAATATGGGCACGCCGCTGTTCGTAATAGATGGCGTTCAGCAGGACCAGGGCCAGTTTAACAATATCGCGCCTAACGATATCGAAAGCATTTCTTTCCTGAAGGACGCATCCGCCGCCATTTACGGCGTTCGCGCGGCAAACGGTGTTGTGGTGGTTCAAACCAAAAGAGGAAAACTCGGGCAGCGCAGTTCCATCAACCTTTCCGCCAACTGGGGCATCCAGAACTGGACGCGTTTCATCGATGTGCTCGACAACTCTTATGAATACATGAGCCTGAAAGCCGAAGCGGAAATGAACCGCTTTGTGAATCCCGGCGACAATCCCATCACCACCAACATCACGAAAGAGGAGCTGGAAAAATACAGGCAGGGCACCGAATACGGCTATAAGAGCTTCAACTGGCGCGATTATATCGTGAAGGGCAATACGCCGATGAACACGTACAACCTTAACTTTACCGGCGGTACGGATAAAGTGACCTATTATCTTTCCGCTACGCACCTGTTCCAGAACTCCGTGCTGGGAAGGGAATACAAGTTTGAGCGCACCAATATCCAAAGCAACGTATCCGCCCGCGTGGCCAACGGTCTTAAGGTAGGCATGTCTATCAACGGGAGGGTGGAAACAAGGGAAAACCCCGGTGTGCCGCAGGCGGACGACTATTGGCAGGCCCGCTTCGCCATCCTGCGCAATACGCCGATGGAAAGACCTTTCGCCAACGACAACCCGAAATATCTCAACGACATCAAGCACAACGAAACCAACTGGGGTTATCTCAACACCACTTACGCCGGTAAATTCAAGAACGAATGGCGCCAGCTGCAGATGAACCTGGACGGCGAGTGGGAGATACCCGGCATCGAAGGCCTGAAGCTCTCGGGGCTGTATTCGTATTATATAGCAGACAACATGCTCAATAACCACGAATACACCTACGACACCTATACTTACAATCCTTCCAACGATACCTACACCCGCACGGGCGGCAGCACCAACCCCTGGCGTGAAAGGAACCAGGAGAAAGTGATCAACACGACCTCGCAGATCAGGCTTTCTTACGACAAGTCGTTCGGCAAACATACTGTTTCTGCAATGATCGTGTCTGAACGTATCAGGAACCAGCGCCTCCGCAACTGGATACATGCCGTTCCCATCACCAACGTGCTGCCGCTGATCTACTTCAGCACGGCGGATACGTATACGGATGAGGATTTTCGCCAGGCGAGGACCGGTGTGGCGGGCCGCGTGAACTACAACTACGCTAATAAATATTTCATCGAAGGCCTTATGCGCCGCGATGCTTCGTATCTCTTTGCACCAGACCGCCGCGTGGGTTATTTCCCGAGCGTGTCCGCCGCATGGCGTGTCACCGAAGAAGGTTTCATGAAAAACCTCCTGGGCAACGACCGCATACTGTCCGACATGAAGATCAGGGCTTCCTATGGTATACTCGGGGACGATGGTACCGCCCTGGGCCTGGCTGAATTCGCTTTCGTGGAAGGATATAACTATAACGACGGCGTGGCCATTCTCGATGGAAAGCCCGTTGTGGGCTCGCGCGACAGGGGAGCGCCCGTTCGCAACATTACCTGGCTGAAAAGCACGCATCTCGATCTGGGTATCGACTTCGGGTTTTTTGACCAGAGGCTTACCGGCGCCATCGACTACTACTACCGCAAACGCGACGGCCTGCGCGGTAAAAGAACGGATGTGCTGATCCCGTCTGAGCTGGGCTACGCGCTGCCCGACGAGAACATCAACAAAGACGCGCGCACCGGCTTCGACTTCGACCTGCAATACAATGGCGAGCTGGGCGGAAAATTGAAATACCGTGTAGGCGGCAACGTGAGCTATTCCCGCGGCAAGTTCATTTCCAGCTACAATCCTGTGTTCTTCAACTCGATAGACCAGTACTTCTCCTCCAACGAAGGCCGCTGGCAAGGGTTTGAATGGATACTGGAATATATCGGCCAGTTCCAGAGCCAGGAAGAGATCAACAACTATCCCGTGAACATCGACGGGCAGGGCAACCGCACGCTGCTGCCGGGCGATCTGAAATACGCCGACCTCGATGGGGACGGAAAGATCACCAACAACGACCGGCGGCCGCTGGGATGGGCTTCCGGCGGGCAGCCGAACATGAACTTCGGCCTGTCTATCGGCCTGCAATATGGCAATTTCGATTTCGTAATGGATTTCTCCGGCGCCAGCGGCTACACCTGGATACAGGAGCATGAAACGAAAATACCCTTCACCAACGACGGTAACCTGAACCGCATATTCACAGACCGCTGGCACAGGGAAGACATCTGGGACCGCAACAGCAAATGGATCCCCGGCAAATTCCCCGCCCTGCGTTACAACGACCACAACCACAGCAATAACCAATGGTCAACTTTCTGGATGAAAAACGTGAATTACTTCCGTGCAAGAACGATCGAGCTGGGATATACGCTGCCCGGTTCATGGACGAACAGGGTGAAGGCACAACGGGCAAGGATATACGTAAATGCTTACAACCTTTTTATGTTCGACAACCTGAAGGAATATGACCTTGACCCCGAGATATCGGACAGGAACGGCCTTCAGTACCCGCAGAGCAAAGTGCTGAATATAGGCGCGAGCATTTCATTCTAAACCAATCAAGCAAAGAACCATGAAGCTAAAAATAATTTCATTCAGTATAATGGCCTTGCTGGCGGCGGTGATCGGTTGCAAGAGCGAACGCGACTTCCTCGATATCGGTCCCACCAACGTTTTCTCCAACGAACAGGCGTTTTCGGATACCAACCTGGTAGTGTCTGTGCTGGCCAATCTTTACAACCGCCAGCTGGATTTCTCGACCGTGAAGAACTGGGAGAGCATGGCGGATTTTTCCGAAACCTTTCCTTCGCAGAACGGCACCATACAGGATATTGTAAAACGCAACGACTGGGGGTACGGTACCTGGAACACCTGGGATTACACTTATATCCGCGAGCTGAACCTTTTTCTGCAACGCTGCCAGGCTGCGCCGCAGCTGCCGGAAGGCGCCAAGAAAAAATATATGGCGGAGGGCCGCTTCCTGCGCGCCAACTATTACTTCGAGATGGTAAAACGCATGGGTGGCGTGCCTTTGATAGTTGAACCGATGATCTACGATTTCAAAGGCGACCCTACTTACCTGCAACATGCGAGGGCGAAGGAATCCGACATCTACGATTTCGTGATCAGCGAAGCGGACGCCATCAAAATGGACCTTAAAGCCGACGTGAACAATAAATCCCGTGCCAGCCGCGGTTCCGTGCTCGCCATGAAATGCCGTGCGGCATTGTATGCAGGCTCCATCGCGAAATACGGCGGCGTCACCCCGCAGGTATCGCTGCCGGGCGGCGAAGTAGGCATTCCCGCGTCCAAAGCCAACGATTATTATACCAAAGCGCTCGCTGCCGCACAAGAGATCATGAACGGAAGTGCGGGGGCATATGCCCTTTACGCCAAAAAACCAGACCTGGCAGACAATTTCGCTTCTGTTTTCTACGACAAGGACCTGAACCCCGAAACTATTTTCGTGGAGGATTTCAGGCTGAAAAGCGGTAAGGTGCATAGCTTTTCCATCGCCAACCAGCCCCGTTTCGGTGCGGAAGAAGAAGAAGGCGGGAGGCTGAACCCTTCGCTGAACCTCGTGCAGAGCTTCGAGCTGCTGGACAATACCTTTGCCCCGCTACCTGTGAAGGACGGAAGCGGCAATCCCATCTTCTACAACGAGCAGACAGACATATTCGCAGGCCGCGATGCGCGTCTTGCAGGTACCGTGATGCTTCCCGGCACCACGTTCAAGGAACGCCGGGTAGACATCTGGGCCGGTTACCAGCTGGCAAACGGCTCCGTCATTTCCGGCGATGAACGCGGCCAGCAAAAGACATTGCCCGGTGGTACAGCACCCGTGCAGGTAGTGGGTTTCGACGGACCTATTAATGGTAAGGAACACACCGCGCAAACGGGTTTTTATCTCAGGAAATACCTCGATCCCAAGCCCGGTTCCGGTTCACGCGGTACAGGCAGCGATCTTCCGTTTATCCGTTATCGTTATGCCGAGGTATTGCTCAACGCCGCCGAAGCGGCTTTTGAGCTGAACCAGCCCGCTGTGGCCGCAGGTTACATGAACCAGGTGAGGGCCCGCGCAGGCCTGGTAACACCGCTGGACGCGGGAGATATCACGCTGGCGAGGATCATGCATGAAAGAAGGGTGGAGCTCTCCTTCGAAGGCCATATCGTTTTCGATCAGAAACGCTGGCGCAACGCGCACGTGATCTGGGACGGCCAGTCCATGTCTGAAGCGGACCTGCTGGCAAACATCGGCGCGCCGGACAAACGGAACACACAGCCCTTCGGCCTGTGGAGCTACAAGCTGCACAACCCGGGCAACCCGAATCATGGAAAGTGGCTGTTTAAAGTTGTGAAAAGCCCACTGGTGACAGGTTCTAACCGGTTCCGCATGGGAAACTATTATTCCTTTATCGACGACAACATCCGCTCCAACAATCCCAAGATCGTAAGACAACCGAACCAGGACTAACCAAAAACTCCGATCATGAAATTATCGAACTATATTATAGCAGTGCTCATTACCGGATTGGCCGCCACCGGCTGTAAAAAGGACAACTACGACCCTCCCTCATCCATGCTCAGCGGCCGGTTGCAGTACCAGGGAGCGGAGGTTCACGTGGAATACAACCAGGTGCCTTATCTCTTATACCAGTATGGTTTCGGGAAAGTGGGGCCTGTGAGCAATACCAACTTCGATCAGGACGGTTCATATTCCGTGCTGCTGTTCGACGGGGAATATAAGATGATCATTCCCGGCGGGCAGGGGCCTTTCCTCTGGAAAAACACGCCGGGCGCCAGTTCAGACACTATTGTCGTGAACATGAGAGGCAACCAGACCCTCAATATCGAAGTAATGCCCTACTACATGATACGCAACCCGCAGCTGAGCGTGGCGGCGGGTAAAGTGAACGGCGCTTTTAGCATCGAAAGGATCATTACAGGCGCCAATGCAAGGAATATAGACCGGGTGAACCTGTACCTCAACAAAACCGCTTTTGTATCCGGCGCAGGCAACTACAACGTGGCTTCCGTGAGCAAACCCGGCGGGGACATCACGGACCTGAACAACGTGACCCTCAGCGCAAACATTCCCGCGCTGATACCCGCCCAGAGCTATATATACGCCCGCATCGGGCTGAAAGTGAGCGGGGTGGAAGACATGATCTTCTCGCCCGTGGTAAGGCTGGACCTTTAAACGCATCATACAGGCGCGGCTGCACCGCTTCCGGTGCAGCCGCCTTCTTCAATAAGCAACAAAACCGATACGATGACAAAAAACAATGTGAAATGTTTCCTTCTGCTTGGCTTTTTAACGATGGCGATGCAATCCTATGCGCAGCAGGAAAGAGCAGTATGGTCTAAAGAAAAAGCAAACGAATGGTACAGCAAGCTGCCCTGGATGGCCGGCGCTAACTTTTATCCCGCCAATGCCATCAACCAGCTGGAGATGTGGCAGAAAGAAACCTTCGATCCCGCCACCATCGACCGCGACCTGGGGTATGCCGAAGGCATTGGCATGACCGTGATGCGCGTATACCTGCACCACCTGGCCTGGGAAACAGACAAGGATGGATTTATCGACAGGATGAAACAATACCTTTCCATTGCAGACAAACATCATATCAAAACCATCTTCGTTATTTTCGATGATTGCTGGAACGATACCTATAAACCCGGCCTGCAGCCCGCGCCGAAACCGGGCATCCACAATTCAGGCTGGCTGCAGGACCCCGGTAAGCTGCTGCACACCGATCCCGCGCTGATCAATACGCTGGAAACATACGTGAAAGCTGTGCTCACCGCTTTCAAACACGACAAACGCATTCTTCTCTGGGACGTTTACAACGAACCCGGCAATTCCAATTACGGCAATAAAAGCATGCCGCTGCTGCAGAAAGTGTTCAGCTGGGGCCGCAGCGTAAACCCGGACCAGCCGCTGAGCGCGGGCGTATGGAAATTCAGCCTGAAAGAGCTTACGCAGTACCAGCTGGACAATTCAGACGTGATCACTTACCACGACTATACCGATGATGAAAGTCATTTCCGCGTGGCGGATTCGCTGGCGCGCGTAACCGGCAAGCCGCTCATCTGCACCGAATACATGGCGCGCACCCGGGGAAGTCTGTTCCAGAACATCCTGCCCGGCCTGAAGGAAAGGAAGATCATCGCGATCAACTGGGGGCTGGTGGCCGGAAAGAGCAATACCATCTATGCCTGGAATGAGCCGATCAAAGACGGCAGCGAACCCAAAGTATGGTTCCACGATATTTTCCGGCAGGACGGCTCGCCCTACGACCCGGCTGAAACATCCCTCATCAGGTCGCTCACCGGCAAGCGTTAAACCGACCACTAAAAGATTTGTATGGATATGATCTCATCTGCCTCCGCGCAGCATGTACAAGCCGGTTCATTACGTACGCAGAAAGGGGACAGGCTGCTCTTCTGGGGCTGCTTCACCGTACTGGTGGCTTCCGCTTTCGGCTTCGTGTTCCGCTCTTTCCTGATGGACGGCTGGGGCATCCAGTTCGGCCTCAGTAAAACCCAGCAGGGCGAAATATTCGGCGTCAGCTTCTGGCCCTTCGGTATCAGCATCGTGCTGTTCAGCCTTATTATCGACAAGGTGGGATACAAAAGCGCGATGGTATTCGCCTTCCTCTGCCACTGCGGCTCGGTGCTGCTCACGGTGCTGGCGGACGGGTACTGGATGCTGTACTACGGCACCCTGCTGTTCGCGCTGGGCAACGGCGCCGCCGAAGCGGTGGTGAACCCCGTGGTGGCCAGTCTTTACCCGCGTGAAAAAACCAAGTGGCTCAACATCCTGCATGCCGGCTGGCCTGCGGGCATGGTGCTGGCTGGTTTGCTGGGCATCGGGCTCATGCACCTGGGCGTGAAATGGACCTATATGATGGGCTTCATCCTCGTGCCCGTGCTGGTGTACGGCATCATGATATTCAACCGCAAATTCCCCCTGAGCGAACGCGTGCAGGCAGGCGTTTCGTACCTGGATATGGTGAAAGAAGTGGGCATCGGCGGCATTTTTATCATTGTGTCCCTCTGCACTTTCCAGATCGGCAGCCTGCTAGACTGGTCGCTCACCGGCAAGATCGTGGTAACGCTGGCCATTACCGGCGTTGCGGGCTTCGTGGTGCGCAGCTGGGGAAGGCCGATGTTCATCCTGCTGCTCCTCATTATGATCCTGCTGGCCACTACCGAGCTGGGAACAGACAGCTGGATCACGGACCTCATGACGCCCGAGATGGCGAAGGTCGGGTTTAAAGGCGGATGGGTGCTGATCTATACCTCTGTCATCATGGCCATCCTGCGGTTCTATTCAGGGCCGTTCGTGCATAAATTCTCTCCCCTGGGCCTGCTGGCCGTGAGCGCGCTGATCGCGTTCGCCGGCTTGCAGTTCCTTTCATATTCCACCGGCATCCTCATCATCCTCGCCGCAACCGTGTATGCCCTCGGTAAAACTTTCCTTTGGGGCACCATGCTGGGCGTGGTGGCAGAGCAGTTTCCCCGCGGCGGCGTACTGGCGCTCAACTTCACGGGCGCAGTGGGCCAGGTGGGCGTAGGCGTGATAGGCGCGGTGATACTGGGTTTTGTGCAGGACAAACAGCTGGACACCAACCTGGCGGCCTACGACGCTGTGAACAGTACAGCGCTGCACAGCACTTATGTAACCGAGGAAAGGCAAAGCCTCTTCGGCGCCTACAAAGTGCTGGACGCCTCGAAACTTTCCACTGCGGCGCCTGAAACGCTGGCTACGATACAATCCGTGCGCGAAAACGCGAAGAAGGATGCCTTGCGCACAGTGTCCGTATTCCCGGTGATCATGCTGCTGGGTTATGCCGGCATGATACTCTGGTTCCGTTCCCGCGGCGGTTACAGGCCCGTGCTGCTGCCGCCGGTAAAAACGGGAAGCTGAACTGAACATTTCATCCTTTGTTGCCCTGCTAACACAATATTTATTTCAAAGACCGAAGCATGAACCGATTAATTGTTTTGATGATCACGGGAGCATTGTGCGCTTTCACCTTCGCCGGCGGTTACGACAGCGGCAGGAGGGCGGAAGTGCTGTTCCTGGGGCAGAAGGGCACGATACACGCAAGCTGGCTGGCTACCAAGTTATTTAAAAGCGGGATCAACCTGACCTATACCGAAAATGCCGCAGACCTTACCGCAGCGGGCCTTTCCGCTTACGACGGCCTGATCGTGAATACCGGCGCACCGCTCACGCCTGCGCGCGATGCGGTTGTAAGGCAGTTTGTTGCTTCGGGCAAAGGGCTCATCATCCTCAACAAAGGTGCAGCCGCATTTAAGAACTCAGCGTGGGCCGCCCGCTCCGGCACGGAAGGCAAAGGCCGCATCTTTTATACCAAAGAAGGAACGGAAGACGATGAATGGAAGGAACGCGCCTTCCTCGACAAAATGCGCGACAGCATCACCTGGGCGCTGGGCGAAGAGGTAAGGCGGCAGATCATTGCAGCGAACATCCCCGATGTGGATATTTACGGTTCAGATACCATTGCAGACTACACCAAACGTTACCTGGTGCCTAAAATGCAGGAGGCGCTCAGCCCCGGAGCATCCAATAAGCTCACGCAGGTGCCGGTGGATTTCGAGATAAAACTTTTCGCGGCAGAGCCGGACATCACCAAACCCATTGCCATGACCTGGGACGAAAAAGGCCGCCTCTGGATCGTGGAATCGGTGGACTATCCCAATGCCTTCACCGAAATAGACAGCGCCGCCAACGACCGCATCAAGATCTGTGAAGACACGGACGGCGATGGCAAAGCGGACAAGTTCACCATTTTTGCTGACAGCCTCAACATCCCGACCAGCATCGTGCTGAGCAACGGGGGGGCTATCGTTTCCATGGCGCCGTATTTTCTTTTCCTGAAAGACACCAATGGCGACGACAAGGCGGACGTGCGTGAAATAATGTTCACCGGCTGGGGCAAGCAGGACACACATGCCGGCCCTTCCAACCTACTTTACGGTTTTAATAACAAGATCTGGGGCGTGACGGGCTACTCCGGCTTCGACGGAACGATCAACGGCAAGCCCCTGCGTTTCCCGATGGGCGTTTACAGCTTCAAACCCGACGGGAGCGATTTCAACTTCCTCGCCAAAACCTCCAACAACACCTGGGGCCTCGGTATAACGGAAGACAACCATGTATTCATTTCCACCGCCAACAATACCCACAGCGCGTATTATTCCATGCCCGCCAGCCTCATGCAGCGCACGTTCAGCGGCGCCCAGCCCCTGGACCCGGTGCAGAAGATAGACGGCCACTACGACGTGCATGCCATGACGCCAAACCTGCGGCAGGTGGACGTTGTAGGCGGATTCACTTCCGCGACGGGCCACCATTTCTACACCGCGCGCAGTTTTCCCAAAGCTTACTGGAACCGTATTGCATTCGTGAACGAACCCACCGTGCGCCTCGTGCACAATGCCGTGATAGAGCCAGATGGCGCGGGTTTTAAAGAAAAGGACGGCTGGAACCTGATGGCCAGCTCAGACGAATGGTTTGGCCCCGTGCAGGCGCAAACCGGTCCCGATGGCGCCGTTTGGGTGGCGGACTGGTACAATTTCATCATCCAGCACAACGTATTCGTAAAAGAACAGGCCCCCCGCGAAATGGTGCTGCCCTTCACCGACCAGCCCCATGGCAAAGGCAACGCTTTCGAGAGCAACCTCCGCGATTCGGCGCATGGCCGCATTTACAGGGTGGTGTATAAAAAGGCCAAACCCTCGCAGCCCATGCAGCTGAAGGCCGGCGATGTGCCCGGGCTGCTGGCCGCGCTGAAAAGCGACAACATGTTCTGGCGCATGACCGCCCAGCGCCTGCTGGTGGAAGGCAAACATAAAGAAGCCGTTCCCGCGCTGTACAAGATCATACAGGACCCGACGGTGGACGAAGTGGGACTGAACAGTCCGGCTGTGCACGCCCTCTGGACCCTGCAGGGCCTCGACGCTTACGATGCCGCTTCCATGCAGGTGATGGTCCGCGCGTTGAAACATCCCGCGGCCGGTGTACGCAAGGCCGCGGTGGAGGTGTTGAAAGAAGAAAAGAAAGGACTTTCCTCGATCATTCAAAGCAATATCCACAACGACCGCAACCTACAGGTGCGGTTGGCAGTGTTTAGGAGTCTGGCAGACTACCCTGCATCAAAGGAAACAGGTGCGTTGCTTTTCAAAGCCACGCTCAATTCTCAAAACGCCAAAGATCCCTGGCTGAGCCGCGCGCTGTTTGCAGCGGCGGTGACGCACGAAGAGGGTTTCCTGGCAGCGGCTGCCGCCGGCACGCCCACTGCTTTTGCCAGGAACGTGATCAAAAGCCTGGAGCAATCCATTTACAGTGTGGACACACGCGCCATCATGCAGAACCCGCCGGACGTTACCGGCAGGGAAGTGATCATGAAAGCGACCGTGGGCAAACGCAGGGAACGGCCGGTGGAAGGGCTCATTATGGCTCACGGCAACCAGCAGAACGGCTACGGTCTTTATATCCGCGACGGCAAGCTGACGATGGTGGTGAACCAGCAGGGCAAAGCCTACGAAGCCGCTACCACTGCGCCGCTGCCGGATAAAATGGAGGTGGAAGCCAGGCTGCTGAAAACAGGCGAAATGAAAATACTGGTAGACGGAAAGGAAGCCGCGAAGGGCAAAGCGCCCGGCCTCTTTACCGCGCCTGCGCCGGTATCGTTGAGGGCGGGAGAAGAGCAGCTGCCGGACCAGCGGGTGGCGGATTATACAGGCCGTTTCAACTTCGTGGGGCAGTTGCAGAACCTGAGCCTGCAGCTGGACAGGCCGGTGAAAAAAACAATAGCCGCAGCCGCTGAAACGCCCGGCATTGTGATTGACCTGAAAGTTGTAAAAGACATCATGCAGTACGATAAAAAACGCTTCACTGTAAAAGCCGGTCAGAAGGTGACCATCAGGCTGGAGAACCCGGACGGCATGCAGCACAACCTGCTCATCATCAAACCAGGCACCCTGCCCAGAGTGGGCGCCGCAGCGGATGCCATGGTGCGCGACCCGCAGGCTTCCAAGATGCAGTATGTGCCCAAGGTGCCGGAAGTGCTATGGGCCACGAAGCTCGTGAGCCCCGGCGAAACGGTGAGCCTGCGTTTCACCGCGCCTTCCAAAATAGGGGAGTATCCGTTCGTATGCACCTTTCCCGGCCACTGGCGCGGTATGAACGGTATTATGCAAGTAATCAATTAAAAGATATGCAACACCACATTTCCAATTCAATTTTCCGCCTGGCCCTTGGCCTGGCATTGCTGCTGGCCGGTAACCCGCTGGCGGCGCAGATCCGCGTGCTGATGGTAGGCGGCGGCGGCTCGCACGACTTTGACCGCTGGTACAAACAGGAAGACGCTGCCACCCTCGAAAAAGGAGGCCTGGCCACGGTTACCTACACAGACGATCCGTCCACGATCCTGGAGCATTTGTCCAACACCGACGTGCTGATGCTTGCGAATAACCAGCCCATCAAAGATTCCGCCACACGCAAAGCCATCTTCGCTTTTGCGGACGCGGGCAAGGGATTGCTGCTGGCGCATCCCGCCATCTGGTACAACTGGCGCGACTGGCCCCTGTACAATTTTAAGCTCGTAAGCGGCGGCAGCCGTTCCCATGAAAAATACGGGGAGTTTACCGTTACGGTAAACGACAAAAAACATCCCGTTACCAAAAATGTCCCGGCCAGCTTTAAGCTGGAGGATGAATTATACCATTACAATGCGGATCCCGCCGGTCCCGGCATCCGTGTGCTGGCAACCAGCAAAAATGAGGCGGGCGTTACCCATCCCGCGCTTTTCGTGGTGAAGCACCCGAAAGCCCGCATTGTAGGCTTTGCGCTTGGGCACGACGCCGCTTCGCATGAGCTGGAAGCGTACCGCACCATCCTGCGGAATGCAGTGAAATGGGCGGCCCGGAAATAAATTCTTCAAAAAAAAATCAGTATACACAATGAAACAGATCACGGTAGTAATCGTTGGAATGGGCTTCGGCAAAGAGTTTATACCCATTTACCAGAACCATCCCGCCATTAAACGGGTGGGTATCTGCACACGTAATCCCGAAACGCTGAAAGAACTGAAGGCGAAATTCAACCTGGACGATGACCTTATTTTCACCAATTACGAAGACGTGCCCAAACGCGCGGATGTGGACGCCATTCACATCGTAACGCCCGTGCCGGAACACGCGCGGATGACGCTGGCTTCGCTGAATGCCGGCAAACACACCGCCTGCACCATTCCCATGGCCATGACCGTAGAGGATTGCAAGGCCATCGTGGAAGCAAGGAAAAGATCCGGTAAAGTGTATATGATGATGGAAACCGCGCTTTACACCCGCGAATTCCTGTACGGCCTGCACCTCGCGGAAACCGGCCAGCTGGGCCGCATCCAGTTCGTGCGCGGCTCTCACATCCAGGATATGAGCATGCCCGGCTGGGATGAATACTGGAAAGGTTACCCGCCCATGCTGAACGGCACGCACGCTATTTCGCCGCTGCTGAAGATCAACAACACCACCGCTGAATCCGTGGTATGCCACGGTTCCGGCCGCCTCAGCGACGACCTGGCCAAACGTTACAATTCCCCCTTCGCAGTGGAAACGGCCACCTTTACGCTCAAAAATTCCGACGTGGTGGCAGAGGCCACCCGCTCGCTTTTTGACGTGGTGCGCCAGTACCGCGAAAGCTATGATGTATACGGCACTAAGATGTCCTTTGAATGGGAGCAGCTGCAGGACGAAGAGCATGTGATATTCGACGGCGGCGAAAACGCCAAACGCATTAACGTGCCCGATACGGATGCGCTGCTGATCCCGGAAATAGCGCATTTCACCAAAAGGGAAAAAATAGACGATCCCAACCATGTGTCGTTCCTGCAAGGCGCCGGCCATGGCGGCTCGCATCCGCACCTGGTGCAGGAATTCCTGGCGGCTATCACCGAAAACCGTTTCTCTGCAGTGGATGCGCATATCGCGGCCAATTACACCTGCGCGGGCATTTGCGCGCACGAGTCCGCGATGAACAACGGCAAACGTATACAGATCCCTGATTTTGAAAAATAGCGGTATGCAGACAGGCGTAAGCACATTCGTTTGGGTGTCCCCGTTTTCCACGGCATCGTTTCACCTGCTGCAAAAGATAAAGGCGGCGGGGTACGATATCATTGAAGCGGCGGTGGAAGATGCAGGATTGATAGACTGGCCGCAATTAAAAAGCATGGCGCAGGACGCCGGCCTGAAGATCACCATCAGCGGCGCTTTCGGGCCGGACCGCGATCTTTCGTCCGACAATGCGGCCATCCGCAGGCAGGCGCTGGATTACATTATCGAATGTACCCGGATAGCGCAGCAGATGGGAAGTCCCGTATTCACCGGCCCCCTGTATGCAGCGGTAGGCAAAACGCGCATCGTAAGCCCTGAGCAAAAGGCGCAGGAGCGGAACTGGTGCCTGCAAGGCCTGCGCGAAGCCGCGAAAGCCGCTTCAGATCATGGCGTATTGCTGGGCGTAGAGCCGCTGAACCGCTTTGAAACGGATATGATCAACACGGTGGACCAGGCGCTGGAGCTGGTGCGGGAGGCAGGCCATCCCAGCCTGCGTATTTCGCTGGACACCTTTCATGCCAATATCGAGGAGAAAGACATCCCGGCCGCTATCCGCAAAATAGGCGGCGATATGCTCTGCCATGTGCAGGGCAACGAAAGCGACCGCGGCACGCCCGGCACGGGCCACCTCAACTGGACCGGCATCCGCGATGCGTTGAAGGACATTGGCTACGACGGCGCCATTGTGCTGGAAACCTTCGGGGCGCCCTCCAAAGAACTGGCCCGCGCAGCCTGCATCTGGCGCCCGCTGGCCAACAGTGCGGATGAGCTGGCTACCGAAGGCGCGGCTTTTTACAGGAGCATGTTTTTGCAGTAATTTCTTTTGAGTCAATAACTGGAAACGTGGAACAACTGGCGGTTCTCCCGGTAAGGGAGGCCGCCTTTTACAGGTAGTTTTTTTGTAATATTTTTTTGAGTTCAATAACTGGAAACGTGGAACAACTGGCGGTTCTCCCAAAAGGAGGCCGCCTTTTATTTTGCAAAAAAAATCCCGCCCCTGAAAACAAGGACGGGATCAATGTTTGGGGTTTGATTATTTCATGCTAACATCTTTCCTGCCCGCAAACTGCTGCAGGGTAGATGCGATGGCCTGCTCCAACGCAGCGCCGGAGAGTTCTTTGTCGTGCGCTTTTTTCTCCAGTTCGTTCATCGCTTTGTAAAGCGGTGTGTCGTTCACCTTTTTCTGAAGGGTAACGGTGGTGCTTTCCTGGTAAAGCTGCTCCCAGCTTTTACGCACCAGCGCCCAGAAGGCTTTGTGCTCATTCCACCATGCAATCGCTTTTTCGCACTGCGAATCGTTTACCCGGTTATAGGTGTTGAGCCCTTTTTCGCCTACGATCACTTTATCGCCGGCGGCGGAGCGGACCACCTTTTTGTTGTCCTGCTCATGAACGGAGCCTTTGGCGGTGATCTCGTGGTGGTTGGTGCGCACCAGCACGTTGTAATCGCTGCGGGTGGTGTATTCGCGGCGGGGCAAGGGCGCGTTGCTCGTGGATTCCCAGTAATGGCGGCCGTCTGCATGCACCCATGTGGCGGAGCCTTCGTAACGCGGCTCATCGTCCACACCGAATACTTTCTGCGTCCATTGCCCTTTTACCTGGTCGGCGGGCAGCCCGGTCTTTTTCCACTGGTCGTCTTTGTCGAAAACAAGCAGGGCGCGGTTTTCGTACTGCCAGTCTTCCGTCCAGTGTTTGATCACGTCGCCGCCGGCTATGAGCAGGTGCTGCAGCACAATGCGGCGCGGGCCTTCTTCGGCCACGGTGATGTATTCGATGGCGCCGGAGGTCTTTTTGTAACCTTTCGGTTTATAATTGCTGTCTGAAGGGAATGTTTCGGTGTATTCGAAGGTAACGTCGTGACAGCCGCAAAGGTTTTTGATGGCGGCTTTATCCTGCGCGAGCTTATTCTGCGCATTGCTGTTCAATGCTGCGAAAGTAAGGGCAAGCGCGGAGATGATCGTTTTTTTCACTGCTGATGGCTTTAAAGGATTAGACAGCAGCAAATGTAGGCAGGAGGAAACCGGGATTGTTACGCAAGAAGGAAATATACTTACGCGATCGGGAAAAAATAATACCGGCATTTGCTAAACCTGTTTAGCAATAATTCTCCAAATCTCCGGATATTTGCTGCGTGAATCAGAAATTCAATCAGTGATGATCAGTTTTAAAAGGTTGGATCACGTGGCGGTTATGATCCCGAGGGGCAAAACCGCCGAAGCCAGGACATTTTACGGGGAGGTTTTACAGCTAAAGGAAATCCCGGGCCAGCACCCGCGGAACGCCACCTGGTTCGAGGTGGGCGACGTGCAGCTTCATTTGGTGGAGGAAGACGATCTTCCCGGTCAGGTCTCCGGCCGCCATCCCGCATTTGAGGTAACGGACCTTGAAACCGCCAAACAATACCTGCAAAGCAAAGGAGTAGAGATCGCTTATTCGTCGGTGATCACGGGCCGGGAGCGTTTTTTCTTCCGCGATGTGTTCGGCAACAGGATAGAGCTGCTGGAATATTTGCAGTGATCAGCTTTCTTTTGTGAGCACGATATCCAGCCAGGGCGTCCAGCTGCCATTGTCTTCACGGCGCTCCCAGGTGCCGGTGAGCTGCGTGCCTGCTTCGTTGAAAGTGAAGACGCCTCTTTCCTGCCCGCCGGAGAACGTCCAGGTACGGCCCTCTGCCGTGCCGTGCATGGCGCTCATGTCTTCCGCGCTGTTCCAGTATTGCAGGTGGAATTGTTCCTTCTCCGCGTCGTAACTGATCATTTCCAGGGCCTGCACGAGGTCTTCTCCCATTTTCACATCCACCCGGTGCTCCATGAAATGCCCGCCGGGAAACCACGCATAAGTATCGGTGCCTTCCACGGTGAGCGAATGATCCCTGCTTTTGCCGGCCGTATGCCACCGGCCCTCGAATGCCCCGAGGCGCTGTATTGCATTTTCCATACTATGAAATTACGGCAAATGCCGCGCCTGTGGCGGGTGCGATCTTGCCAAATGGAAGGGTATACAGGACAAAAAGATCCCGGGACCAGCAGACCCCGGGACCGTTGTAGAATTGTTGTTTACGGCTGCCCGTACACGAACTTCGAATAATCCGTTGCCACGCCGGGCTGGCCCAGCTGCCGAAGGATGGTTGCGATGTTGCCGCGGTGATAGGAGCCATGGTTCACGATATGCTGGATCACGTCGGCATGGGTGAACACACCGCCGCCGTACAGCAGCTCTTTGGCAGGATCACCCGACTCCATAAAGGCCAGCAACCGCTGGTGCAGCTGCAGGAAGAGCGCTTCCATACCGGCCAGGTCTTTCCCTTCCGTTTTTGCGAGGAAGGCGAGATAAGTTTCCCGCGAAGGCTGGTAGCCCGGGTCGGAGAGGAGGGAGAACCAGCCGCTGTCTACCACGTACATATGCACGAACGTTTCGTGCACTGAAGGGAAGGAGCTGGATGAAACCTGCGTGTACAACGCTTCCGGCAGGCTGCGGAGATGCGCGCAAAGCACCGCCTGCGCCCACATATGGTAGCGCAGCAGTTTGATGACATGTTGATGCATCATGAAATATTACATGAAAGGATGTTCCGTGAACTGTCCGGGTAAAGGCAGCAGGAAAAGCGTACGCTCAGGGCGCCGCCACGGATGATGCGGCGCTGCCGCCTGTATGTGCTGTAACTGTCATAATACACCTCCTTTTTTGCGTGTGGGGAGATAAGGTTGTGGTGGCAAGATACAAATTTCTGAAGAACAGGGTCATTCCGCCGGGGCATAGGTCACAATATCGATCCCAACGCCATTAGGGTCCCGTATGGCGAAATGTTTGTCGCCCCAGGGCTCCTCGCGCATCGAAATGTGGATCTCCACGCCCTTTTGCCGCAGTTTTTCATACCATTCGTCCACATTCTCCACTTCGATGGTCAGGTACAGGCCCTTGCCCTCAAATGCCGGCTGGAACAACGGTTGCTGGCTGGGGTGGCCGGGCAGCAGGAAGCTGAGCTCCGCCGTGCGGCCGGGCGTATGCATCAGCAGGTAAAATTCATTTTCGAAGGTGACGCCAAAACCGAGCACGTCGGTATAAAATTGCCTGGATTCGGCCAGTTTGCCGGTAACGATGCCTGCATTCAGTTTCATGGTTCAACTATTTATGGAGCAAAATTCGGCTTTCGCCTTTTCCCGGTATTGTATAAACCGGACAAAATCAGCGGAGCGCAGTGTTGGGAGGGAGGCCGTACATGGCGCGGAATTCGCGGATAAAATGCGCCTGGTCGTAATACCCGGCATCGTAGAATATCTTGTTCCTGCGCAGGCTTTCCAGCGACGGTTTGGCTTGCAGTACCTGCTGGAAGCGCACCACTTTGCTGAAGGTTTTCGGGCTTTCGCCCACATACTGGTTAAACAGGCGGCGCAGCTGCCTTGCGCTGATGCCTTCCGCCAGCTGTTCCGCCTGCACGGCGCCTTTGGATTGCAGGATCCGGTCCATGGCGCTGAAGAAACGGTGATCTACCCTGAAGTTGGCATTACCCAGCTCCCGCAGGAAAATGGCGTCGAAGTTTTCCGGCTTCCCCCGCGCGCCAAGCGCCTTTGCCAGGCCGGGCAGCAGCATGTGCAGCGGCTCCACGCGGTCCGTCATGACCGATGCGGGAACGCCGTACAGCAGCGGGAAGGCCGATGGCAGGAAGCGGATGCCGGTATAGTGGAATTCCCTTTCCAGCATGAATTCTGAATAGGAGGCCGAAAATCCCGCCAGCCAGGCTTCTTCAGGGTTAAAGGCATTGATGAAGATATCCATGCAGCCGTCTGCCACCACCCGGTAAGAAAACGGACCCGTGAGCGGGCGGGTGGTATATAATTCCCAGTAACAATATATAAAGGTCGACAACGAAGGGTGGGGCGGCAGTTCCGTGTACTGAACGCCATTGTCCGCATGCCGCAATGAAGGCTGGCGCGGATGGAAGAGCTGCCGGATGTCTGGAAGCGTGAGCATGCTGCATGCGAATATAAGGTAAAGCGCCAAAACGGTTTTTCCGCATCGCGTAAATCGTTTTCCGCATCTGAGCAAAGGTCCGGTGGCGGCGGGCGTACCTTGCAGGCCAAAATACTGGCGAATTTATGTTGTACAGAACTTTACTTTTGATAATATCGGCCGCGCTCTTCTCCGGTGGCGTATTTGCTGCCGATGACGAGGCGGATTACGGGCATATTGCCGGGAAAGTGGTCACTACAGACGGGAAGCCGGTTGCGGCAGTGAGCGTAGTGCTGAAAGACACCCGCAAAATGACGGTGACTACAGACAATGGCCAGTTTTTGCTGAAACAGATCAGGGCCGGCAGCTACGAGCTGGAAGCTTCGTACCTGGGCCACGACCGCCAGGTGCAGGCCGTGACCGTTTCGGCGGGCGCCACCACTGAAGTGACCATTACGCTGAATATTTCCAGCGTGAACCTGAAAGAGTTCACGGTAACGGATATCAGGAACCCATATAAAGAAACCGTGCCTTCCGGCAGCCTCCGCCTGAACGGCCTGCTGATCGAGCAACCGCAGAACATACAGGTGGTAACCGGCAGGGTGCTGGCGGACCAGCAGATCACCAGCATGAACGACGGGATTGCCCGCAATGTGAGCGGCGTTACACGGCTGGAGCATTGGGGCGACCTCTATGCCCGCCTGAACATGCGCGGCTCCAGGGCCTCCGCTTTCCGCAACGGCATGAACATCACTTCCACCTGGGGGCCGCTCACGGAAGATATGAGCGTGGTAGACCACGTGGAATTCGTGAAAGGGCCGGCCGGCTTCCTGATGTCTAACGGCGAGCCCAGCGGCATTTACAACGTCGTTACCAAAAAGCCCACCGGCGTAACAAAAGGCGAAGCCACGCTGATGACCGGCAGCTACGACCTTTACCGCGGTACGCTGGACCTGGACGGCAAGCTCTCCAAAGACGGAAAACTGTTGTACCGCCTGAATCTCATGGGCCAGATGAAAAACTCTTTCCGTGATTATGAATTCAACAAACGTTACAGCATTGCACCGGTGCTGACCTATAAATTCAGCGACAGAACATCCCTCACACTGGAATACCTGTTCCAGCACGTGAATATGTTCGACGCAGGCTCATTTTATGTATTCCACCCGGACGGATATGCCAAACTGCCCAGAGACTTCACTACCGCGGAGCCCGGCATCGATCCTACCATTATAGACGATCACAGCGTGCAGCTGAATTTCCAGCATAGCTTCAACCCATCCTGGAAGCTGACCGTGCAGGGCGCTTATACGGATTACAAGCAGGAAGGTTCCACCATGTGGCCGGTGGCAGTAAATCCGGATGCCACGATGATCCGCGGGGTAGGCATCTGGGATGCGGTGAACCGGGCCCAGTTCGGCCAGGCTTTCCTGAACGGCGAATTCCATACCGGCGCTATCCAGCATAAGATACTGACCGGTATTGACGTGGGTAACAAACATTACCTGGCGGACTGGAACCAGACGATCCCGCTGGATTCCAACAATGCATTCTTCGATGTCAATAATCCCAGGTACGGTTCGCCGGTAATGGGCCTCCCGAAATTCGACCGCAGCAAAAGCCTGAAAGAACGTGCCGGAACCAATATCCTGGACCAGTTCTACACCGGTCTGTATGTACAGGACGAGCTGGGCTTTTTTGACAACGCGCTGCGTTTAACGCTGGCGGGCCGCTTCACTTATGTGCAGGAAAATTCTTACGGCACCAGAACATACGACAACCGCTTTACGCCGCGCATCGGCCTGAGCTATTCCATCGATAAGTCCATGTCCGTTTACGCGCTGTACGATGTGTCGTTCCTGCCGCAGTCGGGAATACTGGAGAACAAGGATGAAAAAGTGAAACCGGTTACCGGCAACAATATCGAGGCAGGCGTGAAGAAAGACTGGATGGGTGGAAAATGGAATACATCTTTGTCTGCATACCGCATTATCAAAAACAACGAGCTGACGCCCGGCCCGGCGAATTCGAATTTCTCTGTACAGCTGGGCCAGACCAAAACCGAAGGTGTGGAATTTGACCTGCGCGGCGAGATCGTGAAAGGCCTGAGCCTGGTAGCCAACTATGCTTACACGGATTCAAAGATATCCCGCGCTTCCGAAACTGCCGCCGTTGGCAGCAAAGAAGGCGATGTGGTGCCGGGTTATGCGAAACACAATGCCAATGCCTGGCTGCACTATAAACTGGAAAAAGGTTTGCTGAAAGGTTTCGGCGTGTCGGCCGGGTTCAGCTACCAGGCAGACAGAACTACCTGGAGCTGGGGCGGTACCGGGCAAGATCCTATGCCTTCTTATTTCCGGCTTGACGGAGGCTTGTTCTGGCAAAAAGACAGGATCAGCGTCAACGCAAACGTGTTTAACATTCTTGACGAGTACCTGTACAGCGGCGCAGCCTATGACGCGTATTATTACTGGCAGGCAGAACCCGGCAGGAACATGCGTTTGAGCGTAGGATATAAATTTTAGGAATTGTTTTCTTAACGGGAAAGCCGGTCCACAGGGCCGGCTTTTTTTGTGGAAAAAATTGTGCTTATCAGGTGGGATTTTTCACGCGTGTAAAACGCCGGCGCGTTATAAAATGCGATATCATTGCAGCAGGGCATTGTTTGTTTTTCATCTCATTGTTTTGTTATGACCTTACATGAAGCTGGACGGAATAAAATTTTTTGTAGGCGGAAGCGCGGGCTGCCCTAAGGGCTTCCCATGGTTATCCGTTCACGCCGGGGCAGGTAAAAGAGGGGGAATAATTCCCCTTTTTTTATTCCGTGGATTTTTACTACTTTTTCGCCACAAGAAAAGTTGCGAATAGCGCTATGAGTTCACCGTTATCCGAGCATATTCATCAATGGTATGCTTCGTTCCACGTCCACCTGGTAAAGATCGCGCTCCGATGGGGGTATGGGGAGGAAGAAAGCCGTGACCTTGTACAACAGTTCTTTCTGGACCTGATGCAGAAGAACCTGGAGTACAACGGGGTATTGCATCCCCAGGCCTACCTGTCCCGGGCATTCAGCCGCAGGCTGGTGGACAATTACCGTAGGGAAAAGCAGCAGCAGAAAGCCGCCGGCCTCATAGATATCAAAACCTACGAACCTTCCATCCTCGAGAGCATCGTGGAGATACAATCCAATGAGGAGCTGATCGCCAAAATAAAAAACGCCTACAACGCGCTGCCCGCCCGGTGCAGGAAGGTCATCCAGCTTAAATTCTACGAAGGGCTCACCACCGAGCAGATCGCCGAACGCACCGGCTGGAACAGCCGCACGGTATACAATAACCTCTATGAAGGCATCAAAGCCCTGCGCGCGGAGCTCACCCGCAACGATCCCCGGCTCAGGTTCGCCGCCATCTTTTCCATTTTGCCGGTTTTATAGGAGGTTTACCTGCGTAAGGGCAATTTGCGCCGGTCCCGGGCCGGTATTCCCCGATCCGGGGGCAGCACCGCATTTCCGGCCCCTTCAGACGCCCCCAGGCTGCCCCGGAGCCTTTTGAAGTCCTTTGCAGTGGCGGATCCAGCCCTTTTTTCAAAATTTTTCAAGAAAAGTTGGTAAAACGCTGACCGCTTTCCGTCTTACAGGAAACAGGCAGCACATGTCAGAACGTTATGAATTGGAAGAACTGGTCATAGACGACTCGTTTGTTAACTACTGCTTCCGCCGGCAGGAAGCCGACGTTGCCCGCTGGGAAGCCTACCTGCGGCAATACCCGGACGAAGCAGCCACCATGGCCGAAGCCCGTGAAATGGTGCTGGGCATTTCCGTTATGTTCTGGGAAACACAGCCCGTTCCCGTCCGCAAGCCGTTCCCCCTGCGCCGCACCCTGGCCGTTGCAGCCTCCATAGCCGTCATTGTGCTCGCGGGATACTGGCTCCTGCAGCCCGCCCGGCAACCGGTAGCCGTTCTCGCCGCAAAACCCGAAATTTTTATTACCCTGCTGGCCGAAAAGAAAACAGTGCGCCTGCCAGACAGCTCGACCGTGATCCTCAATGCGGGCTCTGAACTGCGCCTGGACAGCGGTTTTGGCAACGGGCACCGCCGCGTGCACCTGAAAGGGGAAGCCCTGTTCGATGTAAGGCCGGATGCTGAAAAACCTTTCATCGTGAAAGTGGAAGACTACGATGTGAAAGTGCTGGGAACCGTATTCAACGTAAAATCATACCCGGGGGATAAAAACAGTGAAACCTCGCTGCTGAGCGGTAAGGTGGAAATACAGCTCGCCAACCAGAAATCTGCTTTCAAAGTGCTGCATCCGAAGGAAAAATTCGTGATAGATAAAGCGGCAGCAGCGCCGGCGCCCGGCGAAGCAACCACGGCGGACGGCCCGAAAGTGACCGCGCTGCAAACCGCCGTCCGCCCGCTAAGCTACAACCGGAGCCAGGTGAACGTGGAAACGGCCTGGTCCGAAAACAGGCTGGTTATAGAAAATGAAACATTTGGAGATATACGTGAGAAGCTCGAACGCTGGTTCGATGTATCCATACAGTTTGATGACAAGGCCATCGAAGCCTACAGATTTACGGCCACTTTTGAAAAAGAGAACATCGTACAGGTGTTGAATGCGCTGCAAGCCTCGTACAGCTTCACCTTTACCAAACAAGGCAGAAGCATAAGGATCAGCCGGTAATTATACAGGAGACAAAAACGAACCTTTTTCCCGATAAAAAAAGGGGATATAACAGCTGGTACCTGTTCTATCCCCGGCTAAAAACGGGTACGGATTACCGCGCCCTATTTCTAACATAAAGCATCACTAAGGTATGAAAAAGACCTGTATTAAACTGCCCGGGAGCCGGGCGTTTAAAAAGATTCTACTTATGAAACTGACAATCGTATTGTTGCTTACCACGTCATTGCAGGTGATGGCCTACGAAGGCAAATCGCAGGACAGAGTGAGCGTGGACTTCCGCGGCACCCGCCTTACCCGCGCGCTGAAAGAAGTGGAGAAACGCTCCGCGTACCGCTTCGTGTTCAGCAACCTGGTGCTGGATGAAGAGCTGAAAGTAACGCTGGACGCGAAGAACATGCCGGTTAAAGACCTCCTGCAACAGCTGCTCACCGGCACGGGCCTCTCGTACAGTCTCATGGACAATAATCTCGTGATCATCAAAAAAGCCGAGCTTCCCCCGGGAGTGATCACCGTGAAGGGTAAAGTGACGGACAGCAAGGGCGTGCCCCTGCCGGGCGTCACGGTAATGTCCGGCCCGGGCAAAGGCACCGTGTGCGACGCTAACGGCGAGTATACCGTGCAGGTGGATGAAAACGGCAGCCTCTCGTTCAGCTTCATCGGCTATGCCACGCAAACGGTTAGCGTAAACAAACGTTCGGCCATCAACATCACCCTCATCGAAAGCACGGACAAGGAACTCGGTGAAGTAGTGGTAGTGGGTTACGGTTCCCTCAACAAACGCGACCTCACCAGCGCCGTGACCAACCTGCGGCAAAAAGACTTCATCGGCGGGGCTGTATCGCCCCTCCTGGCCATACAGGGTAAAGTACCGGGACTGACGATCTCATCCGGCAATGGTACCGATCCCAACGCAGGCGTATCCGTACAGCTGCGCGGGGTGAACTCCATTAACGCCGCGCAAGGGCCGCTGATCGTGATAGACGGTATTCCCGGCGGAAGCATCAACTCCGTGGTGCGGGAAGACATTGAATCCATCAACGTGCTGCGCGATGCGTCAGCCGCCGCCATTTATGGTACCAGGGCTTCCGGCGGCGTGATCCTCATCACCACAAAAAAAGCCAAAGCAGGGCAGACCAATGTGACCTTTACCAGCGAGCTGTATATGGAAACCGTGCGCAGAAGGCCGGAAAGCCTTTCCGCCGAAGAATTCCTGCAGCACGACCTTGGAACAGACTTCGGGCACCGCACAGACTGGTATGATGAAGTGACCAATAAAAATCCCCTCAGCCAGCGTTATGTGCTGAACGTAAACGGCGGCACTGAAAACGCGCAGGTTTACGCCACCTTCATGGCCCGCGACGCAAAAGGCATGGCCATCGAATCCAGGAGAAAAGAAGTGAGCGGAAGGCTGAACACCAATTTTAAATTCCTCGGCGGTTTCGCTGAACTCTCCACCAACATCAGCTACCTGCAGGCAAAGGCGGACTTCAGCGACAACGAGATATTCAACATGGCGCTGTTGCTCAATCCCACCGAATCGCCTTACAACGCCGATGACGTGACCGGCCTGAATGTGCTCACCGCCAGCTACGATTACTTCAACCCCGTGGCCGAAGTAAGGCTCCGCAGCAACCAGACGCAGTACAAGTACCTGCTGGCCAGCTCCACGCTGAAGCTTAACCTGACTAAAGACCTCTTTGCTTCGGGAATGATAGCCATCAAGAACAACAGCGAGCATAATAATTTCTACCGTTCCGCCCAGCACCGCATTTCCCGGGCAGAAAACATCGACGGCAACGCGTCGCAGAGCTACAGCCGCTGGGACGATCGTACGCTTGAGCTTACGCTGAACTATAACAAGGTGATCGGTAACCACAGCATCAACGCAGTGGGCGGTTATACCTACCAGGATTTCAACGGCCAGGGCTTCAACGCGAACAACTCCAACTTCCCCGTAGACGGTATCCGCGACAACGACATGGGCACCGGTACCTTCCTGGCAGACGGCCGCGCAGGGATCGGTTCATGGAAAAGTCCTTCCGTGAAGCTGATCGCTTTCTTCGGCCGCGTGAACTACGCTTACCGCGATAAATACATCTTCACCGGCTCGCTCCGCCACGAAGGTTCTTCCAAATTCGCGCCGGGCAACCAATGGGGCACTTTCCCCGGCCTGTCTGCCGCATGGAGGATATCCGAAGAACCTTTCCTCAAAGGCAGCAACGTGATCAATAACCTGAAGCTGCGCGGCGGCTACGGCGCCACCGGCAACGAAGGTTTCGACGCGAACGTGGCTACCCGTATGTACGGTCCCGATACCTGGTGGCTGGTGGACGGCGACTGGATCCGCACTTATGGCGTACTCCATAACCAGAACAAAGACATCCGCTGGGAAGTGAAAAAAGAATACAACATCGGGCTGGACTTTGCATTGTTCGACAACCGCCTCAGCGGCCGCTTCGACCTCTACAAACGTAAGGTGGACGATATGATCTATAGCGTTGAGGTTTCGCAACCTCCCGCCATCCACAATACCACCCTGGTGAACGTGGGCAATATGGAGAACAAAGGCTACGAGATCGAGCTGAACGTGGATGTGGTGCGGAAGGAGAATTTCAATTACAGCACGGGCCTCATCGCCGCTTCGAACCGCAGTACGCTCATTACGCTCAACGGCGGAAGCACCTATATAGACCGGAAAAGCTTTCCCGCTCCGGGTAGCCCCGGCACCGCTGTGAGGCTCTATCCCGGCGAGGATATCGGCCAGTTCTATCTCTGGAAATCCGCCGGCTTCTCTTCCGAAGGTTCCTGGCTGCTCTATGATAAGAATGGTAAACCGTTCGACGTAGCGACCCAGCGGAAAACCAATGAGGACAAATACTTCGTAGGCAACGCCATTCCCCGCCTCATCCTCAGCTGGAATCACTCCATCAACTGGAAACAGTTCGATGCAGGCGTGTATTTCCGCAGCTGGCTGGGCTACGATGTGTTCAATATGATCGATATGTATTACGGCGTTGGGCAGAAAACCGGCCGGAACGTGCTTAAGAGCGCCTTCGGCAAAAACAGCCAGATCAAAAAAGAAAAAGAGCTGAGCGATTACTGGCTGGAGAAAGGCGACTTCGTGAAACTGGACGCACTGTCCATCGGCTATACCTTCAAACCCGGCGCTGTTAAGCCGTTCAACGGCCTGCGCCTGTACGCCACCGTGCGCGACCTGTTCGTGATCACCAACTACAGCGGGCTGGATCCTGAAGTGAACATCAACGGGCTGGAACCTGGTTTCGAGGAAAGGAACGTGTACCCGGAAACCCGCACTTTTATGCTCGGCGCACAGGTCAATTTCTAAGACGGTTATTTTTCATTCCACAAGTTCATTCCATATGAAAATAAAGATCATTGCAGCTTTGATAATCGTGTTCCTCGCAGGATGCACCAAGCTGGACCAGACATTTTACGACCGGGTAACGCCGGAAACTTTCTTCAAAAGCGAAAAGGACATCAAAGCAGCGCTGTACCGGCCTTTCACCCATGCCCGCTGGTATCTTGGGGCAGACCGCTGGAAGCTCCAGGAATATACCGCGGATCATTTTGCTATAACCACCAAAGGCCGCCACTGGTATAACGGCGGCGAGAACGAACGGTACCATTACCACGGCTGGACGCCGGACGATAACTGGATCTGGGAAACCTGGCGCGGCACCCTTATGGGTGTGGCCCTCGCGCTGGACGCCAAGTCCGACCTCAGCAAGCTGGACTATTCCAGGTTCGCGCTCACCCAGGCCGATAAGGACGATCACGTGAACCAGCTCAACACGCTCATCGCCTTATTTTATCTCTACGGGCTGGACTATTTCGGCGGGCTGCCCATTTTTGAATCGCTGGAAGGCTCATCACTGCCCAGGAATACGGCCCAGGAAACGTTCAACCATATCGAAAAGCTGCTGAAAGAAGCGATCACAAAGCTGCCGAAGAAACAAGCCGCGGATAAAGAAGAAGGCGCTCTCCGTGGCGCCGCCGCCGCCGCGTTGCTGGCAAGGCTCTATTTTAACGCGGAGGCTTACACCGGCACCGCGAAATTCGCTGACGCGCAAAAGCTGTGTGAGGACATCATCGCGGGCGTGTATGGAACCTATTCCCTGGATCCCGTATGGAACGGGGTGCATGGTTTCAGGAACAACGAGTCGAAGGAGATCATCTGGTCCATTCCCTCTGAGTTCAACAAACTGCAATACGACTGGTTCTACGCGGATTTTTATCACTACAATACGCGCCAGTATTTTGACGTGGACGGAGGCGCCAACAACGGCGGGCATCTGCAGCCTTCCCGCACGCCTACCGGTACGTTATACAAAACTGTTTTCAAGCTGGGCTCTCCGTATGAAAAATTCAACGACGCAGACCTGCGCAAACATCCCTATAAGTACAACGGCGGCGGCCGTTATGAAGGCATGTTCATCGTAGGGCCACACCTTACGCCCGCCGGCGCAACCATTAATGGTGGTGAGGAATACAAGGATCTGCCGCTTGTTTTCGTGGACCAGGTAGGCCGTTTCTCCGAAGTAGGCCCCGGTAAAAAATACGCCACCGTTGCGCAACTGCCCAGCCGCATGGCAGATGGTGAAGAGAACACCGGCGTACGCCTCGTAAAAGTGCCTATCCCGAATAAGGCGGACAACAGCCTGCGCTGGGGTGCGGACAATCCCGCCATCAGGCTGGCCGAGATCTACTATATGCTGGCCGAATGCAGGATGCGCGCGGGCGATGCCGGTGGCGCGGCCACGCTGATCAATGAAGTGCGCAAGCGTAATTTCACCGGCGCCGATCCCGATCCTGCAACTGCCGCCAACCTCGATGAATACCGCATGCTGGACGAGTGGGGCGTTGAATTCCTGGGCGAAGGCCGCCGCAGGACCGACCTCATCCGTTTCAAGAAATTCACCACGGAGACCTGGTGGGATCATCAGCCCTCTGAAGCCTTCCGGAACCGTTTCCCTGTTCCGACGAGGGCTATTTCAGGGAACAACAACCTTGAGCAAAACCCCGGGTATGTAAAGTAGGGCCTGGATTTGAATGAATAGACAAAGGAGCGGTTCCGGCAACACGGGACCGCTCCTTTTTTATACAGACTGGTGTAGGGAACAGCCCGCAACCGATGGCATTTCACCTAATTTCATTAAATCTCAATTATTTTCCCCGTCAGATTATGCAGGAACCGCGGCAATATGTAGCTTCGCAACCGGTCCTTATTCCGGATTGATGACAACCAAACTCACCATATCTTAGACCGTCCGGCATTAACATAACCTTAGAACAGACTAAAAAATATACTTATGCATGAGAGCTTTACCAAGCTTTTCGCATTCCTGCCGGCGCTGCTGCTTTGCCTGCTGCCGGTGGAAGCGCAGGCCCGGGAAGCAGATTTTACGAACGCGGGGATTATACAGGTCACGGGAACAGTTACGGATGTACGAAATGAAACCCTTCCGGGCGTAAGCGTTACTGAAAAAGGTACGTCCAACAGTACGGTCACCGATATCAATGGCCGCTTTTCCATTGCAGTAGCTGCCGGTTCATCCATCCTGGTATTCCGTTCCATCGGCTTCCGCTCCAAAGAAATGCCCGCCGGCAATGTATCGCTGGTGCAGCTGGAGCAGGACGTACGTCAGCTCAACAGCGTGGTGGTGACCGCCCTGGGTATCAAACGGCAGGAAAAGGCGTTGGGTTATTCCATCGCCACCCTTCGTGGCGAAGACGTGAACACTGTTAAGGAAGTGAATATCACGAACGCGCTCTCCGGCAAAGTGGCCGGCGTGAACGTGCGCAGCGCCAGCCCGGACCCCGGTGCCACCTCGCTGGTAGTGATCCGCGGGCAGGGCAGCTTCCAGGGATACAACCAGCCTTTGTACGTGGTAGACGGTGTGCCCCTGGCCTCGGCCATCCGCATGCCTGTGCAGCCCGCCGGCGAATCGGTGGTAGATTACGGCAGCACCATTTCCGATATCAATCCGGACGATGTGGCCGCCATTACCGTGCTGAAAGGCGCCAGCGCCTCGGCACTGTACGGCAGCCGCGCCATCAACGGCGTGATCCTCATCACCACCAGGTCCGGCGCCGGCGCGAAAAAGGGTATGGGCGTTTCAGTTAATTCCAGCCTGATGTTCGACCAGCCCTGGCTTTTCCCGCATTTCCAGGACCAGTTCGGCGCGGGCGACAGAGCTGGTACGGAAGAAACTGTTTCCGAAGCGTCCTGGGGGCCGCGGATGGACGTTGGCACCCGGCATGTGCAGTGGAACAGTCCCGTCAATGCTTCGGGGGACCTTGTGCCGACGGACTGGGTATCTTATCCCCACCGCCATAAAGATTTTTTCACCACCGGCCATACGCTCACCAACAACATTGCCGTAGCGGGAAGTAATAAGGACGGAAGTTTCCGCCTGTCCTATACCAACCTTGCCAACAAAGGCATGACGCCCAACACCGGCCTGGACAGGAATACACTGAACCTTGCCGCCGGTTACCAGCTGCATCCCAAAGTGAAGGTATCTGCCAATATCGGCTATACGAAAAATTACAGCGGCAACCGCCCGGCCTACAACCGCGGCAGTGTAGGCAATATCGTGTATACCACCACGCCCAACGTGGATATCAGGCAGCTCCGCGATTACTGGATACCCGGGCGCGAAGGCGTACAGCAGTTTTCGCATGTGCCCGGCGGCATGGACAACCCGTATTTCGTGGCATACGAGTTCACCAACAGCTTCGACCGCAACCGCCTCACCGGCAATGTGGAACTGAACCTGCAGCTCACGAAAGACCTCAGCCTGACGGGCCGCACGGCGATGGACATGTTCAACGAAACGCGGGAGAACAAACGGCCTTTCAGCTCAGTTCGTAACCCCATGGGCGCGTACGCGCTGGAAACGGAATATTTCAGGGAACAGAATACCGACTTCCTGCTGACCTATAAAAAGAACCTTTCACCGGCGTTTTTTATCTCCGTTTCAGGCGGCGGCAACCGCATGGACCAGCAGGGGCGCAGCACGCTGCAAAGCGCTGAAAGCCTTGTTACGCCCGGTGTTTACAACATCGGTAACGCCCGCGCGGGAACGGTCTACAACAATACCTACCGCTTCCGCAAACGTATCAACAGCCTCTATGGCATGGGGCAGCTGGCTTTCCGCAACTATGCCTTCCTGGACCTCACGGCGCGCAACGACTGGAGCAGCACGCTGCCTGCGGCGAATAATTCCTATTTCTACCCCTCTGTTTCCACGAGCCTGGTGTTGTCGGATATGCTGAACATACAATCCGGCGCTTTGACCTTTGCCAAGCTGCGGGCCAGCTGGGCGCAGGTAGGCGGCGATACCGGGCCGTACGAGTTATATAATACTTACACCTTCGGGCAGGACTGGGGAAGTGTAAAACGCGCTTACCTGGACGATGTGCTGAAGAACAGCAGCCTGAAACCGCTTATTGCCACTTCGTATGAATTCGGCGCGGACCTGCGTTTCTTCAACGGGAGGCTGGGGCTGGACCTCACGTATTACAACACCGTCAACCGCAACCAGATACTCGACATCCCCACCACCATGGCGTCCGGTTACGGGCACAAGCTCATCAACGCGGGCAGCATACGGAACCGCGGTGTGGAGATCAGCGTGAATGCCGCGCCGTTGGCCGGTGCGTTCCGCTGGAACGTCCAGGCGAACTTCACGCGCAACCGCAACAGGGTGCTGGAGCTCACAGAAGGCCTCAACAGCTTCCTGCTGGGCGGTGCGGAAGGCGTGCGGTACGAAGTGAGGGAAGGAACGGAGATGGGGGATTTTTATGCCCTTGGCTGGGCCACGGTGCCCGATGGCAAACATAAAGGCGAGCCGCTGCTGAATGCCGACGGCAGCTATCAACAGGTCAACAGTTATGTAAAGATCGGCAACTACAACCCGGACTTCATGCTGGGTTTCACGAACACTTTCCAGTACAGGAATTTCTCGCTCAACCTGTTGCTGGACTGGCGGCAGGGCGGCGAGTTCTTCTCCTATGTGGCCAAAAACCTGCTCAGCGACGGCCGCACCACCACCACATTGCCCGGCCGCGATCCCGCCACAGGCGGCCTTCCCTGGACGGACGCCTCGGGCAACCGGCGTACAGACGGGATGATCCTGCACGGCTACATCGAACAAACACCGGGTAACTACGTGCTGAACGAAAACATCACCGACCCGGAAAATTATTACGGCGAATATTACTGGTCCTTCGCCGGCCGGTCCACTTTCGACGCCACATATGTAAAGCTGCGCGAAGCTTCGCTGACGTACAGCTTTATGGGAAAAACACTGGGCAAGCTTCCCGTCCGCAACCTGAGCGTATCCCTCATTGCCCGCAACCTCCTTACCTGGACGGCCGCGGACCAGGGCTACGACCCGGAAACCGCGATAACCATCGCCAATGGCAGCTTTTCGCCGGGCGTGGCCAGCTGGTCGTTGCCCTACACCCGTTCGTTCGGCGCCCGGCTTGGATTTAATTTCTAAATGCAAATTTTTACGGTAATGCTGCGCATACCCATAAAATATATCATGCTCCCGCTCGGGATGGCCCTTTCAGCCTGCGATAAAGGACTGGAAGAGATCAATGCCAACCCGAACGCCTCCGAAACGGTCAGTCCCGAATTCCTGCTCAGCAGCGTGCTGATCAATACCGCTTACGATTACCAGAGAGAGGCGTATTGGGAAGAACCCGCCTCCGCGGGCCGTTACATCACCCTTGTGCGCAACGAGGACAACGATAAGTTCGACTGGGGGCCGCGGAGCTGGGATAATTATTACGCCCGCCTTTCCGCCAACCGCGAAATGATGGAGATCGCCGCGGCCATTCACCAGCCGCAGTACGTGGCCGTGGGCAAAGTGATGGAAGCGTTCATCTTTGCCTACATCACCGACCTGTATGGCGATATCCCTTACAGCAAAGCCCTGCTTTCCCGCAACGAAGGCATTGTGCATCCGGAATATGACCGGCAGCAAAATATCTATCCCGCGTTGCTGAATACGCTCAGGGAAGCGAATGATGAGCTTGCAGCCTTCAGCGCGGGCACTGACGCAATGGTGGATGCCGCCGCCGACGCCATGTACGGCGGATCCGTCCTGAAATGGCGGAAGCTGGCCAATTCGCTTCGTCTTCGTTTGCTGCTGCGTATGTCGAAGAACTACACGCCGGCGTTTACCGAAATGCAGGAAATTCTGGATGATAAGATCCAATACCCCGTTTTTGAAAACAATGAAGACAATGCGGAGATCAGGTACCTGGGCGATATTGGCATGAACAGCTGGCCGGGCGGCCCGCTGGCAAATGTTTTCGCGGAGTTCGACAAACGCAAGCCCGCTAAGGAGATCGTGGATGCGCTGGTGGAACGTGACGACCCGAGGCTGGAAGTATGGATCGCGCCGGTGGACGATCCCAACGGCGGAAGAATACCGGGGCAGGCATATGTAGGCGTGCCCAATGCCGTTCCCGCGCCGTATGACTACAACGGCGGATCGCCTTATATCTCGCGGCTTTCAGCGATGTTCAACAGCAACAGTCACCCACTGATGAAAGCATCGCTGATGACGTATACCGAATTGTGCTTTATACTCGCGGAATGCGTGCAGCGGGGAAAGGTAACGGTGCAGGGGAAGACGGCGGAAAGCCTCTATTACGAAGCGATACGTTCCAGCATGCGGTATTACAATGTGGAAGGCGAAGCGGACATCATGGATTATTACAGCCAGCCCGGCGTGCAATACGACGGAACGCTGGAACAACTCATCATACAGAAATGGATCGCGATGTTCCTGAAAGGTCCGGAAGGCTGGTTCGACCACCGGCGCACGGGTTTCCCGCAGTTTGTAACCGGGCCGCTGGCCGTTTCGCGGGCGATACCAAAACGTTTTATGTATCCAGATACGGAGCGGGCTTATAACGAAGAACAGTACCAGGAGGCCCTGTTGCAATTCGGGGACGACAAACCTGCGACGCTGATGTGGTATCTGAAATGAATTTTATTTTGCCGCTTCGTATACCCTTACATAATCCACCAGGAATTCCTGGGGCAGCACGCTGTCGTCCACCGGGCCGGGCCAGTTGGCGCCCATGGCGAGGTTCAGCAGCAGGTAGAATGGTTTGCGGAAAGGATTTCCGTTCGGGCCGTCCGCAACATCCAGCATAAACCGGTGGTAACGCGTGCTGTCGAAATAAATATCGATCTTCTCTTCGTCCCATTCAATGGCGTATATATGGTAGCCTTTGTGCAGTTCTTCGCTTGAAATTTTGTTCCCGCTGGAAGCATGGCCATTATCTTTGGCGTAGTGAATGGTGCCGTATACGTTTTGCGGCTCTTTACCGATAAATTCCATGATATCGATCTCGCCGATGTGCGGCCAGCCGCCATGGCTCCGGTCTATGCCCATCATCCAGATGGCGGGCCAGATGCCGCCGCCGGCGGGAAGCTTGGCGCGCACTTCAATGCGGCCGTATTTCGCGGCAAATTTGTGCTGCGTGTTGATGCTGGCGCTGGTATAATTCGCAAGACTGTCCTTTTCATTCCAGCGTTCGCTGCCGGGGCGGTAAGCGGCGTTAGCATAGTTTTCCTTCAGCCCGCGGATCACGAGGTTGCCGTTCTCCACCCGGATATTCTCCCGGCGGGCGGGGGTGTAATACTGCTGCTCCTGGTTGCGGATGTGGCCCACTTCATATCCCCACTTCGATGTATCGGGAAGACCGCTATAGTTGAATTCTTCCTGCCAGGCGAGCTTCCAGCCTTTAAGCTCCTGCGCGGATGCAGCGCCCGCCATGAGTGCGGCGCAGGTTATCATGCCAAACAGTTTTTTCATGCCCGCAATTTAACACAGAAAACCGCAAGTTCCGGGTTTTAGGGACGGGCGGCGGGGGCTAGCTTTGAATAAAAACTCAATATATGCACCAGGTATCAGCACCCGCCATTCTTTATTTCGGAACCCCCGTTGTACTGATCAGCACCCTGAACGAAAACGGTTCGGCCAATCTTGCGCCCATGTCTTCCATTTTCTGGCTGGGCTGGCGTTGTATGATCGGTTTGTCTGCATTGTCCAAAACCACGCAGAATATTATCCGCACCGGGGAATGTGTGCTGAACCTGCCTTCTGAGCATGAGGCCGCTGCGGTGAACCGGCTGGCGAAGCTGACGGGCAGCAACCCCGTTCCGGAAGGCAAACGGCTGAAAGGTTACCGGTACGAAGCCTATAAATTCGCCACCGCCGGGCTTACTCCCGCCGGTTCGCTGACGGTAAAGCCGCCCAGGGCGCTGGAATGCCCGGTGCACCTGGAAGCAGTGCTGGAGGCTGTGCACGGCCTGGCGGAATATGACCTGCACCAGCGCGGGAAGATCGTGACGATGGAGCTGCGTATCACGAAAGTGCACCTGCACGAAAGCATACTGGTGGACGGCCATCCCAACCGTGTGGACCCTGATAAATGGCGCCCGCTGATCATGAGCTTCCAGCAATTCTACGGGCTGGGGCCGCAGCTGCATTATTCAACTTTAGCCGAAATACCGGAAGCCCTCTATGCTTCGCATGATATGGAAAAGGCGGGGAGCCTGTAATAAAAAACAGCAGCTGCGTATGAATGGCAGCTGCTGTCCGGATATGGAAATGATGTATGGTTTATTTCATCAGTCCTCTTAATTGTTTTTCTGTTAACGCCACCGCGGGTTTGAACGCGCTGCCCTGCATGTATTTTTCCAGGCTGAAGCGCAGCTGCCGGGCAGCCGGGCGTTTATCGAGGTCGCGGGAAAGGTCCAGGGAGGTGATGATGAGCTTTCCTTTGCCCACGCGGGCTTCTATCACATTTGCCATCTTGCGGTTTTTGAAGAAGTTGTCCATCACACGCACAACTGGCGTGAGCCTGGGCAGGCTGTCTATCACCATGGTTTTGGACGAGGTGATGAGATCCCACCACTGCCAGTCGCTGTAAGAAGCGGTGGGGAAATTCGCCAGCGCCGGATGTTCCGGATCGCAGAGTATGCCCATGGTGCCGGGCTGTGAGGGGAAGTGCACCGGGCTCCAGAACACTGGCGCAAAGCGGCCTTCCACGCCTTTCAGCGAAGCGGTGTCCGGGTTCAGCAGCACTGTTTTTCCTTCATTCAGCCACTGCATGGCTTCGGGCAGGGAGCGGGTGTAATGAACGGAAGATGGTTGCCCGGCCAGTGTTTCGGGGTACACCCATATCCGCCATTCGTTGCGGTGCTGCCCGATGCGGAGCGTGATGGTGAGTTCCGAAGCCGCCTGTATTTTGTTCAAAGGCACGCTGATGCTGCCCAGGGTATGCCCGTTGCCCAGCGGTATCTGCCCGGCGGATAATTTACCTGCGGCAATCACCGCGCCTGCGCTGGTGTTTACGGTCCATTCCGGCGATACGCCGCTGATGGCGCTTTCGCTGAAATTCGCCGCTTCGGCGGTGGCGGTAAAGGTTTCGTTGTTGGTATAAGCCGCTTTGTCGAAACGGAGCAAAGGCACTACTGCGGAGCAGTACATCCGGTGTTGCGCGGGCGTTACCAGCCCTTTGCTGTCCCAGAACGCATCCAGTATGCCGATGAGGGCGGTGCCCTGGCCGGGGAAGTCGTGCAGGTCCAGCAGCTGGAAACCGCTGAAATTGCGGGTTTTCAGCGCGCGTTCGATCTCTTCCTTATAAAGATTAGCGGCAAACCGGCCGCTTGCTTTGAGGTATTGCGGCGCCAGGTGCAGCAGCCCCTTCCGCTCCATGTCTTTCCGGATGGCCTTGAAGTTCAGCGGGTCCAGCACGCCGGTGTATTTTTTTATTTCCTCCAGGTTCGGGAACACGGAGTACTGGCCGATCTCATGTGTAATGAGCGGTACGGGGAGGCTGTCTGTTTCTTTCGTATAGTCGGTAGCGAAAGAAGGAGGGATGCTGTTAAAAATGCCCTGGCCGCGCACCCAGCCTTTGCGGGTGTATTGGGTGATGAAAAAGTCATCGCCCGGTTCCGGCCATTTGCCGTGATCGCGCTGGAAACTGAAAGTGGTGGTCGTGTACAGATGCCTTGGGTCAGACTCTTTCAGGCTGGCCACGATCTTTTCCAGCCAGCTGAAATCGCCTTCCAGCTCGTTGCCCATAGACCAGAAGCAGAAAGACGGGTGGTTGCCGTATTCGACGCTGATGCGTTCCGCTTCGGATTCCAGCCAGGTGTTCATGGCATCGTCCTTCCCCGCGTTCTTGTTCCAGAACGGCAGCTCCACCTGCAGGTAGAAGCCCATCGAGTCCGCCACTTCAAAAGCCGCGGTGGGTGGGCACCAGGAATGGAACCGCAGGTGGTTCAGGCCATAGGCTTTGGCGGAGCTGAACACTTTCAGCCAGCCCTTCCGGTCCATCGGGGGGTGGCCGGTAAGCGGGAAAATATTGCATTCCAGCGTGCCGCGGAGAAAAATGCGTTTGCCGTTCACCTGCAGCAATGCGTTCTTATTGGTTACCTCCCGCATCCCGAAGGTAGTGCGGTGGGCGTCTTTGCCGTTGCCTGCCGCCAGCGTTGTTTGCAGCGTGTATACGTGGGGGTGGAACTCATCCCAGGTTTTCATATCTGGGCCAAACTGTAGCGTCAGCTCATGGGAGGAAGCGCCCCCGGGCAGTTCCGCGTTCATTGTTTGTGTTTTTCCCCCGGCTGTAACGGATATCTGGCCTTTTGAAGCGGCGCCGCTTTCGTTTTTCACCTGCACGCGCACGCGGGCGGAGCGGCTGGCGAGGTCAGGGTACACCTGCGTTTGCGCGATGTGTATCTTGTTCCTGGCTTCCAGCTGCAATTTCCCGATGAGGCCGTTCCAGATGATCTGTGTGCCGTTGGTGTAGGCATGCGCCATGTCGCGGGTGCTCATGTCGTACCGTTTCCGGTTGTCCACCCTGATCACCAGGCGGTGTTTGCCGGGCGTGAATACGGTGGTGGCGGAGAAGCGGTGAGGGGCTATTAAGCTCTCGTCCGCACCGCACTCCCTGCCATCCACCCACACACGGGTATTCCACAGTACGCGTTCCAGCGTAAGTTGAATGCTTTTATTGCGCCACGATGCCGGTATCGTAACCTCGCGCGCATACCAGGCCGGCCCGGTATAGGCGTGTTTACGGGTAAGCATCAGGAGTATTTCTTTATTCAGCGAATCGGGCGTGAGCGCTGTGGCCTGCCCGATGCCCGCATCGTCCAGTGTGCCGGGCAGCTGCAGGGTTTGGGTGAAGACCTGGCTGAACCATTGTTCTTTCACGCCTTTGTCTTCCGGGTCCAGCCGGTACTGCCATTTGCCTGCGAGGGGCATGGTTTGCGCCATGGCGCCTGTGCTGCTGAGGAGGAGTATAATAATCAGTCTGCGGAACATGTATCTATTTTTTTTCGTTACCTGCCGCGGCAGGGGCCTGCATTTCGCGGACTAAATTTAAATGTGCTTTTGCGCCCGGATGAAAGCCCTGCCCGAGCACTTTACGGAAGCAGGCCGCGGCTGTGGCGGTTTCCTTCAGGCCAAGATAACCAAGCCCTTTCATAAATTCACAGTGGATGGCGTTGCGCTGGCTGAGGTCGTCTTCGAATATCAGCAGGTCTGGCAGCGACACGGCAAAGTAATCGATCTTCACTTCGTCATGCGCATGCGCTTCGCCGTAATCGACAAGCTTGCGGAAAATAGCGGCCGCTTTGGCGGGCTGCCCCAGCGCTTCCCAGGCGAGGCCCTGGTAGAATATCTTCTCAGGCGGCTGGTCGTTGTAAAACATGGCTGCCGCCGGTTCGTACTGTCCTTCGGTCGCTTTTCGGAAATATGCCTGCGCGGTAGCTGTATCGTTCAGTCCTTCATATGCCTTGCCCAGCCAGTAAAAGATATCGTTCTCCTGCGCACCGTACAGCTTGCCTTCGCCGAGCGAATCGGGGAATACCTGCGCCTGCTCCAGCTTTTCGATGGCGGACGGGTAATGGCCCCGCCTGATGTCCTGCTGCGCGAGGGCGGTAAGACTGTAGCAGTACTGGCCCGATACCTTGCCTTCTCCGCCTTCCCAGGGATGGAACCTGCGTTGCATGATGAGCGCAAAGGCATGTTCGTGGCGGCCGAGGAAGTTGTGCAGCGCAGCTCTTTCGAGATAGAGATCGTCGCGCCAGTTCACCGCATCGGGATATGCTTCGAGGAAGGCCAGCCGCTGTTCGGGATCGGCGTTCAGGCGTTTGCGCAGCTGGTCCAGCTCCATCAGCACCCGTGCGTCTGAAGTGTCCAGCGCAAAGGCTTTTTCGAAGTGCTGCAACGCGGCGGTGGCATCGTTGCGTTTGTTGAACAGGGCGATGCCCAGGTTGCGGTGAACGGTGGGGAAGGAATCGTCGCGGCGGAGAGATTCTTCCCACATGGCGATGGCCTCGTCGTATTGTCTTTTATCGTACCAGAGGCAGCCGAGGTAATACGGCGCCTTTGCGTCCTGTGGGTTCAATTGCATGGCCAGCTGCAATACCGGCACGTCTTCTATCCGGTTGGGGAAGCACCATGCGGGGTCCGCGGCGGCGCCCTGGTGGAAGAAGCGCAGGGCAACGTCTTCCTGGCCCGCCTGCTGGTAAAACCAGCCCAGGTAATAATAATGCATGGGCGATCTTTCCTGCGATTGTATGCCCAGCAGGCCGATGGCCTCTTCATAGAAACCGGCGGCGGCGTAATCGCCCGCGTATTCAAGGAAGTTATGGTCATGGCCGCGGCCGCGGCGCACTAATGTGCTGCTGGCTTCGGCGGCGGCTTTCACGTTGCCGGATGCTTCCAGGGTCAGTTGTTGTTCAAAGTACAGCGAGAGGTTGAACAGGTCGCGGCGCAGCCCGTTCTTACATACTTCGAGCGCTTCTTCATGCTGTCCTTTTTTCCGCAGGATAGCTGCTTTCAGCGTCCAGGCCTTGTTGTTGCGCGCATTCCGGTCCAGCGACCAGTCTATTTGTTCCAGCGCTTCTTCATAATGGCCACGGCGGGCGCTGAGGCGGGCGAGGGAGAAATACCCGCTGTCCTGCCAGGCGCTGTTCCACACGGCCTTGTGATATTGATCGTAGGCTTCGTCGTACCGTCCCTGCATTTCGAGGCAGAGGCCCAGGTTATACAACGGCTCGCCGTCGTAGGGATTGGGATTGCGCTGGGTGAGCGTTTCCACGGCTTTCCTGAAATAAGGCTCTGCTTTGGCGAACTGCGCCCTGCGGAGGAACCATGCGCCGAGGGCGTTGTTGTTCCGCACGTCCTTCGGATCGCGGCGGAGGGCTTCTGTATAGTAATCCGCGGCGTTGTAGGTAGCATGACGGTACTGTTCCAGGTGCAGGCCGGTGAGGTAAAGCTGCTCGTTGTTCTCCACCGCTTCCGGCGGAAGTGCGGCGGATGCGGGGGAGGGAATTGTTGCGTCTCCGTTGGAACCGGCCTGGTAGCGGATATTTTCTTTGCCGTCGTTCCCCTTCACGGTCACCAGTAAAGATTCTTCCTTCATGCCCGCGGGCAGTGGAATGGTGCGGGTATACACCTGCAGCGGCGATACGGAGAAAATGTCCCTGAACACAGACTGCCCGTCTGCAAAGAGTTCCAGCGTGCTCATCGGCTGTTCGCCGGTGGCGAATATTTTTACCTCCAGCGTGCTGCCTTCCATGGATGTATACAGCAAAAGGTCTTTCGTCGCGTTTTTGACCACTCCCAGCTCCCTGTAGGGCATGAAATATTGTGTGAAGGACTTTTCCTCGTAAGGCATCAGCCAGCTGAAATCGGGCTGGTTGTCCGTATAAACGCCGGTCATCAGTTCAATGTAAGGCCCGTCCTCATCGGTGAGGTTCTTATCCCATGCCCGCCCGAAATCGCTGTGGCCCCAGGTCCATTGTTTTTTGCCGGGTGAAATATGATGATTGGCCACGTGCAGCACGCCCGCCTGCGCATCGTTCTCGTACCCGCCCACGAAATCGTAGTCCGAACGGATAGCCATATACGAAGTGGGCACGGGAATGTTCCTGTAACGGGAAATATCCGTTCCGGGCGCGTAGTCCACTTTGTAATACACGCCGGTGGCGATGGGGAAGTCGCTCACATCGCGTTTGCCGTGGTCGAACACGGCATGCACGTCAGGCGGAAATACGGATTGATAGTGATCGTTCACCTTCACGGCGGGATTGGCCCACCAGAGAAAGGTCTGGGGCAGGGGAGTGCGGTTGTAGAGCTTGCCTTTGATCTCAAGGTAGGCTTTGCCCGGGTACAGCGTGAAACCCGCCATGCCCTTGGTCCTGAACATCTTCTCCACTTCGTTCACCCATACGGTCTTGCTGCCGTCCGCATTTTCCTCGATGGTGAAATCTACCGCTTCGTAGGTGCTGGGGCGGTGGTGCTGCGGCCAGTTAAACTCTATGCCGCCGGATATCCAGGGCCCGCAAAGCCCAACCAGCGCAGGTTTTATCACCTGGTTGTAATAGATGAAATGCCTTTTGCCCACTTTGTCGTACGCCATCTGCACGCGCCCGCCCAGCTGCGGCAGGATCATGATCTTCAGGTATTGGTTTTCAAGGAACACGGCATTCCATATCTCGTCTTTCTTTTCGTCCAGTATCTTTTCAATGACGGGGTTCGGGTATACAACACCGCTTGAACCCTGGTACACGCGTTTTTCAAAAAACATGGGGTTCTTATCCGGCTTGCCAATGCCGTACGTCGGGATGCTGATCTTTTCTTCCCAGACCTGCACAGAAAAATCGCTCATTGCCTGTTTATTTAGTGTCTTATTAAATGTTGCTCGAGTTGTTCCAGCGTTTTGCCTTTTGTTTCCTGCACTTTGCTGCGGATGAAAAGGAAACCGAGGAAACAGATGCCCGCGTATAAATAGAAGGGGCCGTATGTTCCCAGGTTTTCAGCCAGTATGGGGAAAGTGAATACGAGGATGAAATAAGCGCCCCAGAGGGAAACGATGGCGATGGAAGAGGCCAGCCCCCTGATCTTGTTGGGGAATATTTCCGAAATAAGCACCCAGGTGACCGGCGCCAGCGAGGTGGCGTACATGGCGATGGCCAGCAGCACGAAGAAGGAAACGAACTTCACGTCCGCCTGGTTGCGCAGCAATAACGCCAGCACGATGTACACGAGAGAAAGCCCGAGCGACCCGATGAGCATCAGGGGCCTTCTTCCCAGCTTATCCACCTGCCACATGGCCACCAGGGTGAATACGAGGTTCACGATACCGATGGAAATGGTTTCGAACAGCTGGCTGTTCAGATCCGCGCCCACGGATGCGAATATGGTGGAGGTGTAATTGAATACGATGTTGATGCCGCACAGCTGCTGGAATACCGCCAGCGTGATACCCACTACCACGGCGGGCCTCACGGCTTTTTCGAATACGGCTTTCAGGCTGGTGCGGCTGCTGCCCTGCAACGACCGGTGAATGTCTTTCGCGGTTTCTTCCACGAAAGCTGCGTCGCCGATGCGGGCCAGCGTTTTTTCCGCCTGCGCGGTTTTGCCTTTGCCCATGAGCCAGCGCGGGCTTTCGGGCAGCAGTAATACGCCGAGCAGGAACACCAGGCTGGGCACGGCGCCCAGGCCGAACATCCAGCGCCAGGCCTCATCGCCTTTGGAAGCGAGGGTATAATTCACCAGGTTGGTCACGAGTATGCCGATCACAATAGTAAGCTGGTTGATGGAAACGTTCCGCCCGCGAAGGTGCGCGGGGGATATTTCGGCGATGTACAGCGGGCTGAGAATGGACGCCATGCCCACGCCGATGCCCGCTGCGAAACGCATGGTCACGAACATGCCGAGGCTGTTGGAGAAAGCCATGCCCAGCGACGACAGCGTGAAGATGAACGCAGCAAGGATCAACCCCGGCTTGCGGCCGTAACGGTCTGCCAGCGCGCCGGCCGCCAGGCAGCCCGCCATGCAGCCGAGCGCGAGCGACCCCGTCAGAAAGCCTTCCCACCAGGCGTTGAGCGCAAAGGTGGTGCGCAGGAAGGGGAGCGCCCCGGAGATCACGGCAAAATCGAAACCGAAGAGGTAACCGCCGAGCGCCGAGATGAATGAAATGCCGATGATGTATGCGTGGTTGAATCTTTGCTGCATGCTGTACGTTTTATAAGAACCAATGTAATATTCCTTCCGCAATCAGGCGGTGACCCTTTTCGTTCGGATGGTTGCTCTGCGCCATCAGCGGCTTCACGTCCGCCTGCTGGAGGAATATGCCGTAGCTGTCGGCCAATCCTGTTTTGTATTGCGCCGCGAGCGACACGATCTGGTCGCGGAGCTGGCGCAGCGGGCTGTCCGCCGCTTTCCACCCGGTGGAAATATCCGGCGAAGGCGTTAAAAGTATCACCGGTATCTGCTGCGCCTGCGCTTCGCGGATCATCTGCTCCGTAGCGGCACGGGCTTTTTCAAGGCCTATGGCGCGGTCGTTCAGCGCGTAGTCTATGAACAGCACGTCCGGTTTGTGGATCAGTACGGTGCTGCTGAAACGCGCCGCGCCTTTCTCCGAATTTTCCCCGCCGATGGCGGTTACGATCACGTTCACCACGGCGTTCGGGTATTTTTGTTTGAGGCCTTGCAATACCTGTTGCGGATAGGCCTGGAGGGTGTTCACCACCGGCGTGGCAAAGTAGCCCGCCGGCACGGAATGGCCATGGAACACGAGATTGATGGCGCGGTTATTGGGCCAGGCCTTCCGCAGTTCAGACCGCACCTGCCGCAGGAACGAGGTGTCCTGCGCATGCAGGGCGGTTATGTTGAAAATAATAAAGAGTGCTGTCAGGAACTGTTTTTTCATGCGCTTCGGTTATGGGTATTGGCCGCTTACGGTTACGATGGATTTGCCGGGGATCACGATCCTGCCTGCATCCGCGGTGGTGCGCCTGCAATTGCTGGTTGCGTCCGTCGTATATTGGTCCAGCTTGTTGCCGCTGATGGTCACGCCGCTGAGCTGCACGTATTTTTCCTTGTTCTCCGGGTTCACCATCACCACCACCAGCTTTTTGCCGGTTTCGTTCTTGTAGGCGGAGATCATCAGCGTACTGGCCGCAACGATCGGGTCGTTGTTGCCTTCCACGCTGGTTTCCACTCTTTTCATGCCCGGCCTGATGAACCTGGCGAAGTTACCGAAAGCCCAGAGCTGTTTGGAGTCCAGCACGATGCCGTCTGTTTTGCAATTGCCCACGTTCATCTGCCCGGCGGGATCGTTGATGTATACCAGGGCGTCGCTGTAGTTGTAAGGACTCACAGCCAGCCACCACTGCCACGAACTAACGCCTGCGATCACGAGGTCGTGATGCAAAACCTTTGCCACATACAGCCCGTATTCAATGCCGGTGTTGCGGGGCGAACCGTTGTACTGACCGCAGATATCACCGAGGATTCCAAATTCGGTCTGCCACAGTTCAAGATCCGCGTCCACTTGCCGGGCTTTGCTCAGCAGCTGTGTGCGGGTGTTTATAAGCGTATTGTCCGGGCAGGTGGTGAAGTAGCTGTGCCCTGAAATGATCTTTGCCACGTTGGGCAAATCGCCAAGGTAGTATGGTGCGGAAGGGGAGAAGAACTGGTTGATCTGGTCCCCCCGGTTGTCGGTATTCTTGCCGTACAGGAATTCGAGCGTGCCGGCCTCGCCCACCACGATGCGGGAATTGGCGCCGGCCAGCTTTTGCGCGGTAAGCCTGCTAAGCTCGGCCACCTGGTCGTTGGTGGCCTGCGTGCCTTCCTGGTTTGCGCCGCTGGCGGTGCCCCAGGCCCATTGGGGCTCGTTTACGGGGCTCAGGTAATCGAAGTTGAAATGTTTGGTGACGTTGGCCAGGAAGTCTGCATAAGCGTCCATTTTACCGGCCTGTATATTCATCATCGTGCCGCCGGAGCCATTGAAGGCTTTGCCGTTCAGCGAAAAATGAACCGGCGCGGAGAGGGAGAAACCAAGGGTGTATTTCACGCCGCGCTGTTTGGCCGCCTGCAAAAACCATTGTGCGCCCTGCTGTTTGCTCCAGTTGTACGAGCCGTCGGCATTCAGGAAACATTCTTCCCTTCTCCATTCGTCGGCAATGTTGCTGGCGGCGCCCTGCTCGCGGCTGCCCGCGCCGATGTTGAAACGCCAGAGGGACAGGCCGATGCCCTTGGGAGAGCCGTCCGCAGCGGTGTCCATGCTGAAGAGGTAATCCGCTACCTGGTCCTTCTTTGCAGTGTTGGCCCAGGCGCCGATGTACTTGGTGGTCCAGCAGTCGGAGGCGCCGAAGCTGTGGATGGTCTGTTTGGTGCTTTGCAGCTGTATGGTCACTTTCTGTACGGCCTTTTGCTTACAGGTATCTGTGCCCAGGTAGATGCAGGAGGAACCGCCGGGGTCCGGGCCCGGGGCGGAACTTTTGCCGCAGAAGGCCGCGAGGAAAGCGAAACTTATGATCGAAATTGTTTTCATCCGTGTCTGTTTAGAAATAACCGGGGTTTTGTTGTATGGCGCCTTCGGAGAGCAGCAGCTGGTTGGCCGGGATGGGCCAGCGCATATGCGTGTTCTCTTTGAAGTTGAAACCTTTGTTTTGCGCTTCGGTGGTGTTCTTTGTTTCGAAAGGATCGGTGCTCACCTGGGTGTTGTAGATCACGAAGCTACCCTGCGGTCCCATGATGCTGCTGATCACGGGCTTGCCGCTCTGGTCTTTCCAGCGGCGGATATCGTAGAGGCGGTCGCCTTCGTAGGCCATTTCAAGCCTGCGTTCTTTCCGCACGGCATTGATGAGGTTCCAGCCGGTGAGCGACATATCCGTTGTAAGGTTCACCCTGTCGCGCACGCGTTTGAGCGAGCCCAGCGCCTCGCCCGTTTTCTGCTGCATGGCGCAGGCCTCGGCGTGGATGAGCAGCACGTCCGCGAATCGGAGTATTTTATCGTTGAGGCTGGAAAGTCCGTTGGCCGGGCGTTCTGCCTTGGGCGTATAATGTTTGCGGCTGTAACGGGCTGATTTGGAGTGGCTGGATGCGGGGAAAGGCCGCCCGTCGAAAGAGGGCGTGTTGGGATCGCCGGCTACGGGCAGGCCGTGGCGGTTGATGGTCCATTGCAGGCGGATGCTGTCGCCTTCTGATTTGTAAGCGTTCTCCAGGTCGCTGGAAACGGAGTAATATCCCCAGCCCGCGTCTCCCGGCGAGTTCAGTACCTTCTGGAAGTCGTTGTTAGGCAGCGCGGGCACCTGCGAGGAACCGTTCTGTATCTCGAAAATGGATTCCACGCCGTTCCTGTAAGTGTATTGCCAGAGGGTGGAGAACTGTGCTTCCAGGTTGTAATCGCCTTCGTCTATCACCATCTTCGCCAGCGATTCGGCCTTTGGCCAGTTTTCCATATACAGGCTTGCCTTGGCCAGCAGGGTAAGCGCGGCGCCGCGTGAGGCGCGGAAGCGGTCTGCCTGCGGGTATGCGCTTTTTTTGGGCAGCGTGGCGATGCATTCGTCCAGGTCTTTTTCGATCTGGTTGTATACGTCCTGCACGGAAGAGCGCGGCAGGTGGGTGTTCGGCGGGTAGATCTCCAGTACCAGCGGCACGGGGCCCCAGTTACGGATCAGGTCGAAGTAACACCAGGCGCGCAGGAATTTCAGCTCGGCAATGAACTGCTTCTTGCTGGCCTCGGGGATGGGCGCGCCGGTGATGCCGGCAATGGTGCTGTTGAAGCGGCCGATGCTTTTATAGAGGTCCACCCATTGGGCTTCGTTGCGGTCGTTGCCTGCGTCGAGGGTGAAGTGGGCCACGGCGTCGTAGGTGGCGTGCGACTGGTAGGTATTGCCCACCCAGCCGTTGTCTGAAGCGGCCTCGCCGGCGAGGTAACGCCAGTTGAGTATTTCCCACCAGGAGCTGTAGTTGATGTAGCGGTAGGCCACCATGGTGGATGTATTGCATTGTTCCAGGCTGGTATAGTACTGGCCGCTCACGATGGCGGATCCGTACGGCGCCTGGTCCAGCTTGTTGCAGCCCGCCGCCGTAACCAGCATTGCGCCGCCGAGTATATATGGAAAAAGATGTTTCATGTGCATGGATTGAATGAGTTTATAAAGCAAGGTTTAACCCGAACGTATACACGCGCGGCGGCACCATCTGGTAATTGTCCATGCCGGCGTAGGAAACGGTGGAATACCATGGGATGTCCGGGTTCAGGCCTGAATAATTGCTGATGGTGAACAGGTTCTGGGCGGAGGCGTAGATACGCAGGTTCTTAACGCCTTTGATGAGCCCGTTGGGAATTTTATAACCCAGCTGCATCAGGTTGGCCCTTACGAAGGTTCCTTTTTCGAGGAAGAAGGTGGACATCTTCGTGAAGTTGCCGTTCAGATCGGTTTTGCGCAGCTCGGGGAAGCTGTTGCTCGTGCCCGGGCCGTTCCAGTACTGGTCCTGGAAGCCTGAGATGAAATTGTAATTGCTGCCCGCGATCATATTCCTGCGGTACTGGTTGAAATTCTGCTGGCCGAATACGCCGTACAGCTCTGTCCTGAAATCGAAGTTGCCGTAAGCGAGGGTGATAGCCAGGCCGGCGGAGAACCTGGGATAAGGGGAGCCGAGGTCGGACATGTCGCTGTTGTCGATCTTGCCGTCGCCATTGAAGTCGCGGAACTTGAGGTCGCCCGCGATGGCCTGGGGCTGCAATCTTTCGCCGTTCTTATTCACGTATCCGCTGGCTTCTTCATCCGTCTGGAACACGCCGTCTACGGTATATCCCCACCAGGAGCCGGGCGCATGGCCCACTGTGGTGCGGGAGCGGAAGGTGCTGATCACTTCGTTGTTCTCCCCGCCGAGGATCGGGTCGGAACTGGAGAGGTAATTCACTTCGCTCTTGAACTGGGTGAGCGTAAGGTTCACGCCATAGCTCAGCTTGCGGCTGATATTGTCTTTATAGCCGATCGCCACATCCCAGCCTTTGGTGGTCATTTCGCCGACGTTGGCGTACTGCGTGGCGATATAACCCTGCGGGTAACCGAGGGCGAAGTCTACGCGAACGGGCAGCAGCAGGCTTTTCGGGTTGCGGGTGTAACGGTCCACGGAAATATTCAGCCGGTCGTTGAACAGGGCGGCGTCGAGGCCTACGGTAAAGTCCTGCTGTATTTCCCATTTCAGCTCGGGGTTGCTGATGGAGCTGGGCGCGTAGCCGTTGATCACATTACCGTTGGCGTCCACGTAGGTGGTCATGTTCACGTAAGACATATACTCGCCCACGCTGCCGGGCAGGTTACCGCCGCTTTTGCCCCAGCTGGCCCTGAGTTTCAGGAAGCTCACATGGTCTTTCAGCGGGTCAAAGAAACTTTCCTGCGATACGATCCATGCGCCGGACACGGAGGGGAAATAACCCCAGCGGTAGAGCGGGTTCACCAGGCTGGACGCGTCCGCGCGCATGGTGCCGGTGAGATAATATTTTTCTTTATAGTTGTAACGCAGCGATCCGAAGAAGGAAAGCATTTTTCCGAAAGGCGCGGCCCCGGGCTGGTAAGAGCCGCCGTTGCCGGTTACGAGGTTGCCGGATGTGATGTAACGGTAAGGCTCGGCATCGAACGGAACATTCTCACGCGCGGCGGTAGTGCCTTTCACGGAATAGCTGTCGTAGCTGTGGCCCAGCAGCACGTTCACCGCATGCGCTTCGGGCAGCGGCAGCGTATAGTCGATCGTGTTAGTGATCTTCACGCGGCTGTTCTGGTTGGTGTTGGACGACACGGCAGACTTGGCGTTGTAGTTATTGGGCGCGAAATAATATTTCGGGGTGTAGTTGTTCAGCTGCCCGAAGTTGGCGGTCGCATCCAGCACGGATTTGAGCACGAGGCCTTTCATCGGTTTGATCTCCAGGTAAGTGCTGAACTGCCCGCCGAAGTATTCTCTTTTATCGAAGTTGGTGCGTTTGCTGAATGCCGGGTTGATCAGCCCGTTAAAAAGCGACCTGCCCGGGGTGCTGTAATAGGGATTGAACGCCGTCATAAAATCGGCGAATACGCCGTTGAGCGGCGGCAGGGAGCCCATCACATCCGCTTCGCTGCGGAAGGGGGCCATGGTTGGGTCCATCGCAAAGGCGCCCCAGGTAAGGTTCAGCGGCGCAAAAGGATAGTTCTCGTAACGCGGCGCGATGTTGATGCCGGTCTTTATCACTTTATTCACTTCCCAGTCCACGTTCAGCCTGCCCGTGATCTTTTTCCACTGGCCGGCTTCTTTGCCGGCGTACGAATCTTCGGAGTAATAGCCGAGGCTGCCGAATACGGAAAGGCCGTTGCTGCCGCCGGCGATGCTCAGGTTGTAGTTCTGGCGGTTGCCCTGGCCGAAGGTCTCATCCCAGTAATTGGTGTTGCTGAGACTGTTCGGATCCGGGAAAGGCAGGGGCGCGCCGCTTTTGGTGGCGATCTGGTTCATAAGCCCGGCGTATTCCTGCGCACCGGCCAGCTTTACGTTGGGCGATTGTGTGATGCCGTAGGTGGCGGAAAAATTGATGGCAGGCGCGCCCCGTCCCTTTTTGGTGGTGATGAGGATAACGCCCTGGCCTGAACGCGCGCCGTAGATGGAGGCCGCGGATGCGTCTTTCAATACGTCGATGCTCTGGATGTCCAGCGGGTTGATCGTATTCATGAAATTGTAACCGACTTCCATCCCGTCCACGATCACGAGGGGATTGGTGTTGCCGGTGATGCTGCTCAGCCCGCGCACGAGGATGCGGGGCTGGGAACCCACGCTGCCGTCTGCCGCCATGATCTGCACGCCGGCCAGCTTGCCCTGGATGGCGGTGGCTACGGTGCCGGTAGTGTATGGTTCAATATCTTTCGAGGAAACGGAGGAGATGGAAGTGGTCACATTTTTGCGTGCGGTGCTCTGGTAGCCGATCACCACTACGTCGTTCAGTGTTTTGTTGTCCGTTTCGAGGGTTAATGCAATGAATGAGCGGCCTTTTAAAGCCACTTCCTGCGGCAGGAAGCCGATGGAGGAAATAAGAAGAACGGCGTCGGAGCCGGCCTGCAGGGAAAATACGCCCTGTGCGTTGGTGATGGCGCCGGTTGAAGTGCCTTTCACCTGTACTGATACGTTGGGAAGCGGGGACCCGTCTGCCCCGGAAATTTTACCGGTAACGGGGGAGCCCTGTGAAAAAGAAAGCTGGTACAGGCATAGGAGGAACGCCCATAAGAGCAGTAGTCGTTTTTTCATAACATTACGTTTTTAACGCCGTGGAAAGAATTGTTACAAATATTGTACTTCCCGGCCGCCGGTTCAATAGTCATAATTACGGATATGATGGATTATCTTACGGTCTGATGTGTGTGACATACAGGTAACTTTGATCTGTAGCGGAGTTGAATGGATTTTTTTATTATTTATTACATTTGGGTATGATCCGCAAAAAAGAAGGTTTCGAAGGCCAGCGCGCCGTCATACTGCCGAGGAAGATCGTGACGGAAGGCTGCGCGGGCGATCCCGTGATCGGCGGGGTCTATATCACGGATATCGGTTATTATCCGAAAGCGCGGTACCATTTCCGGCAGCGCCTGCATGGTATAGACCAGCATATCCTCATCTATTGCCGCGAAGGCAAAGGGCAGGCGCAGATCGGGAAGAAAAAATACCTGCTGCAGCCGGATTCTTTCGTGATCATTCCCGCCGGCAGCGCGCACAACTATGCCGCTGATGAAAGCGATTCCTGGACCATTTACTGGACGCACTTCAAAGGCCCGATGGCCAAAGAGATCACGGAAACAATGATGCGCAGGCATGGCGGGCATATGGGCAGCATCACCTTCCAGCAGAAGCGGATCGCGCTGTTCGAGGATATGTATGCAAGCCTTGAAAGAGGGTACGGGAGCGATAATCTTTGTTATGCAAACATGTGCCTCTGGCATTTCCTCTCATCTTTCCTGTACGACGACCAGTTCAGCCTTTCAGAAAAGAACCGCCGGAAAGACGCCGTGGAGCTGTCTATCAGCTATATGCAGGAACAGCTGGCGCAGGCGCTTACATTACAGGGGCTGGCGCAGGCGGTGAACCTTTCCGCTTCGCATTATTCCTATATTTTCCGCAAGCGCACAGGGTTTTCGCCGATGGAGTATTTTAATCACCTTAAGATACAGAAGGCCTGCCAGTACCTGATCTTCACGGATATGCGGGTAAAAGAGATCGCGTATAAGCTGGGGATGGCGGACCCGTATTATTTCTCCCGCATGTTCAACAAGCTCATGGGCGTAAGCCCCAATCACTACCGCGCAAGACGCGGTTCATGAAAAAACAGAAAGGCCCCGGAGAATGTTTTCGCCCTGAGATATCAAATTCTCCGTATATTTCTCGCCGATTAATTTTTTAATATGATTATTGATACACTGGATAATGCGGCGCTCTACTATGGTCTTGGGCCCAAATTCGTTAAAACCTTCGAGTACCTGGCCCAAACGGACTTTTCCAGGCTGGAAAAGGGGAAATATGAAGTGGATGGAACGGACATCATCGCCATCGTAAATGAATACGAAACCATCGATCCGGCAGGGGAGCAGATGGAATCGCACAAAAAATATATTGACGTGCAGTATATCCATAAAGGGAAAGAGCTGATCGGGCACGATTTTATGCTGGAAAAGAAACCCAGCAAGGCTTACGACGAAGCGTCGGACTACATGCTGTTTGCGGAAAGGCCTTCTTTTTTCTCCCGCCTCGAAGCGGGGTACTTCGCTATTTTTTTTCCTACAGACCTCCATATGCCCAACCTGCGGGCCGACGGGCCTGAGCAGGTGAAGAAAGTGGTGATGAAGGTAAGCGTGAATTAAAAGCCCGTCACCGGCCCCCCCCCCCGTCATTGCAAAAGCCCGTCATTGCGAGGAGCGGCGGGAGATTTTATGCGGGAGGCGCGACGAAGCGATCTATTAATATTGTATCATCTCAATTCAATGCAAAAGATTGTTTCGTCGCCCCACCCGCTTTGGCGCTGCTGCTCCTCGCAATGACGGATAACCTTTGCTTCGTTACTCCGCCCGCTTGCATTACTTAACAAGCGTTTAACGCCGGAATACATGTTTATTGCAGTATATTCGGGACTCAGATCACTTCTCCATAGCTCAGGATATCACCTTATTAACAAACAAGCTATTCTTTTTGACGCCTGCAAGAGGCTCTTTCCGCCAAACACGTTTATGCATGGCCGTTACACCGGGATACCGAATGATCTGATAATTACTCTCCATTTATTAATATTTCCGGGTGTATGCATACATTGACATTTTCAGACCGGCAAGTTCCGGCGTGTGCCTTCCTGTATTCACAGGAAGGTTTTTTATTCCCCGGCAAAGCGGTCCGGGTCGGCGGCCTCTATCCTTTTGAGCCATATCCTTACCAGCAGCAGCATCTGGCCGATAAAAACGAGCGCCGCGCCGGTCAGTACCCATACTTTGAAAGTGTTCAGCTCTATGGCGTAAGTGAAGAACAGCAGCAGGCAGATGTACATGCCCAGCCGGCTGGCCACAGAAATGGCGGCGAACACCTTTAGCCGGGAAGCATACCTGGAAAGCACATCCCGCAGGTGTTTCCCTTTCAGTACATTCACCGCCTGCACAATGCCTGTAAGGTTGTGGAGTATCACGAAGCCCACCGCCCCGGCCAGCAACAGGTTCAGGTACAAGGGTTTTTTGTGGCCGTCGAATGCATCGTAATAAAAAATGAGGAAGAGCGGGAACAGAACGGTTTCCAGGATCATCTGGAACAGCACGCTGCGGCGCACGGGCAGCTTGCGGAGGTAATGTTTCAGGTCTTCAGGGCTTTTATGTCCCGCGCCCATGTTTTGCCAGGCGGCTTTTAATTCTTCCATGACGTTGAGTTTACATGTTTTTTGATCCTGGCGCGGATCCTGTTCAGGCGCACGCCAACATTGTTTTCGGTGATACCGGTGATCTCGGCTATTTCGGCATAGCTCAGGTCTTCCAGGTAGAGGGCCATCAGTGCCTTATCCGCCGCATCCAGCGGGGCGAGCAGCTCCAGCAGCCTGTTTTCTTCTGTTTGCGCGGGCGTTTCGGGCAGGGCAGGCATATACACAATGGCCGGCCGCCTGCGCCTGAAGTGAACCAGGGCGGTGCTCAATGCGATCTTATAGATCCAGGTGGAAAATTTCGATCGGGCCTCGTAGCCGGGAAGGCTTTTCCACAGCTGGTATACGATCTCCTGGAACAGGTCTTCCCGGTCTTCGGGCGTATCCCTGTAAAGGCGGCATATTTTGAAGAGAATGCCTTCGTGCTCAGCCAGCTGTTGCAGAAATTCCCTTTCGTCCATGATCATCAGTATTCGTTTCCCGGTTAGTTGCGGGAAAAGGGGAAAACTTACATGGTATGCAAAAAAAATGTCCCGGCCTGGCCGGGACATTTTTCTATTTAGCGGTAAACTGTGTGATCGGGGTCAGCTCCAGCTTCCGGAACTCTACTTCAGAGCCTTCCGCCTGTACGGCGATGCTTCCCTGGGAAGTGGTGATATTGTAGCCGCTGTTCACCAGGTCGCCGTTCACCCACACCATGATCTTGTTCCCCAGGCATTCTATCACCATGGTGTTCCATTCGCCGAGCGGCTTTTCAGAATTGTCTGTCCGGTTCCTTACGCGGCGGGTGGTGCCGTCTACCACGCCCCATTTTTCTTTCGGGCCGCGGTATACCTCCATACTGTCCACCGTTACATCTTCCCCGATGCACCAGAAATCGCCGGCGTTCTGATGCATCATCTGCACTTCCAGCGATTTGGGGAACATGCCGTAGAGCACGCGGGGGGTGGTGGCATGCACCAGCACGCCGCAGTTGCCGGGCTTGCCTGCAAAGCGGTATTGGGCTTCGAAGCGGTAGTCGTGGTATGATGCATCCGTGATGAGGTGGCCGCCGGGCTTGCCCAGGCTCACCAGCATGCCGTTGCGTACGATGAAGGGATTGATGGCGCCGGTATCCTTATCCATCGCGGGCACATCCACATGCCAGCCGGTAAGGTCCTTGCCGTTGAAGAGGCTGCGGCCCTGCGCAGAACATAACGTGGCGCTGCACAGCAGCATAGCGGAAAAGACAAATGTTTTCATGTATGAAAGATATAAAATTTTATTTCTATTTTGTTTGCCCCGGAAGGCCATGTTTATATTAAAATGTACACAGTATTATCATATTAAAACGTCTATGAAGCAATTATTTATTTTGTTATTCGCAGCCTCCGTTGCGAATGCGCAGGAATGGAAGCCCGTACCGGGAAAGATCAGCACGCCCTGGGCGGAACAGCTGAACACAGAAAAAGTGCTGGCGGAATACCCGCGCCCGCAGTTCGTACGCAGCAGCTGGAAGAACCTGAACGGTTTATGGAACTATGCGCTCACGCCCCGCGATGCCACCGCCCCGGCGGCATGGCAGGGAAAGATACTGGTGCCCTTTGCGATTGAGTCCTCCCTTTCAGGGGTGGGCAAAACAGTCGGGAAAGACCAGCTGTTGTGGTACCGGCAGAGCTTCGAGCTGCCCGCCGACGCCAAAGGCCGCAAAACGCTGCTGCATTTCGGGGCGGTAGACTGGCAGGCCGATGTATATGTGAACGGCCAGCTGGCAGGCAGCCACCGCGGCGGCTTCGATCCGTTCTCTTTCGATATCACCCCGCATCTCAAAAAAGGTAAAAAACAGGAACTGACCGTAAAGGTGTGGGACCCGACGGACGAAGGCCCGCAGCCCCGCGGCAAGCAGGTACGCAAGCCCGAAGGCATCTGGTATACGCCCGTGACCGGCATCTGGCAAACCGTTTGGCTCGAAACCGTGCCCGGCACTTATCTTTCAGCCGTAAAACAAACACCCGATATAGACGCACAAACGCTTACCGTGGCCACCACCGTGGTGAACCCCGCGCCCGGCGATAAAGTATTGCTCAGCGCCTGGAAAGGCGGGGAGAAAGTAGCTGAAACAGAAGCAGAACCCGGCGCTACAGCCGTTTTGAAGATCGGCAACCCGGAATTATGGAGCCCTTCCAATCCTTTCCTGTATGACCTTAAAATGAGCATCGTGCGGAAAGGCAAAGCGGTAGACGAAGTGCAGAGCTATTTCGCGATGCGCAAAAGCTCCATGGGAAAAGACGCGATGGGCATCCAGCGGATGCTGCTCAACAATAAATTCCTTTTCCAGTATGGTCCGCTGGACCAGGGCTGGTGGCCCGACGGGCTGTATACCGCGCCTACAGACGAGGCCCTGAAATTTGACGTCGAGAAGACCAAAGCCATGGGCTTCAACATGATCCGCAAACATATCAAGGTGGAACCAGCCCGCTGGTATTATCATTGCGACAAGCTGGGCGTGCTGGTTTGGCAGGACATGCCCAGCGGCGACCTCGGCAACCGCTGGGAGCCGCGCCCCGGCATTATCGGCCGCGGCACGGAGCAGAACCGCAGCGCGGAATCCGAACGCAGCTACCGCGAAGAATGGAACCTGATCATGGACGCGCTGCATAACGTGCCTTCCATTGTTGTTTGGGTGCCCTTCAACGAAGCCTGGGGCCAGTTCAAAACAAAAGAGATCACCGAATGGACCATGAAAAAAGACCCTTCCCGCCTGGTGAACAGCGCCAGCGGCGGCAACTTTGTGCATACCGGCCATATCATAGACCTGCATAACTATCCCGATCCCGTGATGCCGGACCCCGAGATCTACGGCAAAACCGACCAGGCGATCGTGCTGGGCGAATTCGGCGGGCTGGGCCTGCCGGTGGACGGGCACGTGTGGCAGCAGAAGGACAACTGGGGCTACCAGACCTTCAAGACCGCGCAGGAACTGTTCACCCGCTACGGGGATTATATGATCAAGCTGGAAAACCTGATCAAACAAGGGCTTTCCGCAGCCGTTTACACCCAGACCACCGATGTGGAAGTGGAAACGAACGGGCTGATGACCTACGACCGGAAGGTGTTCAAGAACCCCGTGGAGTCTTTCAGCCGGGTGCATGAGAAGCTCTATAACGCTGGGCTGGTGAAGATGCCATAAAGATTTTTCGAAGGGGAAGCATTGCTTCCCCTTTTTATTTCAGGTAGAGAAAGGGGCTTCAGTCTGAAGGCCTGCAATTATAATAAAGACATTGAGAGCAATGCATTGAAGGATTTTTCACTTATACCCTTTGAAAAACCGCCTGGGATCCAATCCGCGACTTTAAGCAAAATGCACAATGCTAACCCGCCCGCAGAAAAAATCGTTTAAGGAATAATCTTTATAGTTTCATTTCTATTGATGGTGTTAAAAAAATGCCAGGCTGTATTGTTTTGTTTATAAAAACTTAATACCGCAATAATATTTAAACAGGCAATTTTGCAGTGGTATAAGTTATACCTATGGATTATAAGCAGGCATCTGATATCGAATTGTGGCAATGTTGTCGTCAAGATAACATGCGGGCTTATAATGAGTTGTTTGACCGTTATGCGAAGCTGTTATACAGGCAGGCCGCCGGTTACGTGAAGAACGCCATGGATGCGGAAGAGCTGGTCATGGATCTGCTCTTCAACCTATGGCAGAAACGCGGACACCTGCAACCGGATGCGGGCGACAACGTCAGGGCATACCTGATGCAAGCCATGCGCAACCGCATCATCAACTACCTGCAAAAAAACATTCCCGCAACAAATTCCATAGATATGCTGGAAGAAAATAAGCTGGTGGAAAGTCGTCAGGCAGATTACAGCATTATTTTAAAGGATATGGATACCGTTTACCGGTCGAAACTGGATAAGCTAAGCCCCCAGCGCCTGAAGGTATTTAAGCTGAGCCGGGAAGAGAACCTGAGCTACGCGGAGATCGCGCAGCAGATGAACCTTTCGGTCAATACCGTGGAAAACTATATGGTATCGGCATTGAGCACCATGCGTGAGCATACGAAGGAATATCAACCCCTGATTTCACTTTTATTCTTCTTTTTTGTCCGGTAAACATCCGGAGCGTCCCCCGCGCTTTTATTTACCCTGCTTCCCCATTGGCTTTGCGGCCACTTTCCCGATTAGAAAAAAAATTTCAGTCTCATAGGTGGTCACCTGCCTTTTCCCCTGTTTATATAAGTAGAACGGCAATACTAATATGGATACCGAACAGCGGAAATTATTAAGAAAATTCCTGGATGGACAATGCACCGGCCACGAGCAGCAGCAGGTAAAGGCGTTGCTGGATACGCCGGAAGGGCAGGCCGCCATGCAGGAGATGATGGAAGAACAGGACATACAGGCTGGATTATACACTTCGCCCGGCACTGACGAAGGCAACCTGGATCATAAAGTACAGGATTGGAAAAAACAGGTGCAGGAACGGATCTTATCCGCGGAAAACAATGAAAGCCGCCCGGTGAGGAGGCTGCGTTTCCTGCGGATCGCAGCGGTATGGGCCGGTATTCTCTTTGCGGGCGGCATCGGGGCATGGCAGATCAGGCATACGATCTTCCCCGGCCAGGCCATTGCCTATATCAAAAAGGAAAACCTGCGGGGCATTCCCGTTCAGTATATACTGCCGGACAGCACCAGCGTATATCTCGCTGCCGGCAGTACGCTCAGCTATCCCGAAGACTATCCGCAATCGGGCCGTGACGTGAAGTTGCAGGGAGCGGCATTCTTCGATGTGAAACAGGATGAGGCGCATCCGTTCATTATCCATACCGGTGAAGTACAAACGCGGGTATTGGGAACATCCTTCAAAGTGTCCGCTTTTGAGGGCGAACCATTGGAAGTGGCGGTTGTTACCGGGAAGGTGGGCGTCAGCGCACAGCAGGGAAAAGAGCAGCGCGAACTGGCCATCCTCACGCCCGGCCTCAAAGTCAGCTACGACCGGGCAACCACAAAAGCCAGTACCGGCAAAGTGGACGTTGGCGGGCTGGAGCAGTGGAGATCGGGCGAGCTGGTATTTGATGAACAGCCTTTAGGCCTCGTGGCGCACGAACTGCAACGGCGCTTCGGTGTTACCGTCATTTGCAAAGACCCCGAAACAGCGGGCTATAGGGTGAGCGGCGCGTTTGCGGCCACAGAGCCGGTGGAAAAGGTCCTGAAGATGCTGAGCATCCTGGGGAAATTCCGCTGTGAAGCGCAGGGCGATTCTACTTTTCATTTATATCAAACGGGAGATACACAACAATAGACTGAGAACATTATAAAAATGAATAGCGGCCTGCTGGTAACAGACCGCTAAAAAACAAGAAGCCGTACGATTTGACGATCAGGGCGGCTAAATGCCAACATCCCCATATCCCTGTAATACAGGGAGCGGGGGCGAATTACCTAAAAAATAAATAATCCGTAATTCTTACAAACATATGCAAAAAGTAGTACAACTACTTCGCTTCCGGCGATTTGTAACACGAAAAACGTCATCTCCGGCGTACATCCTTTTCATTTTCACTTTCTTTTTTTCATTCCGGGCCCAGGGCCAGGATTTCCAGAACGGCAAGGTAAGCCTTGATCTCAAAGGCGCATCGCTGAAGGAAGCTTTAGCTGAAATACAAAAACAAAGCGGCGTCCGCTTTATCTACGACCAGGATATCAACAAATATGCCGCCCTGAAAATTACCCATACCGAAAAGGACATGCCCGTTAAAAAAGCCACTGAAATGGTGTTGAAGGGTACGAACCTGCAATACGTGTGGGAAGACGGGCATGTGATGATCAGCGAAAAACCGGTGAGCAGACAGCCTGTCCCAAACGCAGGCGCCGGGCAGGAATCCGGGGATATTAAAGGCCGCGTAGTGGATTTTGAGACCACCGTTCCCATGCCGGGTGCAACGGTAAAGCTGGAAGGGAGCGGCAAAGCGGCTATCAGTGACGAAAAAGGCTATTACAGGCTGAGTGGCATCAGGGCCGGCGAATATGTGCTGTCGGTTACCTATACCGGTTATTCGCCTTTTAATGAACTGGTCAGGATGAAAGGCGATCAGACCTTCGATGTGCGGATGCAGGTGGGAAGCGGCAGTACTTTAGGCGAGGTGGTAGTGAGTTCCGCCGGCAGAAAAGTAACCAACGTTACCCACACTACCGAAAAGGCCTTGATAACGGAGATCAAAGGCGCCCGGTCGGTAGTAAGCGGTATTTCCTCGCAGCAGATCAGCATGAGCGCCGACCGTAACGCTGCGGAAGTGGTGCAGCGCATTTCAGGCATCACGGTGATGGATGATAAGTTCGTGGTGGTGCGCGGTATGAACCAGCGCTATAACCTCACTTATCTCAACGATAACGTTGCTCCCAGCACAGAAGTATACAGCCGCGCTTTTGCGCTGGACCTGATACCGAGCCGGATCATCGACAAGATACTGGTCTATAAATCGCCTTCCCCCGAAAACCAGGCGGACGCCACCGGCGGGGTTGTGAAGATATATACAAAGGATGCGAAGAATGTAAAACATTTTGATATCGAATTCCAGACATCCTATCGACCGAATACCACCTTTTCGCCGTTCCTGACCTACCAGGGCGGCAAAACCGACTGGCTGGGCTTCGACGACGGAACCCGCAAGCTGCCTGCGGCTGTACCCGGCTACGGAAGTCTTGACCAGGCAAAGCTGACGCCCGGTCAATATGCCCGTGCTTTTAATAATGTGCTTACTTATCAATCACAAAGGGCATTACCGAATATCCAGGTTACCGCCAACTATTACAACTCTTTTAAGGTCGCCGGCAGAAATTTATCCATTCTCAGCTCGTTAAGCTATAAGAATGATATGCTGCAATCGGACGTGTACCAGCAGAACGGCATTAAAGAATACGCCTGGGGAACAACGGACAAGATCAGTAATGACGATAATAATATACAAACAGCGCAGCTGAACCTTTTGCAGAACTTTACCTACCGCCTGAGCGACAGCAGTTCCATTACCTTTAAAAATTTCCTGCTGCAGCAAGGGCAGAAATCCGCCATTGTCAGGATAAGCCAGCCAAGCTGGGGATTTGACGGGGTAAATGCCTCTTACAAAAAAGACAACATCCTGTCCTTCAGCCAGCGTTTTTTGTATGCGGGCAACGTAGGCGGCAGGCATGTGCTCAAAAACAGCAGGCATAACCTTCAATGGAATGCGGGGTATATTTTCAGCAAGCAGGAAACGCCCGACCAGAAAGTGATACGGCTCACCGCTCCTTCGTCCCGGTTTGCCGTTGGCGACACCAGCCTGCAATGGAGGGCACGGGGGCATATCTATAATTTTGATAATCCTGATGAAGTACCCGTTAAAATGGGTATGATTTCCCGGATGTGGATACGCAACCAGGAAGGCGTATACAACGGCTCCCTGGATTACACCTACAAGGCAAGCCCCTGGCTTCATTTCAGGGTGGGAACATTTCATCAGTGGAAGGAACGGAAGCTGGCGAGAAGGGTGTATACGGTGATGGAAGGCGATGTTACCGACCCCGATAACTACTACGTACATCCCGGTGAGAACTGGTATATAGATCCAGGCCTTGTACGTTTCCGGGAGCAGGACCTGGATAAGGTGTGGAGCAGGGAATATTTTCGCGATGATTACCAGGGTTTAAGAGTATATGACCGCACCTCGGGCAGCGATGTTTATACCGGTACCGAACAGAATAACAGCGGGTATGTATCGTTTCAATTCATGCCAGCCAACAGGCTGTTTGAAGTGTATGGTGGTCTTCGTTTCGAATACAACAGGCAGAAGATCGGCGCGGCCATTCCGCCGGGAAGAGCGGGCGATCTCAATATCCCGATATTGATCGATAACCCTACCAGCAACTGGCTGCCTTCCATCAATGCGTCCTGGCGCCCCGGGGAAAGCTTTGTTTTCAGGGCGGCTTACGGGAAAACGCTGAACCGTTACGAATTCAGGGAAGCGGCGCCTTACCAGGAAGTGGACTTTGAAAACAATGTGGTGATAGAAGGTAATCCCGCGCTGAAATCCGCCACGGCTGATAACTACGATCTGCGATTTGAATATTATCCTGCAAAAGGTTCAAAGGGAGAGGCGATCAGCGTGGGCGTGTTCTATAAAAAGCTGCTCAATCCCATCGAACGCGTGAATTCTTCTAACAGGCTGATCAGCATTATACCGTCCATGTCTTTCCAGAACGCTACTTCCGCTACTATCCAGGGGCTTGAGCTGGAAGTAAGGAAAAAGCTTGATTTTATTCCTGGCAGTTTGTTCCGGTCTTTCAGCGTGATCGGGAGCGTCTCTTTAATGAAGAGCAATACCCAAAACGATACCACCCTCGGTGCTCTAGTGGTGCCCACCACGTCGGACAGGGCCTTGCAGGGACAGGCGCCTTATATCGTCAATGCCGGTTTGTATTACGACAATGCCGCATCGGGAACGAAAGTAAGCGCCGTGTATAATATTTCCGGAACCAGCATTTACGCGGTAGGAAGGGCTTATGAATACAATTCATTTGTTGCGGGCGGCAGCGGGTACAGGAGCAGCATCCTGCAGCTGCAACGGCATCTGCTGGATGTGTCCGTTACGCAAAGAATAGTCAGGAGCCTGCAGTTAAAGTTCAGTATCCAGAATTTACTGGACGAGCCTGTCAGGTTTGCTGAAGATTACAACTACAGCAATAAATACGAGCCCCAGCATCCTCATCCGGATCCGAACCCTGAGTTTGGTCCCGGTAAAAGTATCCAGCAGGGAGATAATATTTCCAGGGAGTACAAACCAGGCAGGTTATTTATCGTAACCCTTTCCTATTCTTTATGATAAAAAGTATACGCGCAATGATAATAAGTAAAAGGTCATGTCATACCTGGTTTATCTGCGCCCTTGCGGTAATGACAGCAGCGGGCTGCAAAAAGGCTGACCAGCAATATGAAGTGCTGCACAAACAGCCCGAAATACTGGCATATAACGACGCCTACGTGGTGGGCGACACGCTGGTCATGCAGGGCCGGCTGAATCCTGAATACGGCCTGCGTATTAAGATCGGGGATGTAGACAGCGTAAGTATACTGGCAATGGAAAAAGTTGTGTATTCAACCAATATCCCGGTATATGATACCGTCTGGATAGACAGGATAAAAATTGTTATCACCCAGCAGATGGGCGTTGGGCCAGAGAGGCCAGTAGCGGTCACTTCCGCGGGCAATACCATTCCCGCCCGGCCTATTGAAATATTGGAGAATGCCACGGCGGGTTTGGTGCAGCCGCTTCGGCTGACCAGGCAGCATACCCTTACAGGCGGCAGTAAAATATTGTATTGCCGCAGCGGAAACGGGAACATATACCTGTGGACCCAGCTCGCGCCGGCCCGTTCCATCAACCGGTTGTCGCCAGACGGTACGCTTGCCACGATCCTTTCGCCCGCAGATTATAAGGACAGCTACGGCGCCTTTACCATTACGGCCTTTAACGGCGGGGGAGTGGACCCGCAGGAACGTTACCTGTACTTTTCGGCCATTACAACCGATAACAGCGCCGATAATGCTGCGAACGAAATTTACAGGTTGTGCAGGGTGGATCTGGCTACCAGACAGCTCGCCACCATCAACCGCACCTTATACCCGAAAACCGCCAGCCAGCGCACCGTAGCCGCTCTTACGCCTTTTGAAGGCAAGATAAACGATGTGAAGATCTTTAAAGCTTCACGCATATATCCCGACAGTTCAGGCAATGTATATGTAAATATGAGCGATCTGCTGCTAGCCAAACTTGATGCCGCCGGTAACTACAGCTACCTGTTCAGGTTTAGCAGGAATCCTCCCGGGGTAACGGCGGATTTTGTGCCGCAGATATGGAATACCGGCGCCAACCAATATTATGCCCCCGGCGATGTGCTGTTTATGTTTGAAAACAGCGAAGTAACAGGTTATATGCGGGCTATTGCGCCCGACGAAGGGTTGCTGTATTGTATTATGGGCGCCAGCGTACACGACCTGGCTCAATACGACCTTGCCAACCAGGTGCCGCTTTATACTTACGAGCCTAAGCTGATAACGGACATTCCGTACATATCCGGTTCGTTCAGCCTGCTGACCGGGTATCCGCGAAGCAACAGCGGCAGCAATGACGCTCCTTTGTTTGGATATATGGCCATGCCGGGACAAAAGCTGCTTTTGCTGTACCAGGGCATATCTGCCGACAATTTCCCCGCCTTCGGCGTGTTGAATTTTGCCCAACGCAGGGGGGAACGTTACGCGCCTGGTAAAGTAGAAAGGGACATATCCACTACAACAGTTACGTTGACGGCAGGGGATGAATTATTGAATTATGATGCGAATGGTATGTTATACATGACCGGCAACTCCAGGCAATATATTTTAAAAACAATCAGTCAATAAGCATATGAATAATATTTGCAAGACAGGCGGTTTTACGGCCGGCGTTATGATGGCTGTGCTATTGCTGGCGTCCTGCCGGAAAGAAGCGGTAATAGCCGGTAATAAAACGGAAGCCTATGTTAATTTTTACAATGCATCTGAAGTGCTTAAGCAGGGCATTCTGGATCTGTCTCCTACTCAGAAATTTTACCTGTCGGACCAGAATATGGTGTATGTCAACGACAGCATACCCCGCCCGCCGCTTTTCGGTTCCCATGCCAATAACTCCTGGCCCGCATTTGCCATGGGCTTTGACGATATGAAGCAGTACCCCGGCTACATCACCGGAACACCTTCAGTAATAGACGATATCGGCAGAGCGGAACATAATGTCTACTGGATGCCTTTGGCATCAGGTTTTTACAGGTTCATTTATACTTCCGCGTATAAAAACTACCTGGTAAGAGAAGCGGTTCAGCTGGACGCCAAGACCTACACTACCCAATATCTTACAGAAGACCCGGCAAACGACAGTGCCTACAGGGTGTTGAGCATCCCTGCTTACCTGGATGCGGTGGAAGGAAAAGTAAGGGTGCAGATGGTGCACCTCTCGCCCGATGCGGGTGCTGTAGATGTATACCGTATGGACAAAAATGGTAACAGGGAAGGAGATGCGATCGTACAGGATCTTGCTTTTGGCAATCACAACAATTATGCGGAGATGGACACTACCGGTGCATCTGCTGCTTATGGCAATCTCGTATTAGGCTTTTACAAAGCGGGCACTACCACTAAAATATACAGCGTGTCCATGCCTGCAAAATCCGGTGCTTCATTTATTACCGTTATCCAGGGTTTTACGAAGGCTGCATCAAGGCGCATTATAGTAAATGCCAACGGCTATACGACCGTTACCTGGCAGGTAACGCCCGATTTCCGGGTGAATGTGAGAAGGGTTTCGTGAAAAAAAAGACAATTTAAAACGCACTGTTTTATTAATAATCAATCCCGCTTTCCCCCAGGGAAGGAATAAAACAATAAAGTAAATGAAAACGAAACGGCTACAATTTTTATTTCACCTGTTATTTACTGCCTGTATGTATGCGGCCGGTATTGTTCCCGCGGCGGCGCAAAGCCTGGAAGTGATGCCTGTAAATACCTTCTTCAGCGGCTCCGAGGCACAGAATTTCTTTAAACGGACCGATGGCAGCTATTTTTTCTTTGCCACCGATGGTACCAATGGCCTGCAGCTTTGGAAAACTGACGGCACCCCGGCAGGCACCGCGCAATTACAGGCCCCTGCGCCGTATTCAGCAGGAATGCCCGGTATAAGTTTACCCACTCCGACCTATAATGGCGAGAAGACCTGGCTGCTCTTCAATAACGAGCTATATTTTGTAATTGACGGGAAATACCTCTTTTGCAGCAATGGCAACACGTTGCAGCTTTTAACCACTTCGGGAACCCAGATTTCAGGATTAACGGCGTCTGGAAATGCTGTTTATTTCAAGGTGGTCGAAGAAGGGGGCGCTATGCCAGCAACGGTAGGCCTTTGGAAAACCGACGGAACCGTAGCAGGTACCCTGCGGCTAAAGGCATTTGACGGCGGCAACGCCGTCAGCCGTGCCTCATTCCAGGTAAAGGACATAACGAATGTAAACGGCACTGTATTTTTCGTAGCCGCCAGCGCGGGCGATGGCATCGGCTATGCGCTATACAAAAGCGATGGCACCACGGCAGGTACGGTATTGGTAAAAGATATTAATACCGTAGATACTAACCTGACTTTATCTGACCAGCATGCCGCAGGCAGGTACCTCTATTTCAAAGCAAACAGCAGCGGCACCCAGTCGGCAGGAAAAGAATGGTGGATAAGCAATGGCACACCGGCGGGAACTTACCAGGTTACTCATTTCGGCAATTTCAATAGCAGCGCTATCGGTGGCAGCCCTATTGCACATGGGGATACGCTGTACGTCGCAACGCCTTATGGTTCTGCCACATACAGCAGGCAAATATGGAAACTAACCCCCGACCCGGCCAATCCCGACTCGATCTATTACGAAGCCCAGGTCAACACGGTGTCGTTATTACATCTTTTGGATGGTAAATTATTCTTCACGGATAGTGATATAGCTTATGCGACCAAGAGGTTTTATGCGGGTGGCAGCTCACGTAAAGACACGGTGCTGCTGCAGCTTGGCGCCGTTCCCCATGCCCCCAATGTCAATACCTCAACAGTATTATATCCGCTGAATGGCTACTACTATTATTATGCGCGTATGAGTTCCTCGGTGTATAACCTCTGGCGCACCGATGGCACAGCTGCGGGCACTACGCTGGTCAGCAACGCAACAAAGGCTCCAAGCCTGTTTATCAAAGCAGGCGACGCATTTTATTTCAGAGCGGTGGACGCAGCGGTAAGCGGCACTACAGCTTTTAATATCTGGAAAAGCGACGGCACTACGGCAGGTACAAAAAAGGTTGCCGGGCGTACCTTCCCTAACCAGGTAGCGGCCTCGGGTACAGACGGCACTTATTTTTATTTTACCAGTACAGACAGCGTATGGGCCACTAACGGCGATACAGTGATAAACATGCCGCTCGGCTCAGCGGCGACTATGGCCGGTTTGCGCCCTTCAGGCATTTATCCTGCCGCTAATAAGCTGGTCGTAACGGCTAAATTGGCAACGGGAACCAGTAACGCCAATCTTGATCTGTTTGTGGGTGATTTTGCGCTTAGCAACCAGCCGCAACCGCAAACCATCAGTTTTTCCGACCTCACTAAAACTTATGGCGATGCGGATGCTGCTGTAGGCGCTACGGTCACTTCGGGTTTGGATATTACCTATTCGATAGCCGATCCCGCTATTGCCACCATTACCAATGGCACCCTGCATATTCTCAAGTCGGGCACTACCACCATTACCGCCAGCCAGCCCGGCAACGGCACTACATGGCTGCCTGCTGCCGATGTAACGGCCACGCTAACCGTCAATAAAGCGGCATTGACCATTACCGCCGATGATAAGACCAAAGAGGAGGGCGATCCTAACCCGGCATTCACGTTCACCGGCACCGGCTTTGTAAACGGGGAAACGGAAACGGTGCTTACCGCGCAGCCTGCTGTTACTACTACGGCCACACAAGCATCGCCTGCCGGCACTTATGCCATTACGGCAAGCGGCGCCGCGGCGGAGAATTATACCATTACCTATGTGGATGGCACGTTCACGATAAACCCGCCGGTGCAGCAACCGCAAACCATCACCTTTGCCGGATTAACTAAAACATACGGCGACGCGGACTTTGCGCCCGGCGCTACAGCTACCTCCGGCCTGCAGGTCGCATATACCAGCGATAACCCGGCGGTAGCTTCCATCGTGGGCAACAATATCCATATTGTGGGCGCCGGCACGGCGAATATCACCGCTTCGCAGCCCGGCAACAGCTTCTGGCTCCCGGCAACGAATGTAACGGTAGCGCTCACCGTCAATAAAGCGGCATTGACTATTACCGCTGAAAATAAAACCAGGTTCCAGGATGAGCCCAATCCTTCACTGACACTAGCTTATACCGGCTTCGTAAATGGTGAGACATCCGCTTCCCTCACCACGCAACCTGCAGTTACTACCACGGCTACATTGAGCTCAGCCCCGGGCTTTTACCCGGTTACAGTGAGCGGGGCCGCCGCCAATAATTATGCCATCACCTACGCGGAAGGTATACTTACGGTAAAAGCGCTTCCTGTTACGGAAAACAGGGTAGACGCCGTATTCAATGGCAATACGTTGCAGGCAAGGGTGTATTCCTCCAAAGCGCAGCGGGCCGTGCTGCAACTGGCAGACGTAACAGGCCGTGTATTGCTTTCACTGGACGTATCGCTGACGAACGGCGTCAATACATACCAGTTGCCGGTATTCAATGTTTCCGCCGGGGCTTACATCGTGCTGGTAAGAGGGCAGGGATTGAAACTAAGCGATAAGATCATCAGGTAAACCGAAAAAAAACCATTCCTACTGTCCCTGGAATGTTACAAAAGCATTCCAGGGGCTTAAAAAAGATAAAATGAAACGGAACAATTATAAATGCTGGGCTATGGCTATGCTCATGGCAGCCGGTGTACAACAGGCCCAGGCACAGATACAGCCTACAGAAGTGATCACTACGGCCGCACCCTCTTTGCGTATTCCGGCCGACGCCCGTGCGGCGGGCATGGGTAATATCGGGCTGGCTACTTCGCCCGATGCGAACAGCGGTTATTGGAACCTGGCAAAAGTGCCGTTTGCCGGAAAACAAACCGCGATCGGCGTTAATTATGCTCCCTGGATGCGGGAAGTGACCGACGATATGTACCTGCTCGGCCTTTCCGGTTATCGCCGCTTTGATTCGCTGCAAGCCGTCACCGCTTCCGTCCGTTATTTTAACTTAGGGGATTTTCAGCTGAAGGATATTAACGGCGGCGTGCTCCAAACTGCCCGCCCTCACGAATTCAGCATCGATCTCGGCTATGCCCGCAGGCTATCGGACAAGCTCGCTGTCGGCATTGCCCTGCGCTACATCAACTCCAGCCTGGCCACCGGCTCATATGGCAGTACACAATACAAACCGGGAGAGGCTGTTGCCGGTGATGTGTCCTTATTTTACAACGGCAAGAATGAAAAGGGACAGGGCTTTTCGGCAGGATTGGCTTTGAGCAATGTAGGCTCCAGGATCGGCTATACGGAAAATGCCGGGCAAAAGGAGTTCCTGCCGGCCAATCTTGGTGCAGGCGGGGCTTACACCGCGGTGTTGAATGAAGATAACAGGATCACCCTTGGCGTAGACATCAATAAGCTGCTGGTGCCCGAAGTGCCCGCTACAGCAGCAGAAAGAGAAGATTATTATGAGCAAAGCTCTTTATCCGGCCTGGGAAAAGGGTTTGGTAATAAAGCCTGGCAGTATGGCGCTGGCGTGGAATTCAGCTACCGGAACATGCTCCAGCTACGGGCCGGCTATTTTGGCGAATCGGAAAAGCAGGGCAATCGTAAGGGATTGACTGCCGGCCTGGGATTTTGTTATGATATTTTCTCTTTTAACCTGTCTTATCTGGCTCCCAGTGGCACGGAGGCGCAGCGGAACCCGCTGGGCAACACCCTGCAGTTTGGTTTGCAGCTGAGCTTTTAGCCCGGCCCCCACATGTTTGCCCGGCCCCCCAAATATCCTTCCGGCAGCCGATTCGTACCGGTCGTGTAACAACCGGCGGGCGGAATGGATGAATCTGAGTATATTTAGGCCCAACCAACCAAACTGGATAACTATTTATGAAACGTAATTTTCTGTTACTGGCGCTTGTAGCTTCGAGCGTCTTTTCCCTGTTAGAGAACCCTGCATTTGCGCAGCCCAAACAGGCAGCCGCCAAAGCGGCCGCCGGGGAGAAATTCCCGGCAGACCCGGAGGTGAAGATCGGGAAACTGGCGAACGGGCTTACCTACTACATCCGCCGGAACGTTGAGCCCCGCAACCGCGCCGTGTTATATATGGCCCTGAAAGCAGGCTCCCTCATGGAAACCGATGCACAGCAAGGTCTTGCGCACTTTACGGAGCATATGGCCTTCAACGGTACAAAGGATTTCCCTAAAAATGAACTGATCAACTACCTCCAGAAGGCTGGCGTGAAGTTCGGGGCCGACCTGAATGCCTACACCGGTTTCGACCAGACCGTTTACCAGCTGCCTATTCCTACAGACAGTGCGGCGCTGTTCAAAAACGCCTTCAAGATCCTGGCCAACTGGGCAGGGCATATCAACATGGAAAATACCGACATCGACGAGGAGAGGGGTATCATTGTTGAAGAAGAGCGCCAGCGCGGGAAAAACGCGCAGTCGCGCATGCAGAAGGAAGCCCTGCCGGTGATCCTGTACGGCTCCCGCTATGCAGAGCGTATCCCCATCGGCAAGCTGGACATCATCCAGAACTTCAAGCATGAAGAGATCAAACAGTTCTATAAAGACTGGTACCGCCCCAACCTGCAATCCGTGATCGCAGTGGGCGATTTTGATGTGGCCGCCGTGGAAGCGATGATCAAAGAGAACTTCAGCGGGCTGAAGAACCCCGCCAATGCCAAGCCGCATCAGACCTACGGCCTGCCGGACAACAAGGAGCCGGTCGTGAAGATCATCACCGACAAGGAATTCCCGTACAATGTAGCCCTCGCTACCATCCGCCACCACGCCAAACCTACCCGCACCACCGCCGATTACAAAAGCGGCATGATCGTGGGCATGATCAATTCCATGATCGGCGCGCGCATCCTGGAACTGAAACAGAAAGGCACCGCGCCTTTCGTGGAAGGCCAGCTGAGCTACGGCCCATGGCAGGGCGGCATGATAGACGGGCTGAATGCGCTGACCGTTGTAGCCGTTACCAAAGACGCGCAGGAGCTCGGCAAAGGGCTTGCCGGCGTAATGGCCGAAGCATACCGCATGGCGCAGTTCGGCTTTACCGCATCTGAGCTGGAAGTAGCCAAAAAGAACACGGAAGCCGCCAACGAAAAGGCCTACAGGGAAAAGGACAAGATACCTTCCGCCAGCTTCGTGCAGGCTTACCTGAAAAACTTTATGTCCGGCTCACCCATCATCAGCCCCGATGTGCGCTACAACCTCACCAAAAAATTCCTGGACGAGATCACGCTGGAAGATGTGAACAAGACCGCGAAAAAAATGCTGTCTGAGGAGAACGTAACCGTACTGGTGCAGGCTCCCGAAAAAGATAAAGACAAGATACCCGCCAGCGCGCAACTGCTGGAAAGCCTGCGCGGCGCCGGTAAAGGGCTTACCGCTTACGTGGACAATACCGTTAATAAACCGCTGCTGGAAAAGAAACCCACGCCCGGCAAAGTAACCGGTACGGAGAAGATAGAAGGCATCGGCGTTACCAAACTCACGCTGAGCAACGGCGTGACCGTGTACCTGAAGCCCACCGATTTCAAGAACGACCAGATCCTGTTCTCTTCCTTCCGCCCGGGCGGCACTTCGCTGGTAGACGATAAGGATTACATGGCCACCAATTACGCAGGCAACATCCCCGGCGACGGCATCGGCGAGTTCGAGAACTCGCAGCTGCGTAAAATGCTGGCCGGCACCACCGCCGCGGCTTCCTCTTACCTGGGCGACCTGTATGAAGGTTACAGCGGCAGCGCATCGCCGAAAGACCTCGAAACAGCCCTGCAGCTGGTGTACGCCTATGCCACCAATCCCCGCAAAGACCCGGTGGTGTTCAAAAGGAACATGGAAGACTTCAAAGTATACCTCCAGAACGCGGACGATGCGCCGGATAATGTATTCGGCGACACCATCACCGCTGTACTGTCTTCCAACAGCCTCCGCGAAAGGAAACCTACGCTGGCTGAGCTGGACCAGGTGAACCTGGACCGTTCCCTCGAATTCTACAAAAGCCGCTTTGCGGACGCCAGCGGCCAGACCTTCGTGTTCGTCGGTAACTTCGACGTGGCGCAGATCACCCCGCTGCTGGAAACCTACCTCGGCGGCCTGCCTTCCACCAACAGCGGCAGCAAGTATGTGGACCGCGGCATCAGGCCGCAGACGGGCAACATCACCCGCATCGTGAAAAAAGGCATTGAAGACAAAGCGCAGGTGAAACTCTTCTTCTACGGCACCTATGAATTTGCGCCGGCCACCAACCTGCAGCTTAGCGCCCTCAGCGACATCCTGGAATTTAAAGTGCTGGAGCGCCTGCGGGAGAAAGAAAGCGGCGTGTACAGCCCGAACGTAGGTATTGGTTACGACAAGGAGCCGTATGCCAACTACAACCTCACTATTTCCTTCAGCTGCGCTTCCGCGAACGTGGACAAGCTGGTGAACGCCACGCTGGACGAGATCGAGAAGATCAAAAAAGAAGGCGCTACCGCGGTAGACGTGGAGAAATTCAAAGCAGAAAGCAAAAGGGCCATGGAAGTGAGCCTTCGTGAAAACAGCTTCTGGCTGAACTATCTCACCGGCAAATTCAAGACAAACGAAGACCCGCTGAGCATCCTCAAACAGAACGAGCGCCTCGAAAAAGTAACGCCCGAGAGCGTGAAAGAGACCGCAAGCAAATACCTCAGCAACGCCAGCTACTTCAAGGCAGTGCTGGTGCCTGAAAAATAACGGATCAGTTATATCTGCGCAAAAAGGGCTGTTTCATATAATGAGACAGCCCTTTTTGATTCTTCTTCGTAATGACCTTTACTGACCAACATCGGCTAATTACCGCTCCTTCTTCATCTGTTCTATCCACTGTACGATCAATGCCACGCCTTCTTTATGCACCAGCGTTCGTGCCAGCTCGGGCATAGCGGTGCCCGGTTCTGTGCTGTTCATCCGGTAGGCGAGGATGGAGGCGGCGGCGTTGCCGGGAACGATGTCGAAATCCAGTCCGCCCGCGCCGTTGCCCGCTGAAACCGGGCCTTTGAGAATGCCGAGGTGAGCAGCCTGCTGCTGGCCGTATTCAAGAAAAAGCCCGGTGTTATCCGCATCGCCGCCTTTGGTATGGCAATGGGCGCAATTCACATCCAGGTATGCGCGGGCGCGTTGCGGAACGGAGTAATGCAGGCTATCCGTCCATACGGGAAGCGCCGGCACCTGGCTGATGTCCGGCATGCCTTTCAATATGCCCGCGGAAGCCCATTGCAGCAGCTGTTCTCCCTTGCCGTAATGCAGGTTCCTCGCTTTCGGGCCAATGGGCAGCAGCGTGCCGTTGCTGGAATGGCAGCGTTTGCAGTCGTTGGTGTTGGGTACCTGGTACAGGGTGCTGACGCGCTGCCGGTTATCATCCAGCAGGGTGACGGGTACCTGTTTGCCCGCAATCCATTTTTCCGCTTCGGTCTGGGCTTCATTCCAGAGGTAATTCATCACTTTCCATTTGCCATCCTGGGGGTCCTTATGCAGCAGGCGGGTTTCTATCAGCACTTTATCGCCCGCCGTATCGCGGTAAGAGAAATTTTTGATGATGAAAGTGCCGTCGGGGAATTGTAAAGCGCCGCTGTCGCGGTATTGCATGCTGCCGCCTTCGGGCAGTGCAATGAAGCGGTCTTTGACGGCGTAGTCGGTAAATAAAGGCGTGGCAAGGTCGTACCGGTGCACGTGAGCCTCGGGGCTCAGCTGGCTGAGCGCGCCTTTGAAGAAACCGTAGTCCGAAAGTTTTTCGCGGAAGCCGGAAGTAGTTGCAGGCTTTTTGGGCCTGCAACTGTAAAGGGTGGTCATAGTCAGGATCAATACAATCACAGATCTCATCACGATAGATTATTATTTACAGGTAAATGCCGTCATATCCGTTCCCGGGCTCCATTGCGGCTTGCCCATGTTCAGCGCGTCCACGTTCACGAATAAGTTGTTGCCGGTTTGTTTGATGCAGATGGAATCGGGGTTGAGGCCCTTTTCCTGCGTGAGCACATTGGTGGAAATGCCGTCGTACACGATCAGCGGGATGCGCTGCTTCATCGCCTGTTCGATGGCCACGAGTATTTTGCCGGTATGATGGGAGAACACCGGCTCGGGGAAGCTGTCGCCCATTTCCAGCGTGTTGCCGTGTATCAGGATGTTCTTCGATACGGGGAAATAATTCGCGTTGATCTTTTCCCCTGCTTTCGCATCCACGAAAAAGCCGGATACGAGGATGATGGCGCTGGAGTTGTTGTTGAGGATGCGGTTGTTGTACAGCTCCACGTCAGACGTGGCCTGGATGATCACGCCGCTGCCCGGCGCCGCATTGCCCACGCCCCAGGTGGTGCCGAAGCTGCCCGATTTGGCGAAGTTCCTTTCATTGTTGTCGTGGATGTAATTGTTGTATGCCTTCACATGCCCGCCGCGCTGGCTCAGGTCAGGCAGGTCGAAAACGAGGAAGCCGGCGGTGTTGCCGTAAAATTCATTGTCGTATACTTCCGCGTTGGTCGTGTTCTCGATCTCGCAACCCGCTACGTTCCTGAATGCCTTGCTTTTCCTTACTACGGCCTTGTTGGATTGCCCTACGTAAATGCCCGCATCAGATGCGCCCTGCGCGTAACAGTTCTCCACCAGCACGTTGGTGCAGAGTACGGGATAAATGCCGTAACCGCCGCTGGTGGAGTCGGAGGTGGACCAGATGGCGTGCAGGTTGGTGATGGTCACGTCCTTGCTTTTGTTCACCTTCAGCAGGTCGCCTTTGGAATCTTTGATGGTCATGCCGCTGATCTCGAAACCGTCCACTTCGGCCACACGAATGCCTTCGCCGCCCTGCCGCTGGCCGGAAAAGTCCAGCAGCGTTTTATCCGGCCCTGCGCCGGTGATGCGGATGTGCTTGAGCTGCACGAGGCTGAGGTTATCGAATTTATAGGTGCCTGCCTTCAGTTCCAGGCTGCTGCTGTCCGTCATTGTCAGGAAGGCTTCGGTGATCTTTTGTTCTTCGCCCGGGCCGAAAGCCAGTACTGTTTTATAACCGCCTTCGGTCTTCTTTTCGGGGGCGGCGCATGCGGCCATGAGCGCCAGTAACAGGAGGGAGTATCTCATAGTGGTATGTTTTTAAAAAACGTTGTAAGCGAATGTTGCGTAATAGACCCCGCCAATGCCAGGACTGCCAAAGCCGGTGTAGTAGTATTTATTCGTCAGGTTCGTGGCGCCTATCTTGATCCTGGAGCGGGCCTTTGTCAATTTATAACTAACCTGTGCATCCAGCACTACATTGGCGTCTATCGTGCCGCTCGCGAAACCGATGGAGTAGAAGTACGCCGGGCGGTAACGGAGGCTGGTATTGAAGGAGAACGCCTGTTGTTTGCCGAACCCGGTATTGCCGAATTCAAGGTTGAATTTCCAGTTGGGAGTGTTGAAATTATTGATCTGGCTGTTGTTCCTGTTCCTGAGGAAATCCGAAGAGAAGTTGGCTTTCGCCATGAAATTGCGGCTCAGGTCCACGCTCAGGCTGGCGGCATAGCCGTACGTATTTACCTTTTCCGCGCCGTTATATGCAATATTATAGGAAATATATTTACTGCGCTCTTTGAACGCCGTAATGTCGTCTGTCCCCGGCGTATTGGCCACATTCACGTACCCGATGAAATTTTTCCAGGTAGAATAATATCCCAGCACGTCCACCAGCACGCAACGGGCGAACAGGCCGGAATATCCGAGCTCGAACGCATCCACGCTCTGCGGCTTGATGTCCCTGGGATTGAACCGCTCCAGCTTCGACGGGTCGTTGGTCTGCTGGTATTCCGTTACGCTGTTCAGCAGGTAGGGCGGGTACTGGTCGAACTGGTATTCGCCGTACAGCAGCCTGGCGGAACCGCCGGAGGCGTAGGAATTGTAATCCACCAGCGTGCTTTGCAGGCTCTGGATGTTGGAAGGAAAGCTGTAGGCGTTCTGGTAGGAGAAACGCAGGAAATGTTCTTTCGCGATCTCCTGCACGGCGGATGCGCGGGTAGTGATGCGGGGCTTATCAAAGAGGGTATTCTTATCGTACCGGAAAGCCGCTCCCAGCTTCAGTTTGTTTCCGATCAGCTTTTTGGACAGGTGTGCATAGCCACTGTATTCCGCCACGTCTATCGGCCCGTTTTTATCGGGGAACAAAGTGCCTTTGGAGTCGAGGCGGTAGAGGCGGTAGTTGAGCCCGGCGATCAGTTCCACCCATGGAATGAGCTTCGTGAAATTGTATTGGAACTCCGTGTTGTAAAGCCTGCTCCGGTCCAGGAAAAGGGTGCCGCCCCGGGAGGTGGGCAGGCCGGCAATGCTGTCTTTCAGCCGGTTGAATGCCGCGCTGCCGGCGTCGGGCCTTCCCTGGTCGGCAAACTGGCGGGCGGCCCAGTGGGCATCGTCAGGACTGCTGCCTGTGGCCAGGGCCTGCAGCAGGGCGCCGGTGTATTGCGGGTACCAGCCGTCCATGGTAGCGGGGTTGAAGCTGGGTTTCCAGGCTTCGTTCAGCAGCTGCATGGTGGGGCTGGCAATGATGGTGTTGCCGGAGTTTTCTTTGGAGGTATAGGCGCGGAGGAACCATTGTTCGCTCCTCAGTTCGGCGCGGTACTGGCTGATCTTGTAGCCGGTGAGGGCGTAACGGGTATCATTGCTGTATACGGCGTTGCCGCTGCCGTAAGTGCCGGATACGATGGCTTCCAGCCGCGGCCGGATCTTGTAGCGCACTTCAGCGTTGAGCTTCAGGAGTTTGGCTTCGTTGCTGAGGTAACCGTATTCGGGGTAGCCGGTGCGGGCCACGTAGTTGGAGGGTTTGGCCAGCAGCGGGTCTATAATGGGCGCCAGCGAAGGGTCCTGCGCGAGGGCAGCTTGGAGGAAAGGATTGATGTCTACGGAAGTTTTGCTGCCGTAGGAATTCACGCCGTTATAGTTCGGGTCGGTATACTTTGTGCCGGGCCCGTTGGTGTTGCTGGTATCGGCGGCCAGCCAGTCTTTGGCGAGGGTGTATTGCGCGTTGATCTTGAAGGCGAATTTGTCGTTCACTTTGTACGCCCAGCGCAGGGTCCAGTCGTAATAAGGGGAAGGGCCCATGGGGTCGTTGCCTGCTCCTTTTTTTACGTGGTTCACGCCCTGGGTGACCTGGAAGCTGAGGCCCTGGTATTTGAACGGGTCCTTGCCGGTCATTACCAGCGTGCCGTTCAGCCCGCGGGAGCCGTACAGGGCGGAGGATGCGCCGGAAAGCACTTCCAGGTTGTCCACATCCAGCTCGGTAAGCCCGATGGAAGCCCCCAGCGGGAAATTGAGCCCGGGCGCCTGGTTGTCCATCCCGTCTACGATTTGTGTGAAGTTGGTATTGCCGCTGGTATTGAACCCGCGGGTGGTAACGGTGGTGAAGGTGAGGCTGGACGTGGTGATGTCTACGCCCTTCAGCCCCTGGAGCATGTTATAATAATTGGTCTGCGCGGAGTTGATGATGTCTTTGTTGTCGATCCTTTCAATGGTGACCGGCGACTCGATCTTGCGCTGCAGCTGCCGGCTGGCGGATACGACCACTTCGTTGCCCAGGATGCTGGCGGGGTCCAGCGTAATGTTCAGCGGCCCCGTAGCGGTCACTTCTATTTCCTTTGAAGCGTACCCGATGGAGGAAACGACGAGTGTAACGGGCAGTGCGGCGTGGAGGGTGAAGCGGAAATTCCCCTGGTCGTTGGTATAATCGCCGTAAGGGGTGTTCTTCGCTTTAATGGACACGGCGGGCACTGCTTCGCCGGTGGCGCTGTTGCGCACATGGCCGGAGATCACATGCTGCGCGTCCAGGCCGGCGAGCCCGGTGAACAGTCCGAGTATGGTCAGTAGCATCAGTTTGGTCATAGTCAGGGTCATTTTGGTTGGAATGGTAGCAGCGATATTAGTAAAAAGGGTGCTGCGGCGGGACGGGGAGCAGCCGCTTCGGGGTGAAGAGGGGTGATTGCGGGGTGAAATGATGCGCCCGGGGTGAGCCTGATGATACAGTTGCCGGATAAGAGCGGTTGTGACGGCTGATTATATCGTATCGCTTCTACCCACCCTGTATCAGAAGTGATACAGCTCGGTATCAGCAGTAATACAACCTTGTATCAAAAGTGATACAAACCGGTATCAGAAGTGATATACAACGCCTTAAAGTGCCTTTATCCACGGGTTTGATATGGCTTTGAGTCGGGGTTGCTACGGGTGTGATACGGGTCTGAGGCGGCTCTGATACAGCAGGAGTTAGCCAGGAGCTAATCCGCCGGAACAAAACGCTGCAAGAATTCAGACAGGTAAGAACCGGATACCGGCACGCTCACCTCATCGATCCCTTCCATTACCAGGAAGTGCCCTTTCGTATGTTTTTTGAATAAAAGCACTTTGGAAAGGTTCACCAGGTACGAACGGTGCGCCCGGGTGAAACCATGCCCGGAAAGCTGCGGCTCCAGCTTTTTGAGGGAGCTGCGGATCAGTTCTTTTTTTACTGCGCCGCCGTTGCGGTAATAAACATGCACGTAATTATCCTCGGCTTTCAGCAGCAGCAGGTTGGAAGGGCAAAGCGTCATGGCCAGCTTGCCGTATTCGTCGCGGATATGCAGTTCTTCCGGCGCTGCGGGCGGTATGGCGGCGGGCATTTGTGCGATGCGTTTCAGCCTCCCCGCAACAGCCCGGCCCTGGAACCATAGCAAGGCCATGGAGTAGGGCAGGGCCATCACCCCGAAGCCGTATTTTAAAGTATCGGTATACTCCGGCCAGGAATATTCCAGGTAATCATGCATGCTCACGTTCACGATGTTCACGATCAGCGCTACCAGCATCACCTCGCCGGTGAACCAGGCCAGGAACTGCCAATGCCTGAGCGGCCTTTTCCCTTTCAGCCTGATCAGCCCGAACTGGGAAAGGGTCATGCCCGCGATGCCGCTGAGGGAAAAAGCGCAGAACACGCCTGCCACAGACTGCGGCCCGCCTTCATACCACTGGTTCATATTAAAAGGGGAGAAGATGTACATGAAAAGAAAACTGAAGACCCCGCAGAACAGGATCAGGAAAAACCTGTTCCCCACAGGGTCCAGCAGCTGGAAGGGGGCATTGAGCCATCCCGGTAAAGCCGCGTTGCCGTTCAAAGGAATAGTGAGCGTATTTTTCATGTGCCGTGGATTGTAGTCTTAAGGTAGAATTCTTTTTTGAATTTGGAAAGCCGGCTGTGCTCCATTACGCGGCTGAGTTTATGCGTCAGCGTTATTTTTTTTATGGATTTTCCCCGCCTCCGCATCTCCAAAAAAAAGTTCCGCCATGTTCCTCACCGCACTGTTCGTTATCACCCTCACCACGGGCGGTATCGCCCTTCCGCAAGGCTACCAGCGCATTCCCCAGCCAGAAGGCTCTTTCGGCGAATGGCTGCGAAGCGTACCGCTCAAACCCGGCAATACGGTCTATCTTTTCAACGGCCGCCCCAAAGCCAACCAGGCCGCGCAATACGCAGTGCTCGACGTGTCTGTCGGCCAGCGCGACCTCCAGCAATGCGCCGATGCAGTGATGCGCCTCTATGCGGAATACCGCTACGCGCATGCGCAATATGACCGCATCGCTTTCCGTGCTACAGACGGCACGCTGATGGATTATGAAGGCTGGCGCAAGGGAGACCGCTTCGTGTTATCCGGCAGCCGCCTCGCACGCAAACGCAGCGCGCCGCCCTGCAATACCCGCGCATGTTTCGAACAATATCTGCAAACTGTATTTTCTTATGCCGGCACGCTGTCTCTCCAGCGCGAGCTGCAACCCGCAGGGAATGAAGTCAATCCCGGCGATGTATTCATCCAGGGCGGCTCTCCCGGGCATGCGGTGATCGTGATGGACGTGGCGCAGAACAGTAAAGGGGATAGGATCTTTTTGCTGGCGCAGAGTTATATGCCCGCGCAGGATATCCATATCCTGAAGAACCCTGCATCCGCCACGCCATGGTATCACAACAAACCACGGCAGGCATTGCAGACGCCGGAGTGGGATTTTCCGGCCGGTTCGCTGAAGTCATTTAAATAAAAAACCCGTCATTGCGAGGAGCAGCGGGGGAATTGTGCGGCGGTGCGGTGAAGCAATCTCCAGACATTGCGTCATTTCAATTCAATGCAGGAGATTGCTTCGTCGCCCGACTTAAGTGCTGCTGGTCCTCACAATGACGGATTTGCGCGGATTTTCGGGCAAAAAAAAGGCCGGTCATTCAGACCGGCCGGTAAACGATATATTAAGCAAGCTTAATCGATGCGTTTTACATTAACAGCATTCATGCCCTTTCTTCCTTCCTGCAGTTCAAACTCTACGCGGTCATCTTGCTGGATCTCATGAATGAGACCGTTAACGTGAACGAAGGTCTCTTTAGAAGACTCGTCGTGTTTAATAAAACCAAAACCTTTGGTTTCATTGAAGAACTTTACAGTTCCGGTGAATTTTTGTTCCATGTGTAAAAATTAAAAATAAATGGCTACGAAGGTATGATTAATAATCTGTTACACCTAATAATTACAATAATAACTCGTCATGACTGCTGAGTAATGATTTACGGATTCATAAATAAACATATGTGTTGTTTTGCACGCTCCGCACCCCATTTATTTTATTGTACCTTTGCGCAAGTTATACATAAAATAATGACCAGAACAGGAGAATACAACACGCTAAAGATCAAAAAAGAAACGGACTTCGGCGTTTATCTCGACGGCGGCGACGGCCAGGAAATACTGCTTCCCAAAAGATATGTTCCCCGCGGCGCCAAACCCGGCGATGAACTGGAGGTATTCCTCTACCACGATTCCGAGAACCGTCTCATTGCCACTACGGACAAGCCGTTTGGCGTTGTAGGCGATATAGTGAACCTCAAAGCGGTGGATGCTACCGACCAGGGGGCCTTCCTGGACTGGGGCCTGGTGAAGGACCTCTTCGTGCCCAAATCGCAGCAGCTCTCCAAAATGGTGAAAGGGCAGGAATATCTCGTCAGGATATACCTGGACGAGCTTACCGGCCGTGTAGCCGCCACGGAAAAGATCGATCCTTATCTCAGCAACGAGAACCTCACCGTAAAAGAAAAAGATGTGGTGGACCTGGTGATCTACCGCCGCACAGATATCGGCTTCGTGACCATTATCAACAACCTGCATACCGGCGTGCTGCATTACAGCGACCAGTTCAGGCCTATGGACATCGGCGACCGCTTCAAAGGTTTCATCAAAGCCATCAAGGAAGGCAACCTGGTCGACGTGGTGCCGGGGCAGAGCGGGTACAAAAAAGTGGAGGACGAAGCGGAGAAGATCCTGCGCCTGCTACAGGAGAACGACGGGTACCTGCCTTACCACGACAAGTCTGATCCAGAAGAGATCTACGCCTTTTTCGGCATGAGTAAAAAGACCTTTAAAATGACCACCGGCAGCTTATACAAACAGCAAAAGATCGCTTTCACCAAAACCGGCATCCAGCTGCTGGAAGGCGCATAACAATTGTCCAGTATGAAAGATTTCAAGCAACATTTTATTATACCCGCCGCCCCTGAAGACGTGTACCGCGCGCTCACCTATGCGCCCACCATCCAGCTGTGGACGGGCGATAAAGTCGATATGAGCACCGAGCCCGGTTCTGAATTCTCCCTCTGGGACGGCAGCATCGCGGGCCGCAACCTGGAATTCGAAGAAGGCCGGAAGATCGTGCAGGAATGGTATTTCGGGGAACAGGAAACGCCTTCCATCGTTACCATCATCCTGCATCCGCACAAAAAAGGCACTTCCGCCGAGCTGAAGCACAGCAACATTCCCGACGAAGATTATGATGATATCGTGGAAGGCTGGCGCGATGCGTATTTCGGCTCACTCATCGATTTTTACGAAGAATAGAAGACCGGATAAAGATGCGAACAGCTACCATCAACGAATTAAAGAAAGAGCTGGGAACCGTGCCGCATGCGCAGCTGGTGGAACTTTGCCTGCGGCTGGCCAAATACAAGAAGGAAAGCAAGGAACTGCTCACCTACCTCTTGTTCGAAGCCCACAGCCTGGACGGGTATATTGCTTCCGTTAAAGAATTCATCGCGCTGGAATTCGACTCCCTTTCCACCACCCACCTGTACCATTCAAAGAAAACTTTGCGGAAAATTCTCCGGATCACGAACAAACATATTAGATTTACCGGGTCTAAACAGGCTGAAACGGAACTCCTGCTGTTCTTCTGCCAGAAAATGCGCCGCAGCGGCCTTAAGATCGGCGCCAGCGTACAGCTGGCCAATCTTTACCAGCAGCAGCTGCGCAAGATCGAAAAAGCGATCGAAAGCCAGCACGAAGACCTGCAGTTCGATTACCGCAAGCAGCTGGACGCCTTAACTTATATTTAATCTACAACAACGTATGATCTCCCGCAGACACTTCCTTGAGATGACCCTGAAGGGCATCGTGCTCATCGGCGCAGGCAACACCCTGCAATCCTTTACCCCCGCAGGTTTCACCCTGCCTTCCCGCAAAAAGGTGAAGCTTCGTTTTGCGCTCGCCTCAGACGGGCATTACGGCCAGCCTAAAACCACCTACTACGAAAACCACCAGCGGATGGTGAAGTGGCTGAACAAGGAGAAAAAAGGCCGCGGGCTGGATATGGCGGTGATCAACGGCGACCTCTTTCACGACGACGCCAAATTCCTCCCCGATGTAAAATCTGCCTGGGACAAGCTGGCTATGCCTTATGTGGTGTCTCACGGCAACCACGACAAGATTGCCGAACCGGAATGGCTCAAAACCTTCGGCACGGCCTGGCACCACGATTTCGAAAAAGGCGATTCCGGGTTCATTGTGCTGAATACCGCGGATGTGGAAGGGAAATATATCTGTCCGGACCTGGCCTGGACCAAAGCCAGGCTGGAGATGTACGCAGGAAAAAAACACCTGTTCGTGATCATGCACATCACGCCCGTGAAATGGACGGAGCACGGGATCGACTGTCCTGAGCTGGTAGAGATGTTCTCCAGACAGAAGAACCTGAAAGCCGTGTTCCATGGCCACGATCATGCGGAAGACGGGATGAAGGAAAAGAACGGCAAACATTACTTCTTCGACAGCCACATTGCCGGCAGCTGGGGCACGCCTTATTACGGTTACCGCATCGTGGAGGTGCTGGAAGACGGGGAAGTGCTTTGTTACCAGGTGAACCCCGAGCAGAAAGAGCCTGTGAACAGTAATATTTTATCGGAAACTGCCTCAATTTTGACAAAATAAAGAGTGTAAAGGAATTCCTTTATACCTTATGCGCAGAAGTTTCCACGATATGAATAACATGCGCATACTCCGCCTCTTGCTCATATGCCTGCCGCTCAGCGCAGGCGCACAGGCGCAATTACAATGGAAGGAGATAGAGCCCGGCATCTGGAAAGCCACTGCCGGCCAGCCTGAAAAGGTGACCCTCCTGAGCGTGGCTGACAACAAAGCCAGCAAATCCTCCTTACAGGCCCTTCCGGCCGCAAAGTTCCCGCTGCCGGAAGCAGACATTGCCGTTACTTACGCAGACGGGAAAGTGTACCTCCGTTTTCCCCTGGAAAGGGAAGAGCAGGTCTTCGGCCTGGGCCTGAATTTCAAGACCGTCAACCAGCGCGGCCGGGTAAGCCAGCTGCATATGGACCACTACGGCGGGAAAGATGACGGACGCACCCACGCGCCCGTTCCTTTTTATGTATCCAGCCGCGGCTACGGCATCCTGGTGGATGCGGCGCGTTACCTTACGGTATACGCCGGTACCGCTGTACGCGTAGATACCAAAAATCCGCCCGTGCTGCACGACCGCAATGGCAACAAAGACTGGGATTCACAGCCTTATTCCGATGCGGTGGAAATACTCGTGCCTGCGGCGGGGGCGGACATTTACATCTTCGGCGGCCCTACCGCCATGAACGCCGTGCAGCGCTACAACCTGTTCAACGGAGGCGGGTACCTTCCGCCCAAGTGGGGCCTGGGTTTCACGCAAAGGGTACCTACGCTCTATTCACAAACGGACATCCTCCGCGAAGCTTCCGAGTTTGAAGCGCACAACTTCCCGCTGGACTATATCGGCGTGGAGCCGGGCTGGCATTCCATGGCATACCCCTGTACATTCGAGTGGGACAGCAAACGTTTCCCCGATCCCAAAGGGTTCATAGACGGGCTGATGGCCAAAGGCGTGCGCGCCAACCTCTGGCTGAACCCCTATGTGTCGCCCAAAAGCTCGTTGTACCCGAAAGTAAAACCGCTCTCCGGCACCCATACCGTGTGGAACGGGCTGGTGGCGGATTTCACGCTGCCGGAAGCGCGGCAGGCGTTTAAGGACCATTTCATTAAAAATCATATATCCCTTGGCGTTAGTGGCTATAAAATGGACGAGAACGACGGGTACGACAAATGGCTCTGGCCCGATGTAGCTACCTTCCCGTCAGGCACCACGGCGGAGCAGATGCGCCAGGTATACGGCCTGGCCATGCAGAAGATGACGGACGAATGGTTCCGCGAGCAGAACCGCCGCACATACGGGCTGGTAAGGGCTTCCAATGCCGGGGCCAGCAATTTCCCCTACGTGATCTATAACGATTATTATTCCCATCCCGATTTTATCACCGCGCTGGTGAACAGCAGCTTCATTGGCGTGCTGTGGACGCCCGAGGTACGTGCTTCCAAGAGCGCGGAGGAATGGGTGAGAAGGATGCAAAGCGTTTGTTTTTCACCCATGGCCATGCTGAACGCCTGGGCGGACGGTACCAAACCCTGGTCGTTCCCCGAAGTGGAAAAAGCCGTGCAGGACGTAGCCATGCTGCGTATGCGCCTGCTGCCTTACCTTTATTCCACCTTCGCGCAGTATCATTTTGAAGGGAAACCGCCTTTCCGTTCCATGAACCTCGTGGACGGCTTTGCTTATACCCCGCAGGTTTCCGGCGGCAAGCTGGACGCCACGCTCAACCCTTACGAAGCCAAAACCCGCTCCGATCTGAAAGACCAGTATATGATGGGGGACAACCTCATCGTGGCGCCTTTCTTCGCGGAGCAAAAAAGCCGTAAGGTATACCTGCCCAAAGGCAAATGGTATGATTTCTATACCGGTAAGCTGGCAGGCGAAGACCAGGTGATCACCGTAACCGCCGAGCTGGACAAGATCCCGCTGTATGTTCGCGATGGCGGCCTCATCCCGATGATACCCGCGCGCAGGCAGGCTCCCAAAGCAGGAGAGGTGCTGCCGCTGGAAGTGCGCGTATATGGTACCGCTGCCGGTTCGTTTGAGCTGTACGACGACGATGGCCTGACCTTCGATTTTGAGAAAGGCGCGTTCAGCCGCGTAACGCTAAAGGCAGAAGCAGGCAAAGGCACGATGGGCAAGCCGCAGGCAGGCAAGCCTTTCGGTTACCGGAAAAATGTGACCTGGACGTTTATGACGAAGTAAGCTATAGTAAAGAATATCCCTACGGGCGCCGCATGTAAGCTGCGCCCTTTTTTTGTCCATTTATGCGTATCCCTTCACAGGGCTATGCAAGGGCAAAAGGATATCCTTTACAGGCGCGGCGGAATGCCGTTCCCGTTTTTGTATACTCCTCCATAACGTTTTGTGGGAATTTAATTCGGGTTACAGGAACTTGTACCCCAGGCCGAAGGTCCAGGCCCATTTTTCGCTTTTGGCCATGTAGAAGCCGGGAGCCTGCAATTGCCATTTGCCGTAATCCAGTCTTGGGGTGAGACCCAGTTTAGGCTCGGCTTTGCCCTTAAAGATGAACAACGAGGGTACCGCCGCTACGCCAACCGCCCATTTGGGGGTTAGCCTCAGCCGGAGGCAGGGGCCTCCGACGTTTACGGTCACGATGTTGTTGCCTACGGTTACCGCGGCGGCGCCTTCGAGCCCGGCGGTAAAAGGGCGCTGTTTTTTAACAGTTGAATCTGAGGTGTTGATGGCTAAAAGTAGGAGTAATGCTTTCATGACACCCAAAATAATGATCTAAATTCATGTTTTTTAATAAATATTTTTGTTTTAATGGGGTTTTATATGATTTGTGATGAAAATTAATGTGGATAGAATATTTAATAATATGTCTCATATAATGGAGTGATTTTTCACCATATCATAAATTTTATGCGGATTTAATTTTTATTGATATGTTTAAAACATGAGAAACATATTTACCGCAGCGATCCTGCTTAGCTGCACCAGCCTATATGCCCAAAAATCCGATACTTCAGATGGAAAATTCTACAGCCAGTCCAGCGCCGTCCGCGCGCTGAAGATCGATGCTGCTGTTACTACCAGCCACGAAGTGACCATCAAAGGCCAGCGCGTTCCCTACAAAGTAACTGCCGGCTCCCTGCCTGTATGGGACGATGAGGGCAAAACCATCGCCGGTGTTTTTTATACTTATTTTGAAAGAACAGGCGTGGCGGACCAGCCTTCGCGCCCCCTGGTATTCTCCTTCAACGGCGGCCCCGGCACAGCTTCCGTTTGGATGCAGATCGGGTACACCGGTCCCCGTGTGCTGAAGATAGACGACGAAGGTTACCCCGTGCAGCCGTATGGCCTCAAAGACAACCCGCATTCCATTCTCGATGTGGCGGACATCGTGTATGTGGACCCGGTGAATACCGGCTTCTCCCGCACCGCCGGCAAGGACGTGCAGGGCTCCAAATTCTTCGGCGTGAGCCAGGACATTAAATACCTGGCCGAATGGATCGGCACTTTCGTTACCCGTTACAAGCGCTGGGCTTCTCCCAAATACCTCGTGGGCGAAAGCTATGGCACCACCCGCGTTTCGGGGCTTGCGCTGGAACTGATGAACTCGCAATGGATCTACGTGAACGGCGTGGTGCTGGTATCGCCCACGGAGCTGGGCATCGAGCGCAGTGGCCCTGCCGAAGCGGCTTTGCGGCTGCCTTATTACGCGGCTACCGCATGGTATCATAAAGCGCTGGCCTCCGACCTCCAGGCGAAAGACCTCACGGCCATGCTGCCCGAAGTGGAAACCTTCACCATCAAGGAATACCTGCCCGCATTGACGGAAGGCGGTTTCATCAGCGATGCGAAGAAAAAGGAAATAGCCGCCAAAGTGGCCCGCTATTCCGGCCTCCCGGAAAAAGTGGTGTTGCAGAACAATCTCGATATCTCCACCAACCTGTTCTGGAAAGAGCTGCTCCGCGACCGCGGCTATACCGTGGGCCGGCTGGATTCGCGTTACCTGGGCATCGACCGCAGGGACGGCGGCGAAAGAGTGGACTTCAATGCGGAGCTTACTTCATGGCTGCATTCTTTCACGCCTGCCATCAACATGTACCTCCGCGAAGAGCTGAAATACAAGACGGACCTGAAATATTACATGTTCGGCCCCGTATTCCCCTGGGACAACGACGGCAACCGCACCGGCGAAAACCTGCGGCAGGCCATGGCGCAGAACCCTTTCCTGCACGTGCTTTTCCAGAGCGGTTATTACGACGGCGCCTGCGATTATTTCAACGCGAAATACAGCATGTGGCAGCTGGACCCCAGCGGCAAGCTGAAAGACCGCCTCTCCTGGGAAGGCTATCGCAGCGGGCATATGATGTACCTGCGTAAAGACGATCTGGCCACCAGCAACGAGCACCTGCGCGAATTCATCCTCAAATCCATTCCGAAAGCAGGACAGTCTGCGAAATACTGATCATCGCTTTAGTATACATAAAAACGCCGGGAATGCTGATTCCCGGCGTTTTTTATTTTCAGGCGCGGCATTTAAAACAACGTCAACTGTGCCGTTCCTGTGGCAGGTTTTTCTTCCCCGAAATTGGAAAGCGTGATCCCCAGCAGCCTGATCTTCACATCCGCCGGGTCGGTCTTTACCAGCAGCTGCCTGGCGGTGGCAACAATGGTTTCAAGGTCGTTGATGCCCTGCGGGAGAGACTGGTTGCGGGTGATCTGCCTGAAGTCGCTGTACTTGATCTTGAGGGTTACGGTCCTGCCTTTTAGCTGATATTTCTGAAGGCGGTTGGCAACGGTCAGGGCTATTTTATCCAGCTCCGGGTACATTTCTTCGAGGGTGGTGAGATCGTGCGGGAAGGTGTCTTCCGCGCCCACAGACTTCGTTTCGCGGTGCGGCTGCACCGGCCGGTCGTCTTCCCCCCGTACGATCCTGTAATAGAACCGGCCTGTTTTCCCGAAATGCTGAACCAGGTCATCTTCCCTGAGCTTCTTCAGGTCCGCGCCGGTGTGCAGGTTCATGCGTTTCATTTTGTCCGCCGTTACTTTTCCCACACCGAAGAATTTTTCCACCGGCAGGTTTTCCATAAAAGATTCCACCTGTGAAGGCGCTATAAAGGTGAGCCCGTCCGGCTTCTGCATGTCAGACGCGATCTTGGCCACGAACTTGTTCACGGAAACACCCGCGGAAGCGGTGAGCTGCAATTCGTCGCGGATGGCCTGCTTGATCTGCTGCGCGATGGCAATGGCGGAACCGATATTGAGCTTGTCTTCCGTCACATCCAGGTATGCTTCGTCGAGGGAGAGGGGTTCTATGAGGTCTGTGTAGCGGTGGAATATTGCCCGCACCTGCTGGCTTACTTCTCGGTAGGCGGCGAAGCGGGGGTATACGAAAATAATATGCGGGCAGAGCTGCAGCGCTCTTTTGGAAGGCATGGCGGAGCGTACGCCGTATTTGCGGGCTTCGTAACTGGCGGTGGCTACCACGCCGCCGCGCCCTTCGGGAGAGCCTCCCACGGCAATGGCTTTGCCGCGGTATTCAGGATTATCCCGCTGCTCCACTGATGCATAAAAAGCGTCCATGTCTATATGAATGATCTTGCGGACGGACATGCCTGCAATATACACAACAATCGCAGCAGCGGGAGCAAGGGAGTTTTACCGGCCCTGGTATTTCGGCATCACGAACAGCCTCACGATAATGTGCGCCACGGCAGACAGCGCCAGTATCACAACGGGAATCAGCGTTTGTTTCACTCTTGTGTCAAACGCGTCGGCGATGGGAGATTCTCCTGTTCCGGCGTACACGCTCACACCGGTGAAAAGCAGGGTGCCGCAGATCCAGAGTGTGAGGTGCGACCAGAGGTATCTTTTCCCGTTGTAGCCGGATTTTCCGAAAGAGGTGAACAGCAAAAAAACATGGGCTACGAAAAAAACGGCAGCGCCGAGCATGAGCAAAGTAAGAGGAGTCATAGTGTATGGTGTTTAAGGATATGTTAAACAATATAATAAAAATATCATAAGCTGCGGTGTTTTCGCGTTATTAAATACAAGCGGCTGATTGTGAACGCCCGCAAAGGCTGTCAACATTTATGGCCTGCGTTTTGTTTCTTATTGGTACAGTAAATTCCCCGCATATGAAATGCTTGAAAATGATACCGTTATTCCTTTTGGCGCTGGCCGGCTTCCGCTGCGCCACCTCGCAGCAGGCGCAGCAGGCCGATGCCGGGAAGGTGAAGCAGCTGATAGCAGACAGGAACTACGTGTTCCAGATGCAGACGGTGCTGCCTATGAACGGCCGCACGCGGCAGATGCAGGGAGACGGGTACGATGTAACCGTATCCCGCGATACGGTGAATTCTTTCCTGCCTTATTTCGGGCGCGCTTATTCAGCCCCTATGGACCCTTCCAAAGGCGGCATCCAGTTCATTTCACAACAGTTTGAATACGACGAAAAGCCCGGCCGGAACGGCGGATGGGATATCACCATCAAACCGAAGGACGTGCAGGATGTGCAACAGTTTTTCCTGACCGTGTCCGAAAGCGGGTACGCCAGCCTGCAGGTCACCAGCACCAATCGCCAGCCTATTTCATACAATGGCATTATCACCGAAAGGCGGCCGCGTAAAAGCAAAAAGTAATCCATCACCCCGTCCTGTATATCCCGCCCAACCAAAATTGCTTATGCAGGTACATGGAAGAAGAATATGACGTAATTATTGCCGGTTCGGGAGCAGCAGGCATGACGGCCGCGCTCAGGGCGCATCACGACGGATTGAAGGTGCTCATCGTGGAAAAGAGCGCATATTATGGCGGCTCCACCGCCCGCTCAGGCGGCGGGATATGGGTGCCGAACAATTATGTGCTCCAACGGGAAGGCATACACGACGATCCTCAGAAAGCACGCGCTTACCTCGATGCCGTGGCAGGGGAAGACGTGCCTCCCGCACAAAAGGAGGCTTTCCTCGATCATGGCCCGGCCATGCTGGCATTCCTCCGGGCGCACACGCCATACATGCGTTTTTCTTATGCCCGCGGTTATGCGGACTACTACCCTGAAAAGCCCGGCGGGCTTGCGGAAGGCCGTACTATAGAACCGTTGTTGTTCAACGGTGCCCTGCTCGAAGAAGACCTTGCTTTGCTGAACCCGCCTGTAGTGCCCATACCAATGGGGCTTTCTTTCAACTCCGCCGAATTTAACCGTTTGAACATGGCCTTCCGTACCTGGAAAGGCTTCGGCACTTCCGTCAAAGTGATATTCCGCGCCATCGGCAGCAAGCTGACCGGCAAAAAGATGCTCAGCCTGGGCCAGGCGCTCTCTGCACGTTTGCGCATGAGTATGAAGGAAGCAGGCATTCCCCTGTGGCTGAATACGCCCATGAAACGCCTGCTCACGGAGAACGAGAAAGTGACCGGTATGGTTGTGGAAAAGGACGGGGAAGAGATCGCGCTGCGCGCGAAGCGCGGCGTATTGCTGGCTGCCGGCGGTTTCGAACGCAACCTGCACATGCGCCGGGAATTCATGCCCGCACCCGAAACTACGGAATGGACGCAGGGCTCGCCCGGCAATACGGGAGACGGCCACCTGGCGGGTATTACAGCCGGCGCCGCCCTCTCGCTGATGGATGACGCCTGGTGGGGCCCGTCCGTGCGTACGCCCGGCGCGGAACCTTTTTTCTGTGTGGCGGAACGGTCGCAGCCCGGCTCCATCATGGTGAACCACGCAGGCGAAAGGTTCACCAACGAAGCGGCCGCTTATGTGGACGTGGTGCACGAAATGTACCGCCGCAATGCGCAGGGCGTGCAGCATATCCCTTGCTTTTTTATCATGGACCAGCGTTTCCGCAACCGTTACCTGTTCCTGGGCATGTTTCCGCGGCAGCGCATTCCTAAAGCCTATTACAGGGAAAAGATCATTTTCAGAGCGGATACGGTGGATGAGCTGGCACGCCGCATCAATGTGCCGGAAGAGAACCTCGTGAATACCCTGCGGCGTTTCAACGAAATGGCGCGCCAAGGAGAAGATGAAGATTTTCACCGCGGCGAATCGGCTTACGACCGCTATTACGGCGATCCGCGTATTACGCCCAATCCCTGCCTGGCACCGATAGATAAACCGCCGTTCTACGCGGTGGAAATGGTGCCGGGAGACATCGGCACAAAGGGCGGTCTTGTTACAGACGCTCATGCGCGCGTGCTGCGGGCAGACGGAACCGTGATCGAAGGATTGTATGCGGCGGGGAATAATTCCGCTTCAGTGATGGGGCGCAGTTATGCGGGCGCAGGCGCTACCATCGGGCCGGCCATGACCTTCGGTTATATCGCGGCATTGCATATGGCGGGGAAATAACGGCCTTTTTATTTCCGCTGTGCTTTCCCGGTCTGCAGGAAGCGGCTGCCCGGGCGCTGGCTTTCATAATCCAGCTTTATCCAGTGCTCGTTCTTTACCTGGCTTATCACTCTCGCTTCATCCAGCACACCATCCCAGTTGCGGCCGCCTTTTTCCGGGAATTGACTCTGGTTGCCGATCCCAACGGGGTGGTCGTCTGTTTTCCATTCCGTATCGAATTTTTCGGTTTTATTGAGCACGCCGTTCACGTAGAGTTTTACATAAGGATGATCATGCACGCCGGCGATATGGTACCATTGTTCCGTTTTCATATCGGTGCTGCCCACCACGCAAAGGTCGCCGCGGGGGCTGAGCCTTTCCACGCAGATCTCTATCAGCTCTGCTTCGGGCTGGTGCCAGTTGCGGACGCCGAACTTTTGTAACCGCCAGCTGTTGTCGCCTTTGGCGAACATGGTCTCGTAGCCGGGCAGCACGCGTTTGTTTTCGTCGCCTTTGTTAGGATAGGTATGCGCGAGGGCCCAGATGGAAAAGGTGAGCCGATGCGTGATGTCGAACAGCCGGCGTTTTTCGCTGTCCACTTTTATCCATTGGCCGTCGTTGTAATGGAATTGCTGGGCTTTGCCCAGGGGGCCGTCTACGGTGCAAACGGGGCGCATATTCACGCCGGTGGCATGCGCGGCGTTGGCGGTGGCGTCTTTGTAGCCTTCGGGCAAAGTATTGCCCGGCTCGTTGAGATGCCATACGCCGGTGAAGCCTTCTTCCAGGGAGAAGATCTCGGCCGCATGGTCTTCCGCCTCCGCCTGTTCATTTCCCCAATGCATGTAGATCGCCTGCTGGTCTGTATTCCCTTTGATGAGGGGAACTTTCACCCATACGAGCGCTTTTTTGTTCACCGGGTCCCACCACTCGATACTGTGCGGGAGAAAGGGACCGGCGGGCGTGGCGGAAAAACGGATATCGGCGCCGTTGGCGCGGGCTTTGGAAAAGTCGAAGCAGGAGGCGTTCAGCGGCACGGCCAGCGGGTAGCCGGATACATCGCCGCTTACATTGGCGCCGGAGAGGGCAGTGTTCATCCTGATCTCTAAAAACCATGGCCATTGCGCGGATCGCTGGGCCGAGGCAAGCTGTGTCAGGCAGCAAAAGAAGAAGGGTAACAGTAAGTTTTTCATAACAGCGGGCATACGGGAAGATACAAAAATTCCAATCATTCCCGGTAACGCTTCAGCACCTGTTCTTTATACAAACTACTGAGCGGGATGCTGATATCCTGCGACAGCACCAGGCTTTCCGCCTTGATCTGCTTCACATGCCGCAGCCCCGCGATAAATGATTTATGCGTGCGCACAAAAAGCGCGGGTGGAAGCGCTTCTTCCAGCTTTTTCATTGTTTGCAGCACCATGTAATGCCTGCCCGGCGTATGCACTTTCATGTAATCGCGGGCAGCTTCGATGTAGAGGATGTCCGCATACGGGATCTTCACCAGCGCATCTTTTTCACGCACTACGAGGGAGCCGGCATCTTCCGGCCGGTCGGAAGATGCAGCAGGGGAGGGCATGCGGGCCACGGCTTTGGCGAAACGCTCGTAGGAAAAGGGCTTCAGCAAATAATCCAGCGCCTGCAGCTCAAAACCTTCCACGGCATGTTCCGCATAAGCGGTCGTAAATATCACCTGCGGCGGCTTGCTGAGCGAACGGAGAAATCTGGTGCCGCTGATGAGCGGCATCTCGATGTCCAGGAACATCAGGTCCACATCCTGCTGCTCCAGCCTGGCGAAGGCTTCCATGGCATTGCGGCATTTGGCCACCAGCGTAAGCCCTTCCGTTTGCAGGATGAACGCTTCGAGTATCTGGTGGGCCATCACCTCATCGTCCACTATCATGCATCTGATCATAGCCTGGTTAATTCAATTGAATACTGAGTTCCACGATAAAGATATTATCCCGCTCCTGTATCGTCAAATGGTGTTTGCCGGGATAATACAGGGCCAGCCTGCGCTTCACGTTTTCAATCCCGATGCCTCCTTTATTGGTGTTGTTTTCCTGCAGGGGGAATATATCGTTCTCCAGGCGGAAAAGCAGCGAGCCGCCCCGCTGTACCAGCTTCCCGCGCACGAAGCCGTTGTTCGTAATGCGGTGCGCGCCATATTTGAAGCTGTTCTCCAGGAAATTAATGCACAGCAGCGGCACCACTTTCACGTTGCCTTCCACTTCCACCGTAAAATCGATCACCGCATCCGGGTACCGTTTTTTTTCCATTTCGATATAATGCTGGATGAACGCTACATCCTTTTCCACCGGCACTTTGCTCTCCTGGCAATCGTACAGGATGAAGCGCAGCATATCGCTGAGGCGGAGGATAAATGCGGGCGTTTCCTTACTCTGCTGCAGGCTCATGGCATACAGGCTGTTCAGCGTGTTGAACAAAAAATGCGGTTGCAGCTGCGCTTTCAGCGAATCCAGCTGCAGGTTGTCCGTTTCCAGCTGGCGCCTGCGCGCCTCGTTCCGGAAGGCATAACGTACAAAAAAGATGGAGGTGAACATGGCGAATTCGATGGCCAGCAGCCGGAGGTCCCAGCCGGTCAGGAAATGCTGTATGCGGATAGATGCAAAATGATCCTGCCGGATATAGAAATCCTGCAGCAGTGGCTGCTGGTTCAGCGCCAGGAATATCTTCCCGAAGGCCCAGTAGTTCAGCTTGGAAGCGTATGCAAAGAACAGGATGGCCGCGAGCACGAACAGCCCGTAACGCCTGCGGGTGAAAAGTGCGGGCGCCAGCAGGCGGTAATAGAGGACCATGTAGAGGCTGGTGGCGATGGCATACAGCAGGAGGCCGTTGAAAGGGAAGAACTGCCCGCCGGGAACGGTCATGCGGGGGAGCATGCCCAGGTAATAATCGTATTTCCAGATCACGACATACATGAGCCAGATAAACCCTTCATAATAAAGAGGGAAACGGGACGGTGTGTGCTGTTTGAATGGTAATGGAAGTTCCTGCTGCATACTGAAAATTAATATCCCTGCCCCTCACGGCGGCTTCCGGATCGGCAAAACGGCTTTTTTATCGACGAAACGGCCTTGTTCCTGTTTTGCCGGAAAGCCGCAAGCCTTCATCGAAAGCGCCTCTCTGCCCGGAATGCCCTGCGCTTTCTTTGTATCACAAAACCGAAAATATGAAAAAGAATTTTTTAATCCCTGTTCTCGTCCTGGCCGCCACCCTGAACACCCAAGCCCAGGATTCCATGCGGCTGCATAAAGACACGATTGCGCTGAAAGGCGTAACCATCGCATCCAGTAAACAGTTCGTGGAAATGAAGCCCGGCAAGCTGGTGCTGAACCTCGCCAGCAGCCCGCTGGCCGCGGGCGGCAACATCCTGGAAGTGCTGGAGCTGGCTCCCGGCGTGAAAGTGGATGCAGACGGCAATATTTCCTATAACGGCAAGCCGGTCACTGTTTACATAGACGGCCGGCCCTCGTACCTCCATAAAGAAGCGCTCAAAAACCTGCTCACCGGCACGCAAGGCCAGCTGGTGGACAAAATAGAGCTGATCAGCAATCCTTCCGCCAGATACGATGCGGCAGGCGGCGCCATGGTGCATATCCGGATGAAGAGAGAGAAGGGCCTTGGCACCAATGGTACCGCCACAGCCGCCGCCGGCGCGGGTGAATATGCCCGCGCCAATGCGTCCGTATTCCTGAACCACCGCGCCCGCGGGCTCAACGTGTATGGCGGTATAGACGGCGCCTACGGCAAACGCAGTGCCACGCGGGAGCATACCCGCGGGGTGAACGGCTTCAGCGTGAACGGTAATGAAAACAGCGTAACTGAAAGCCGTAACATCAATCTCCGCGGCGGGCTGGATTATGAGTTCAATAAAAAAAGCGCCGCTGGCCTCACTTTTACGCTGGGCTACACCGGCAGCCAGCTGAGCCGGGCAGACGAATCCCGCTTCTACAGCCATTCTCCTTCCGCCGACTCCGTTCTCACCGCCAACACCGGCGGCCGCAACAGCACCTGGATACCCGCGGTGAATGCATATTACAAAATAACGCTGGACAGCACGGGCCGCAGCCTCGCCATCAATGGCGACGCCTATGCTTACCGCCGCGATCCGGAAAACCTGTTCTCCACTTATTCCACGCATGCGCAGCCTTACATACTCCGTGACCATTCGCCGCAGGAAGTGTCTATCCAATCGCTGTCCGCGGACTATACCCATCCGTCAAAGGCAGGCAAATTCGAAGCGGGCATAAAGGCCATTCATATTCAAACGGAAACGGATACACGCTTGGAGGAACAAACGGCCAAAGGCTGGATGAATGACGCAGGCAAAACCAACCTGTTCATCTACCGCGAATGGATCAGCGCCGCATATCTCGACTATTCCCGCGGCTGGGGGAAATGGAACCTGGAAGCGGGCGCGCGCCTGGAAGATACCCGCACCCGCGGCCATTCCCTTACCACCGGCGGATCCTTCACCAAACATTACCTGCGGTTTTTCCCGAACGCCGCGCTGCAATTTTCGCCGGACGATCACAATGAATTTTCATTCTCTTACCGCAAAAGCATTAACCGGCCGGGCGTTTCAGCGGTGAATCCGTTCCTGACCTTCCGCAGCAAATACAATTATACCCGCGGCAATCCGGAGCTGAACCCGGAGATCGCGCATTCCCTTGAGCTGATGCACGGCTGGAAAGGCATACTGTTCACCACGCTTTCCTACATGCGCTACAACGGCGTGGTAACGGAGGTGAACGAGCAGGAACCCGGCAGCCAGGTATTATACAACACCTACCGCAACCTGAGCTACTCCGAATGGCTGTTTGCGGGCCTTACCTTCAGCAAGGCCCTCAACAAATGGTGGAGCATGAACGCGGCGCTGCAGGGCGGGTATGTGCGTTATCATTACGACACGGCCGCGCTGCTGAAACCCAGCCCCGGCTACTTCTTCAGCAATGTCCATTCTTTCAGCATCCCTGACTGGTGCAACCTGCAGCTGGCGTTCAATTATTCTTCCCGCGTATCCTCCGGGCTGGACGTCATGGAGCCGGTATGGGGCGTGAACATGGCCGTCCAGCGCAGCATCCTGCAAAAGCGCGGCGACCTGAAACTGAATGTGACGGACATTTTCCGCAGCCGCAAGATGGGTTCGATAGCGAACTACCATGGCGTGCAGACCGGCAGCAACACTTACAACGACGCACGGGCCGTTACTTTCACGTTCACCTGGCGTTTCGGCAACAGCAGTGTGAAAGCTAACAAGACAAGGAAAAGCGGTATCGAAAATGAAAAGGGGCGGATCGGCCAGTAAGGCGTGTAATCGTTTGGTTTATTTTGGTTTATGTGCCGAATAAATAATAATTTCGTACAATACGAGTCATAACCCAAATATCCTGAAAATGAAAAACAAATTATCTCTGCTCATCGCCCTGTTACTGGTATGCAGCCTTGCCACGCATGCACAGCTGAAACGCTTTAGCATAGGCCCTTACATAGAAGCCGGTTTCCCCGTCGGCGATTTCCAGGAAACACATAACACCGGCTGGGGCGTGGGCCTGAACGCTGACATTAAGCTGGTAGCTGGTTTTGGTGTAACGGGGTCTGTTGGTTACATGCATTTCAGCGGGAACACAGTGAACAATGTGGAGTTCAACAAGCTTGCCGCCATCCCGGTAAGGGTGGGTCTGAAATACAAGCTGGTGTCTATCCTGTATGTTAAGCTGGAAGCCGGTTCCGCGAATTTTGTGGACAGCGATCCCACCGGCGCGGCGTTCCTCGTGGCGCCAGGCGTAGGTATCAGGGTACTGGGGCTTGATGTGGCGGCCAAATACGAAGCCTGGTTCCGCGACGGCACGAGGGGATTCTTCGGGCTGAAGGCAGGGTATAACTTCTAGCATATTTCCGGTTTAAATAAAAAACCTTCTGCGGCGGACGGCGAACGTTTGCCACAGAAGGTTTTCTCTTTTACGGACGGGCCTTACACGGCGCAGGAACCATCTTCGCACACGCCGCCTTCGCTGCTGGAAGGGGTAATATCCTGCGGGTGGTTTTCTTCCCAGACCTTTTGCAGCGTCTGCGAAAATACGTCCACCGGCTGCGCGCCCGATACGGCATATTTCATGTCGAACACAAAAAAGGGAACGCCGCGGATGTTCAGGCTCCGGGCCTGCGCTTCGTCTTTGCGCACTTCGTCGGTAAACGCGGCGGAGCTTAGCAGGGGAGAGGCGTCCAGCCCGGCTTCCGCGGCTATGGCCTGGAGCGTGGCTGCGTCGCCGATGTGTTTGCCTTCGGTGAAGTAAGCTTTGAACAGGCGTTCTTCCATTTCATCCTGTTTGCCTTTCTGATGGGCCAGCTGTATGAGCCGGTGCGCATCGAAGGTATTGGTGGGCTTTACATTATCGAAATCGAAAGCCAGGCCCGCGGCCCTACCGGAGTCGGCTACACGCTCTGAATTCGCAATGGCCTGTTCGCGGCTCATACCGTATTTATTGGCCAGCAGCTGGTACTGGTCTTCTTCGTAATCTTTTTTGGCGGCGGGGTCCAGCTCGAAGCTGTGCCAGGTAACCTGTACGTCCTTGCTGTGGGGGAACTGCTCCAGTGCCGCTTCCAGGTGGCGTTTGCCGATGTAACAGAAAGGGCAGGCCACGTCCGACCAGATATCGATCTTCATACGCTCAAAATTTAAGGAACAAAAATACGGATTAAAGCGGGGAAGGATGTCAGGGCCGTGTCATGCGGGGAGGCAAGGGTGGTTACCTATGGGTAACCGCGGGTCTGTTCCGGATGTAAAAGCCGCCTGAAGAGGAGGTGACGGTTGCCTGCGGACCATTTTTTAGCCCTTAAACCGGTCGAAGGAGAAGATACCGGCATCAGGATGTTTTTTGCCCTGTATGAGGCTGCAAACGATCTCCGCGGCCATCTGGCTGAAGGTGATGCCGTTGCCGCCGAAGCCGAGCGCGAAAAATGTGTGCGGCATTTTCCGGTATCCGCCGATGTAAGGGAGACCGTCCTGCGTGCTGCCGAAAGTGCCGGCCCAGGCGAATTCCGGCTGAAAGTCCAGGTGAGGGAACCGGGTATGCACATCGCGCCGCAGCTGTCGGGTCTTTTGTTTGATGAGCTTGTCGCGGCGGTGGGGATTGTAATATGCTTCGTCGCGGCCGCCGGCGATCACCCGGTTGTCTGCCGTGGTGCGCATGTACAGGTAGGGCCTTTTTGTTTCCCAGATAAGGCAGTCGCGGTACCAGGAAGGCCCGCTTTCCGCGTGCTCGCCTGCTACCGCGTACGTAGAATAAAGCCTGACGATATGCGCGGGAAGGTATTGCAGGGTCTCGTACCCTGTGGCAATCACGATGTTCCTGGTCCGGATCACGGGGCCGCCGGCGGTGACCAGTTCCGCGCCGCTTTTGGAGAAACGTATATCCTTTACCGGCGTGCGGTCGTATACCCGCGCGCCTTTGCCGGTGTTGTGCCGGTGCAGGGCATGAGTGAGCAGGTAAGTGTCTGTTTGCCCGGCGGTAGCAGACCAGATGGCGGCGTGATTCTCAAACCCCATGTGCTTCTTCACCATCGCCGCGTCCCACCATTCCACTTCGAGGCCCATCGCCTGCCTGGCTTTGTATTCGGCTTCCAGCTGCGGCACATCTTTTTTGTAGGAGGCCAGCAGCAGGCTTTCCTTATGCTGGAAAAGACTGTTCCCTTTTTGCGGAAGCGTGTTCCTGCGTTCCTTATTTTCTTTACCCGGGGCAGGCCCATCCAGCTTGCCGCATATCTCTTCCAGCGCGCCGATAGCGGTTGCGCAAAGCCCGTAAGCCCGCTGTGCCTGCGCCTTCCCGATCTTCTCAGACAGCTCCGTGAGCGGCACGTCTATCTCGTATTGCAGCAGCGAAGTGCTGGCGCAGGTGCTGCCCAGCCCCACGCTCCGCGCATCCACCACCACGCATTCCAGTCCCGCGTTCACCAGCGCATACGCGGTAAGCGCGCCGGAAATGCCCGCGCCTATTACGGTAACGGGCGTACGAATATTTTCCCGGAGCTTAGGATAAACCTGCGGCAGGCCGTTCTGGATAAGTGAAAGCGGTAAACCGGAACTGAGGTGCACAAGCGGTGATTTTAAAACCTGGGAATTACCGGTAAATTTGGGTTGTCCGGAACCGGACGGTGCTGTACTGAAACGGACGATCCTGTTTTTCTAAGACATTGATACCCAATATATGTAACGGTGGTACGATTTTATGGTATTACCGGTATCAACGCAAAATCCATACCGCATGTTCCGCAACCACTTCAAAATAGCGCTCCGCAATGCCTGGAAATACCGTACCTATACGGGTATCAACCTCGCCGGCCTTTCCATCGGCCTCGCCGCCTGCTGGATATTGCTCCTGTACGTAGGGCATGAGCTGGGCTATGAGCGGTCTCATACGTATGCAGACAGGATATACCGCCTGGCCTGCCATGCAGCCTGGCCCGGCGGCAACCTGCACCTGGCCACCTCTTCGTACCAGTTCGGGGCTGTATTGCAGCAGGATCATCCGGAGATCGCCACGTTTACCCGCGTGGGAGCAGAAGGCGGCGGCCTGCTGGATAACGGGCGGCAGAAACTGGAAGTGAGATCGGTGGTATTTGCGGACAGCGCTTTCCTGGACATATTCACCTTCCCGCTGCTGGCGGGCGATGCAGCCACGGCCCTGCAGGCGCCGGGCTCCGTGGTGCTCACGGAAAGCCTTGCGCGGAAGCTGTTCCGCGAGCCGCTTTCGGCCATGGGCAAACAGGTGACCTGGGACAGGCATACCACCGAAACAGTGACCGGCGTGATGAAGGATGTGCCACGGCAGTCGCATTTGTATTTTGAAGCCCTGCGGTCCATGCCGCCCGGTTTTGGCGGCGGCTGGGAATCATTCGATCTGTATACTTACCTGATGCTCCGCCCCGGCGCAGATGTGAAGAAGCTGGAGGCGAAGCTGCCGGGCTTTTACCCGAAACACCTCCAGGCGTATATGGGTGAAGGCGTGGATTTCCGTTTTGAATTGCAGCCACTGGAAAGTATCCACCTCCATTCGCACCTGGATTACGAGATCAGCCCGAACGGGAATATCCGCGTCGTGTATATTTTTTCCCTGATCGCGGCGCTCATCCTGTTCATCGCCTGCATCAACTACATGAATATCTCCACTGCACGGGCTTCCGTGCGGGTGCGGGAAGTGGGCGTACGCAAATCACTGGGCTCCGGCCGGGGGCAGATAGCACGGCTTTTTCTCACGGAATCCGTACTGGTCACATTTGCGGCCGCGATTATCGCCACCGTGCTGGTGTCTGCCGCATTGCCGGTGTTCAACAGCATCTCAGGTTTGCAGCTCGGCATATGGAACTACGGTACCGGTTATACGTTATTCATACTTTTTTTATTTGCATTGCTCACCGGGCTGGCCGCGGGCGCTTACCCGGCATTGTTCATGGCTGGTTTTGAAACGATCACCGCGTTGAAAGGAAGGCTGAGCTTCCGTTTCGGCAACGCGGGCTTCCGCAGGGGGCTGGTCATTTTCCAGTTTGCCACAGCCGTGGTGCTCATCGCGGCTTCTATCGTAACCTGGCGGCAGATGCAGTTTGTGAGCGGGAAAGACCTGGGGTTTGCCAAAGACCAGGTGATCACTTTCCACCTGCACGACGAGGCTCTGCGCGAACGTATTCCCGCCATCCGCACACAGCTGATGACAAGCCCCTGGATACTGAACGTATCTGCCGTGAGCAATCCCATCGGCGGCAACAACCTCGGTGGTTACGGGTTTAAAGCGATAAAGAACGGCGAATTGCAGTCTTCGGTGAGCACGAAAGAATTTAAAGTGGATGAACATTTCCTGGAGACCATGGGCATTCCTTTGGTGAAAGGGCGCAACTTCAGCATGGACAAGCCGGGAGAACGCTACACCGCCATGCTCATCAACGAAACCATGGCTAAAGCCCTTGGTTTTGACGACCCCATCGGGCAGGTATTGCAGTACGAAGCCGATACCATCCGCCAGCGGCGCATCATCGGCGTGGTGAAAGACTTCCATATCTATTCCCTCCAGCACGAGATAGCGCCGGCGGCCATGATGATGGCGCCGTTTGCGGCCATGGAAGACAATCTATACCTGCGCCTTCATAAAGATCATATTCCCGGAGCGTTGCGGCATGTTGAAAAAGTATACGCTTCGTTCGAAAAGAACTACCCGCTGGAATATCATTTCCTGGATGAAAATTTTTCAGCACAATACAGCACTGAGAACGCCCAGCGCAGGCTGTTCCTGATATTCACCGGCCTGGCCATCTTCATCGCCTGCATGGGCCTGTTTGGTCTTGCCGCGTTCACTGCCGAGCAACGCACCAAGGAGATTGGCGTGCGCAAAGTGCTGGGCGCTTCCGTGGCGCACATCGCCGTGCTGCTCACCGGCGATTTCCTGCGGCTGGTGCTCATTTCCGCGGCCATTGCCATACCGCTCGCCTGGTGGGCCATGCAATACTGGCTGAGCGATTTCGCATACCGCATCAGCCTGAGCTGGTGGATGTTTGCCGTGGCGGGCGCCGCAGCCCTGCTCATCGCCTGCCTGACAGTCGGTTACCATGCCCTGCGGGCCGCTACGGCCAATCCCGCCGATACATTGAAGATGGAGTAAAAGCCATTTTTCTTATATTTAAGGAATGATGTTCCGCAATCACCACCTGAAAGGCATCAGGGAAGGAAAGATCAAGCTGGCATACCGCAACTGGCGCAAGCCGAACCTGAAAGCGGGCAGCACGCAGCTGACGGCCTACGGGCAGCTGATGATAGATGAAGTAACGGAAGTGCCGGAGTCCGACATCACGGAAGCCTCCGCGCGCGAATCCGGCTTTCCTACCAAAGCGGCGCTGCTGACGGAGCTGGCTAAACGTCCCGGCCAGCTGTACCGCATCCGCTTCCATTACCTCGGCGAAGACCCGCGCATCGCCCTCCGGGAAAACAACGAGATACCGGATGATGAAATGGCGGGCATCCTTAAAAAACTCGCTTCCCTCGATAAACACAGCGCCATCGGCCCCTGGACGAAAAAAGTGCTGAGCGCCATAGAGCGCCATCCTGAAGAACGCGCGGCCGACCTGGCTGTGGCCCTTAAAATGGACAAGGAATGGCTGAAGCTCAATGTCAGGAAGCTGAAGAACGTTGGCCTTACCGAAAGCCTGAAACTGGGCTACCGGCTGAGTCCGAGGGGGGAAGAAGTGCTGGCTGCGCTGAAGCAGCGGTAGGCCTTCCGTTCATCACGCATTTGCTTTTTTTAACAAAATAATATCCCTAGATTACCACCCGTTTAACACAACAAAAATTTATGCCTGCAATTCAGCAAAAGACCGCCCGGCTGGCCGTTTTTCTCGGAATGATGAGCCTGCCCGCGATGGTATCCGCACAGCAAAGCGCTGCCAGCACATCCAAATTCAGCCAGTATGAAGCATTTCAACCGGTATTCTATTTATCAGACGGCAACGACGTGCGTACCGCCAGCGGCCGCCCCGGTGATAAATACTGGCAGAATGCCGCAGATTACAAGATCGATGTAACATTCGACGATCAAAAAGAAACCATTTCCGGCACCGTGCTCATCACTTACAAGAACAACAGCCCGGAAACCCTGCCTTTCCTATGGCTGCAGCTGGACCAGAACATTTACGACAAAGAATCGCGCGGGTCCGTTTCCACCGGCGGCATCGGCCGCTGGGGCAACCGTAACTTCGACGGCGGTTATACGATCGGCAACGTATCCGTTATCAGCGCAGGCAAAGAGCAGAAAGTAACACCACAGATCACCGACACGCGTATGCGCGTGGACCTGCCGCAGGCGCTGAAAGCCAACGGCGGCGCCATACAGGTGAAAGTGCAGTTCTCTTTCCCCGTCCCTGAATACGGGACGGACCGTATGGGCATCCTCAAAACGAAGAATGGTAAAATATATGAAATAGCGCAGTGGTACCCCCGCATGTGCGTGTTCGACAACGTGCTGGGCTGGAACACCCTGCCGTACCTCGGCCAAGGCGAGTTTTACCTGGAATACGGCAACATCGAGTACAGCATCAACGCGCCCGCAAACCATATCGTGGTAGGTTCCGGCCAGCTGCTGAACCCGGCTGAAGTGCTTACCCCCGTTCAATTGAAGCGTTACCAGCAGGCGCAGCAAAGCGATAAGACCGTGATGCTGCGGGACAGGAATGAAGTGACCGATCCCGCTTCACGCCCTGCCAAACAGCGCCTTACCTGGAAATTCAAATGCAATAATACGAGAGACGTTGCCTGGGCTTCATCGCCCGCCTTCATCTGGGACGCTGCGCGCATGAACCTGCCCGGCGGTAAAAAAGCGCTGGCCATGAGCGTTTACCCTGACGAAAGCGCCGGAGATACTGCCTGGAGCCGCTCCACCGAATATGTGAAAGGCTGTATCGAGCATTATTCCGAAAAATGGTATCCCTACACTTACCCCGTTGCGGTAAACGTGGCCGGCATCGTTGGCGGGATGGAATATCCCGGCATCGTGTTCTGCTCTTCCCGCTCACAGCGCGCTGGCCTCTGGGGCGTAACCAACCACGAATTCGGGCACAACTGGTTCCCCATGATCGTGGGCAGCAACGAAAGGCGTTTTGCCTGGATGGACGAAGGTTTCAACACGTTCATCAACGGCATTGCCGATAAGGCATTCAACAATGGCGAATACGCCAACAAGGGCCGCGACCGTCATAACCTGAGCCGCGCCATGTATATGGACACTTCCGGCATCCTGCACCGCCCGGACGTGGTACGCCAGGGCAGCCTTGGCATATTGGCCTATTACAAACCCGCTGTGGGGCTGGACCTGTTGAGAGAAGAAGTGCTTGGCGAAGAACGTTTCGATAAAGCTTTCCGTTTTTATATAGACAACTGGGCGTTCAAACACCCGACGCAATGGGATTTCTTCCGCGCCATCGAAAACAGCAGCGGCGAAAGTCTGGACTGGTTCTGGCGTTCGTGGATACTGAACAACTGGAAGGTGGACATGGCTGTTGCTCCCGTTACCTATATGAACGATACCACCGCCGTGGTAACCCTGGAATGCCTGGAGCAGGCGCCCATGCCGGTGACCGTGGACCTGAAGCTGGCGGGCGGCAGCGTGAAGCGCCTGAAGTTCCCGGTGGAGATCTGGCAAAGCGGGCCGGTGTTCCGTTTCAGACAGACCGTTTCCGGTAAGATCGAAAGCGTGACAATCGATCCTGACAAACGGCTGCCCGATGTGAACAGCGCGAACAACAGCTGGAGCATGCAATAAAATTAATCCTCACATTATAACAAAAAAGAGCGCTGCACAGGCGCTCTTTTTTGTTTCCCCGAATAGCCCTGCCTGTGCCTCCCCCGGCATTAAAAAGTGTTTCTTTGACATTTAATTTTGATCTGCCGGTTTTTTACTTAATTTTCAGGCTGATGCCAGCGGAGTTTCTTTTGATCTTAACCGGTCGAATGCAGGGAAATCCGATCTAAATCGTTAAATTACAAGTACAGTTCCACGCGTTCCATGGTACAGAAATATCACCTGTTACTGCTTTTTTGTATGCTGCTGAACCGCAGCCATGCGCAGCAGCCTTTGCACGAATTCAGCACCTTAAATATCCATCATGGGCTTTCCAATAACCAGGTGAACTGCATTTACAAAGATGCCAAAGGTTTCCTGTGGTTTGGCACGATGGGCGGGCTGAACCGTTACGACGGCAGCAACTTCCGGCATTTCCGCCACAGCATTGCCGATTCCCTTTCTCTCAGCGACGATTATATCATGGGGCTGTTTGCCGCGCCGGGCAAACGTATGTATGTAAAGACCCGCAACGGAGATAATCTTTACGATCCCGTGCTGGAGCAATTCACTCCCGCACCGGCCTGGCTCAAAAGCCTGGGCCTGCCGCAGGCAGGGGTGACCAGCATTTTACCGGCCGGCGACACCTGCTGGGTGGCCTATGCAGATTCAGGACTGTACCGCATCCTGGCCGGGAACAAAGTGGCCCGCGTGCCGCTGCGGAACCCGCGCCGCGCGCAGATTGCAGACATCAGGCGGGAAAACGCGCAGCACATGATGCTCCTGTATAAGGACGGCGGCCTTGAAAGGCTGGACGTGCGCACCGGCCGTACGCTGATGGAAACCGATATATTCTGCCAGTACGTTACCAAACCGCCGTTGTCCCTCCAGCTGTTCATAGACGCGGAGCATGACCTGTGGCTGTACATGCCGAACAGCGATTTCGGGGCAATGTATTACAATCCCCGCAATGGTACTACGCGGTTGCTTTCCAGGCGGAACATGGTGTTGAATAACGACATCGTGAACAGCATCATCCAGGACGAGCACGGCCGCATCTGGATCGGAACGGATCATGGCGGCGTGAACGTGGTGAACAAAAAAGATTTCACCGCCACCACCATCACCAGCCGCATTGAAGACACCAAAAGCATTGCGGAAAACGCCATCTATGCCTTGTATAAGGACGACCAGGGCATCATCTGGTGCGGCACCTACAAGCGCGGGGTGAGCTATTACGCGGAAAACAAAATGAAATTCCGCCTCTACGAGCATAAACACGGCATTGCGGGCAGCCTGCCCTACAACGATGTGAACTGTTTCGCGGAAGACGCCAAAGGTAATATCTGGATCGGCACCAACGGCGGCGGGCTTATTTACTTCGACCGGAAGGCGCATACCTTCAAACAGTTCAAGCACAATCCTGCCGACGATAACAGTATCAGCAATGATGTGATCGTGAGCCTGTACGTTGACTGGCACGATAACCTCTGGATCGGGTATTATTTCGGCGGCATGGACTATTACAACCACCAGCGGTTCGCCCATTACCGCCACAACCCGCAGGATCCCAACAGCCTGGCCAACAAGACCGTCTGGAAGATCTACCGCGACCGCCGCAACACGTTCTGGATAGGCACGCTGGGCGGCGGCCTGGACCGGTTCGATCCGGGTAACGGCATTTTTTATCACAACAACGCGGAGCAGCCTAACTCCGTACATTCCAACTACATCACGGCTTTCGCGGAAACGCCCGGTGGCGACCTCTGGATCTCCACCGCTTACGGCATCGACGTGCTGGATAAATCGAAAGGCATTTTTGTTCACCTGATGCACAGCACGCACCAGCTCAGCAACGACAACGTAAGCTCATTGCTTTGCGACAGCCGCGGGCATATGTGGGCGGGCACGCGCGAAGGCCTCAGTCTTTTCGACCCCGCCACCCGCACTTTCCGCACCTTCCGTACCGAGCACGGCCTGCCTGACGATAATATCATCAGCATACTGGAAGACCGCCAGGGTTACATCTGGGTGAGCACTTCACGCGGCCTCAGCAAAATTTCGCTGGAAGAAGGAGAGGGTGGCGTGCGCATCAAATGCCGCAATTATGATGATGACGATGGATTGCAGGGCAAAGTGTTCAACGTAAACGCCGCGCTGAACCTGCGAAGCGGTGAAATGATCTTCGGCGGAGCGGACGGCTTCAACCTCTTCAGGCCTGAAGAGATCAGGCAGCATCATACCCAGCCCTCCCTGGTATTCACCAGCCTGCAGCTGTTCAACAAAACCGTGGGCGTGAATGAAAAGTTCCGCAACCACATCGTGCTGCCCGCCGCGTTGCCCGAAACCAAAGAGCTGGAGCTGCGGTATAACGAAAACGATTTTTCCATCGACTTTGCCTCGCTCAATTTTGTGCATTCCGGTAAGAACCGCTACACCTATTTCCTGGAAGGGTTCAATAAAGAATGGATGGTGACGGACGGGCGGAGCCGGCGCATTACTTACACCAACATCAATCCCGGCGAATATACCCTGCACCTGAAGGCCGCGGAAGAGGACGGGCAATGGAACAGCGAAGGCATTTCCCTGAAGATCCGCATCCTGCCGCCGTTCTGGAAAACGCCCTGGGCTTATGCCCTGTACATCATGATGGTTATTGCGCTGCTGTATTTTTCAAGGAAAATGGTGATACGCCGCGCCCACCGCCGGTTTGCACTGCAGCAGGAACGCAAGGAGGCCCAGCGCCTGCACGACCTGGATATGATGAAGATCAAGCTGCTGACCAATGTGAGCCATGAGTTCAGAACACCCGTATCGCTGATACTTTCGCCGATAGAAGACATGATCCGCAAAAGCGGCAACCCTGAAGAAAAGCAGCAGTTCCAGCTGATACGCCGCAATGCCAGGCGCCTGCTGAACCTGGTGAACCAGCTGATGGACTTCCGCAAGATGGAAATGCAGGAACTGAAACCCGTGCCCGTGAAAGGCGAACTGATGGGCTTCCTGGAAGAAGTGGCGCAATCGTTCTCCGACCTTGCCGAAAGGAAAGGCGTGGAATTTACCTACACCGCCAACACCAGCCAGCTGCAGGTGCTTTTCGACCACGACAAGATAGAGCGCATCCTGTTCAACCTCCTGTCTAACGCATTCAAATTCACCCCGCAGGGCGGCAAAGTGGCCGTAACGGCGGACGTGATGCTGGAGCCGGAGCTGGCTACGCTGGAACTGAAAGTGAAAGACTCCGGCATTGGCATGCCTGCCGAACAGCTGGAAAAAATATTCGAGCGGTTCTTTCAGAGCGACCAGCCGGGGCAATATGTGAACCAGGGCAGCGGTATCGGTCTTGCCATCACCCGGGAATTCGTGAAGCTGAACAACGGCACCATCACCGTGGAAAGCGAGCCGGATAAAGGCACCTGCTTCACCGTAAGGCTGCCCTTCACACCGGCCGGCCAGGTGGAAGAAACCAAACCTGCCCAGCCGCAGAAAGTTTTCCTCTCCAACGGCAAAAAGCGGAACAAAAAGAAACAGACCATCCTGCTGGTGGAAGACAACGACGATTTCCGTTTCTACCTGAAAGACAACCTGAAAGAGCATTACAACATCATAGAAGCGCAGGACGGCGCCGCCGGCTGGCAACAGGCCCTGGCCCAGCTGCCCGACCTGGTGGTGAGCGACATTACCATGCCGGTGATGGACGGGGTGGAACTTTGCCGCAAAATAGCCGGGGACGCCCGCACCCGCCATATTCCCGTGATACTGCTTACCGCCCTGGCAGCCGAAGAACAGCAGCTGAAAGGGCTGGAAACCGGCGCGGCCGATTACCTGATCAAACCGTTCAACTTCGAGATCATGCTGTCGCGCGTGCGCAACCTGCTCACACGGCAGGCGCCCGTGCAGCTGGTGATACCGCAGAAGGAGCCGGAAGGGGCCAATGGTCTTTCCGGGGACGAGAAGTTCATGCAGCGGGCGCTGGAGATCGTGGAAAAACATCTTTCCGACCCCGGCTTTTCAGTGGAAGTGCTGAGCCGCGAGCTTTGCATGAACAGGGTATCCGTGTACAAACGCATCTTCGCCCTTACGGGGCATCCTCCCATAGAGTTCATCCGCACGGTGCGCCTGCAAAGGGCGGCCATGCTGCTCACCAAAACCGAAATGAACATTACCGAAGTGGCGTACGAAGTGGGCTTCAATAACCCAAAGTACTTTGCGCGCTATTTCAAGATGGAGTATCATATGCTGCCTTCCGCTTATGCTACCGCTATGCGGAAGTAGCCGGTATTGGAAGCTTCCATCGGTACAAACCGGCTCAGGCACACAGCTCACGCCTCAGACTTGCACCAGCCTGGTTCATACAATGCCTGCTTTCCCTGGTCAACATACCTTCCCAGGTTAAACCTGTGAAGATCAATTGCTTATTGCGCCGCAGGCTACAAATCGTACCCTTCAAATTAACATCCCGTCCGGGGTGTGCAACATTCCCGACCGCTTTTTTAAACAAGGCACTCCCCCCGGTCTTGAAGCGTCTGTCTATTTTTAGCCGGATGATTCCACAATAGTTGCACTTATGAAATAACAACCAAACTAAAACGCTCAATTCCACCATCCACAAAACTCATTGCACGTATGAAAAAACACAGCATTACAGTACGGTCGTGCCTGGCATTATGGGCCATGATCTGCATCTGGCTGCTTGCCTTACCGGCGCATGCACAAAACACTCCCCCGGCGGGGCAAGCCGCTTCCCGCAAAATTACGGGCACAGTGACGGACGCTGAGACCGGCAGGCCGGTTCCCGGGGCCACCGTGGTAGTACGCGGCACCACCAATGCCGTTGTAACGGACAACGACGGCCATTTCAGCATCAACGCCGCCACCGGCCAGGTGATCGGCATCACTTTCATCGGTTTTGCCACCAGGGAGCTGCGCGTAGGCGCCTCCAGCGTGATGAACACCACCCTGGAAACAGACCAGCGCCTGCTGAAAGACGTAGTGGTGGTCGGTTACGGCACCATGAAAAAAACGGACCAGAGCAGCGCGCAGGTGTCCATTTCTTCCGCGGACATCAATAAGAGCATTAACACTACCATGGACCAGGCCCTCCAGGGCAGGGCCGCGGGCGTGTACGTAACGCAGAATACCGGCCAGCCCGGCGGCGGCGTTTCCGTAGTGATCCGCGGGGTGAACACCCTGAGCGGCACCAACGAACCGCTGTACGTGATAGACGGGGTCCAGATACAACCGGCCACCGTGAGCTACGGCAACACCAGCTCCGTGAACCCTCTGGCAGGCATTAACCCCAGCGACATCGAATCCATCGAAGTATTGCAGGGCCCTTCCGCAACGGCGGTGTACGGTTCCCGCGCCACCAACGGCGTGGTGCTTGTAACTACCAAACGCGGCAAGGCAGGCCAGTTCAAAGTGAGCTACAATTACCTCTATTCCCAGCAGGACAAACCTGATGCGCTGCCCGTAATGAATCTTCAGCAGTTCGCCATCATGAACAATGAAATTGCCCGCCTGCTGAACCGCACGCCTACCGCCGAATTCGCCAACCCCTCTGTATTGGGCGCCGGTACACAATGGCAAAAAGAGCTCTTCCGGACGGCGCCGCTGCAAAAGCACCAGGTGACCGTTAGCGGCGGGATGAACAATACCACCTATTACATGTCCGGCGAATATTTCAGCCAGGAAGGCGTGGCCATCGGCTCGGACTTCGACCGTTATTCCTTCAGGCTCAACCTGGACAACCAGGCTTTTAAATGGCTGAAGCTGAGCACCTCGCTCAATTTTTACCAGACGAAGGAAAAGCTTTCTTCCACCAGCGAAGATGTGATCCGTAACGCCCTCAACCTTGCGCCGAACATTGCCGTGAAAAATGCTGACGGCAGCTGGGGCGGTGCAACGGAAAATGAATACGGCGGCAACGCCAGATACGCCCCGCTGAACCCTGTGGCCATTGCAAACCTGGTGGACAACCGGCTGAAAAGGACCGGCGGCCTGGGCGGTGTTTCCGCTGAAGTGGCCATCATCAAAGGCCTTACCTTCCGCACCAGCTTCAACGGCAATTTTGAGTATGCGGACGGCAGCAAGTTCACGCCCACCTACCGCCTGGGTTTCATTGCCAACGAAAAGGCCAGCCTGAGCGTAAACAATAACCGCAACTTTTACTGGAACCTGAACGAACTGCTGCAATACAATACCAGCTTCGGGAAACACAGCATCGGTGTAATGGGGAGCCACGAAGCGCAGGCCTGGAACAGCCAGGGCTTCAGCGCAACACGTACAGGTTTTGCCAGCAACGAAATACCCAGCATCAACCTCGGCGATGCATTAGGGCAAACGACCGGCAGCTTCAAGTACTCGGGGGCGCTGGAATCGTGGCTGGGCCGTGTTAACTATACGTACGATAACAAATATATCGTGCAGCTCGCCGGCCGCGCGGATGGCTCGTCCAACTTCGGGCCGGAGAACAAATGGGGCTTCTTCCCCTCCGTATCCGCCGCCTGGCGTGTGAGCGAAGAGCCTTTCATGCACGGGCTTACGTTTATCAGCGACTTTAAAATAAGGGCTGAATTCGGTACCACCGGCAACAACGGCAGCGGCGGCAAACAGTATTCCGCGCTCAAGTCTGTTACCACCCCATGGGGCGCAGGTTTCCGTACGGATCAATATGGTAATGCAGGCCTCAAATGGGAATCCACCGAAACAAAGAACATCGGCATCAACCTCAGCCTGTTTAAGGACAGGATACAGCTGGAGGGCGATTATTATATCCGTAAAACAGACAACCTGCTGATGGACAACCCGCTGCCCGCCTATATGGGCACAGTCGGCGAAGGCAACATCGCTGCCCCTGTCGTGAATATCGGCGCGATGGAAAACAAAGGTTTCGGCATTACGCTCAACACCGTGAATATCGATAACAAGAAGGGCTTCACCTGGCGCACCAATTTCAATATCTCCTCTTTCAAAACAAAGATCACCAAGTTCTATTCAGACGCGGCTTTCCTTCCACGTTCCGCCTGGTATATGGACAATTTCACGAGCCGTTCCGCCGTAGGGCAGGCGCCGTGGATGTTCTGGGGCTATATCATGGACGGTATCTTCCAGTCTGAAGAAGAGATACAGAACAGCGCCATCCCCGAAACGTCTCCCGGTACACCGCTCCCCATATCCAGGGATGGCGGTGTTTGGGTTGGAGACATCAAATACAGGGATCTGAACGGCGATAAGGTCATCGATTCAAGGGACCAGACCTTTATCGGCAACCCATGGCCCAAGCTTACTTTCGGGCTCACGAACACCTTTTCCTACAAGGGTTTCGACCTGAGCATCCTTGTTACAGGGGCGCAGGGCAACGATATTTACAATTACATGAGCTTTATCAATACCAATCCCAACAGGATCAACCTGGGCCGCAACCTGCTGCTGGGGGCATTTGATTATGCACGCCTGAAATCCGAGGGCGGGAAAGACATGCTCGAAAATCCCGGCACAACAGTTCCCCGCATCACCGGCAGCGACCTGAACGGGAATGGCAACCGCTTTACGAACCGTTTTGTGGAAGACGGCTCCTACATCCGCATCAAGAACGTGCAGCTGGGCTACAATCTGCCGCATTCACTGCTGCGGGGCCAGGGCGTGCTGAAAGCCGTGCGGCTTACCGTAGGCGCGCAGAACCTGCACACCTTCACCAAATACACAGGTTTCGACCCGGAAGTGGGAGCATACCTTGGTAAAGAAGTGCAGCTGAACAGCCAGCTGATAGCCGTGGACGCAGGCCGTTACCCGCTCACCCGGATGTATTCCGCCAGCATCGGCGTTGATTTTTAAAGCAAAAACCGCTACAACATGAACAAACCCAATCTTATCAAAATATCTCTCCTGTTGCTCTGGTGCGGCATGCTCGCCGGTTGCGGAAAAGACTTCCTGAACCGTCCGCCGGAAGACGCCATCGTGGACGCCAACTTTTACAAAACACCTGAGCAGGTGCTGGCAGGAACAGCGCCGCTATACAACATCGTATGGTTTGCCTACAACGATAAATCATCCCACGGCATCGGCGACGGCAGGGGCGGAGCGCTCATGTCCGGCTCGTACCAGGTGGAGAACATCCGCATGCAAACCACCGATGTAACGCCTGAGGTATACACTTCCTGGACCTCCTTCTTCAACGTGGTGGCCCAGTCGAACATGGTGATCAACAACCTCACGAAATTCACGGGGCCTGAAGTTCCTGAAAGCGCCAAACAGGCAGGCATTGCCGAAGGGCGTTTTATGCGTGCCGTGGCTTACAGCTACCTGGTGCAGAACTGGGGGCCAGTGCCGGTCATTGTAGACAACAATGTATTGCTCACCGATACCTCCATCACCCGCAACACCGTGGAGTCCGTCTGGGAATTCATTATCCGCGACCTGCAATTTGCGGCGGACAACCTGCCCGCTTCGCCCGCGCTGCCCGGCCGCGTTACCAGCTGGAGCGCCAAAGGCATGCTCGCAAAAGCATACCTCACCCGCGCAGGCATCAGCGGCACGCTGAACCAAAGCGACCTGAACGAAGCGAAAAAATATGCGCTGGATGTGATCCAGAACAGCGGAGCAAGGCTGATGACCAATTACGAGGACCTCTTCCTCATGAAGAACAACAACAACTCTGAAAGTCTTTTCGCCCTGCAATGGAAATATGACGGCGACTGGGGCACACAGAACAGCGTACAGGCTTTCCTGGCCTACGGTTCGGAGATCACCGGCTTCGGCGACGGATGGGGCGGCGACCTCGGCGGCTCGCTGGACCAGCTGAAGCTCTATACAACGCTCGACAAACGGCGCAAGGCCACCTTCATGTTCCCGGGCGACCATTATTCATACATTCACCAGTCTGTAGACGATCCCAACAATCCCGGTAAAAAGATCATACAGGAGTTGCAGGTTCCCTGGAACTGGGTAGGCTCCGAACGTTACAACACCCGCGCCTGGGTGAAGAAGTACGTCGTGGGAAGGCCGGAAGACAATGAAGGCAAGGTGACCCAGCAGCATACCGAGATCAACACCTATATGCTGCGCCTGGCAGACGTATATCTCATCTATGCCGAAGCAGCCCTGGGCGCAGCCCCGTCCACCACGGATGCAACGGCGCTGAAATATTTCAACGATGTGCGTAAGCGCGCGGGCGTTCCCGATAAATTGATTATCACGGCAAACGACATCTTCAACGAAAGAAGGCTGGAACTGGCCATGGAAGGGCAGATATGGTACGATATCGTGCGCATGCATTATCATTCCCCGCAGAAAGCATTGCAGCTGCTGGGTGCGCAGGACAGGGGCACTTACCGCATTGTACCCAATGCCGCCACCAACGCCACCAGCTGGAGCATCACTTCCGATACGCCGGCATTTTATCCTGTAACGGAAGCCAACTTCTTCCTGCCTTACCCGGCAGTGGAATTGTCTGCCGCGCCCAACCTGCGTAAACCGCCGGTGCCTTACAAGTTCTAACGCCAAAAAACAACCACATGAACAAACTGCAATCCATCATATGCATTTTTATGCTGAGCCTGCTTTGGGCATGCTCTAAAGACGACGGCCTGAGCGGCCCGCCCTCCGTGCGTTCCGTGACCCTGCTGGATTCCGCCCGGCAGGACAGCGCCTTCACCCGTGCCCTGCCCGGCACGCTGGTGCTCATTACCGGCGATAACCTGGACGGTATCACCCAGGTATCTTTCAACGGGCTGAACGCATATTTTAATCCTGCTTACAACACCAATACCCACCTTATCATTACCATCCCGGAAGAAGCGCCCACAGAGGCCACAGATCCGGATGTACCGAACCTGATCCACATCGTTACCACGCACGGGGAAACATCGTATTCCTTCGTGGTAGACATTCCACCGCCTTCCATCTTCGCGATTTCCAACGAAAACGCCATGCCCGGCGATTCGCTGTACATTTTCGGTTCCTCGCTCTGGCTCATCGAAAAGATCCAGTTCCCGGGCGGCCGCGAAGTGACCGCGTTCAATGCCGATGAAGAGGGTACCCTCGTGCGCCTTGTTATGCCTAACCTGGGTACAGATACGGGCCGCATTACCATCGTAGCCAAGTATGGCAGCGCTACGTCTAACGGGCCGCTGAACGACCACCAGAGCGGGAACGTAATAAGCAACTTCACCAACGACGGCGAAACCGGTGAGCTGCCGCGTCTCAACTGGGCCTGGTGGGGCGCCGATCGTAAGAACGACGCCACATTGTTTCCCGGCACACGCGGCTATTACCTGCATAACATATTTGGCGGGGTGGGCTCCAATGATCCAGCCTGGTGGAACGGCGGGCGCTCCGGCAACTTCAATGATGTGCCGATGTTTACCGCCGCCATCATGACGCAGCAGGCATCCGACTATGCGCTGAAGTTCGAAGTGAACACGAGAGAGCCCTGGACAACCGCCGTTTGCGTGCTGCGCTTCGGTGAAAACTATGCCTACCGTCTTATGCCGTTCGTAGGCGCGCCCGGCGCTTCGTTCCATACGGAGAACAAGTGGGTGACAGCCACCATCCCCCTGAGCGAGTTTAAGACCAAAGCGGATGATGTGGAAGGTACCGGCACAGGCGCCGCCACCATGGGGCAGCTGCTGAAGCCGGACGGTGTTGTGGCTTTTGGTTTCCGGATCGTTTCAGAAGCCCAGCCCATAGAGGTGTTTAACGCAGCATTCGATAATTTCAGGATCATAAAGATTAAATAATAATGAGAATAGCAAGAGCGATCTGGTTGTTGACGCTGCTGTGTACAACCGTGGCAGCATGTAACAAAAAGAACGGGGGAGACAGGTACAATGGCGGCGAAGAGGGAACGGATACGACAGGGAACGTAGTAACGCCTGCCGACCCGGCTACTGCTGCAACAATTGGCTTCTTCATGGATGGATGGTTGCAACGGAAGTTCACGGCGCCTGCCTTTGTGGAAAAGGCGCCGCCTTCCGCCGCTGCATATACGGTAACGGTAGACGCGTCCGCCATTGCCACGAAAATTTCGCCCGCGCTGTTCGGTAACAACGCCAACGTCTGGATGACGCAGATGGCCGATCAGCCGAAGCTGATCACGCACCTGACGAATTTAAGACCCGGCATCCTGCGTTTCCCCGGCGGCAACACCAGCAGCGTCTACTTCTGGAATGCCGCTCCCGGCCAGCCCCCGGCAGACGCGCCGCCCAAGCTGCTTGATGCAGGCGGCGGGTTGATAGATGCCGGTTACTGGTACGGCGGCAATACGGCCGGCTGGACCCTGAGCGTAGAGAACTATTACCGCGCGCTGCAGCAGACCGGCAGCGAAGGCATCATTACCGTCAATTACGGGTATGCGCGTTACGGTACCGGCGCCGATCCCGTGGCGGCGGCCGCCCACCTGGCGGCTGAATGGGTGCGGGCAGACAAAGGGCGCACGCGGTACTGGGAAGTGGGCAATGAAAGCAACGGCGCATGGCAGGCGGGTTATCGCATAGACCCTTCACAGAATAAGGACGGGCAGCCTGCGATCATCACCGGTGAACTGTATGGTAAACATTTTAAGGTGTTCGCCGATTCCATGCGTAAAGCGGCGGCGGAGAACGGCAAGCCCATTTTCATCGGTGCGCAGATGCTGGAGCATGAACCGGCCAACTGGGCTACCAATACAGACCGGGAATGGAATACCGGCGTGCTGGCACAGGCGGGCGTTGCGGCGGATTATTACATCATCCACAGCTATTATACGCCTTACAATACCAACTCCAACCCGCCGGAAGTGCTGGCATCCGCAGAAGCCGTTACCAAAGCCATGGCAGACCATGTGGCGGCAGCGGTCAGCACTGCCCGCGCGCCCGTGAAGCCCGTGGCGCTTACCGAGTGGAACATTTTCGCCGTGGGCTCGCAGCAAATGGTGTCGCAGGTAGCTGGCATGCATGCCGTGATGGTGATAGGAGAGCTGATGCGCAACCGCTTCGGGCTCGCCTGCCGCTGGGACCTTGCCAATGCCTGGGAGAACGGCAACGACCACGGCCTTTTCAGCCAGGGCGAAGCCGCTTCAGGCGAACAGCGCTGGGATCCCAGGCCGGCTTTTTATTATCTCTACTATTTTCAAAAATGCCTTGGCGACCGCTTCATTAATACGGCGGTATCCGGCGCCAACAGCGGCATCAATGCTTACGGGTCCACCTTCAGTTCCGGTGAAGCAGGCGTTACGCTCGTCAACAGATCCAGTTCCGCGCGCGACGTACAGCTGGATTTTAAGAATTTCAAACCCGGCGGCCGCTACTACTGGTACGTGCTCACCGGCGGCGATGGGGTCAGCAGCTTTTCCCGGAAGGTGTTCGTGAACGGTTCAGGCCCTTCAGGAATAGCCGGCGGGCCGGCGGATTACGCTTCCCTGAAGGCTTTCAGCGCGAACGCCTCGCAGGGCGTGCGGGTGAGCCTGCCGCCGATGTCTGTAGTATGTATGGTGATCGGGAAAAAATAGCTTACAAGAAGGATGCAAATACAGTTGACGGCCGGGGAGATGCGATATTTTCCCGGCCATTTTTATGCATGCATGAAATTAACCTCAGGGGGCGATCGGGCCAACCTTGCAGCGGCGCTCCCCAGATCAGCAGGAAATGAATAACTTGACAGTGATCAACTTCCTGCGTTATGCTCAACCGAAGAACCCATCTCAAACTGCAACAGCTGCGCATGATAGTGGTCTCCTGGCTGGTGATCGGGTTCCTGATCGCAGTGTACGACCATCTTGTGCTGTATACCGGCAATTCCGCCGGTCCCTCCGCCGCGTATTCCTTCCCGCGGTCCATCGTAGTGAATATGCTGGCCGGGCTGATCGGCGCCCTGCTGGGCGGCAGCTTCCTGGTGTTTTACATTCACGAGCGGTTCCGCGATAAATCTTACGGCTATACGATCCTGGCCGTAACCCTCAGCTTTGTGCTGGTGATCCTTATCATCAGCGTGGTGCTGCGTTTTGTAGCGAATGCCGACACGGCAAGACTGTTCAAGAACGGGCTGGTATGGGCCGTGGTGGTGGCGGTCACGCAGCTGCTGATGCAGATCAACAGCAAGTTCGGGCCTGGCGTATTCTGGGCTATCGTCCGTGGCCGGTACAATACACCGCGCGAGGAACGGCGCATTTTCATGTTCCTCGACCTTAATTCTTCCACCACTATCGCCGAAAAGCTGGGCGATAAAAAATATCATGCTTTCCTGAAAGACCTGTTCACAGACATTACCAACCCCATCGTGGACAGCCGCGGCGAAATTTACCAGTACGTGGGCGACGAAGTGATCGTGGCCTGGAAGTACGGGGAAGGCGTGGAGAACAGCAAGTGTATCCAGTGCTTCTTCGACATCAAACAGCACCTTGAAAGCCTGAGAAGCAAGTACATGGCCCGTTACGGCATCATGCCGGTGTTCAAGGCCGGTATTCATTCCGGCAAGGTGGTGGCCGGCGAGGTGGGCATCATTAAAAGAGATATCACTTATTCCGGCGATGTGCTGAATACGACTTCGCGCATCCAGGGGCTTTGCAAGGAATACAATGCGGAGGTGATCGCTTCCGGCGACCTGATGGCCGAACTGCGGATCACAGGGCATTATGAAGCGCAAACGCTGGGCAGCATCAGGCTGAGAGGGAAAGAAAAAGAAATGTTGCTCGTGGCGCTGCGGCCCTTGGCGGCGGGAGTACAGATGTAACGCCGGCACGATTCATTCCAGGAAACAAACGTTGGTGCTGCTGATGAAATACCCAAGCGACAGGCTGTATTTCCGGAAGGCTACCAGCTCTTTCGTAACGAAGTATTTGAAGGGGAAAAAGTTGAGGTTGACATTCTTCAGCAGCGGCAGCTTGCAGAACTTGGTGTGGCTGTGCCTGAACACGGGCTTGAGCTGGAAAGCGCTCAGGAAGCGCCTCAGCTTGGAATGCGTCATGTGATTCAGCTCCAGGTACTCCGTCATCAGGTCGTTCACACCCACCAGCTGTTTATTCCGTTTTTGCAGCAGCCTGCGCACCCAGCTCTGCGGCAGGTATTGCACCCATGGTATCCTGATCACCGATTGCAGGTGAGACGCGTGCGGCCCTTCCCAGGGCGGGTAGCTGATGAAAATGACGCCGTTCTTTTTAAGATTCCGGTGGATGAGCGTGCGCAGGATGTTGGGGATCCATTCCGGCTTGAGATGTTCGATCACATCGCTGAGAATGATGTAATCGTATTGTTTGTCTACCGGCTGCTCAATTATATTCCGTACCGCGAAATCCACATTGGTAATGTTGTGCCGGCGTTGCAGTTCCTGCGCAATCTGGATGTGATTCGGATCGAGGTCCACGCCATCCACCCGGGCGCCGGTTTTGGCGGCCAGCCAGAGCGTGAGCCCGCCCATGCCGCAGCCAAAATCGAGAATGTCTTTGTTGGCCAGGTCGAATCTTTTCTGCAAAAAATGTTTGTCCAGCCAGAGGTGCGACTGGTTGCCGGAGAAATTGTTTTCGGCATACGAAAGGCCCTCCTGGAATTGTTGTTCGTTCATCATTGCGGGTTAAATTGCAGGGTTAATTGAATCAGTGGTTTGGATCGACAGCGGAATGGTGGAAATTAAAGCGAAAAGGTCCTTGCCTTTTTGTACTGGATGCAGGTGAAAGTAAGGTATTTCCATATCCCGGCAAAATAATCCGGAGGGAGGTTAACAGCAGTAAAAGCAGTGCCCTGCCCGTTTTCAGGGAACAGGGCGCTGCCAATCAGAGGGAAATCATTTTAATCGATCACTTCAATGCCTTCCATATTATCCAGCCGGGCAATGAGGCCCCAGCCGTAGAAGTTATTGGAAATGCCGACGAGCAATTCATTTACCCCTTCTTTCAGCGGCAGATCGAAATGCGCATTGTCTGTAGAAAGGCGCCCCAGCGGCGGTTTGCTGGCGGGTGTGCCGAATATGTTCTTGTCGGTATACAGCGAAATGCCATTGATGTACAGCCATATCTCATCGTTGAAGCCCAGTTCTACACGGCGTGTTTGCGCCTTTGGCGTTTTCAGCTTCACTTTCAGCCACACCAGCCTGCGGGCGCCGCGCGGCGTTTGGCCATGAAGGCGGGTAATGTTCACCAGGCCCAGGCGTTCGGCGGTGATATCCGTCCATTGTTCCTTCAGCTCGGGCGCCTTATAATCGAAAGGTTCCTGGCCAACGGGCAGGTCTTTCGGCTGGGAGATCTTCCATTTGCGCAGGAACCGCGGATCGTTATAGGTTGGGTCCGATTCCGGCTCCGGGCTGAGGCTACCCACCTGGTCGGGCCGTACGATGAGGTTGGCGATCTTGCCGGATCCGTCGAAGGCCAGCGCGCCGGATTTGGTGTTGCCCATCAGCTGGGGGATCACCAGCGCAGGGTGTTCCATGTTGTTCACGTACGCGAGCATGCGCTGGCCGGAGATCACCAGTTTAAAGTGGTTCCATTCGTTCTTTTTAACATCGGCGGGGCCCTGGTAGTTGGGCAGCAGGTCCCAGAGGTTCACCCCGTCCAGGAAAGGCGCGTATTGCACGGCTTGCATAGCGTTGGGAATACCTTCTACGTGGGTGCGGAGGTAAAAACATTCTGTTTCCAGCGTGTCTTTGCGCCGGAAATAAAAAGCGGCGAAAGCCGGGCCTTCGGGCGCCCAGTCGAATTCAATGGTGCCGTTGGTAAAATTGAGGTCTTTTACGACTGCTGCATTGTTTGGTGTAAGCAGCTGGATGGCCGGCTTGGATTTGAACTCCGTGAAGGTTGCCGTACCGGCCTTTGTTTCCCAGCGTTCGGGCGTCATAGGAACACGCACTTCTGCGGGCATTTTCTTTTGAGCGGATAATGAATGGGCGGAAGGGAGGAATGCCAGTGCGATGATAACTTTTTTCATATCGGATTTTTTTTAAACTTTGAATGCGGACGGAAACGACCTGGCCAAAGATTGGAAGAATGAAAAGAGAGCGTATTCCAAACCCGATTCAACTTCGTGCAAGTTCGTGCACGGAGTTAAAAAACTGAGTATCAATGAAAAACAATAACGACGCTGCATACCTCGCCGCTTGTTGCGAAGCGATAGAAGGTAAGTTGAACTGGGGCACGAGCGCGGTGTGGACGAACCAGGACTTTGAAAATCTCTCTGAAAGCATCCTCGAAGCCACCGGCGTTACCCTGAGCAGCACCACGCTCAAACGCATCTGGGGCCGGGTGAAATACGACAGCGCGCCCACCGCCACCACGCTCAACACGCTGGCGCAATACCTGGGGTTCGAACACTGGAGGGCTTTCAGGCAAAGCGTGGAAAAAACGGCGGTCGCACAGTCCGGCGGGAACTTCAGTTCGGGCAACGGCGGGAACAATACCGGCGCCGGCTATATACCCGCCGCCGGCGGCGATCCGGGTAACAGAGAGACGGGAAAGGCAGTTATTTACAACAAAAGCACCCGCTTCGTATGGGCTGCCCTCGGCTTTGGAGTGATCGTCGTCACAGCCATCCTGGGCTTCAATTCCATCCTGAATAAAAAAATAGCGGCAGCCGAAAGCCCCGCTGTAAAAACGTACCAGTTCTCCAGCCGCAAAACCGTTACGGAAGGCGTTCCCAATTCCGTCATTTTTGATTATGACGCATCCGCCGCGGCCGAAGACTCTGTTTATATCCAGCAGAACTGGGACCCCACCAGGCGCATAAAAGTTTCCAGGAACCAGCGGCAGGCCACTTCGGTGTATTATTACCCCGGCCATTTCCAGGCCAGGCTGGTAGTAGGCGGCGAAGTGGTGAAAAAGCACCAGCTGCTGATCACTACGAAAGGCTGGCAGCCTATGATCGAGCAGCAGGGCGTACCGGTCTATTTTGAAGAAAAAGACGCTGTAAAAGGCAACGAAATGGGCCTCAGCGCAGCGCAGATCAGGGCGAAGAATATTCCCATGCAGCCGGATGCGCCCTGGGTGCGTTACAGCAAAATAGGCGGCTGGGATTCGCTGGGCGCAAAAAATTTCCGGTTCGAAGCGGAAGTGATCAACGACTATGGCGAAGGGTCTGCCGTTTGCCGGCACACGGAAGTTTACCTGCATTGCGCCGGCAGCGCCATCATCATACCGCTCGCAGGCGTAGGCTGCGTGTCTGACCTGAACATCATGGTGGTGGATAAATTCGTTTCCGGGAAAGAACATGATCTCTCCGGCCTCGGCGCAGACCTTTCCCAATGGACGAAAGTAGCCTGCGATGCAAAGGACGGGCTGGTGACCGTGCGGGTGGACGACCGGCCGGCCTACCAGGTTACGATCGGGGAAGATATGAAGATCGTGGGCGTTAGTTTCCGTTTCAAAGGAACGGGCAGGGTGAGGAATGTGAAGCTTACGGAATAACCCTATATTTAAAAATAATTCCAGCGTCTATGAATAAGCGGCAGGCCCTTGTTTCCGGCTTCATTGTTTCCTGCGTGATCATTTTATCCCAATGCACCGGCAACCGCCCGGCAAAAGAAACGGACCTCCGCGGCGAACAATATGCCAGCCAGGCTTCCTGCGTTACCTGCCACCAGGCTGTTTACGATGCTTATCTTCAAACCGCGCATTTTAACACCTCCGCCGGGGCCGGCGAACAAACCGTAAAGGGCAGCTTTACAGCGCCGGGGAATACCTATCATTATACCGAAGAAAAAATGGTGGTCATGGAAAAGCGCGACAGCGGCTTATTCCAGGCCAGTTACGAGAAAGGTGTGCCGAAAGAAGCGCGCCGTTTTGATGTGGCCATCGGGTCAGGGAGGAAGGCGCAGACCTTTTTGTACTGGAACGACGGTCAATTTTTCCAGCTGCCGGTATCCTGGCTGGTTGGGGCGGGCCAGTGGGCAAACAGTCCGGGTTTTCCGCCCACCCATCCCAAGTTCGACCGTAATATTCCCAGCGCCTGCTTTGGCTGCCATACTTCCGCGGTGGGCATCAAAGACACGAAGATCGAAGGGTTGCAGATCAGGGAAACCTTTCACCGCGACCGCACCGTGTACGGTATCGACTGCCAGCGCTGCCACGGCCCCGCTGCCGCGCATGTGGATCATCACACCGCGCATCCCGGCGAAAAACAGGCGCAGCACATCACGCGCATCAGGGCGCTGTCCAACCAGCAGCGGCTGGACCAGTGTGCGCTCTGCCATTCAGGCCTCAGCACCGCCCAGCAGTCTGTTTTCGATTTCAAGCCCGGCGACGACCTCACCGACTATTTTTTTCCGGACATCGGCATGCCCGCAAAAGCCACGTCGCTGGACGTTCACGGCAACCAATACCAGCTGTTCACCGCCAGCCGGTGTTTTATGGAAAGCAAAGACATGAACTGTTCCAGCTGCCACAACCCGCATACCCCTGAAACCGGCAATATGCGGGCATTCTCCCGGCGCTGCATGAATTGTCACCAGGCGGGCAGCAAGGCTTTTTGTACGCTCGCTTCCCTGCCTGTGGCCACGCTGTCGCAGAACTGCATAGACTGCCATATGCCGGCGCTCCCCAGCAACGCGATCACCCTGCTCACCAACGGCGCGGCCAATCCCACGCCGGACTCCGTGCGCACGCACCTCATCACGCTGTACCCTGAAGAAACCAGACGGATCATCGCCATGCTGAAAGGGCGGTAAGTTGCATCAAAAAAAAGTTCTATGCCACGACGGACGGGCATAGAACCAGGGAATACAACGGACGCTATGAAGATCATTTTGCAGCGCCTGCGGCGGCGGTCTCGATCACCTCGCACACGGCTTTGGGCTGACTCATAAATATCACATGGCTGCCTTTTACTTCGGTAACGGTGGCGCCTGCACGTTTTGCCATGAAACGCTGGCCGTCCGGGTGAATGGACTCATCTTGCGTAGCCACCACGTACCAGCTTTTTTTGGCTTTCCAGGCCGGGCTGGCGATCACCGCGCCAAACACCGAAGCCGCTACAGGTACCTGTGAATCAGCCATGAATGCGGCTTTTTCCTTCGGAAGATCTGCACAGAAACCGGAGTGATACTTTGTTTTGTCGTACCAGACGTAACCGTCCTTATCCGGCGGCAGGTAACCGGCTTTGGGCGTGGGAGGGGCAGACTGCAGCAGCTTCAGCAGCGGTTCGTTGGCATCGGGAGCAAACGCGGCGATGTACACCAGCCCGGCCACCTGGGGGTGATTGCCGGCTTCGGTGATGATGGCGCCGCCATAGGAGTGGCCTACCAGCAGCACCGGCTCGGTGATCTTGTCCAGCACGCGGTGAACGGCCGCCACATCGTCCGGCAGGCCGGTGTTGGGATTGCCGACAACGTGCACGATGTAGCCTTTTTTGGAGAGGATCTTATACACATCCTCCCAGCCAGAGCCATCGGCAAATGCGCCGTGCACCAGCACAATATTTTTCAGGGGGCTTTGGCCTGCGGCGAGGCCGGTTTGCAGGATCAGGATAAGCAGCGCGGCGATGCACTTCGTGAGGAGGACGCCGTACCGGGAAAGGGTTCTTTTTTTCATACTGATGAATTTTAAAAAAGTGTGAAGCGGATACCAGCAAAGCTATCGCGCTTGCCGGGGGCCAACAATATCCCGATAGTGTATAATGATGCGGAATTGCTATTTTTACTTTCCTAAACCCGAACCTATGTTTAAACAGGCTACTAACCTGGAAGAATTGCAGCAGGATCTCGCATACAATCTGCCGGAGTATTCCTTCTCGCACGAAAAGAATTTATTTGCAAAGTATATCCTGGCTAAAAAGACGGGGCTGTTCGGCGCGGTTATCAGCGTGAAGGACGGGAAGATCACCGTAAGGCCGTACAATCCGCCCTCGCTGGCCGCGGTTGGCGGGGCGCTGGCGATCCTGGTCACGAGAATGGTCAATAAAAAATACTTCAAAGCCAGGAACGAGCTGTACGAATACCTGAATGTCCATTACCAGGATGTTGAAAAAAAATCATGACAGACCGCAGAAACAATTGAGATCCCGCTCTTGCAGGCTTACAAACAAACGACATTACAATAAGCCCTGCTGCGCAGCTGTTTTGATCAGCGCGGCCACATTCTTCACTTCAAATTTCTGTAATAGGTTCCGGCGGTGGGTTTCCACGGTAAGCGGGCTGAGCGATAATTCTTCCGCGATCCCCACGGTGGTTTTGCCGTCGGAGATGAGCTGGAGTATTTCTTTTTCCCGCCGGGTGAGCTGCGGCATTTGTTTCAGTTCGTTCACGCCCGGCCGCGCGATGATCTCCTTCACTTCCCGGCTGAAGGTCACCTGGCCGCTGAGCGCTTCGTTGATACAACTCATCAGTTCCTCGCCGGAAGCGTTCTTCAGCAGGTAGCCGCTCGCGCCGTTCTGCAGCATCTGCATGATGATGCTCCGCTCGCTGTGATTGCTCAATGCCAGCACGCAGGTGGAAGGGGAGAGCTGCTTGATCTCCTTGCAAAGGTCCATGCCGTTGGCGTCCGGCAGCGTGATGTCCAGCAGCACAATGTCTGCCCGGTTATTTTTAAGGAAATCCATGATACCCGCGCCTGTAGTGAAGCAGCCCGCAATGCGGATGTGCTCCCTGTTTTCCAGCAGCTTCTGCAGGCCTTCGATCACCACCGGGTGGTCGTCTGCAATGGCCAGCGCTATCTTGTCGTTATGCAACATGCAATTCTATGTTTATAGTGGTTCCTTCGTTTTCCGCGGAAATGATCTCCATATTGCCATGCAGGTAATCCACCCGGCGTTTCACATTACCCAGCCCGATGCCTTTGGCGCGGGATGCAAGCGCGGTGTCGAAACCTTTGCCATTGTCTTCGATGGTGACCAGGAAAGTATCGCCGTTCTGGCTGCATTGCACAAGGATGTTGCTGGCATGGGCATGGCGGGTGGCGTTGGTCAGCAGCTCCTGCACGATGCGGTAAATGGTCACCTGCGTGTCTTGCGGGATGGACGATTCGATACCGAAAGACTGGTAGCCGATCTTCACGGCTTCTGTCATCATAGATCCGCAGAGGTCTTTCAACGCAATGTCCAATCCGAATTTCAGCAGCGCTTCGGGCATCATGTTGCGCGCAATGCGCCGCAGCTCGCTGATGGAGGAATCCAGCTGGCCGATCACTTTGTGTAGCTCGGAGCCGTTGCCCGCGGCTGGTGCTGAGGAGAGGCCGGTAAGGTTCATTTTTACCCCGGCCAGCATGCCGCCCAGGCCGTCGTGCAGGTCGCCGGCCACCCTGCGGCGCTCGCGTTCTTCGCCCTGCAGCATGGCCTGGCTGAACTGGATCTCCTGCCGCTGCTCTATCTCCCTGAGCCGCTGCTCCGCCAGCTTTTTGTTGTTGCGGTAGAATAACCAGGAGAATATGGCGAGCACGAGCAGGAACATACTGGCCGTGCCCAGCAGCCAGGTGATCAAGCGGTTGTTCCGGGCGGAGAGTTCGGCTTTTTCCCGTTCTATTTTCAGCGCGGCAATTTCTTTTTGTTTTTCGGATGAGCTGAACTTGATCTCCAGCGCATGGATGTCGTTGGTGAGCTTGCTTTCGTTCACGCTGTCGCTCAACTGGCTGTAGCGTTTCAGCCATTTGTAGGCCGCCGGCATGTTGCCGAGGTGGGCGTTGGTTTCGGCAAGACCGTTAAATACCTGCAGCCGGTTGCTGATCTGGCCCATCATTTCGGGCTGCTCCGCCAGGGAGCTCAGCACGTCGCGGGCATTCGTATAGTCCTTATCGTTGAAGTGCGTGTAGAACTTTTGCAGCAGCAGGCGCTGTTCCTCGTAACGTTTGTTGTACTGCCGGGCGAGGGCCACGCCTTTGTCTATACTGGCCAGCGACTTCCTGAAATCCTTCGTTTCGTCGTAATACATGCTTTCGGCGGTGTAATAATCGATGTAAAGTTCTTTGCCGGGCCAGCCTGCCAGCAGTTTCCAGGCACTGTCCAGCATGGCTTTCGCTTCGGGGTATTTTTTATCGAGCACGTAGTTCTCCGCGCCGGTGTTGTAGGCCACGATCAGGTCGCCGGCGGAATATTTGGTCCTGAATACGTTGATGGATTGCAGGATGTAGCCGGTTGCCTTGCTGTATTGCATGGTGTTCTTGAACACCAGCGAAAGGTCCAGGTAATTTTTGCCGACGGCAATGGTATCGCCTGCCTGCTGCGCCAGCGGTATGGCTTTGTGGATGAGGATGTCGGCGAAGCCTTCTTCGTCTCCCGCGGCCTGCCGCAGTATGCCGATGTTGCGCCAGGTTTTGGAACGGAAGCTGATGGCGTCTTTGGTGCTGAATTCCCCCAGCAGGCTGTCCGCCTTCATAAATGCGGCTTCACTGCCGGCGGGATCGGAAGCGCCGTAGAACAGCACGCCTTCGTAGAAATAGGAAACGGCGTGCAGGAAAGGGTATGGTGCGGCTGCTTTCCGGCCCTGGTCAAGGTTTTGCCGGGCAAGGGCAGGATCGCGGAATGCGTAATAATAGGAAAGGAGCAGGTGGGCGGATGCCTTGCTGCTGTCTGAAGCGGAGCGCTGCGTAATGTGCAGCAGACTGTCTGCATACTTGCTGCGGGTGGATTGCGCCCTGCCAAACAGGGACGCACACACGATGAGGCAGGCCAGGCATATAGTTCGTTTCATGAGGGCAAATAAACAATAAATGTTGAACATTAGTTTCCGGTACCGCGAATATACCGGAAAACCAGTAGACGAAATTCACTGTTTGGCGGTATTGATGAAAGGCGCATGCGCCGGTACCTTTGCGCTTGTAAGCAGTCCTGACTATATCTCCTATACCCCCTGAATGCAGAGAAAAACTTAAACATACATAAATGAAGTACCTATCATTAAAGAAAAGTTTCTCGGGCGTTATTGCCATTTTCGCCGCTGTTACATTGTTTGCCTCCTGTTCCGATAAAGACCCGGTAAACCCGATGGCCGGTTATCCGAAAGACGTGAATATCGAATACAGGATAAAATCTTCAACACCGGGAATAACAAAGGCGGATGTTGCTTACGATAACCAGACGGGTGGCAGATCTACCCTTGATGATGCGGCCTTGCCCTTCTCCGTGAAATTCAAACGAAAAGTGGAGTATGGCACCACTATCGCCATTTCCGGGCATAATAATGCCGGAGGTGTAATAGTGATCGAGATCCTGGCAGATGATAAAGTCGTAAAGACCGAAACTTTTACCGCCACCAGTTACGTGGGAGGCACAGTAGTATACGGATTTAATTAAAACGGTTTTCAGTAAACGGAAACCCCACAGTTTCACAAAAAAACAAAACAGCGAATGCCTTGTTCTTCAAGGCATTTTTTTTTGCCTTTCGGGAAAAGACCTCAACAATTCCTTATTCAGGCACGTTTTTATGGGTATGATCTATGCCGGCGCCGGCGTTGGAAGGCGTTTTTCCGCTTTTCTGCGGCCTCCGCCGGTTGCCTTGTACTGCGCGAATGCAGTACTGCATGGAGTTTAGCTGGTGTGTGACCTGTTTTCATGATCCCGGCGCGGCGCCGCTGCCCGGAGAAAAGTGGAAATACGGTACACACTCTGTATCTCATCATACTCATAAAAATCATCACTATGGCAAAATCCGCAAAGACGGCTGCAAAAGCTCCGGCCAAAAAGAGCGCAGCGTCTCCCGCTACATCCAAACCCGCTGCGAAGCCCGCCGCCAAAGCAGCAGGGAAACCGGCGAAGGCTGTGGCCAAACCCGCCGCGCAGGCCGCAAAAGCGCCCGCTAAGCCTTCCGCCGCAAAATCTGCTTCAGGCGTGGCAACCGGCCTGAAAGCCCCGCTCACACCCAGCGAAATGCTGGCTAAGCTGGTCGGCAACAAACCCATGCCACGCACGGAGATCACCAAAAGGGTATGGGAGTATATCAAGAAAAATGATCTGCAGGACAAAAAGAACCGCCGGATGATCAACGCGGACGAGAATCTGAAAGCCATCTGCGGCGTCAGCCAGTTTTCCATGTTCGACCTGCCCAAGGCGCTCAATAAACATTTGAAGTAGCCCGCCGGACCAATGTTGTTTGCCGGTTATATTGTTTTATGACCGGTTATCAGTTTATTTGATATGTAATAGTACTATGTATAAAATGGTACTATGTTTTGTCTAAGTTTGTGGGACTTAAACCCGCCACAACTTATGCAAAAACATTTCCTGTTCGTTTCAATGGTCTTACTGACGGCCACAGGCTTGTCCGCCCAGGATAACGACCGGCAGCTTACTGCGCTTATCCTGGAGAAGGACAGTCTTTTCTGGCATACTTACAACACCTGCGACATAAAAGGTTCCGAAGCCTTTTTTTCAGACAGCGTGGAGTTCTACCACGACAAAGGCGGCATCACCCTCGGGCTGGATGCGTTGACGGCTTCTTTAAAGAACGGCCTCTGCAAGCAGCCGGAAGAATTCCAGCTGAGAAGGGAAGCGGTGCCCGGCACGGTCAGGGTTTTCCCCATGAAAAAATCCGATGTCATTTACGGGGCTATCATCAGCGGGGAACACTATTTCTACATCAAGAAAAAGGGAGAGCCCGAACGCCGCGACGGCTGGGCAAAGTTCACGCACCTCTGGCTGAAACAGAACGGCGGGTGGAAAATGACCCGTGTGCTCAGCTACGATCATGCACCCGCGCCTTTCCTCAGCACCCGCAAGGCGGTAGTGCTGCCTGCGGATGTGCTGCGCAGGTATGCCGGCAAATATAAAGGCCCTCAAACCGGCACCGCCGAGATCCGTGCCGTGGAAGGCGCGCTGCTGGTCGCTGCCTACGGTAAAGAATTCAGCATTTATCCTGAAAAAGAAGGCGTCTTTTTTATGAAGGAACGCGATATCGTATTCGAGTTCACCAATGACAATAAGCTGCTGGTAAAGGAAAGAGGGGAAGTGGCGGAAGAGCTGGTGAAGGAGTAGCGGAGGATTTTGTTATAACATTACAAATCCCCGGTAACAAGATGTGCCCGGGGATTATTTTTTTATCAGTTTCAGTTATTGTAAGCCGGGGCATAAACCTCATTTACGAAGTCTTCCGCTGTTGTTGGCGTGGTAGTTGAATCGTCCCTTTTTTGATAATTCATGTAGCCGGTTTTAATGGCCGTTCCCATTTCAATCAGGTTATCGACAAAATCTTCTGAAAAACCGTTGCTTAAAAATGTTTGCTTTACCTGCTCTACAGGTAACTGCACATAAGGCAGGTCAGGATTGCCGACAGCCCTTCCGATAATACCCGTAAACTCCCTGTAGGTATAGTCTCTAGGCCCCATCACGGCATGAACGCTTTTACCCTTGAAGTCAAGGTCCGCTAAATGCCCGGCGGCGATCTTTGCAACATCTTTTGTGGCAACCATTGGTATGGGATGGTCGCCATCTGCAGTTGTGCCATTGACGCCCATTTTCTTAACCATACCTATTGTTCTTAAGAAGTTTTCCATAAAATAGGCAGAACGCAGATGCAGCACGTTTACACCGTCCAGCTGGTTTAGCCTGACTTCCTGCTCGGCCGTCCCGCCCATGATGCCGTTCCCTTCGTGCATATGGGATCCGAGGCTGCTCATATTCACGATGTACCTGATGCCGGATTTTTCGATGGCTTCAATCAGCGTGCCCGTAACCTGCCTCTGGTAGGCCCTTGTATGCTCAGCCTTGACGTCGTCAGGCAATAAAACGAAAGCGCTGTCGGCATTTTTGAAGGCATTTGTCAGCGTTTCCAGATCGGTAATATCTCCTGCAATGACTTTCGCGCCCAGGCTGCAGTATTTTTCCAGCTTTTCAGTGTGTCTTGCCATCAACGTTACCTGATGCCCCTCGTTTAAAAGGATTTCCGAAATTTTACTACCTACTGTTCCGGTGGCTCCAAGGATTACTATCTTCTTTTTCATTTTCGTATTTTTTAGGTTTTTTTAATTACCTGCTATACAAAGGTCTTTTCTCTAAGGAGGATAAACTTGTATCAGATCACTGTTCTTATTTTTGGTTGCTGCCTTATCAGGCCGTAAATGACTTATAAAAAAGAGGCACCCTCATTTTGCAGGTGCCTCTGGTAACATATCTGTATTGTTGGATAGAGCCGGATTAATGGATCTGTATTAAATCGCTATTCTGCTTTAATGCTTTAGGGGGCATTCCAAACATTTCGTACATATACTTATTTAATTGGGGGAGGTCGTAAAAACCAGTGTCGTAGGCAATATCGGTAAGGCTTCTGGCTTTATCGGTAAGCGCAAGATAGACAGCCTGGCGTAACCGTGTCCACAGTAAATACTTAGACAAACTGCTGCCGGTTTGTGCTTTAAAGAGCGATGCCAAACGGGATGGAGAAAGAAAAACGATATCGGCAAATGTTTGTGGAGTTATGTTTTGCTCAGAATAGTTAGCCTTGATGTATTCTACTATTCTTGTAACTCTTTCATCATATTCAGCAGACGGCAATTTAGAGAGTAGAGAATCGACTATTTTGTTGATGTCTGAACTGTCTTTTGGCATCCCAAAGAAGGAATTTATTGCTGACGGCGAGTCGAAAGCGATACACTCCTGATTATCCTTAAATCGACCTGCCAGTTCCAAACCAATATTTGAGTAGGGTTCTATATTTAAAACGCTCAATGTTCCTTTTTCAGCAACGCAAAAATGTGCAACATGCGGTTTTATTAAAAAGCCATGAATCCGTTCGTGCAGCTGCCCGCTGATAGTTGAAGTAAAAGGGGTATCGTTTGATAGTACAATTTGATATGCGGAATGGTGGTGAATCTCCACAGTAAGATTGTAGGCTTTAAGAGCAAGAATAAACGGGTTCTGTTTTGTCATGTAACTTATTTAAGTCTATGTCAAAATTCGGGAATTTTAGTTGATCCCCGCCCACCATTGGGTGAACTGCTGGGCGGTATCTCCCAGGTTCACCTGCTCGCCGATAAAAGGCGTAACCAGCGGAATGCCCGCCGCTTTGCCCAGTTCCGATATTCTGGACAGCGGCTCGTCCCAGGCGTGATTGGCCAGCATGAACTTGGAGGAATGCACGGGGAAAAGGCGTTTGGCCTTCAGGTCCCTGGCAGCCTGCACCACTTCTTCGGGCATGGAATGAATGTATTTCCATTTCGGGTCGTACTGCCCGTTTTCAAGTATCGCGAGGTCGAACGGGCCGAATTTATTACCGATCTCGGCGAAGTGGGTGTCGTAGCCACTGTCGCCGCCAATGTAGATCTGCAGGGTAGGCGTCTGCAATACGTACGACATCCACAGGGTATTGTTCCTCGTAAAGCCGCGGCCTGAAAAGTGCCTTGCCGGCGTGGTATGCACGGTAAAACCGTCGCCCAGCGGCACTTCCTGGTGCCAGTCCTTTTCGATCAGCTGGTCGCTCGAATATCCCCAGTGTTCAAAATGGGAGCCTACGCCCAGGCCGCAGATCACTTTTTTTACTTTGGTCCGCAGCTGGGTAATGGTCTCATAATCCAGGTGATCGTAATGGTCATGGGAGATGAAGAGGTAATCGATGTCCGGCAGATCGGCCACGGTGTAAATGTCCGCCCCGTTGAAGGATCGGGTGGTGCCGGGGATGGGAGAGGCGTTGCCGCTGAAAACAGGGTCTACCAGGAAGCGTTTACCGTCCGCCTGCATGAAGTAAGACGAATGGCCGAACCAGACCAGCGCATCCTTGTCTGCAGGGAGGTTCAGCAGGTTTGTCCTGATAGAAGGCAGGCTGTCTACCGGCCTGCGGCGCGGCGATTTCTTAAAAAGCACTTCCCAGGTCACTTCAAAATAACCGTACCCTTCGGTGAGCGCGGGTGTAAGGTGGATGTTCTGGAACTTGCCGTCTTTATAGTTGGGCGATCTTTTCATCATTTCCAGCCTTTCCCCGGCCGGACTTTTACCGAACTTGCTTTGTTTCATGTATAAAAAAATTATGAGAGTGAGCAGTACGAGCAGGCTCAGTACCGCCAGGAATATACGTTTGAAGATGCGGAGTATTGTTTTTCCCATTTACAACAGTTTAAGACTGTTGTTTCAGTAGACGAACAGGTCGGGGGAATATTTTAAGGCGGGCAAAAAAAAAGACCCGCGCGCCGCGCGGGTCTTCAGGGAGTTTTCAGGAAAGCGGGAAATAGTCGCCCGGGCGGAGGTAGAAATCTTTCCATCTTAACTGGGTGCCATCGTCGTAATCATGCTCCTGGTTGTAGGCGATGATCACTTCGCTGCTGTACACGGAAACGGAAGACGGGATGTTGTACCCGCCGCTGCCTTCCACGTACCCTACGATCTCGTAATTCACGAGCAGGCCGCTGGGAGGTGAGTAGGGAATGGTGGCGTTGAGGTCTTCATAGACCCGGATGGCCACATCGCCGTACAAGCCGGGGCCGCTCTGGTACTCGTTGATGTACCCGAGCCAAACGTAGGCGTCCGTGAGGGTTTCGGATCCCTGTTTGATGGCCACCTTCAACATGCCGTTGGCCATTTTGGCGACAGGGACCAGCGTGGGATGGTGGAGCTTGTTGATGCTTGATTCGATAATACGCCCGGGGTGGAGGGTTTGGGCGGAACCTGCGTTCGCGGGCATGGCAAACGCCTGGTGCAGCGCCAGCATTAGCAGCGTGCCTGCAAGGAAAAGGGCTTTTTTCATGTGGGTGGAATTTTAAATGATTAACAAATGATGGCCGGGGGCTTCCGGCCTGGGATTTTTGGGTTGCCTTTTTTGGGCATTTTAAGATAAAAAGATTATTCCATATGTACAAGCGGGAAATAGTTGGTATTTAAGTGCTGCGATACACAAAAGGCAAAGACCCGCGCTTTCGCGCAGGTTTGCCCCGGCAGGAGATCTCCGCCGCTTCAGGGCTCAGGCCATGGCTCCATTCACTGCAATGACTTGCCCGGATATCCATTTCGAATCGTCTGATGCGAGGAAAAGCACCACCCTGCTGATGTCTTCAGGCTGCCCCAGGCGGTTGAACGCGTTCATGGCGGCGATCCTGGCCATTACTTCTTCCGATTTGCCCTGCGTAAAAAGATCCGTTGCCACGGGGCCAGGCGCAATGGCGTTCACGGTGATGCCCCTGCCGATCTCTTTGGCGAACACCCTGGTGAGCTGGTCTACCGCCGCTTTAGAAGCAGAATACACGGCATAGGAGGGCAGCATGAGCCTCACCGTGGATGAAGAGAAATTGATGATGATGCCGTTGTCTGCGAGTTTAGCGGCGGCTTCTTTCAGCGTTAAGAAGGTGCCTTTTACGTTGATGTCGAAGTGCCTGTCGAAATCCGCTTCCGAGTTATCTTTCAGCATTTTTGTATCCATGATGCCGGCGTTGTTGATCAGCACGTCTATGCGGCCGAATTCTTTCAGGGCGGCGTCGAAAAGGGCGGTCACGTCTCCGGCTTTGCTCACGTCAGCTTTTACGGCGATGGCGGTACCGCCGTTGTTTTTGATGTTTGCCACCACATCGTCTGCCGCTTTTGTATTGCTGGAATAGTTAACGATCACTTTTGCGCCCGCTGCTGCGAGTTTGGCGGCCATATCCGCGCCCATGCCTTTGGAGGCGCCGGTGATCAGTATCACTTTATTGTTTACGGTGCTCATAATATTGATTTTGAAGTTTGAATGAAAAAGGATGTGATGATGGTTATTGATTCGCGCCGCCGTTTACCAGCAGGTGCTGCCCGTTTACAAAAGAGGAAAGTTCGCTCGCGAAGAACTCCGCCACGTTGGCCACATCTTCAACTTCCGCCAGCCTGCGCATGGGGGAGGAGCTGATGAGGGAAGCCCTCAGTTCGGGATAGGCGCCCGGGTCTGCAAATATACCTGAATGATCAACGGCAAAAGGAATAATTGAGTTCACAGTTACGCCGCGGTGGCCGATCTCCTGTGCCAGCACATCCACCAGGTAACGAGGGGTGGTTTTGCTGCCGCCGTATACGGCCATGCCCGGGATGGGGAAGCTGGTGGTGCTGGATGCGATGTAAATGATCCGCCCTTTGTCCGCCACATGTTTGGCCGCCTGCTGCATGGTGAAATAAGAACCTTTGGTGTTGATGGTGAACACCCGGTCGAACTGCTCTTCGGTGAAATCGGTCACCATGGTTTCCACCAGCTCAATGCCCGCATTGGCCACCACGATATCTATCTTCCCGAAAGCAGCCAGCCCTTCGGCGAACAGCCTTTCGATCTCAGCAACCCTGCTCACGTCAGCCCTTACCAGGATGGCTTTGGCGCCCATAGCGGTAACGTTGGACAATACTTCTTCGGCGGAACGCTGGTCCCGGCTGTAATTCAGGATGAGGCTGGCGCCGAGGGCGGCGTATCTTTCGGCGATAGCTTTACCAAGACCGCGGCCGGAGCCGGTGATGAGCGCAACTTTGTTTTCGAGCGTTTTCATGTTGAGTGCTTTTTTTGTTTTTGTTTGTGTGTGATTGACGATACAAAGTTGCGGAAAGCCGCTCCCGGAAAATTGTAATATCCTCAGCAAGACCTGCGAATTTCTCAGATCAGGAATTCGGGGAATGATATATCTTAGGTTGTATGAAAAAGGAGAAGATCAAGGTATTTGATACGCTGTTCGACCAGTATCAGGACATGGGGCTGAGCCCCGTTTTCCACGGGAAAGAGAGCAACTTCACCATCTTTAACCTCAAAGAAGTGTTCCTGGAACTGCCTTTCCACGCGGAAACCAGCCGGCTGAACTTCTTCGTCTTCAATTTTACCAAACAGGGCCATGGCACCTATACGATAGATGAGGAGCAATACGAGATCAAACCCAATTGTTTTTATTTCACCAACCCCGGGCACTACCGCTCCTATACATGGACGGAAATAGAGAACGTCATGCTGGTCACTTTCAGCGAGGCGTTCCTGAAAGAGCACGTCCACCCGCAGATATTCGACCAGTTCCCGTTCCTGCTGGCGGAGAATTTCCCGGTACGGAACCTGGACGAGGAAGTGTTTGCCGAATTCGAGCGCATCTATACGCAGATACACAAGGAATATGTTTCCCGATCGCCGTACCGCAACCAGCTGATCGGGCATTTGTTCGTGGTGCTGCTGCTGAAGATCAAAGAATATTTCTGGGAAGATTACAATCCCATCAACGAGGGCAACCGCAGCTCGCAGATCGTGAAGAAGTTCCGCCGCCTGCTGGACCAGCATTACCGCGACTTGAGCGCCGGCAAGGCAGACAGCATCCTGCACATCCAGGATTATGCGGACGATCAGAACCTTCACCCCAATTACCTCAGCACTGTGATCAAAACGAAAACGGGCAAGTCCATCGGCACCTGGATCATGGAGAAGAATATGGCGGAGGCGAAATCGCTGTTGCAGCACACGGAGCTCTCCATCAAAGAGATCGCCTACCGGCTGGGCTTCAGCGATCCCGCGCATTTCAGCGGGTATTTCAGGAAAAATGCCGGGGTAACCGCGCTGGCTTACAGGAAGGGAAGCTAGGGGCATAACAAAAGGCCCGCAACGCCTGCAGGCCTCCGTTCAGAAATTAATTCTGCTATAACGACATCCCGCCGTCCATCAGGAAATCGGCGCCTGTGATAAAGCTGGCCGGCTCGTCGCACAGGAACGCTACCATCCGCGCCACGTCTTCAGCTGCGCCCCATTTACCGAGTGGTATGTGGTTCACCAGTGTTTCAGAAAGCAATTTCAGCGTTGCTGCATCGTAATTACCTTTATTCAGCACTTCCGTTTTGGTAGGGCCGGGGCTCACGGCGTTCACCCTTATTTTCCGCGGGGCCAACTCCAGCGCGGCGATCTTCATCACTGAATTGAGCGCCGCCTTGCTGGCGGAATATACGGAGGAACCAGGGCCGCTCATGCTGGCGGTATTGGAGGAAAGGAACACCACCGAAGCCCCGTCTGCCAGCAACGGAATGAATTTGCTGAGCGTAAAATAAGCCCCTTTGAAGTTGATGTTCATGATATCGTCGAAGTGCTTTTCCGTGGCCAGTTCTACCGGGGAAGAAGCGGCAATGCCGGCATTAATGAAGAGGATGTCCAGCTTCCCGAAACGGTTCCTTACTTCCTCCACCAGGCGGCCCGTGTCGTCCAGGCTGGACTGGTCCGCTACAAACGTCATCACGCCGAGTTCTGCCGCGGCCTTTTCCATGGCTTCCCTTCTCCGGCCGGTTATGATCACTGTTGCGCCCCGCGCTTTTAATTCCTTTGCCGCAGCGTATCCTATGCCACTGTTGCCGCCCGTGATCAGGGCTGTTTTGTGCTGTATGCTCATTGGTTTGTCAATTTTATGATTGCAAGGCCAAAGTTACCGGCCAATTGGTATAACTTTGTAACCAGTATAACGCATGATACCAATGAGCAAAGCAATAGATGAAATACTATCCAACCCGAGGAACCAGTCGGAGGAGGTACAGGCCCTGCAGGACACGATCTATGTGATCGGCGGCAAATGGAAGCTGCCCATCATCAACTCTATTTGTAACGGCAACAGGCGTTTCCGGGAAATAGAACGCAGCATCCCGGGCATTACCACGCGCATGCTTTCGCGGGAGCTGAAGGAAATGGAGCTGAACAAGCTCATCAAACGGGTGGAAGACCCGGATTTCCCGACCAGGGTTGAATACATGTCCACGGAATACTGCAAGTCCTTCGGCGGCATTATCCTCGAAATGATCCGCTGGGGAAAAGAGCATAAAAAGAAGATCAAAGGGAAATAACAAAAGCCGCACATTACGTGCGGCTCTTTACAAATATGGCAATGCTTTTAGTTCTTTTTTAAGATCTCTTTATAAGTCCTGTCATATTTCTTCGTGGTGTCCAGGAACTCCTTCGCGATCTTTTCCGTCACCTGCACGGGCGGGTAGTTCTGGCCGAACATGCTGGTGGCGAATTCCATCTGGAAAAGCAAACGTTCTCCCTTCTCCAGCGGCTTGCCTTTGTGGAAGCCGGAGGTGTCCACCGCCAGTATAGTGCCCGCTTTACCCGTGATCTCTTCGAAATCGGCGGCGGGGTAATTGGCCATCAGCTCTTCATCGGGTATCCTGCCGTCCCTGCGTACGGGTTTGGGTTTGACGCGGTGCGATTTTTTTACGTAACAGTGGGGGCCGTTGTAGGTGTCCACATCAGAAAGGTAAATGAAGAATTTGAGGAATTTGATCCTGTCCATATCAAAATGGTACAGCTGTGCGGCGCCGGACAGGTCCGTGTTCCGCCTGGCTGCGGTGCTCCACCACATGGTCACCAGGTCCAGCATGGGCCTGGGGCCAAGGTATTCCTGCGCCACGGCCAGCGCGGTAGGGTCCGTGAGCAGCGATTGTATCACCGGCGCTTCGAACAGGGATTGCGCCGTGAAATCGTATACCGGGCTCACGGGCTGTTCACTGCTGTATACCACCGGCGTTCTGTTGCCCGCGATACGGGGAACGGCGGGCGTTGTGCGGGCGAACCGGATCAGCTCGTCTACCTTTTCCTGTTCCAGCGGGCGGGGGAAAATATAAAAACCGTTTTCCCGGATGGCCTGGCTTATCTGTTTTATTTCGTCCTGCGAAAGCGTGCCCAGTATGCCGGTAACCTGTGGGTCAAATTTATATTTGGGCATGAAGGCGGTTTCCAGCGCGGCGGCGATGTTGTTGAAGCGGCCGTTCGTTTTGCTGAACAACCTCCGCATGCTGAGATAAGCTGCTTCGGGTGTTTGTTTTTCCTTTTTGTATACGGAATAACCTTTGAGAAATATCCGTACATCCTTGATCAGGCTCATATATAGGCGTTTATGCTGTCAGCGGAGACCATATCCTGGCTTTACCTGACCGGCTTTAATATATTTCAAAAATACAATATTTCTTTTTTAAAGTTCATCCATATCAAGGCGAAAGCTGCCCGCATCAAACGGGGCCGTTTCAAAATTCCTTCAAAATTGCGCTTCAACTTGTGCCCGAAGCGATGCCGGCAGAATATTATAGAAACTTGGACTATATTTAAGCAGCAATCGTAACATAAAACCATTTTATGAACATGTATCCGAAACCCGGCTTTCTGGCGGCGATCTGTCTTGGAGGCACATTAATTTTAGCATCCTGTGGCCAGAGCGCTCCCAAAAACACAGGCGAGGCAACGGCAGACAGCGCCATTACCGGCGCGCCTGTTGAAACCAAGCCTGCCAACTCCGATTATAAACCGGCATTCCCCGGGCAAACGAGGATCGGCAGCGTAAAATCCGCTACCGCCTACGAAGGCAAGGTGCTGAGCAGCGACCTCAAATCTCCCTGGGGCATTACCACCCTGCCGGACGGCCGTTTTCTCATCACCGAGAAAAAAGGCACTATGCGCATCGCAACGGCAGACGGGAAAGTGAGCGATTCCATCACCGGCCTTCCCCCGGTGAACCCCGCCGGCCAGGGCGGCTTGCTGGGCCTGCGTGTGGACCCCGATTTTGCGAGCAACCGCACAGTGTACTGGGTGTTTTCCGAAGCGCTGCCCGAAGGCAATCTCACCGCGGTGGCAAAAGGAAAGCTTTCCGCGGATGAAAAGAAAATAGAAGGCGCAACGGTGATCTACCGCGCTACGCCTGCTTATAAAGGCACGCTGCATTACGGCGGCCGCATCCTGATAGACAAAGCCGGCAACCTGGTGGTGAGCACCGGCGAACGTTCTGACCTGGAAACAAGGCCGCAGGCGCAGGACCTGAAATCGGGCCTCGGGAAAATAGTACGCATCACCAAAGACGGCAAACCTGTTGCCGGCAATCCTTTCGAAGGCAAGGCCGATGCAAGGCCGGAGCTGTATTCCTACGGCCACCGGAATGTGCAGGGGCTTGCATTCCACCCGGCCACCGGCGATCTCTGGGAAACAGAATTCGGCCCCAGGGGCGGCGATGAGCTGAACAGGATAGAAGCCGGGAAAAACTATGGCTGGCCCACCATCACATATGGCATCGAGTACAGCGGGAAAAAGATCGGCGACAGCATCCAGCAGAAAGCAGGGCTGGAGCAACCGGTGTATTACTGGGATCCCGTACTGTCTCCCAGCGGCATCACCTTCTACAGCAGCGACAGCATTCCTGAATGGAAGAACAACCTCTTTATCGCTGGGCTGAGCAGCACGCACATTGCGCGGCTGGTGATCGAAAACAATAAAGTGACAGGCGAAGAAAGGCTGCTGGCCGATGAAAAAGAACGCTTCCGCGATATCACGGAAGGCAGGGACGGCGCTTTGTATGCTGTTACGGACGGCGGCAAGCTGTACCGGATATTCAAGAAATAAAGGTCTTTCAAAAAGATATAAAAGCCTCCAGGTATGCGCCCGGGGGCTTTTTTTTTGTTTAAGGGAAGTTTTTCGTCAAGATATTTGGCCGGGAGGTGTAAAATGTTCTTCCGGCTGCCGGGCTGGTTGTAGCTTTCGGGAAAATCCAGGCATATGAAACTTTCGTGGCTCTTTTTTATGACAGGCGCGGTGCTGTTGGCAGCCGCCAATGCCTGTTCGCAGAATAGTGTTCCGCCGCCGGCCGTATTTGCGGCCAGCACGCCCTGCAGCCAGGGCACGCGGCCTTTGCCGGGCATGGATGTGAAGGAAGGCTGCGAACTGATGAAATGGGAGCTGACGCTCTATGAACAAACATTCCGGCTGCGATGTACATACGGGATGCCCGCGCAGGGCACTAAAGGATTTGAAGGAGGCGGGAAAACGCTGGCGCTGGAAGGCAAATGGAGCATCCTCAAAGGCGCTGCTTCCAACCCGCAGGCGACCGTTTACCAGCTGCATGATGCGCAAAGCGGTAAAACCATTTCCCTGCTCAAACTCAACGATCAGCTGCTTCACCTGCTGGACAGCGGGCTGCGCCTCATGACGGGCAACGGCGGCTGGAGCTACACCCTGAGCAGGATCACCGATAAACCCGGAAAACTATGAAAACGTTACTGATCATCGCCGCCGGTATACTGCTGGCTGGATCTTCAAAAGCGCAAACGGCCGCGGCAGACAATAAACCTTCGGAAGCCGTCAGCTTCCAGCCCATTCCGGAAGGCCCGTCTTTTTTTGGCGCCTTTGAAGGGCGGGCGCCCTGCGGCGGTATTGCACAACAGCTGAAGCTGGCCGTGCCGGGCGATTGTGAAAAACTGAAGTGCCGCCTCACGCTCTTTCGCGACCCGGCCACTTCACAGCCCGCTGCGTTTATGCTGCGCATTGTGGGAGGCGGGGAAGTGAGGTGGCAGGACGGTCATTCGTACCGGCTCAAAGAGCTGGAAGGTAAATGGTCGGTTGCAAAAGGCCTGCCATCGGACCCTAACGCGGAAGTATATACGCTGGAGTTCAGTGATCCCGCGGTGCGGGTGTATTTGCTGAAAGGAGATGATAATGTGCTGTTTATACTGGATGAACAAAAAGCGTTCAGGGTCGGGAACAGCGAATACAGCTACACGCTGAACCGGGTGGAGCTGGTGCCGGGGAAATAACAGGACCGCCCGGTCTTGCCGGGTGAACAATTTTCAGGAATTCCAGTTCAATGTTGCATCACTATCCTTATGAACGGATCGTAACGCAGCAGGTATGCTTTATCGCCGAGTTCGCCGTTATATGTGCTGGTAGTGATGATATCCCGGACATCATAGGGAACTTCTATTTCAGCCTCGTCGTGCATAAGGTCCGCCGGACGGGCGGCGCCGGTGGTTTCCAGCGAGGGCGCAATGCGATAGGGCAGCTTGGAATGCGGCAGCGTAAATGCCAGGGGCGCAAAGCCCACCCCGAGGAAATAACCGGTTCTGCGGCCTATGGAAATGAAATTATCATCGTGCCGCGCATTCGGGACTATCATGGCGCTGCCAGTGCTCGAGTAATGGTCTTCAAACAAAACAAAGATCTTACCGGTAAAGCGGAGCGACGAATCAGAGGGCTCCAACGTAACCGTGTCGTTGACGAGCGAATACAGTCCGTATTTTGCCAGCAGCGGGGCTGTTTCCTTTTCTTTCCCAAATCCTTTATTGGCGCTGATCTTCAGCGGATATGAAACAGGCGAGGGCAGGATGGCCGCGTAAAGCGACTGCCAGGTAGTATCGTCGCCGCCGCCGTTATTCCGGAAATCGATGATGATGCGGCTGAGGCTTTGCACCCGGCTCCTGTATTTCGCCAGCTCTCTTTGCAGGAAAGGGATAGAGTCCGCGTTCATTTCGGTGAGGCGGATGTAGAGGATGTTCTCAGGTTCCCACAGCTCGATGCGGGTCGGGTTCCGCCGTTTGTACCCGGTGGGCAGGTAACGGGTAAATTCCCGGGTGGGCATGGTTAGCTTTTTAACGGCGCCTGATGGAAGGCGGAAGCCGAATGAAAGACTATCCCGGAAAATGGTTTCCGTGGTTTTGAAAAAACCTGCGCCAAAGAACTTACGACGGCTGACGTCGTATGCGTAACCCCTGCCCCGGATGTGCCGCTGCACATAATCGTCCACCGGCCGCCCTTCGATCTCCATGATCTCTGTGCCGATCGGGATAGTATCCTGCCCGTAATAAAACGCTTCGCGGATAATGTATTTCCCGTTCATATAAATATTGGGGATGGCCATTTTAAAGAGCGAGCGGATGCGGAGATAAGCGTCCCGCTGTTCTTTAAGCCAGGCAGGCAGCGGGTGTAGCATGCTGGTATGCATATCCTGCGGAAGGGTGAGCGCCTGTTCCAGCAACAGGTACCAGGACAGGTCGGAGGAGATCGTGTCTATCTGCCGGCGGAGCGCCTTCATTTCGCGGATGGCATCATATTTCCAGAGGTCTTTTTTGACGGCGATATGCGGGGAAACGCGGGCGATGGTATGGATGAGCGTGTCCAGGTCTTCCCGCATCTGCGCTTTGGTAAGGGATTGGGAAAAGGCGACGGAGGCGGAGCAAAGCAGGAAAAGTGTGGCAAATAAAAGAGTTGTGAAGCGATGCATGTGAATTCAGTGAGTTTATTGCAGTTTGCCGGTTGAGGGCGCTAAAAGAAGCATAACATCAAATATATATTATTTGTGGTAATAGGAATAGGGGCCGAACTTCTCATGTTTCAAAAAAACAATGTCCTTCGCCTGAAACTTTTTTAGCGCCTGAGCGTCTTAGCTACTAGTACCCTATTCCTAACAAAACCAAATCCATATACAATGAAACATGCGCTTATCTTGTTTTTCTTCCTATGGGCCATTTCGGCGTACGGGCAGGACAAATACAACTATGTTCACTTCAACAAACTGAAAGAGCTTACCGGCACAGATTATACCATTGCCACCATAGAAAACCTGGGGAAAATGGCAACCGTGAACAGTACGCAGCTTTTATTCATCAACACCAGGAACGGCCAGAGCAAAATGGTTGATTTCCCCAAGGATGGGTATTTGTCGGAGCTTGACCAGATCAGGATAGACAGCCTGCAGATCAACCGCGTTATCGTGGAAGCCCGTACGGTGAACCTGGATAACAGCAAGCGCATCGACTGGAGCGACCCTTTCCAGGTCTTCGGCCTTTCGACAGACGGGGAAGAAAAGGTGCAGCTGACGCCCGATAATTTTTATACGCGCACCTGGACTGTGAACCGACAGACGGGCGGCCTCGTGATCACCGGGCATTACGACAGCAATAACAACGGCAAATACGATAAAACGGACAAAAGCGAGATCCTGCTGTTCGACCTGAAAACGCTGAAGCTCATCGCGAAGATTTAGTTATACAAACATAGAGCAGAAACAGCCTCCGGGTTTCGATCTGGAGGCTTTCGTTTTACCGTGAATTCATATTATTTAGTATTATTACGCCCATGATAAACCAGCGATCATGAGCGACAGCGATACCAAACGGCTTTCCCGGCTCACGGCCATCCTGCTGCAATTGCAGACGAAGCGGCTTTTGACGGCAACGGAACTGGCTAACCGGTTTTCGGTAAGCATCAGGACTATTTACCGGGACATCAAGGCATTGGAACAGGCGGGCGTGCCGGTGCTGACGGAAGAGGGCAGGGGATATACTTTGATGGAAGGTTACCGCATTCCGCCCGTGATGTTCACCGAAAACCAGGCCAACGCCCTGATCCTTGCGGAACAGCTGGTGCTGAAGAACAAAGACGCTTCGTTTGTGAAAGATTATACCGAAGCGATAGACAAGATCAAAGCCGTATTAGGATATCAGGTGAAGGACAAAGCGAACCTGCTCGCAGAAAGGACCCGCTATACCCGGAACCTTAACAGTGAAAGGACCAGCAATAACTTATCCGACCTGCAATTTGCGCTGACCAATTTCAGCCTCACCCGGATCGATTATACCAACGAAGCGCAAAAGACCAGCACCCGGCTGATAGAGCCTTTTGCCCTGCTGCATACCCAGGAAGGCTGGCTGCTGGTGGCCTGGTGCCGCCTGCGGAAAGAATTCCGGTATTTCCGGCTGGACAGGATCAGGAAACTGCATATCCTTCCTGAAAAATTCGCTCCCCACAAAATGACGCTGCAGGATTTTTTTGACAAGTATCATTAATTTCTTTTTGAACCCCTGACACAGGGCTGTCAACCGCCCCGTTTAGTTTTGCATCATAAATTTTAATTATGATCAGTCAATTCGTAAACTTAAGCTGGATCGGTGTTTTACTGGCATTTGCCGTGTATTTCGTGCTCGGCGCTTTGTGGTTCACCCTGTTTTTCAGTAAGCCGTACAAGATCTCTTTGGGGAAAGAGAATGAGACCTTACCCAACAAACCTGTTTTCATTGCAGGCCCTGCCCTTTGTTCCCTGGTGATCACCCTTGCGAGCGCGGTGCTGCTGTATGCGCTGAACATTCAATCCTTTAGCGGCGCGGTGGAGTTTTCTTTAGTAATCGGTATCGGGTTCCTGGTGGCCAATACAGTCAACATCGCGATCAATCCGAATATTCCCCGGCCGGTACTTTACGGCATCATCAGCGGGGCTTACCACCTGGTAGGTATTTTGCTGGTGAACATCATTTTAATAGCAATGAAATAGCAGAGAGTGCCAGCAGCCCGTCTTGGAACGATACAGATAAAAAGCCGCTACAATAGCGGCTTTTACTTTTCGATATGATATTTTTAAGAATTCTTTTGCTCTTGTGGAAGAAATTAAAGGCCTTCCATATAAAATACATTGAACCTGTGCCCGTCCGGGTCGGCAAAAACAAAACCATAATATCCTTCGCCAAATTCTTCCGGGCTGGATATATTTTTTCCGCCTGCATTTTCAACTTCTTTTGCCCAATCGTCCACCTGGGACTTACTTTCTGCGGAAAGCGTAAATATTACTTCGTTCGCGTGCTGTGAGTCAGCTATTTCACCCTTTATGGCGGTTTTGAGGATGTCTTTTAAAAAGAAGTGGATCACGAATTCATCCTTGCCAACAACAAAGCTTGTCAATTCTTTATTGGAACCGTTGGGCTTAAATCCCAGTTCTGTATAAAATTTAGTTGTCCGTGCGAGATCGCTTACCGCTAAGTTGGACCATATCTTTTTTGGCTTCATAATGTTTGTTTTTTTTACAAAGCTATCATTTACCCGGAGAACTTTTGCAGTGCGATAGCGACTTTCGTGAGGGGTTTTTGGGACAATCAATATACCGTTACCGATGCTTTGTTGTACCTGTTCTTATATTCCAATGGAGACATCCCCGTAAACTTCCTGAATACTTCCCTGAACGTTTTGATGTCTGAATACCCCACTTCATACATGGCTTCGTTCACTGTTTTGGGTGTGTTCTCGAAGGTTTTTTTCGCCCATTCGATCTTTACCCGCTGGGCATATTCCACGGGGGTGTTTCCTGTGGCTTTGATAAATCTCCTGTCGAAATTCCGCCTGCCCACGGCGAATTTTGCAGACAGGTCTTCAACAGATATCTTTTCATCCGGCCTGCTTTCAATATAGGCCTGCGCTTTTTTGACCACCTCGTCGCTATGCTGCTTCTGGCCGCTGAAGATGATGAAGGGCGACTGGCTTGTTCTGTCGATCTCCACCTGGAATATTTTCGAGCAATAGATCGCCGTTTGCCTGTCGTAATATTTTTCGATCAGGTATATCACCAGGTTCAGGAAAGAATAGCCGCCGCCATTGGTGTAGATCCCGTTTTCGTCCGTGATCAGCTTTTCTTCCTGTAAGATCACGCCGGGAAATTTGGCCCTGAAGGTATCGGCTATGCGCCAGTGCGTGGAGCAATTCATACCGTCCAGCAAGCCTGCAGCCGCCAGCATTAATGCGCCCGTGCACATGCTGGCTATTTCCGCGCCTGCGTGGTATTGCTCCGCCGCCCAATCGACCAGCTGTATGTTGCCTTTCATGGCCTGCTGAAAATCATTGGCCAATGAGGGAATGATAATGAGATGGGTGTTGCGGATAGCGGAAACGGGCGTGAGCGACCGCAGCGCCAGCATGCCGTTGTGAAATTCCGATTCTTCCGAAACACCGCCCAGCGCTATTTTGAATAATGCTTTCCTGCCGGTTTCGATCCAGTACTGGTTAGCTCTTTCAAACATTTCATAAGCGCCTACTATACAGGCAACGCTGCTGAGGGTGCTCTGGCCGTCGGGGACTATGATGGTAAGATGTTTCATCGGATCTTTTTTCAAAGGTAAAGATTCCTCTTGTCCAAATCGCCCCGTCATAAAGTCCACTTACCCACTGGCCAAAGTTATAATTGGGGGATAGCTTTGTAACGGATGAATGATCCGTATAAAATTCTTCAGCCATGAAAAGATCCATCTTCATATTAGCCTTCGGCGGTTTTGGCATTATTACCACGGAGTTCAGCGTGATTGGCATTTTACCTGTAATAGCCCGGGAATTCGGGATCTCCATCGATACTGCCGGCTGGCTGCTGAGCGCTTTTGCGCTTACCATTGCCCTGACCGGCCCGTTTATGGTGTACATGACGGCTAAGATCAACCGCAAGTGGCTGATGAGCGGGGCCCTGTTCGTGTTTGTACTGTCTAATATCTTATCGGCACTTGCCCCCGATTTTACCGTACTGATGATCGCGCGTATCATACCCGCCCTCGCGCATCCCGTTTTCTGGTCCGTAGCCATCGCGGCCGCTTCGAGACAGGTGGCGCCTAAAGACGTGCCGAAAGCAGTGGCCGTGGTAATGGGCGGCATCAGCGTAGGTACCGTGCTGGGCGTGCCGCTCACCACTTATATCGCGGACCTGGTGAACTGGCAGGGTGCTTTTATAGCCGCGGGCGTTATCAACCTCGCCGCGCTGGCTGCATTGCTGGCGTTCATTCCTTCCATGCCGGTGCCAAAGGGGCAAACGCAGCGGGGCCAGATCAGGGTATTGGGTAATTCAAGGCTATGGCTGCAGCTGGTCGCCACCACGATCATGATAGCGGGTATGTTTGCCACTTATGGTTACCTGGCGGAGTTCCTGCTGAAAGTGTCCGTTATGACCGGCAAGCAGATCAGCCTGCTGTTGCTGTTGTTCGGCGCAGCCAGTGTAGCGGGCAACTGGGCGGCCGGCGTTGCCCTCAGCAAAAATGTGCTGCTCACCGCCCGCGTGTTCTTAACGGCCCTGATTACCGTGCATGTGCTCGCATACCTGTTCGGCGGGCTGTTTGTGCCCATCACAGCGATTGTGGGCGTATGGGGATTTATCCATACCGGCGGGTTTATGATCTCCCAGACCAATATTTCAGCTGAAGCGCCGGAAGCGCCCGAGCTGGCTACCAGCCTGATGGTATCGTTCGGGAATGCCGGCTTCGCGCTGGGCGCATTCCTGGGCGGCATTATTATCAACAGTTACGGCGTGCATAACGTTGTATGGATGAGCGTGCTGCTGCTGCTGGCAGCGCTTGGGCTCAGCTTTGTGCCGGCCAGGAAGCGCTGCAAAGCAGCGGGAGAACCGGCTTCAATTCCAGAAAGAACGGCGGCAGGGATGAAAGGGGAGCAAGCGGCATGAGCCATCCCGGGTAATTAGATCGAGTTTCAAAAAGTAAATAAAAAATTATGAAAAGTATCTTTCACAGGCTGCTGATCAAAGCGCCGGCAGCAAAAGTATATGAAGCACTAACCACCCAGGAAGGCCTGGCCGGCTGGTGGACGCCCGAGACAACCGCCAAACCCGAAACAGGCAGTGTGGCAAGGTTTGCTTTCGGCCCCGACTATTTCAAAGAAATGAGGGTAGAGGAGCTGGAACCGGCGAGCCGGGTGAAATGGACCTGTATTAAAGGCTATGAGGACTGGCTGGGCACGGAGATCACTTTTGAATTGCAGCCGCACGAAAAAGGAACCGTGTTGTTATTCCATCATGACGGATGGAAGGAGTATACCCCTGAATATGCCTCCTGCAGCAACGATTGGGCGCTGTTCCTCCGGAGCCTGCGATTCCTTTGCGAAACAGGGAAGGGGTTTGCGTATCCTGATCAGAATAAATAATTGCTTTTTACTTTAGACCAGTGATGGCAAAGAATATCTTCTCTGTGACCAGGATCGCCCCGCCAAATAGATATACGAACAGCAACAGGAGCGCAACTGGCAGAATGGTAACCGTGATCCTGGAGTTCATGGGGCAAAGGATGCGCCGCATGGAACGTCCGAGCATAAGCCCTATGTCCCGGGAAAAATATTTCTCTATCGTTTCCATTTTTGTTTCCTATGTGGTTAATAATGTAATGCCGCTCAGGTTTGCTTTCCCGTTCTTCAGGAATTCGTAGGTCAACCGGTCTGCCTGGCAGTCGATAAACCGGATCTGTTTCAGGCTCTTGCCTTTAAAGAACGTGTTCGTCAGTATTGCATTTTGGAATGTCACTCTTTTGAAGGCGCAGTTTTCAAAATAGCAGTCATCTACTACACCCCCGAATACGATATCAGCGATATACAAGGCATTAAAAGAGGTGCGGTTCCATACTGCGTTGGTAACGGTATTTTTCTCGAAGCCGCCGGATTTAGCCACCACCCCGGTAAAATCCGCATTGGTGAAATCGCAACCCTGGATAAAGCTTCCCGAAAATTCAGTTTCTTCCAGCGTACAGTCCTTAAAGAGGTTGTTGCTTAAATGGGAATTTTGAATGTGGCTGTTGCGGAAGTCGGAGCCGGAGAAGTCGCAGGTATCAATATTATTACTTTTCAGGAGTAGTCCCGACATGTCCGAACCGATGAACTTGCAGCGCTGCATATTGGAGGAGCTGAACTGTTTCTGCAGATTTTTTAATCCTGAAAAATCAGCATCCACCCAGTTCCCTCGAGACATATCCCAGTTCAGCTTTTTCTCCTGCTTCCCCGGCTGCAATTCACCGGATGTTTGGGCCTCAGGCCCGGCTGATGCTGCCCCGGTGGCGGTAGACTGGAAGTTATCCGAAAAATAGTTGAGATCAACGCCCAGGATCTCCGCGAGACTGTTAAAAGTAGTGATGTCCGGCATCGATTCGCCGCGTTCCCATTTTCCGACTGCCTGGGGGCTGATGAACAGGCGTTCGGCGAGCTGGGCCTGGGAGATATTTGTTTTCTTTCGTGCTGTGGCAATTTTATTGCCGACCGTCTTAGCGTTTAACATATGTACAAAGTGTTTTGATTTGATAATGCAAAGATATCACGGTCATCCCCAAAACCGGTAAAAACAGCCGATACTCCTGGTTGTTATTCCGCCATTTATCGTTGTTTTTGACAACTACCGGTGGTATTTTACCCGCGCTGGTGGCTGGAAGCGGGAAAACGGGCAATGGAAGATCGCAAGGGTGGTCAGCTTTGATCATTGAAATATGGTCGTTTATGGCGGCGGGTATATCTTTAGTAAGGCTGGTTTACTTTGCTGCCGTATGGCTGAAAAGAAGCAGGTGCTCATCCATGTGGGGACCGCCGCGTTGGAATAAAATTTGCGCCTGTTCTTCGATCATCAAAAAAGACAAGAACATGCCCAGGCAGATTTTAAATAAAACAATTAAAGTTGACGGCATTGATATTTTCTACCGGGAAGCCGGGGACAGGAAAAATCCGTCGTTGTTGCTGTTACATGGAGACCTTCCTTCCGCATCAGTGATCTACAAAAATTTGATGATCGCCCTCTCCGACAGGTATCATCTGGTGGCCCCTGATTACCCCGGATTCGGGTTCAGCGCTTTCCCGGACAGGAATAGCTTTGAATATACCTTCGATAATATAGCGAAATATATAAATAAGTTTACTGATGCGATAGGCTTAAAGACCTTCACTGTCTATCTCCACGACTATGGCAGCGTTGTTGGTTTACGCCTGTGTGTAAGCCATCCCGAAAAGATAGAACGGATAATTGTCCAGGACGGCAACGCGTATGAGGAAGGCATTGGCCCGCAATGGGCTGAAACAATAGACTATTGGGAAAACCCCACTCCCGAGAAGAAGAAAAAAGTTTCCGGGTTCCTGAGCGAAGAAGGTATAAAGCGGCAGCACACGGGGGGATTACCCGATGAGATATTGCCCAGGGTCAGTCCTGAATTGTGGATGATTGATTGGGAGCTGCTGAAGAGGCCTGGTAATATTGATATGCAATTTGAGCTGAATACCGATTACAAAAATCACCTGAAAAGGTTTCCTGTCTTCCAGGAGTATTTCCGTACCCACCAGCCTCCCGCCCTGATCATGTGGGGAAAGTATGATATCTATTACAGCGTGGAAGAAGCCCATTGTTATAAAAGGGACTTGCCCAATGCCCAGATACATATTCTGGAGGGTGGTCATAAAATATTGGAGACAAATTTTGACGAGGTATTACCGCTTATTGAGAATTTTTTAAGCTCCAAACCGGGCCAATAACGTTACCGGCCCTTTATTTTTTCGCGGCCCAGATGTAGGCCCGCCTGCTGGGGTATTCCGCATTCTCGTACGGGCGCCGCTCTATGGCATCAGTGATATTGAAACCCGTTCCATGAAGCAGTTCTATGATGTCGTCCGTCTTAAAGAAGATCAGGTCAACATCAATTTCTTTGTCATGCGCTTTGTCAAAGTGCACTACGTCGTCCCCTGCATGAAAGGAAAATAGAAAGTTTCCGCCTGTTTTTAATACCCTGTTGATCTCTTGGAAACATTTCCTGACCTGGCCGTTCGTAAAATGTACGATCGCGTAAAAGGCAACCGCGCTTCCAAGCGTTCCTGGCGGGTAAGCGATATTCAACAGGTCCCCGGTTTCAAATTTAATCTGGGGGGAAAGCTTCCGGGCGGCACTGATCATTGCCGGCGACAGGTCAATGCCGGTAATGTCCTTTACGCCATTGTCGTACAGGAACTTTGTTGTTTGCCCGGGACCGCAGCCAAAGTCGGCACAGGGCCCTTTATCTTTATTGACGGCTGCAAATTCCTTTAATAACAACCGGTCGAAATGTTTTTTGGAGAGTTCGTCCCAACGGTCGGCTGCGTAATCGTCGGCCACCTGGTTGTAACAGCTTAATACTTTTTCCTGTGAATTCATGTTATTCCTGGGTTTTCAATAGTGAACAAGAAAACGGGGGCGGTTTGTTTATCCATTGGCTTAAAAGTTCTCCACCCGGACAAGTCAGAAATTAGACGAGCCTAAATTCCCTTTGTCCTTTTTTTAGAAAGGTCAGTAGCGGAAATAATTAAGTCTGCAACCTCTTGAGGATGGGTTATATAAACACAATGACTTGCACCTTCTATTTCCACTATTTTTACGCTATTCGCTCTTTTGGCATACATCCGCTCTAAATCAGGATTAATAATCCTATCAGATTTTGCTACCATATACCAAACAGGCTTTGTTTTCCAGGCTGGATTTTGAATGATGGCATGGAATACCACGTCGGCAGTAGGCGTTTGCGAATTAGCCATAAAATCTGCTTTTGATTTTGGCAGGTCACCTGAAAAATCAGAAGCAAACATCTTTGGATCAATGTAGTCCCAGCCGTCATTTCCTTTAATTAGTGATTTATAAGCAGCCGGAAAACTTTTCCCGTTGCCAGCCTCAGATTCACCGTGATCCGGTGCATGTGCGGCAATATATACCAGTCCGCTAACCAGGGAATCATTACCCGCCGTTGTTATTACGGCGCCTCCATAACTATGCCCTACCAAAATACAAGGTCCATCCTGTAGGTTGACTACTCGTTTTACAGCAGCCACATCGCCTTCAAAGGTAGTCAGCGTAGGCTGTGCAATGCTGACCTTGTAGCCTTTTTGGGTGAGGATTTCATAGACCTGCTGCCAGCCGGAGCCATCTACAAATGCACCATGAACAAGCACAATGTTGTGGATTCTCGTGGAAACCTGAGCTTGTGATGTTGAGACGAAAATCGTCATGATACAAATAATCAGTATTTTAAATGTGCGTATGCCGCAGTTGGAATTTAAGTTCATAGTATGTTTTATAAAGATGCAAAATGCGTCATTTTTCAATTCAGGTGCCGGTAATCCGACGGAGACTTGCCGGTCTTGCTTTTAAATACTTTTGTGAAATGAGAAGGATGTTCAAAGCCTAGTTCATATGCAATTTCACTGATGTTTTTGTCTGTGCTCCACAGGAGGGTTTTCGCTTTGTCTACCAGTTGCAGGTGGATATGTTCCAGGGTGGTTTTACCCGTATATCTGTTCAGTAGATCGGAAAGATAATCAGCAGAGAGGTTGAGCCGTGATGCGAAGTATTTTACATCGGGAAGTCCGTCATCGATCAGCGAATCCTTTGAAAAGTAGCCCAGCAGCAGGTTTTCAAACTGCTGAACCAGGTCTTGACTGGGTTTGGAACGTGTTAAGAACTGCCGGTCGTAAAAACGGCTGCAATAGTTGAGCAGCAGTTCAAGGTTGTTCACGATCAATTCCTGTGAGTGTTTGTCTAAGTTTTGCGAATACTCCTGTGTCACATTATCCGCGCAGTTACGCAACGTCTTCTTTTCATCCTCGGACACGTGCAGCGCTTCATTGGCATCATACTGAAAAAATGAGTATCCATGTATCTTTTTGCCCAGCCCGGTCCGGTTCAACAAATCAGGATGAAAGAATAATCCCCATCCATCATCATAGGAGATGTAGCGTTGCGTGGAAACAGCCTGCCCCGGAGCGGTAAATACCAATGTACCCTGATCAAAATCGTAATGGGAGCGCCCATAACCCATTGATCCTTTTAATTGTTTGAGATACACAGCATAAAATCCCAGCCGGAACGTGGTTTCCTTTTCCGGAAAGTTGTCCCTGCTGACCTGCTGCAACCGAAGGAAGGAAACCAGTGGATGTTTCGGCGGCGGACAGCTGTAGAGCTTATGTAGCTCATGTATGGTATTGATATCAACGAATGATTGTTGCATATATAACCAATTTGGAAGCTAGGTAAATTTACTAAAAATGACTTGTACAGGAAGAATTCTGCCATTGATAAACAATGAAGCGGAGGTAATTTTTCTTCAGGCGATAGCACCTCCACTGACCAAAAGCTGCTGTCCGCTTACAAAGGCCGACAGTTCACCGGCGAAAAATTCTGCAACATTTGCTACATCCTCCGGAGTACCCATCCGCCCCATGGGATAGAATGTTGGTATTATGGCCCTGATAGGAGCTTCCGCGTCAACAACAGTATGGATTCCAGCACCTTCGGTTGCCGTGGGCAAAATGGCGTTTACGGTTATGCCTTTTTTGCCCAATTCCTTCGACAATACTTGCACCAGGTACAAAGCGGCCATTTTGCTTCCGCCATGCAGCGCATAGCCGGGGTTAGGCAGCCCTGTAGTACTTGAGCCGATATAGATGATCCGGCCATTGTCAGCGACATGCTTCGCTGCCGCCTGCATGGTGAAGAATGCGCCCTTTGTATTGGTATTAAACAAGTTGTCAAATTGCAGTTCGCTAAACGAGGCAACCGGCACACCTACTAATTCTAACCCCGCATTTACCACCACAATATCAATTTTCCCAAATTCTTTGACGGCCAATTCAAACAGCCGATCTATTTCAGCGGGTTTAGAAACATCCGCTTTCACCGGGATGGCTTTTACCTTATAACTTTCAATTTCTTTAACTACCGCATCAGCTGCCACGCTGTTACTTGCGTAGTTAACCACAACGTCTGCGCCCAATTGGGCGTACCTCAGCGCAATTGCTTTACCGATGCCTCTTGAGGCACCAGTAACCAGTGCGACTTTCTTTTTTAAAGAATTCATAAATAAGTTATTGGGTTTGAAGAATAGAGGAACAAACGTAAGGCATGCTCCTCTCGGGAACTAGATGAACATCCCGCCAGCTATCTCGATGCGTTGGGCATTTACAAAGCGGCTGTCTTCGGAAAGGAGGGATGCAACAAACATGCCCACATCGTCCGCATTCCCAAGGCGTCCTAACGCAGTCATGCCGGCAATTTGCTCACGATGGCTATCATCGCCTTTTCCACCACCAAACTCAGTGTCGATTGCCCCTGGCGCAACACTATTTACACGGATCTTCCTTCCGGCATATTCTTTGGCAAAATACCGTGTCAAGCCTTCTGTTGCGGACTTAAGAGCACCGTACACAGCAACACCAGGAAAGGCGAAGCGGGCAAGCCCGGAAGAAATATTAATAACCTGACCACCATCAATGATCAAAGGAATTAGTTTTTGAGTAAGGAAAAACACACCTTTAAAATTTACATCCACAAGTTCATCGAACAGCTCTTCGGTTGTGTCTTTGATGAGCATTCGCTGGGATATCCCTGCGTTATTTACAAGATAATCGAGGTTTTCACGATTCCATTCCTGCTTTAGCACCTGTGAGACCTGATCGGCAAAGCTGCTAAAAGTGCTACTTTGGGACATGTCTAATGGCAAGGCAACTGCTTTGCCTCCATTGGTGTTGATGGTATCAGCAACTGCTTTTCCCTGATCGGAGTTGCTGTTGTAAGTGAGGATAACGTCAATGCCACGTTGAGCGGCATTTAACGCAATGCTTTTTCCAATTCCCCGACTCCCGCCGGTTACAAGGACAATTTTTGTGTTTGTTGTTTTCATCTTTTTAAGTTTTAATTTATATAGCAAAGTTCAGCAGCGGGGCGAAGGTCTACTTATACATTTCCGGATAGGTTTTATACATTTCAGAGAAGTTGGGTTTTATGTTACCAGCGATCTCCAATAATCCGGGAGATGTGGTGGGAAGGGAGTTTTAAAAGCTATCTCAGTTAGGAGATCTGTATGAAAGATCGTTGATAGAAATAAAACAAAAGCTGATCTGTCTGCTGCCTGGAAATAATTTTACCTGCCTCAATAACCTTTGGCAGAGCCAACATCTATATTTATTCCGCTTCTGAAAAGGGGACCAAACAAAATATAAATGATTCTCCCGCCATTGGAGCCCGGTTCTGGTACCAAGAGATCAAACCTGACGTAAACAACGAACTTTTTGAGAGTCAAATAGGTGTTGCGTAGAGAAAACTGGTGGGATCATTTAAATAAAAAAGACGCACCTTGGTGCGCCTTCTGTGACCCCCCTGGGGCTCGAACCCAGGACCTACTGATTAAGAGTCAGTAGCTCTAACCAACTGAGCTAGGGAGTCAAAATATATCGCGTCATTTCTGACGCGGGAGTGCAAATGTAATAAAAAAAACAAAAAATCAAACAGGCAATATCCTGTAAGCGCAATGCCTCGCACCCTCCAGCACATGGTCCATCCGCTCAATGGTGCCCCATTCCCGGAAGATCTGCTGGAATGTTTGCAGCTCCACCTTGCAGATGTCGTGGCAGGCGTTGGCAGCGGCGCAGATAGGGCAGTGGTTCTCGATCATCACGAAACCCTCGCCTTCGCGGCGGTATTCGGCCAGGTAGCCGTCGCGGCTGCGCAGCTCGGTGAACTTGCGGACCTTGGCTTCCAGGCTTTCTTCTTCCTTAATGATGTCGTAATAACGCAAAAGCGCCTTGTGCTCCCGGGCAGAGATCACATTGCCCAGGGCTTCGTCGCCCAGCACGTCGCGGATGGTGTTGATCAGCTGTACCGTCAATTCGGCATGCGTATCGGGAAAACGGCGGTTGCCCCGCTCGCTCAGGCTCCATACCAGGCTCGGCCGGCCCACTCCTTTGGAAATTGACTCAAATATCACCCAGCCTTCTTCCGCCAGGCGCTGCAGCTGCTGCCGCGCGCCCTCGCCCGTAATGCCCAGTTCCTGCGCTATCCCATTGGTACTCAATGGCCCTTTGGTTTTTAACAGCAGTAACAGCCGGTCGGTTGAAGAGGTATGATATGCCTTGTAGTTTTCCAAGTTTTTACTTGCTTTATTCGCAAATATCGTAACTTTGTCGGGATTTCAAAGCAATGAATTTTTCGTTCATTCCTGAAATTCCCGCTGACAATGAGGGATTCCCGCTTCCGAGGTACTATCTTTGTACCTTGATTTCGGAATTTAAGGAGCATCGACCAGGTCATTTTCAGCATTTTAGACCCAATTAACTGATAGAGAAGTATATAAATATATGAGCGCAGAACAAGACATATTGCAGGAACTGGCGGGCCGCGATTACGAGTTCGGATTTGAGACGCAGATCGAAATGGATATTGCGCCTCCCGGGCTGAATGAAGGCATTATCCGCTTCATTTCCGCCAAAAAGCAGGAACCGGAATGGCTCCTGGAATGGCGGCTGAAAGGATACCAGCTTTTCCAGAAACTGACTATGCCCACCTGGCAGAATTTCAAACTCCCGGAAGTGGACTTCCAGGGCGTTTCCTATTATGCCGCACCGAAGAACCAGGTAAAGTATAACAGTCTTGACGAAGTAGACCCCGAGCTGCTGGCCACTTTCGCCAAACTCGGCATTCCGCTCGAAGAACAAAAAATGCTTTCCGGCGTAGCGGTAGACGCTGTGTTCGACAGCATCTCCGTAGCCACCACCTTTAAAGCACAGCTGCATGAGCTGGGGATTATCTTCTGTTCCTTCGGCGAAGCCGTGCAGGAACACCCCGAGCTGGTGAAAAAATACCTCGGCTCCGTAGTGCCCCAGGCAGACAACATTTACGCCGCGCTGAACTCCGCCGTGTTTTCAGACGGTTCTTTCGTATACATTCCCAAAGGCGTCCGCTGCCCGATGGAATTATCCACTTACTTCCGCATCAACGCCAAGAACACCGGCCAGTTTGAGCGCACCCTCATCATTGCCGACGAAGGCAGCTACGTAAGCTACCTGGAAGGCTGCACCGCCCCGATGCGCGACGAGAACCAGCTGCACGCCGCAGTGGTGGAGCTTATTGCGCTGGACGACGCGGAGATCAAATACTCTACCGTTCAGAACTGGTACCCCGGCGATAAAGACGGGAAAGGCGGTATCTACAACTTCGTGACCAAACGCGGCATCTGCAAAGGAAAGAACTCCAAGATCAGCTGGACGCAGGTGGAAACCGGCTCCGCCATCACCTGGAAATACCCCGGCGTGATCCTGCAGGGCGACAATTCCATCGGCGAGTTCTATTCCGTAGCCGTTACCGCCAACAAACAGGTGGCAGATACCGGTACCAAAATGATCCATATCGGGAAGAATACGAAGAGCCGTATTATTTCCAAAGGCATATCCGCCGGCCACGGGCACAACACGTACCGCGGCCAGGTGAAAGTAGGCCCCAACGCAACCAACGCCCGTAACTTCACGCAGTGCGATTCGCTGCTGATCGGCGACCGCTGCGGCGCGCATACTTTCCCCTACATCGAATCCAAGAACAACACGGCCATGGTAGAGCACGAAGCCACTACCTCCAAGATCGGGGAAGACCAGGTGTTTTACCTGAACCAACGTGGTATAGATAACGAGCAGGCGGTGAATATGATCGTGAACGGATACGCAAAAGAAGTACTTAACCAGCTGCCCATGGAATTTGCCGTGGAAGCGCAAAAATTATTATCCATTACGCTGGAAGGCAGTGTTGGATAACATAAACAAACAAAGAAATGCTCAATATCAAGAACCTGCATGCTGCAGTAGAAGGAAATGCTATTCTGAAAGGCATTAATCTGAATGTGAAAGCGGGCGAAGTACACGCCATCATGGGGCCTAACGGTTCCGGTAAAAGTTCCCTGGCCTCCGTACTGGCCGGCAGGGAAGCTTATGAAGTGACTGAAGGCTCCGTGGATTTTGATGGGAAAGACCTGCTGGACATGAGCCCCGAGGTTCGTGCCCGCGAAGGCCTCTTCCTTGCCTTCCAGTACCCGGTAGAAATACCCGGCGTTTCCAACATCAACTTCCTCAAAACAGCGGTGAACGAGATCCGCGCTTACCACGGCCAGCCCCCCATGCAGGCCAAAGCGTTCCTGGACATGCTCAAATCCAAGCAGAAGCTGATGGAATTTGACGCCAACCTCATGAACCGCTCCCTGAACGAAGGTTTCTCCGGCGGCGAAAAGAAACGCAACGACATTTTCCAGATGGCCATGCTGGAACCCAAACTGGCGATCATGGACGAAACGGATTCCGGCCTCGACATCGACGCCCTCCGCATCGTTTCTGCCGGGGTGAACAAGCTGCGCGGCAAGGACAATGCGTTCATCATCATCACGCACTACCAGCGCCTGCTGGAATACATCGTTCCGGATTTTGTACACGTACTCTATAACGGCCGTATCGTGAAATCGGGCACCAAAGAACTGGCGCTGGAGCTGGAAGAAAAAGGATACGACTGGCTGAAAGAAGACATCCGTTTAGAAGAACCCGTACAATAAATCATGACCACTACTACTAGTAATAATATATCATTCGCTGAAACATTGCCGGCACTGTTCACCGCACAGTTCGGCAACGCCGGCTGGCCCGGGAGGAAAGCCGCGCTGGACCGCTTCCATGCGCTCGGCGGCATCCCCACGGTGAAAGTGGAGGACTGGAAATACACCAACGTGGTTCCCTATTTCAAAAGCCTCAGCATCGCCCTGCCCGCAGCTCCCGCCATTACGCAAAAACAGCTGGAAGCCACCGGCCTGCTGCTGCCGGATACTTACCGCCTCGTGCTGGTGAACGGCGTGCTGGACCAGGCGCTTTCCCTGCTGCCGCCCGCTACGCAGGTAACGGTCGAAAAGCTCAGCGAAGCCACCGCTTTGCCGGCTTATGCGCAGTATTTCAACAAAAGCAAAAAACTCGAAGAGCATCATTTTGCACAGCTGAACACGGCTTTGTTCAATGACGGCCTTTTTATAGAAGTGAAGGCGAAAGCCCAGGTGGAACAAGCCATTCACATCATCCACCTCTATCACAACAACGGTAACCTGCTTGTAAACCCGCGCCACCTCTGGGTTGCGCAGGAAGGTTCTTCCGCCCAGCTGATCGAATCGGCGGCCGCGGTAGACGTTGAAGGCGCCGTGCTGGTGAACAGCGTGACCGAAGCCGTAGTGGCCGAACGCGCGCAGCTGAGCCATTACCAGCTGCAGACCGGTGGCGGCAAGCTGCGTTTCATCAACCAGACGCTGGTGGAACAAATGGGCAAAAGCCTTTACAACAACTATACTTTCACCCTGTCGGAATCCGACCTGGTGCGCAATAACCTTAACATCTCCCTGGACGCGGAGCGTACTGAAACCCATTTGTATGGTTTCTACATCGCTTCCGGCACCCAGCTGGTGGACAATCACTCTTCCGTGGATCACCGCATGCCGCATTGCGAAAGCAACGAGCTGTACCGCGGAGTGATGATGAACAAGGCTACCGGCGTTTTCAACGGGAAGATCTATGTGCACGAGGACGCACAGAAAACCAACGCTTTCCAGCAGAACAACAATCTCGTGATATCTCCCGAAGCCAACATTTACACCAAACCGCAGCTGGAAATATTTGCGGACGACGTGAAATGCAGCCATGGCACCACTATCGGGCAGGTGAGCGAGGACGCGCTGTTCTACCTCAAAGCCCGCGGTATCGGCGACGCAGAAGCCCGCAACATGCTGGTGAAAGCCTTCGCATTCGACGTGACCGCCCAGGTTAAAATTCCGGCCGTGCGCAAACAGGTGGAGCAGATCGCCTCCAGGTACCTGTCTGTTGCGACCAACAACTAAAACGGAATAACATGGAAACCACTACAGCAGAGCATATCATCTGGCAGGAGCAAGACCTGGTCCGGAACGAGTTCCCGATACTGAAACAAACCGTGAACGGCCGCCCGCTTGTGTACCTGGACAACGGGGCCACCACGCAGAAGCCCGTATCCGTGATCCGCTCCATGCAGGAATATTACACCACCTACAACAGCAATGTGCACCGTGGCGTACATACCCTCAGCCAGCAGGCCACCGCGGCCTACGAAGCTGCCCGCCACCAGGTGGCCGCTTTCATTGGCGCGCATCATCATGAAGTAGTGTTTACCAAAGGCACTACAGACGCGATCAATCTCGTGGCTAACGGGTTCCGGAAAGAATTCCTGGAAGCGGGCGACGAGGTGATCATCTCGGCCATGGAGCATCATTCCAACATCGTGCCCTGGCAACTGGTCTGCGAAGAGAAAAATGCAAAGCTGAAAGTAATTCCCATCAACGATAAGGGCGAACTGGAAATGGACGCGTTCCGTTCCATGCTGAACCCGCGCGTAAAGATCGTTTCCATTGCCTGGGTGAGCAACACCATGGGCACTGTGAACCCCGTGAAAGAGATCATCGCCCTCGCGCATGAGCAAGGCATCCCCGTAATGCTGGACGCCGCACAGGCCGCCGCGCACATCCCCATCCGCGTACATGAGCTGGATGTGGACTTCCTGGCGCTTTCCGGGCATAAGCTGTTCGGCCCCACCGGCATCGGCATCCTGTACGGAAAGGAAAGCTGGCTGAACAAGCTGCCGCCTTACCAGGGCGGCGGGGACATGATCAAACATGTGACCTTCGAAAAAACAACCTATAGCGAACCGCCACTGAAGTTCGAAGCCGGTACCCCCGCCATTTGCGAGGCTATCGGGCTGGGAGCGGCCGTGGCATGGGCTACCAAGCTGGGCATTCACCGCATACAGGCATATGAGCACCAGCTCACCGAATATGCCATCGCTGCGCTGAAAGCTATACCAGAACTGCGTTTCATCGGGGAAGCCAAACACCGTAGCGGGGCTATTTCTTTCCTCGTGGGAAACACGCACCCGTCTGACGTAGGCGTATTGCTGGACCAGCAGGGCATTGCCGTGCGTACCGGCCACCACTGCACGCAGCCGCTCTGCGACCGCTTCGGGATACCCGGCACCGTACGCGCTTCCCTGGCAGTGTACAACAATACGGAAGACATCGATCGCCTGGTGGAAGGTGTGCATAAAGCCGTAACTTTGCTGGGATAAACAAAACCTAGGGATGATGACTATCAAAGAGCAACAGGACAGGATCATAGAGGACTTCGAAGTATTTGGCGACTGGATGGAAAAGTATGAATACATCATCCAGCTGGGGAAAGACCTGCCGCTCATCGATCCGAAATATAAAACAGACGATAACCTCATCCGCGGCTGCCAGAGCAAGGTTTGGCTGCATGCGGAACTGGCGGACGGCAAGCTGGTATTCACCGCAGACAGCGATGCCGTGATCACGAAAGGCCTGGTAGGCCTCGTTATCCAGGTGCTGAGCGGGCAAACGCCGAAAGACATTGCAGAAGCAGACATTTACTTCATAGATGCCATCGGCCTCACCAGCCATCTTTCCCCCACACGCTCCAACGGCCTGCTGAGCATGCTGAAACAGATCAAGCTGTACGCCATCGGTTACCAGGCCAAATCACTGCAAAACTGACGAATCATGGAAACAACACTCAGAGACCAGGTGGAAGAAACGCTACGCACCGTGTATGACCCGGAGATCCCGGTGAACATCTACGACCTGGGCCTCGTATACAAGATCGAAATAGGAGAGGAAGGCAAAGTAATGGTGATCATGACCCTCACCGCACCCGGCTGCCCCGTAGCCGGCAGCATCATGGAGGAGGTGAACAACAAGATCTCAGCCATTCCCGGCGTCTCCAGCGCAGACGTGCGGCTCACCTTCGACCCGCCATGGACAAAGGACATGATGAGCGAAGAAGCAAAACTCGAATTAGGATTCTTATAATAACCACTGAAGACGCTGTTAATCGAGCGTCTTTTTATTTTAATAGTATGGCAGAAGACCTGAGCATCATACAGGGAAACAAGGCGGAGCAATACACCTCGCTGCTTCCGCAGATCAAAGCGCTCATCACCGGTGAGCCGGACCAGGTGGCCAACCTCGCCAACATCGCCGCGGCGCTGAAAGAACAGTTTGGCTGGCTGTGGGTGGGCTTTTACCTCGTTAAAGGGGAAGAGCTGGTGCTGGGACCTTTCCAGGGCCCGGTGGCCTGTACGCGCATCCGCAAGGGGCGCGGCGTTTGCGGCACGAGCTGGGCGGACGCGGCTACGCTGGTAGTGCCCGATGTGGAGAAATTCCCCGGCCATATTGCCTGCAGCAGCCTGTCGCGCTCCGAAATAGTAGTGCCGCTGATGAAGAACGGCGAAGTGTTCGGCGTGCTGGATGTGGATAGCGCTGAATTCAATACTTTCGATGAAACGGACCGCAAATTCCTGGAAGAGGTAGTGAGCTGGATTGAATAAATTTCCGCTACCTTCAGGGTGTATATCAACCAAATTTCCACCCCATGAAACGCTTATTCTCCCTCGTACTTTTGATCGCCTGCGGTATAGCCGCGCAGGCCCAGAACACCACTTTCAACAAAGCCCTGGCAGACAGCCTGGGAGCCGACCAGTACGGTATGAAAATGTACCAGCTGGTGATCCTCAAAACCGGCAGCAACCAAACCACCGACAAAGAAAAGATCAACGAGCTTTTCAAAGGCCATATGACCAATATCGGCAAGCTGGTAAAAGACGGCAAGCTGGTAGTGGCGGGCCCTCTCGGCAAAAACGACAAACAATACCGCGGCATTTTTATCCTCTCCGTTAAAACAAAAGAGGAAGCAGAAGTACTGCTGGTAACGGATCCCGCCATCAAAGAAAAGCTCCTGGAAGCGGAAATATACCCCTGGTACGGCTCCGCTGCGCTGCCGAAATACCTGGAATATCACTCGCAGATAGAGCAGACGAAGCATTAAAAATGCCTGGTGTAATATCGCTGGTCTTAATCTGAGCAGCCTGTAATCATTTTGGTTTTTTTTCTTTATTTTGCCTTGTTCCAATTCCAATGCACAATGAAGCGAAATCCCAAATGGTCTCGGGATGAGATCATCCTTGCGCTTGATCTTTATTTTTCTCCCAACAGAGGCTCCATCGATAAAAAGAATCCTAAAATCATCGCTTTAAGTAGGCTTTTAAGAGAATTGCCGATTGTATTTGACAGGCCTGACTCCGAAAAGTTCAGGAATGCCAATGGCGTGGCCTTGAAGCTGTCTAACTTTGCAAAATTTGACAGTGGGTATACTGGCAAAGGCATGAGGAACGCATCTAAGTTGGATGGAATTATTTTTCATGAATTTGTGAATCAAAAGGAGAAGCTTAAGAAGATCGCGGAAGAGATAAGAACGATCAATAAAAATAGTGAGTTAAGGGTAGAAATATTAGCTGTTGAGGACGATGAACAGACCGAAAATGATGCTGTTTTTGAAGGTTCTATCATTTATAAGTTGCACAAAACAAAAGAGCGGTCATTAAAAATCGTGAAGAAAAAGAAGGAACAAGTTTTGAAAGAAACTGGAAAACTTACCTGCGAGATATGTGAGTTTGATTTCCAGCTTACTTATGGAGATATTGGAAGGGGATTTATTGAATGCCATCACCGTACGCCGTTATCTAGTCTGAAGGCTTCTACTAAAACATCATTAAACGACCTCGCTTTAGTTTGCGCCAATTGTCACCGGATGCTGCATCGCCGTACTAATTCGACCGTTGAGGATTTAAGGATAAATATACATTGACCGCGCCCGCATCTGCCGGGAAATAGTTAAATTCAGGTAACGTTTGACTCCCTAATCCCATGCATTGCAACTCCTTCCTCAAACTTGCCCTTACCGCTGCCGCGGGCATTGCGCTTCCATTAAAATACTTGCCCGGCAAGCCAAAGCCACAGCAAAACCTTTTATTGTCAGGGCCGGGAAAGACCGCTTCAACAAAAGCCTTTCCCTGTTCGATGGCGACACCTTCCACACGAAAGTATCCCCCAAAGATCCCAACGGCGGCATCTACATGTGGGAATCCGTGCGCGAAAAGCCCGGCGGGCCCACCTATCATTACCATTTCGACCAGAATGAATGGTGGTATATGCTCAAAAGGGAATTTTATTTTCAAAGTGGGGGATGTGATGTAAGAACTGAAAGAAGGCGACAGCCTCTTCGGACCGCGCGGCGTGCCGCATGCTTTTGCAAAAATAGGTGAGGGAGAAGCAAGACTGCTGATGTTTTTCCAGCCTGCGGGTAAAATGGAAGAATTCTTCCAGGCGGTAGCTGCCGGTAAATTGAAAGGCCTTAGCCCGAGCAGCATCAGGAAATCAGGAAGGCCCGCGGCTTTATGCGCGCGGGCCTTCTATTCAACCAATTGAAGCTATAAGTATTCAGGTCAATATCTCATTAAAGCCGCTATCACAGCGCCGTCCGGCATATGTTCCCTGGGCGTTACGTATACCGTGGCGCCGGTTTGCAGCGCCTTGGAAACGGCCGCATTCAGCATGCAGGCGTCGTCGTTCTGCCTTTCTTCGTTCAGCATAAGCCGGTTGTACTGCTCGTTGAACGTGCCCCAGAGATGACAATCTTCCTGCACGAACACAATGTCTGCCTTTGCATAAAAACAAGCGGGGATCACGTCTTCGGGCGATGCTGAAGTAAGGCCGGTAGCGCGGTTGTTGTTATAACGTTCCACCGCCTGGTTGAAGGGCTGCTCGAAGTACGGCTGCATCAGCGGCCTGGCTTTTTCGAACATCGTGGATGCATTCTCCCTTTCAAAATTGCCGGAAAGATGGATATCGTTGACGTGCCTGTAACGTGTGCGCTGTTTGAAGAGCGGGATCAGGTAATCCACGCCGGCCAGCACGAGCGGAACATTTTCGGTGCTCAGCAGCTTTTTCCAAAGTGTTTCGTCCACTTCGTCCATATACATGGAAATATTTTCCTTTTCATCGGGCTTGCCCGCGCCGATGCCATGGTAGTTAGCGCCTTCGCCCGCGCCTCTGCCGCCGGTGCGGAATAATTTCTGGTCATCTTTTTCCTCAAAGTGTACAACATCGTCTATGCCATGGGGCATTTCCGGCACCGGAACTTCTTTCATGCCCCAGCCGTCGCCTTCATACAGGGTGGCTCTGCTCTTGCTGAGCGCCAGCAGGTAAAAGCGGTCGCGGCCCTGCAGCAGCCCAGTGAGAGGGCCTACGTAAAACGTATCGTGAATGTATGTGAAGGCTTTAGTAGGGTAAGGCAGCTGGAAGTATCTGAAGAACCCGGGCGCGACGAACACGGCCAGGCCGTCCTGCTGCCTGTGCCAGAAAGTATCGTCTTTAACAAGATCGAAACCGCCCATGAGCAGGGATTCTATTTCCTGCATAGGCAGGCCTTTTTCCTGCAGTTCCTCCTGCACCTGCTGCAGGGCGTTCTTGAACTGTATCATATCGTGCAGCTCGTTCACTTCAACGCCGGAGCGGTGTGTGGGCAGGAAGATGGAGATGGAATGGGGAGAGCTGTGATTGGCCAGCTTCACAAGATCTTCGCGTGAAAAGATGTCCGGCAGGGGCTCGGGCCGGGTGGTTTCTTCCGGCTGTTGCAGGGTGTCCGGCTGTTGTTTGTAGCTGATATATTCTGGCTGCTGTTCCGCCAGTTCTTCCTCTTCCCGCTTGTTCACATTGCGGTTCGGATGCATAACGTGAACGTTGCTGGTATCTGCGCCCGCATCATCCAGCTCGCGCCGGATATCAGGTGTTCCTTTCCTGTTGTTGCCGGAGGGTTTGCTTTTGGGTGGAATAAAATTCCCGTCTCTGCTCTTTGCCATAATCGTCAGGTTTTAAGGATGTGGACACAAACTTTATACCTGAAGGATACGGCAGTAAGTCCGGGAACGGCTTTAAAGGCGGCATATCACTCACATGCCGCTTCCATTGTTTTGCATATGCCCACTATACAGTCTTTATTGGCAGTGCCCCATTTATCGATCGCGGTAACAACGGGCATGATGCTTACGCCGAGCGGGGTGAGATAATATTCCACTTTAAGGGGAACACTGTCCGGGTATACTTTCTTGGTAACGATGCTGAATTCTTCCAGCTCGCGCAGCTGCATATTGATCACGCGGGGAGCCGCGGCGGGAATGGCGGCATGCAGCTCCACGGGCCTGCGGATGCCGCGGTGGATGCTGTCGATAATGCAGGGCTTCCATTTGCCGCTCAACACTTTCATGGTCACATTAATGCCACAGTCCAGGTCTTCCGGTATTTTACGCTCGTACATTTTTGTGCTGTTTTGTGTCACAATGTTATCGAAATAATGCTGAACCGGGAAGAAATTTTCCCTGTGGGAATAATTCTTCCCTTATTTTTTGCCCGCTCATTTCGTTGGAAGTTTGTGTCAACAAAAAAACAGATCAGATCATGACAACGAAAGGAAAAATAACCGTTATCGGTTTAGGTTCAATGGGCATTACCCTCGCAAAACTGTTACTCAGCGCCGGTTATACTGTAACCGCATGGAACCGTACTGCCGGCAAAGCGCAGGAGCTGGTGAAAGCGGGCGTAGTGCTGGCAGAAAGCGCTGCCGCGGCGATTGCGGCCAGCCCGGTAACTGTAATTTGCGTATACGACCATAAAGCCACTGCCGCAATATTGCAGACCCCGGAAGCAGAAGCCGTGCTGGAAGGCCGCATACTGCTGCAGCTGACCACCATCAGCCCCGCGGAGGCCCGCAACAGCCTTGCATGGGCAACGGTCAACGGCGCGGGTTATGTGAACGGCGCCATACAGGCCGCTCCCAGCCAGATGGGCCGGCCAGATACGCCGGTCCTGGTTTCGGGGAACAAACAGGTATTGCAGTCCGTTTGGCATATCCTGGAAGTATTCGGCGGAGGCATCAGGGATCTTGGTGACAACATTGCGGCCGCACCGACGGTGGATCTTGCCACTTTATCCTACATCTACGGCTCTTCCATCGGTTTTTTCCACGGCGCAAGGGTGATGGAAGCGGAAGGGCTGCCGGTAAACGAGTTCGGCGATATCGTTGCCGGCATTACGCCCACCTTCGGCGAGTTCCTGAAATATGAAGGCGACAAGATACACGCGAACGACTATACGATCGGTGAAAGCCCGCTGCGTATATCCGTGGAGGCTACTGCGAGAATAGAGCAGGCAGCTATCGACGCCGGCATTAATTCAGAGTTTCCCGCGCTGGCGGCTTCCCTGCTGAAAAGGGCCGAGGCGGCGGGTTATGGCTCGGAGGAAGTAGCGGCGGTTATAAAAGTGCTGCGGGCGGGTTAAGGCCCAAGATCATGCGCAACGAGTCCAACAGCGTGAGCGCGCCTTTCCAGGGCCTGGAATTTTATTGGTAGGATACAGTGAACATCATACAAAAGCGGCTGCATATGCGGCCGCTTTTTTGTTTCCCGCCGTTTTTTTATGATAAATATGTTGGAATACATGCCGGACTGTATTATTTTGTATCCTTATATATACAAACCCGATACACTATGAACATCAAATTCAATTTGTTAGGAGCGGTGCTGCTCACCTTCCTTTTTTCATGTGAAGATAATAATACGCCAGAGCCTGAACCTGAGGAATCAGCCTGCCAGTATGGTATGCAGGGTGTGTTTTCCACCGATGCGCCCGTCTGGAGCGCCGACACGGTATCCATTCTTCCGTATGTATCAGGCGGCGTATTCCATATGTTTTCTGCGCCGTATGCGGCTCCGTACTGGACCACTATGCAGTTGTCAAGAAATTCGGATACATGTTACCTGAGCCAGGCGTCTGCGGATACGCTGAACTATACGGTAAGATTAAAAAATCCTTCGACGGCGGCCGGAGCATTGGCTTCGTACGATATGTCGCTTCACCTTTACGGGCAAAACAAGATCGCAACCGTTTCTTTTATAGGCAGTGCCGCCCATGTAGGATATACTCACCTGAAAGTAGGCACTGAAGGGGCGGTGAGCGTACCCGAGCTGGTGCGTATTTTTGAGGATTGGACGGAAGTAAGCTTGCGTACCAATGGAAATACCTGCGCGGTGTATATCAACGGCACACTGGCTAAAAGTATAAGCTATGCCGGCGCCATCGGCCGTCTCAAAGATGTGCGCGTGACCTTCAAAGGTTACGGCAGCGTCGATTATTTCCGCGTCACCGGCCTGAAGGGCGCAAAGATCGTGCGCAATGAATTCAACAATGTAAACACCCCTTCCCAGGGCCTGGAATTCGGGTGGTAATAACTTTCATATCTTTTTCGGAAAGCGGTTGCGTTTGCGGCCGCTTTTTTTGTTTCTGCTTCTAATGGATTATCTGTATTTTCCTGTATACCAAAATCAACATCCCATGAGCTTAACCCGACGTTCCTTTATGAAAAACAGCCTGGGTGGCGCAGCCCTGCTGGGTTTGCCATCAGCCGCAGTACAGGCTGCCACGCCTCCGCCCGCGGGTAAACCGTTCAAGCTGGCTGTTTCAAGCTATTCTTACTGGCATTTCAGGACCCCAAAAGTGCCCATCGAAAAGGTGATAGACGAAGCAGCCAGGCTGGGCGTGGAAGGAGTGGATGTATTGCACCGCCAGATGGATGGGGAAGACAATGCCTACCTGCAAAAGCTGAAACGCCATGCTTTCCTGAACGGCGTGGACCTGGTAAGCCTTTCCATCCACCAGGATTTCGTATCGCCCGATGCCGCCGAGCGGCAGAAAGATATCGACCACACCATCCGCTGCATAGAGCTGGCCTATAAAATGGGCATCCCCGCCATCAGGCTCAATTCCGGCCGCTGGGGCACCATTAAATCATTCGACGATCTCATGAAAGCCCGCGGGGTGGAGCAGCCCATTCCCGGTTACACGGAAGAAGACGCATTTAAATGGTGCATAGACAGCATTGAGAAATGCCTGCCCAAAGCTGCGGAGTGCGGCGTATTGCTGGCGCTGGAAAACCACTGGGGCCTCACCAGCACGCCCGAAGGCCTGCTGCGCATCCGTAAAGCAATAGAAAGCCCCTGGCTGGGCGTGCTGATGGACACGGGCAACTTCCTCGAAGACCCTTACGACAAGCTGGAGAAAGTAGCGCCGTACGCCAATTTCGTACAGGCGAAAACGTATTACGGCGGCGGGGAATGGTATACGCTGGACCTCGATTACCCGCGCATCATCCAGATACTTCGCAAAGTGGATTACCGCGGCTACATCGCTATTGAGTTTGAAGGGAAAGAGGCCGCGGAAACCGGCGTGCAGAAGAGCGTGGAAATGCTGCGCAAAGCGATGGGCTGATTTGCGGCGTAAGCTGCTTCTACTTCTTTTGCCCAGGCCGCTATCATGCCGGCGCCGGCTTTATCCGCCCGCCACGCAAACGTCTTCCCGCAGGCGCAGGTATTCGGTGGGAGAAATGCCAAGGTAATGGTTGAAGTCGCGGATCAGGTGGCTTTGATCATAGAACCCGCATTGATCGATCACTTCGAACCAGTCGGGCGTGCCCCGGTTGTTCAGCAGCTCCACGGCGCGCAGGAAGCGGCGGTGGCGGTGGGCTTCCTTGGCGCTGAAGCCCAGGTATTTCTGGTAATTCAGCTGCACGTTCCGCTCGCTTTGCCCGGTTTCGGAGGCAATCACCTTTACAGGGTTCAGCGGTGTGCCCTGGTTGCGGATAATGTCTTCAGAAGCGGCTTCGCGGTCGCGGAGGTAACCTGCCGTCATATCCAGGATCAGCTCCACTCTTTTTTCGTTGTCCGGCGTGGCGTTGAGCGTTTCCCAGAGGGAGGAAAAACAATGTCCTTTTACCAGCGCGTCAGGATCTTTGAGATACTGGCTGCGGCCCTGCAGGCTTTGCCCGAAAAGGCGGTAAAACGCATCCAGCCTGAAGTTGGCTACTAGTATTTCATTGCCCGGCGGCTGTGTGTATTCCAACGCTGTTTTTAACGGGCCGATGGCGATGCTTTTGTGCACGGGCACGTCTTTGCCCGGTAAATGAACGATCACCGGGCTGCCGAAGCTGAACACGAGAATGGTCTCAAAAGAGGGCACCAGCGTTTTACGTACCGGCGCCTCGCCGTTGTTGGCTGCGAAATAAAAATGCGAGAACACCTCTTCCCAGTTGGCCGGTACGGGTATTCTCCCATTTGAATATTTTTCCTGTGGTTCCATACAGGATATAAAAGTACATAATCTGCTTCAGAAGGAAGCGCGGAGTTTCAGGACCAGGCTCCGCCCCGGGCTGCCGATGCCGGAGGCGAATACGCGGTAATGCTCATCCAGCACGTTTTCCAGCCCTGCCTGCGCCTTCAGCTTAGGGTGCAGGGTGAAGGTGGCGGACAGGTTGAGGGTGCACCAGGAAGGCATGCCTTCCTGCGTGGCATATTGCAGGTTATCCTCGCCGCTCGGGTTGTAATCTTTCACTTTTTTCCAGCCATTGTAAAGCGCGTAAGCTTCGCTTTCCAGCCATTTCCACCGGTAGTTCACGCCGGTTTTGCCGAACAGCGGAGGGATGTGGTCCATTGGCACATCCTTGCCGTCTGCACCGGTATAGCGGCCGTGAGTGAAGGTAATATGGCTGTACACGCGGAGGCCCTCCGCGGGTTGCAGCGAAACTGCGCCCTGGAAGCCCATGATGCGCGCTTTCGCCTTGTTCTGGCTGGCCACTACCGGCGTCAGCTCGCCGTTGTACAGCATTTCGTTCTTCCCGTTAAAGGTGAACCGGTCCAGCACGATCGCGTCGCGGAAAATGCTGTAGAAGCCGTTCACCTCCGCATACAGGATGTTGCCGAAAAGCCGGCTCAGCCCCAGGTCGAAATTGAAGGTCTGCTCGGGTTCCAGATCCGGGTTGGGCACTACCAGCTGCGCGCCGCCGGCAGATTCGAATACTTTGGCGATATCGTCTATGTTCGGTGCGCGGAAGCCGGTGGAGAAACCCAGCGTGAGCTTGCTTTTCACATCGGGCAAATAAATGAGGCCCGCGTTGGCGCTGTAGGTCACGTTTTGCTGCGACGCACCGGTGAAGGGCAGGTGCAGCAACGCGGTGTCTGTAAAACGGCTGTTGAGCGTTACGTAGTTCACACGCAGGCCGTCGTTCAGGATCAGTTTGCCGGGAATGATCTTGTAAAGATGCTGCATGTACGCGCCGGTGTAATGCATGGTGCTGCCGCCGTCGGGGTACCGCGTGTCCAGTCCTTCTGTTTTTACCTGCGTGCCGGTGTGGGTGAAAAAGGCGGTGGACTCCAGGAAATTGAATTGCCCGTCGATCCCCACATTCAGCTCGCTCCGGCCTTTGCTCTTCCGCAGGTCCGCATTAAAAGCGGCCACCTGTATATTCTCCACGCGTGATTCCAGTTCCGGTTTGCGGTAAGCGCGCTGCATGCGGCTTTCTTCTATATCCTGGTAGCTGGCACCCAGCAGCAGCTGGTCGAAGAAGCCGCGCAGGCGGGTGTTCCTGTACTGGTAGGCGGCCATCAGCCGTTCCTGCGGGCCGTAGTACCATTCGGCCCAGCGCAGCGCGCCGTTGCGGAGGTCCGTCAGGCGGTCGTACCGCGGGATGTCCGAGCTGGTGGAATATTGCAGGTTCAACAGGTGGCTGCTTCCTTCACGCGGCTGCCAAAGCAGCTTTTGCAGGAGGTCGTATTGTTTGTAGCCGCTGAAACGCTGGATGTTCGGGTTGCTGTTCTTTACAATGGAATCGCGGCCGTTGATGGTGGTGATGTATTCATTCCTCAACCCCCAGCCGCCGTCGTCCTTATTGCGCCTGGCGCCCTGCCGCTGGTCGCTGAAACGGCTGTAGCTGAAGGAAGTGAGCGAAGCAAACCGTTTGCCGCCGGCATTCACATCGGCATGACCGGTGAATTCGTTGCTCCCGCTGTTGAAACGGGTGGAAAGGGTGCTTTTAAAGGCATTTAAGACCGGTTTCTTCGTCTGGAAGTGTATGACCCCGCCGAGCGCGTCAGAGCCGTAAATGGTGCTCGCAGGGCCGTAGATGATCTCCACTTTTTCGGTGATATCGTCGTCGATGGTGATCACGTTCTGTAAATGGCCGGTGCGGTAAATGGCATTGTTCATCCGCACGCCGTCTACCACCAGCAAAATGCGGCTGGCCTCAAACCCGCGCAGCACGGGGCTCCCGCCGCCCATCTGGCTGCGCTGTATGAACACTTTCCCGGTCTGTTCCAGCAGGCCGCCGGTGTTGCCTGACAAAGAATTTTCAATTGTATGAAAAGGAATTACTTCCACTTTCTGCGCCACATACCTGCTTTTTTCCTCGAACTTATTGGCGGTTACGATCACCTCCGCCAGCGGGTGTATGCTGTCTGCCCTCTGCTGTTGCGCCAGTGCGGGCGCGGGTAACAGCAGGAGCCAGGTTAATGTGTAGAGTTTCATGTATCGTTTTGAATTTTGGTTGAAAGAAGCCGCCTCCGTGCGGAAGCGGCCTCTTAAAAAAATTACCGCTGCACCACGAACCGCAGGGTCTGCCGTCCTTCCATTCCTTCGATGGTCAGGATGTACATGCCGTTGGCCAGTGAGGCGATATTGAGCTGGTGGATGCTGCCTTGCAGCGTACCGAACTGGCGCAGCCTGCCGTCCATGTTGTGGATCCAGTAACGCAGCGGCAGCTTGGCGTTACCGGGCAGCTGGATGTTGAGGAACTGCTGTGCGGGGTTCGGGTAAACTATTGCGCTGCTCACGCTGCTGCCTGTTTCAGGCTCGGGTTTCGCCTCCATAGGCAGCGGTTCGTACACGTTTATTTCCGCTGCGCTGGCCCATGCGCCGCTGCTGATGCTGCTCAGGCTGCGGAGGCGCACAAACCGGGCGTTGCGGGCCGTAAAGGTCACGATGCGCTCGGTTTTACCGCTGGTGCTCCAGGTGCCGGTAGCGGCCGCGGTGCCCCAGGTCACGCCGTCGCTGCTGGTGTAGATCTCGTACTGGGCAATGGTGCCGTTGGTACCAACATCCTGCCGCGGCAGGTAGCCGATGCGGCCAATGGAAGTGCAGGCTCCCAGGTCGATCTGTATCTCATGCGGATGCGCGGGCGAGCCGGTGCTCCAGGCGGTATGCCAGTAGGTAGCCGTGTTGCCGTCTATCGCATGTATGGCGCGGCCATTGTTGGTGCCTTCGCCGGTGGGTTCTTCGGAATCAACATACTTCACCGTCCAGTTCGTTTTGGCCGGCACTGCGCCGCCGCTGGAGCAGGTAGGGGCGGAGATGAGATCGAAGCGCCATTTCTGGGCGTTGCTGCCATTGTCTGTATAGATCTGCACATTGGTATTGTTGCTGTCTGCCCCGTTCTGTACGTCCAGCACTTTGCTGAGATCGTTGTAGGCCTGCAGCTTGAAATATCCGCCGCCAACGTCCGCGATCTTCCATTTCTGCGCATTGCCGGAATTATCCGTCCACATGTGCACATTGGTGCCGTCGGCCGTGAAGCCGCCATTCACATCCAGGGCTTTGCCGGTGGTGTGCTGCGGCAGCAGCTTGTAGTAACCGCTGCCAAGGTTCACCAGCTTCCAGCGGTGATGCGAAGCATTGTTATCTGTAAAGATGTTCACGTTGGTACCGTCTGTTGTGCCGCCCTGGAACACCTGCAGGTTGCGGGTGAGCGCGTTGGCGGGTTTCAGCTCGTAAATGGCGTCGTTGATGAGGTTGATGCCGCCTGTAACGGTGATGAAATTCGTGTTGGTAATGCTGTTGTTCCCCTGGTCGTCTGTTACCGTAAGGGAAACGGAATACACGCCGGGCGAGCCGTACACTACTTTGGGATTACGCTGTGTGCTGGTGGAAGGCGTGCCGCCAGGGAAGCTCCAGGAATAGGCCGCGCTGGTCACCTGGTGGGCGGAGTTGTTGTAGAACCTCGCGGTGTCGCCCACGGTTTTGGTAGTGCCATCCACGGCTATCATGGCTTCGGGCGGCGTGGCTTCGTAGAGGTCGCTCATGTATACGCTGCGGCTGGTGGCGTTGAGTATTTTGGCGTCCTTGTAATCGATGTGGAGGCGTGTGCTGAAGCTGAGCGCGGGCAGGCCGGTGTTGTACAGCACCCAGTCCGCCATCGTGTTGTTCCTGTAATACACGGCGCGTTTGGTACCGATGTACACGCCGCCGTTGGTGCCGCGCTGGTACACGATATTGGTCACCTGCTCGCCGTTCAGCGTGGCGGTGCTCAGGTTGGTCCAGGTGGCGCCGCCATCGGTGCTTTTGTATACTTTCTGCCCGTCTACGGTGGAGTTCACGCGGGCCAGCCACACATGGTCGGGGTTGGCGGAGCTTACGGCCACGTCAAAGGCTACGCCGGTGCTGGACAGGCCGGTGGGCGTGATCAGCGTCCAGCTGGCGCCGCCATCCGCGGAACGGTATACTTTTTTGACGCTGCCGAGTGTGGTGGCGTACATGATGGAATTGTTCTTATACCCCACGGCAATGTTGCCCACCTTTTCGGTGAAGTCGTAGAGGGAAGTGTAATTCCCGCCGCCGTCTACGGACTTCCACAGCTGGTTGCCTTCGCCGAGGTATACGATGTTGTAATTCTGCGCATCCCAGATGATGTCGCTGCTTTGGCCTATGGTGTAGGAGCGGTTGGGGAGCTTGCCGTTGGCAAGGTTGATGGGAGCCTGCGTGCGGTTGCCGGTAAGCTGTTTACGCCCGTAGTCGAACACCACGATGCGGTCCTGCGCGTACGACACTGCACCCAGATAATTGTCGCCGCCGCCGGTGCTGATCCATCCGTCTGTATAAGTATTGTTGTCCTTCAGCAGGGTGCCGTTGTGATAAGTGCCGCCGAGCATTACGCGGTTGCCTTCCCAGTTGCCGGCGCCGAAGCCCCAGAAATCCGTGCCCATAATGCCTTTCATGCGTATCTGGAAAGTGGCGCCGCCATCGCTGGAATAAAAAATGCCGCCGTCGCAGGCGATCCAGAGGTCGCTGCCGTAGAAGCGGATGTCGTGTATATCCGCATGCACGTAGTCCACTTTATTGGAATGGCTCCATTTGGCGGGGCAGGTCCAGGTGACGCCGCCATCGGTGCTTTGCCAGCGGTTCACCGCGCCCAGCTGTATCTTGTTGGCGTCGGAATGGCTCACGTCCAGGGCGAGATCGTAGTAATACTGCCCGCCATCATCGGAGCCGTCATCGGCCCAGGCCATGAGGTTCTTGTTGGTAGTGGCATTGGGCGCGCCGCCAGGGCCGGTGCCGCAGCAGGCGAACGACCAGGTTTCCCCCGAATCGGTGCTTTTATAGATCCCGTACAAACCGCTGCCGCCATCGGCCACGCCGGTTGCGAGCGCATACACGATGTCGGCATTGGCGGGTGTTACGGAGATCTCAGTGCGTTTCTGTTCTTCTCCGGCGGCAGTAGGGTTGGGCCAGCCGGTGGTCTTGAGGGTGAAGGTGACGCCGGCGTCCGTGCTTTTGTAGAACTCGGTCTTGACGCCGGTTTGCCGGATGGCATAAATGGTGCTGTTATTGCCGGGCTTGAATTCTATTTCCTGGAAAGCGCCGGCCATTACCTGTGTGAAGGTGGCTCCCGCATCGGTGGAGCGGTACAGGCCCTGGCTGGATGCCACAAAAAGAGTGCTGGCAAAACCGGGACGGGAAACGATGTCGTTGACCGTGTGGTTCACGCTGTTGAAAGTGGCGTCCCCGGCCTGGTTGAAGGTAACGCCCCCGTCTGTGCTTTTGTAGAGTTTGTTGTTGCCGCCGAAATACACGGTGTTGTGGTTCGTCTGGTCGATCTCCACGGACAGTATGCTTTGCACCAGCATGTTATCCGTCAGCGGGGTCCAGTTGAGGCCTTTGTCGGTGGACTTATACAACCCGGCCGTGGCCGTTCCTGCATAGAGCACGCTGGTATTGCTCAGCGATTGCTCAACGGTGTAAACGTGCGCCGCGCCTGAAGCATAGCTGGTGCCGGCGGCGCCGTTGTCGAAATTAACGGGGCCAACGCCCGTCCAGGCGGCTACGCCGCTGAGCGCGCGGAGGTTACGCGCCTGGTCGGACCGGGCGAGGTAATTGCGCGCCTGCTGGAGGTCGTAACTGCTGAGCTTTTTGCCGGGCGCCGTGCTGTAAGGGTTTCGCCTGATCTCGCGGATCCAGCGTTTGTAGTACTGTGTGTACTCGTTCTTTTCGAAAGGGTGGCTTTCATAATACTTCTCAAATTCTTCGGTCACTTTCTCGGGATCGGGATTGTCGCTGTACATCAATTTCACCCAGTAAGGCATGTTGGGGTTGCCGGCATTGACCTTCATTTCAAGCTGCTGGGCGGAGGCGGTTTCGAGGCCGTCTGCAAGACTGAGGGCAATGGCCAGGATAAAGGTCCGTAACGATACAACGATCGGGTGGCGCGTTCGCAGGGAACGACAGGCAGCAAAATTGCGCATGTGGGTTCGATTTAATTGGTTGAAAAATGCTTATCAGAATAATTACAAACGGTCAGGGCTATTCATGTAAATGATAGAATGCGCGGGCTATTAGTACTGCTCAACGGGTTACGTCAGGTTATCAACGTAGAATCTGCATATGGATCAATGACATGACTGCTTATCACACTTAACTGAAGAAAATTACTTTATTATATTCTTCATAGTGAATTCAACGTATACCGTTTTACAATTATATTACAAAGGAGTGGATTTACGGTTTGCGATTGTCAGTATTGCTTTGCATTAACATTTTGCATGCGGCAGCGCGGGCGAGTATTAACAATCGTACTGCGGGAATACTGCATCAGGGATGATAACCCGCATCCGCATATTTCTTGCGGTAGGCCAACGGGTTGTAGGCCGTTACGCTTTTGAACTGCCGGTTGAAATTGGATAAGGTCTGGAAACCGCTCTCATAGCATATCTCCGTGATGTCCATCTCTTTTTCCAGCAGCAGCTTGCAGGCATGGCCGATCCTGATCTCCGAAAGGAAATCGGAAAAGGTCTTGTTCGCATGGGTCTTAAAATAACGGCTGAAGGAAGAAGGTGTCATGTTCGCGATCTCCGCTACTTCGTCCAGCGAGATCTTTTCGCGGAAATTTTTCATCACGTAAGCATGCACTTTGTTCATGCGCTCTGTATCGGAAGCTTTCAGCAGGTTGGTGTACCCCGCGCTGCTCAGCAGCTTGTATTCCTGCGAAGCGGCCAGGAAGTTCAGCAGGTGCAGCAGGGAAAGGATGCTGTCGAAATCCTTTGCTTTCAAAAGCTCTTTCATCAGCTTCTCCGCCTTTTCCTGCGTAGGCCCTACAAAGCGGATGCCTTGCTGCGCGCGGCTGAACAATTGCCGCAGCCGGTATGCTTCTTTTTTTTGCAGGAATTCATGGCCCAGGAAATCTTCATGGAAATACACGACGATCCCTTCGGTCCAGATGTGCTTATTCCCTTCAAAATATTCATGCCCGCTCTGCCAGAGATGCGGCAGGTTTGGGCCGGTGAACACAAGGTCACCCTGCGTGAACGGCGTTACATGATCGCCGATAAAACGCGTGCCCGTACCGCGCAGTACGACGAACAGCTGGTATTCGGAATGAAAATGCCAGTTGGGATCGAAGTGGGGGGCTTTGAGATATTTTACCTCGAAAGCCCTGTCTGGCGAAATACGCGATTTTTGTAAAGCAGCCCTCATATTTTACCCTTTATTTGTCATAAACAAGGTATTTTATCTTAAAAGTATGACAAAATACAGTCAAAACCCGATAAGATTAAGGAAAGGGTTGTTTTAATTTATTTCGAAATTCGGTCTAGAATCTAAATACACATGAATATCCGCTTCCACGTTTACCTTTTCCTGATCGTAATAATGGCATCCTGCCGCGAGCAATCACGCAGCGGCAATATCGAAGTGCTTTTCCTCGGGCATGCCAGCGAGCATCATCATTCCGAAAGATATATGCCGATGCTGGCCTCCGCGCTGGCTACGGAAGGCATTCATTTTACGTATACGAACGATCCCGCTTCGCTGAATAAAAAGAACCTGGAGCTGTTCGATGCGGTGATGATCTATGCCAACCACGATTCCATTACACCGGAACAGGAAACTGCGCTGGTGGATTTTGTGAAGTCCGGCAAAGGGTTCATCCCGCTGCATTGCGCCAGCTATTGCTTCCGCAATTCCCCCGCATACATCGATATGGTGGGCGGGCAGTTCGAACGGCACGATACCGGCACGTTCACCGCAACGATCATCAATAAGGAGCACCCGGTGACCAAAGGCCTGCAGGAATTCTCCACCTGGGACGAAACTTATGTGCACACGCGGCTCAGCAAGGACCGCACGGTGCTCATGGAAAGGGTGGACGGCGTTCACCGCGAACCCTGGACCTGGGTGAAGGAATACGGCAAAGGCCGCGTGTTTTACACCGCCTATGGCCACGACGAGCGCACCTGGAACAATCCCGGTTTTCATAAGCTGGTGCAGAACGGCATCCTCTGGGCAGTGGGCGATAAAGTGCGGGCCGACTGGGAAAAACACCGGAAAGAGCTTCCCACACTGGCATATCGCGACGAAGCCAATATCCCCAACTACGAAAAACGCAATCCCGCGCCGAGATTCCAGGAACCACTGTCTGCCGAAGCATCCGCAAAACTTATACAGGTGCCGCCCGGCTTCGACCTGGAGCTGTTCGCTTCCGAGCCGGACATCATCAATCCCATTTCCATGGCCTGGGACGAAAAAGGAAGGCTGTGGGTGATAGAAACAGTGGACTATCCCAACTCGGTGCGCGACGAAAAAGGCGTTGGCGACGACCGGATCAAGATATGTGAAGATACCGACGGGGACGGCAAAGCGGACAAGTTCACGGTTTTCGCCGATAACCTGAACATTCCCACCAGCATGGTATTTTACAACGGCGGCGTTATCGTGTCGCAGGCGCCGCACTTCCTGTGGCTGAAAGACACGAACGGCGATGGTAAAGCAGACGAACGCAAAGTGCTGATCGACGGCTGGGGTACTTTTGATACACACGCCGGCCCCAGTAACCTGCAATACGGTATGGATAACCACATCTGGGGGTCCGTTGGTTATTCCGGCTTCAAAGGCACGGTGGGCGGCTCTTTCCGCGAGTTCAGCCAGGGCTTCTACCGTTTTTCGCCCGACGCGCGTTACTTCGAATTCATGACCGGAACCAGCAACAACACCTGGGGGCTTGGCTTCACCGAGCAGAACGACGTGTTCGGCTCCACGGCCAACAATACTCACAGCGTGTTCATGGGCATCCCCCAGAAAGCGCTGCAGGGCCTGGAAGGCGCTGCCATTGCCGGCAGCGTGAAGATAGACGGCCACTACGCCATGCATCCCATCACGCAGCATGTGCGGCAGGTGGATGTGTTCGGCGGGTTCACTGCGGCCGCCGGGCATTATTTTTACACAGCCAACAGCTACCCCGAATATTACCGCCGCACCGCATTCGTTTGCGAACCGACCGGCCACCTGGTGCACGTTGCGGAGATCGAAAAAACTGGCGCGGGCTTTAAGGAAAAGGACGGCTGGAATTTATTTGCGAGCGCGGACGAATGGGTGTCGCCCGTGGAAGCCAAAGCCGGGCCCGATGGCGCTGTCTGGATACTGGACTGGTACAACTTTATCATACAGCACAACCCGACGCCCACGCCCGAACGCGGCGGCTACGCAGCGGAGAACGGCAAAGGCAATGCTTACGAAAACCCACTACGCGATAAAACGCATGGCCGCATCTGGCGCGTGGTGTACCGCGAAGGAAAGAAATCCGCGAAGCTGGAGCTGTCTAAAGACAAGCCCGCGGAACTGGTCAAAGCGCTCGGAAACGATAACCTCTTCTGGCGCCTTACCGCGCAGCGACTGCTGGTGGAGCGTAACGACAAAGCGGCAGTGCCCGAGCTGGAAAAGCTCGCCGCAGGAGAAGCGCCCGCCGCATTGCACGCCCTCTGGACGATAGACGGCCTGGGCGCAACGGCCACATCCCGCAAAGTGGTGCAGGATGCATTAAAACATAAAGACCCGGCTGTGAGAAAAGCAGCCATACAGATACTTTCAAAATATCCCCGCAGTGAACAGGAAATACTCGCTTCAGGCATCCTGAAGGATGCAGATGCAAACACCCGGCTGGCCGCCCTCGTGTCCCTCACCGAAGCGGCGCCTTCGGAAGCTATTGGCCGTGAACTGCACGCCATCAGCCTCGAAGACGCCGTTAAGCAGGACGAATGGCTTTCCAAAGCTGTTTACGCAGCGGCCAGCCGGCACCGCAAAGGGTTCATCAGCGCATTCATGGCCGCACATCCTGACTTCAGCGTAGCGCCGCCTGCCGCGGTGAGCCGCGAAGCGGTTGCCCTGAATGATGCGGGTTGGAAAGAAATGAGCCTGCCCACGCACATCGAAGATGCAGGGCTGGATATAGACGGAATCGTATGGTTCCGCCGCGTGGTGGACGTGCCGGCCGCTGCCGCAGGCAAAAAAGCGGTGCTCTCCCTCGGGCCGATAGACGATTCCGATGAAACATTTGTGAACGGCAAGCCGGTGGGTAAAACCAACAATGCCTGGTCGAAGCCGCGTATTTACAATATTCCCGCGGGCGTGCTGAAAGCGGGTAAGAACGTGATAGCGGTCAAGATGGAAGATACAGGCAGCGGCGGCGGTATTTACGGCAAAGCGGAAGGCCTCTTCCTCGAAATAGACGGCACAAAAATACCGCTGAAAGGCCCCTGGAAATATGAAGTGGAAAAAGCCACCAGCGGCGGCGGCCACCAGCTGTTCAAAGACATGCCGCTGGGCGAAACGTTTGTGCGCACTTACCTGCACAAGCAGGATGCCGCAACCGGAACTAATGCGGCTGCGGGCGGTCCGGCCACTGTTATTCACCTCAAGGTCATCAAAAACGAAATGAAGTACGACCTGAAGAGCTTCACAGTGGTAGCGGGCAAACCGGTAGAGATCGTATTCGAGAATCCTGACTTCATGCAGCATAACCTCGTGATCACACAGCAGGGCGCCCTGGAAACAGTGGGCCGCTCGGCGGATAAGCTGGCCACTGATCCCAATGGCGCTGAAATGCAGTACGTGCCTTCCATGGGCGAGGTATTATTTTCCACGCGGCTGGTAAACCCGCAGGAGAGCGTTACGCTTCAGTTCACCGCTCCCGCGCAACCCGGCGACTACCCGTTTGTATGCACTTTCCCCGGCCACTGGCGCATTATGAACGGGGTGATGAAAGTGGTGAAGCAATAGAAAAACGAGAACCATATGATGAATAATATCCGCCTGGGCGTGAGCACCTGGCTCTGGACCTCCCCGTTCACCACCGCTACGGTGAAGCTTTTTCCGAAGATCAAAGCAATGGGGTACCAGGCCGTGGAAATACCGGTAGAATATCCCGAACAGATAGATGCGCAGACCGTACGGCAGGCGCTCGATGATAACGGGCTGGAACCCGTAGTGTGCGGCGCTTTCGGGCCAACGAGAGACCTTACGCATGAAGATACCAGGGTGCACGAGCATTGTTTTGCCTACGTGCGCCAGTGCTTCGACCTCTGCAACGCCTGGGGAGCCGGCTTCGTGGCGGGGCCCATGTATTCCGCCGTGGGCAAGGCGCGCATGGTGCCGCCTGAACAAAGGAAAACAGAATGGGACCGCGCGGTGCGCAACCTGCATAAGATGTGCGAAGAAGCAAAAGCTGCCGGCCTGGCATTGGCGCTGGAACCGTTGAACCGTTTTGAATCGGACCTGGTGAACACTGCCGAAGACGTGATGCGGCTGGTGCGGGACATCGATCATCCGGCGGCAGGCGTATTGCTGGACAGCTTTCATATGTCGATAGAAGAAAGGAACATGGAACAGGCCATCGTTACCGCCGGAGAAAGGCTGCTGCATGTGCAGGTATCCGAGAATTACCGCGGCGTGCCGGGCACGGGGCAAACGCCCTGGGACAGCTTCAGGCGCGGATTGGAGCGGGCGGGGTATAAAGGCGTGGTGTCCATCGAAAGCTTTACGCCTGAAATAAAAGAACTGGCGGGGGCCGTCTGCATCTGGAAGAACCTGGCAGACAGCCAGGACGGCTTTGCCGAAGACGGTCATCGATTCCTCAAAACATTATTAAAATAACGAGAATATGGAACAACGCAGGATCAACGTAGCCATTGCCGGGCTGGGGTTTGGCGCGGAATTTATTCCCATTTACCAGCAACACCCCGATGCAAACATCGTGGCCATCTGCCAGCGCACCCGCTCCCGGCTCGACGAGATCGGCGATGCTTTCGGCATCAGTAAACGTTTCACCGACTACGACGAAATGCTGCGGGATCCGGAAATAGATGCCGTGCATATCAACACGCCCATCCCTGACCACGGCGCGCAGACCATCAAAGCGCTGAAAGCCGGCAAACACGTGGCTTGCACCGTGCCGATGGCCACCACCGTGGAGGAATGCGAAGAGATCGTGCGGCTCTGCAAAGAAAAAGGGCTCACGTATATGATGATGGAAACAGTGGTGTACAGCCGGGAGTTCCTGTTCATGAAAGAATTGTATGAAAAAGGAGAGCTGGGCAAAGTGCAGTTCCTGAAAGCCAGCCACCAGCAGGATATGGACGGCTGGCCGGGTTACTGGCCGGGCCTTCCGCCGATGTATTACGCCACGCATTGCGTGGGCCCCGTGCTGGGGCTGCTGCGCAGCGAAGCGGAGTACGTATCCTGCTTCGGCTCCGGCACCATCCGCGAAGAAATGCATGGTCATTACGGGTCGCCTTATGCCGTGGAGACCACGCAGATCAAGCTGCGCAATTCCGACCTGAGCGCGCATGTATACCGATCTTTGTTCGATGTGGCGCGGCAGTACAGGGAAAGTTTTGAAGTATACGGCTCGCTGAAGTCCGTAGAATGGCCGCTGATAGAAGGGAAACCGCTGGTGGTGCATACCGCCAAGAAACCCGAGCCGGAGATACCGGCCGAAACGGAATGCCCCGATTATGCGAAGCTGCTGCCGGAACCTATACAGCGTTTTACCACCAAGGGCGTGTACGACGCGGACGAGCACCAGCACCTGTCGTTCGCGCAGGGCGGCGGCCATGGCGGCTCTCACCCGCACCTGGTGCATGCTTTTGTGAAAGCGCTGAAGGAGGGGAGCAGCCCGTACCCGAACGCGGTGCAATCCGCCAATATCACCTGCGTGGGCATCCTCGCGCATGAATCCGCCAAAGAGGGCGGGAAGATCATTTACCTGCCGTCTTTTACCCTTGCTGACTGACAGGGATATCATATTTATACCATTTACCCTTTGCTGAATAAACCATGGTCCGATACCGCGAACGGGAACTGCTGGTATACAGGCAACCATATCCTACAGGCATTCGCCCGGCAACCCGTTCTGCCGGGCCAGCCTTTCATCTTTGATCTGTGCCCGGCGGCCATAGTGCTAAATGACCGAATAATTGCTATTTTGCGCGGCATAAGCAACTATTATCATGTTGAAACAACGGAAAGACGTACTATCCTGGCTCGGCGAAAAAGAATGGCTGGCCCCCTCATTGTGGTTCGGTTTGTCTATGATCGTTGCCTGCAAAGAATTTTTCAGCGGCAATTATAACAACTACACCATTTTCAAACATGTTTTTCTGCACACTATTCACGGGCAGACCCTTTACGGTCCTTACCCCGAGTACTTCGACGTGAATAACTACGGGCCGCTGTTCAGCGTGCTCATTGCGCCCTTCGCCCTGATGCCGGATATGATCGGCGCCATTCTCTGGATGCTGTTCAACGCCGCCGTGCTTTTCCTGTCTATCCGCCAGCTGCCGCTTACGCGCATCCAGCAGAATCTGGTGCTGATATTCGCCAGCCACGAGCTGATGGCGGCCAGCAGCTACTTCCAGTTCAATCCCATCGTTGCCGCCTGCCTTATTTTCAGCTTTGCGCTGATCCGGAAAGGGAAAGAATTCTGGGCCGCGTTTTTCATCATGTTCGGCGCCCTGACAAAGCTCTACGGTATTGTAGGCCTTTCGTTTTTCTTTTTTACCAACAACAAATGGCGGCTGATCTACAGCATGTTCATCTGGGGCGTGGTACTGTTCGCCCTGCCCATGGTCCTTTCTTCGCCGTCGTTTATTGTGAGAAGCTACCGGGAATGGTATGAAGCGCTGGTATTCAAGAATGAGCGGAACGCCCAGTTCGACAAAGGGATACTGCTACAGGACATTTCCGCGATGGGTTTCATCAAACGCGTGTTCGGCCTGCATTACATGAGCAATCTCTGGGTGATAGGCCCTGCCCTCGTCCTGTTTGCCGCACAGTACCTGCGGCTGAAATACCGGGAGTACGCCAGCTACCAGCTGTATATCCTCTGTTCCGCCCTGCTGTTCACCGTGCTGTACAGCAGCAGCTCCGAATCGCCCACGTATATTATCGCGTTCATTGCGCCCTGCATCTGGTATGTGATGCAGCCTAAAACCTGGCAGAACAACGCTTTTTTCATATTCGTGCTCATCGGGTGCAGCTTTTCGCATTCGGACCTGGTGACGCCCTGGGTGAAAAAGAACATCGTGGTGCCGTACGCCTTCAAGGCATTTCCCTGCCTCGTGATGTGGCTGGTGATCGTTTACCAGGTGCTCACGCGAAGGTTCCTGCGAACCGTTTAAGATAACAAAGAAGGCTGCCTTAAAGGCGGCCTTCTTTATGCCGTTTGGGGCCGAAACGCAGGTTCATCAGTACAATAGCCGCCAGTATCAAGGCAATGCCCGTCCATTGCCAGGCATTCACCGCCTCGTGCAGCAGGAAGTAAGCCATGAGCACGGATACGGGTATCTCCACCGAAGCAATGATGCTGCCCAGGCCGCTGCCGGTGATGGGCATGCCTTTGGTGAACATCAGCGGCGGCAATACTGTACCGAATACGGCCAGGATGATCCCCCATTTCCAGAGCACCGCGGGATTGAATTGCTGTAAAAGCGCGGGGCCCCACACGAGCGCAACGATCACCGTTGCGCCGCATAGCAGGAACAGGCTGCGTTGCAGCGGGGAACGTTCCGTGGCAATATGCTGCGAAGCATAAATGGAGACGGAATACGCCACCGCCGCCAGCAGCCCGAACCCGACGCCCGCCCAGTGAATAACGACCTGCGAGCCCAGCAGGTCCGTGGCCAGCAAAGTGCCGGCCAGCACGATCAGCACAGCGATCACCTTTTGCAAAGAAGGCAATTTCTTTTCCAGTATGCTTTCCAGCAGCACGCCTATCCACACCGCCTGCATCAGCAGCACGATACAGACCGAAACCGATATGTAACGCACGGAGAGGTAATAAAAAATGCTGGTGAGCCCCATAGAGGTGCCCGCCAGCATCAGTTTCAGCTTGTCTTTTGTATTGGCCCGCGCCTGCGGGAGCCTCCGGCTTTTGGTAGCCAGGTTCATCACCGCCAGGATGATGAAGCCAAGGAAAGCCTGTGCGAATGTGACCTCAGCGGTCGTAAAACCTTCGTTGTTGGCAAGTTTCACGAATGTAGCCAGTATCCCGTAGCTGGATGCGCCAATGGCCACCAGCATAATTCCTTTCCATGTATTTCCTTTCATTCTGGTGGCAAATGTACACTTATCGTTTTAACTGGTAAGTGCCGGCTTCCGCGCCGAACGAACGCACCAGGCGGTTCCAGGAATTGATCTGGCAAACGGCCAGCGTGAGCACGGCAATTTCCTGTTTGGAAAAGAAGTTCAGCAGCTCGTCGTGCAGGTGATGGGTATGCTGCTCTGCGGGCATATGGGTGAGGGTTTCCGCGAAAGCCAGCACGGCCTGCTCTTTAGGCGTGTAATAGTTTGTTTCGCGCCATACGGAAACAGACAGCAGGCGGACGGGCTCTTCACCTGCATGAACGGCTTCTTTGTAATGCATGTCCATACAGTACGCGCAGCTGTTGATCTGTGAAACGCGCATCTGTAAAAGCTTTATCAGCTTCTGATCCAGTCCTGACTTGTAGATGTAAGCCTGAACGCCGCTCATCACTTCCATGAGTCCGGCGGGAATGTCCTCTTGATTAATTCTGGCCATGGTAAAATTGATTTTATATAAAGACATTTCCCGGGGCCGGAATGTGACAGCTAAACCATATTTTTTTTCAGATAACGTAATTTATCCGGGTTGCGGATAATGAAAACGTTGCTGATGGAGCCGTTGAGGAAGGTAAACACCTGGCAGCCTATGAGTTCGCCCTTGTAATGATACAATATCGCGGGTTGGTTATTGATTTCCGTGACCTGCGCGTCGAAATGCACGTAGGCTTTCCTGTAAAGACCTGAAAGGAATGCGATGGCCGGTTTCCTGCCGGTAACCGGGTTGATGGCCGCCGCAACCTTGCCGCCGCCGTCGGAGATGACGGTGATGTCTTCATTGAGCAGCTGTTCCAGCTTTTTAAGATCGTTGCGCAGGATGGCCTCCTGGTATTTACGGATATCCGTGCCCGTATACGGCTGTATAATGGGCGCATCCAGCTGCCTGCGGGCGCGGGTGAGCAGCTGCCGCGAATAATCTTCGCTGATGCCCAGCGTGGCCGCTATTTCGGCATGATCGTAATCGAAAGCTTCGCGGAGAATAAATACGGCGCGCTGGCGCGGGTTAAGCTTTTCGAGCAATACCATGAGGGAGTAGGAGAGCAGGTCGCCGCGCAGCAGGGAACTGTCCGCCCCTTCGGTGGATACCGGCTCCGGCAGCCACTCCCCGGGATAATCCGCAGCCTGCAGCTGCTGTTGTTTTTTACGGTTGATGGAGCGGTTGATGACAGTTCTTACAAGATAGGCTTTTTCGTCCTGCACATGGCTCCTGTCTGCCTGCATATAGTGCAGGTATGCATCCTGCACGATGTCTTTAGCTTCTTCCAGTGAACCGGTAATGTTGTAAGCATAAGTGGTCAGCAATGGTCTGATCGATTCCATGCCGGAAAATTATATAATCTCTCAGTAATCGCATGAAAATCGTTAACTTCCATATAACCATATTTGATACGGAACCATATTCAGTAACCAAAACAATGACGTATGAATCGCATACACCTGCTTTGCCTTGCATTGTTGGCAATCTCATTCACAAACGGAGCCCATGCACAATCCACCCCGGGAAAATTTTACATGAAAGTGTCCGGCGGTTATTTCTTCAGCGTGTCTCCCGGCCAGTTCCCCGACGTAGGGCCGTACCCGCCAAGAGATGAACGCGTGGCTATTAATCCAACCACCGGCGCAACGACCACCCTTTCGGAAAAAGTGCTCACCGGCTCATACGGCGAAGGCGTTCGCGGCGGATTGTCATTCGGCTACGTCCTCAATAAAAATTTCTCCATCGAGGGAACGTTCTGTTATTACCACAGCAGCAAAAACCTGATGACGAAAAACGTGACCACCATACAAGGCACCAATACAGTCGTAGGCAGCATCGAATCGCACGGGCATGTGAACGCCGTGGATTTTGCGCCCAGCCTGGTAGTAAGTCCGGGTTACGAGAAGTTTAATCCTTATGTGCGCTTTGGCGTTGTAGTGCCGTTGTGGGGAAGGCTGTACATTGAAACAGAGGCCACCCGCACCAGCGCGGTGCCCGGCCAGCCCGCGGCGGTAGTGGCGCAAACGGCCATTCACAGGAAAGAAGAGATCAAACCCAATCCCACCTTTGGTTTCCAGGGCGCGCTGGGCTTTAATTACGCGGTAGCGCGCAGGCTGGATATATTTGCGGAAGCGGAATACCGCAATGTGCCGGTAAAGGGTAAAAGCAAGGAAGTAACGGAATACGATGAAGTGACACGCGTTGTGAACACCGCCACGGGCGCAGAGATCGGCCGGCAAACGCGCGGCCTGAACGACCTGAGCACAGCGGAACGGGAAACGGAGTATAAAACAGTGCTGGATGAAAGCTCCAACACGCCGACCAGTACCACCGGCTCCAAAACGAATTACAAAAACGATAACGCCCCTGCCAACGACCTGAAATCATATATCAATGTCGGCGGCTTGGGATTAAATGCGGGCGTGAGATTCCGTTTTTAAACCAATTACAGCAATGGAAATAAACAGCGCCGGAAGGATACCTTCCGGCGCTGCCGTTTTATAAATATCGCATACGGCTACCAGCCGCCGCCACCGCCGCCTCCACCGCCACCGCCGGAAGAACCGCCGCCGCTGCTGCCGGAGCTCCAGCTGGAACTTCCGCTGGAGCTGCTGCTGGAACTGCCGCCTGAGCTGGGCGGCGGCGTGGGGTCTACCTGGGCGCTCATTACGGAAGAGGTAAGGCGGTTGGAGAAAGAGGATGAAAAACGGGTATAGTTCAGGTTGTCTCCCGCATACCAGGCGGGATCGTAGTTCGCCTGTTCCAGCACGCTGCTGAACTTGTCCGCCCACTGGTTCTCCAGGTCCAGCGCAATAGCGTAGGGCAGGAGCTTTTCGAACAGTGCCGGGGTGTGCTCCGGCGGCGTGAGCATATCCAGCCGGTGCTCTTCCGCCGTTTCAAGATACATCCTGAACCCTTCGATCTTCGCGTTCATAGCCGCTCCCAGCGGCGTGGGCGCCTTGATCAGTCGGATATAAAGGAAGTAAGCCAGGCTCATACCGGTCATGAACACCAGCGCGGTAAACGGCACTTCGTCCAGGTAAGAGAACATGATCACGACAGGCACGAGCGTGAAGGGGATACCGAAAATAAAATATACTACCGAAGCGCAGCCTTCCCTGATCTTTTTAAAACCGCTCAGGAGCATGCCCACGCCTACGCCCATGAAAGGCGTGAGGAAAAGCAGCAGGAAAAACGTACCGGCATTGATCAGCAGCATGTAAAGGAACAGCGTAACGCCGGTGAGTAAGCCGCCAATAAGTATCTGTTTGGTGTTCGGCAGGAAATAATCCTTTATTTTATGCTGTTCGGCCAAAGCCGCGCTGAAGGATTCGTTGGCGGCTTCAAATATCTTGTGCTGCTTGTTGTCCAGCGCAATTTCGCGGCGGGAGCTGAGCAGGCCGGAGAATAATTTTTGTTCTTCCTTCGGCAGGCCGTCAGGCGCATCGATGTGTTTTTCCAGGGCATATTCCCTCCGCCCGCTCTCTTTGATGCGGATGATCTTTTTCACAGCCAGGCTTACGAGTGCGGCGGCATTCGTTTTATTGTCCGCCCCGCGTTTCCAGATATACCGCAAAGCGGCCGGCGAAAGTCCCTGCGGCGGCTCGAAAGCGGGCACTGCTACGGGCTGCTCCGGGTCTACGCCGTGTTTCTTCCAGGTGGAAAAGAAATAGAACAGGAGGCCGGCGCCGCCGATGAAGGCCAGCAATATTTCGCGGTAATTCTCATACCATTCCAGCAGTTTTTCCCGGAAACCGGGCGGCGGCGGCCGCTGAATGATGCCTGCCGAGAAGGCCGGCGCAATGGTGAAACCTTCGCCGGGCTCCAGCTGGCTGCTGGCGGTGAAAGTAGGGTATCCCTCGTTGTTGTAAGACACGGTGCAGTTGCTGGCAGCAGAGCCGTCGGGGCCGGTATAGCAGGCGGCCCGCACGATCCGGGCGCCGCGGGGAAGCTCAACGGTGGCGCTGGCTTTCACGATCGGGAAGCTCCAGCCGCTGCCGGTCACGTTCCAGTAGAATTCATCGGAATCCTCGAAGAAACCGACATGGCCGGTAGTGGTGTAGCTGATGGCGTATTGGTACACGCCGGGTTCCAGTTCCACGTCCTTATCGCCAATGCGGATGATAAGATCGCCGTCGTTTTCCGTTGTGGTGTAGGGTTCCGGCATGCCGTCTTTCAGCACTTCGGTAATGTGAATGTCTACACGTTTGCTGCTGCCGTTCCTGTTGCGGCGGTACAGCGGGATGTTGCGGAAAATGCCTTTTTTGATGTAAAACCGCGCGGTGAACACTTTGATATGTTCCGTGATGCGGGCTTCCCCGGTGGGGTACAGGCGGATATCGGAATGGAAGCTGAGGATGCCGTCCGAATAAAGGCCGTGGGCCGCGTCTTCCTGGATGTAAGTGGTGGTATCGGCCTCCTGCGCCGGCGCTTTTGCGAAGGGCAGCAACAGGCAGAGGGCGAAAATGAGCTGTTTCATCAGAATGTTACGTTGGGCCTTTCGCGGTGCGCGGCATTGTCTATTTCAAAAAATTCTCCCGTGCGGAAGCTGAACATGCCGGCAATGAGGTTGGTAGGGAAACTTTCCACGAGCGTGTTGTTCTCGCGCACCGTGCCGTTGTAGTACCGGCGGGCAGATTCAAGGTTGCTCTCAATATCCGCCAGCTCCGATTGCAGCGCGGTGAAATTGGCGCTGGCTTTCAGGTCGGGGTAATTTTCCGCTACGGCGATAAGAGAGCCCAGTGCGCGGGTAAGCCCGGCTTCTGCCTGCATCTTGTCGTGCGGGGTGGCGGCATTCATGGAAGCGGTGCGGTAGCTGGTCACCTGTTCGAGCGTTTGTTTTTCATGCGCGGCGTAACCTTTTACGGTCTCCACGAGGTTGGGGATGAGGTCGTACCGTTTTTTGAGGCTCACATCTATCCCGCTCCAGCCTTCTTTCATGAGGTTCCGTTTGCTGACCAGCCGGTTGTATCCGCTGATGGCCCATATCAGCACAATGGCCGCGAGCGCGATGATTCCGATGGTAATTCCCATAGTTCCGTAGGTTTTAGGAAAAGGGAAAATAACTATAAATATCGGTTCAGCATAATGTATGGGTGCGAAGGATTTTAAGGGTGAAATAAAATAGGCTGAACATCGCGGCGAACAGGGCCGTAAAAAGCCAGACCTCCGCATGGCGGAAAGGGTGGATGAAATGTGCCGCCATGCTTTGCAGCAGGTCGTACGGTGCGGTAATCACATCCCAGCTGTTGAACCGCATGAACCGCCCGATATAAATGCCATAGCCGCAGAGCAATGAAACGAAGGCAACGCAAATATGCACGGTGCGTCGTTTAAAACCGGCAGCCAGGAATTGTTCCACCTGCATGAGCGATACCATGCCGAGCAATAACCCGTTCCATGCGGCGGTAGCCAGCAGGAAGAGGTCGAACCAGGCAGGCACCGGCGGTTTGGCTCTGAAATGGAACAGGTCTGTAAGCAGGTAAGGGGCATTGGGAAAAAAGAGGAGCCAGGCCGAAAGCAGTAACATATTCCGTAAGCCGGGTGTTTCTCCCGGTTTTAACCAGCGGCTGATGGCCAGCGGTATTACAGCGAGCACAGTGTTCCATGCGAGGAAAACATATGCGATGCTTTGCGTGTAGTACATGCGGCCGGCCAGCAGCATGAACATGAACAATATGCTCAGCAGGAGCATTTTTTCGGTATGTTTCATGAGTATGAGAATTGGGGTTTGGGTACGGTGCGGGTAACCCGGTACAGCGTTTTGTAATACTTGTAACGCATCTTGCGGAGGTAGGTGGTATAGGTGTTCCCGCCCGCTTTGAACAGCCTGCGGTGGGCAAACCAGATAACGTGGATGGTGGCGAAATAGAACACTTTGTAGAACAGCCTGCTGAATATCCGGCCAGGCATGGATTTGGCCCAGAACAGCTGCTCCATCCTTTCCCGCTGGAATTGTATGTGATAGGCTTCGTCTGTCAGTATTTCGCGGCAGATCTGTTTCAGGAGGATGCAGGAGGTGGCCTCTTTCAGCGACTGGTAGAACACCTGTGCGGCGCTTTCCACGGTGAGCACGGCCAGCGTCCAGGATTCCATGCTGGTATTGAAGTGGCGCGCGCGGCGGAAAAGCGTGTCGCCCCAGTTGTGCTTTATCCTCGGCTGCCCGATCATATCCAGGTAACGGCCCAGGTTCTCGCCGTGTTTCTGTTCCTCTTTGATGAAGAGCTGCATGGCTTCCACGAAATGTTCATCGCCGGTTTTGCTGGCATGAAAGGATGCGGCGCGCAGCAGGTTACGCCCGTCGGACGTTTCGCCGAGCTGCCATGCCTGGAGGGAGCGGAGCACAGCCCTGGTCTGCGAAAGCGTTATGGAAGGCGTAAGATCCCAGTTCACGCGGTGATGCGTGGCGTTGTAGCGGAAAAAACGGACCCAGTCCTGTGTAGAATGCATAGGAGTATTATTATTCACTTTGTGTTGCAAAGTGAAAGGGTGAAAAATAAGGCTGGACGGGCAGCCTGCTGATGTGCTATAAAATGAAGTGTGAAAAGTACTTTGTAATACAAAGTAAATAAAGCATTGTTGAAAATCCAAATTTATTTACCTGAATGAAATGTTAAAACGGTTTCAGAACCTGTTTTGAAAAAGTGTTTTTGAAGGGAGGAGATGTATGGCCAATAACGGTTTATTCTGTGAACCCGGCAAGGTTCTCCAGGCTGGAGGCCATGCCCAGCTGGTGATCCTCGGGTTTGATACCCGAGGGCACATCTTCCGCGATGAACGTCACCTCGGTGCCGCCGGGCACGGGCAGAAGGATGGTGGTGAGGGTCATGGTGCCGGCAAAAGCGGGGTCTTCCGATTCAAAGTCCACCGCTTCAACGATCTGTTCGCCCGGCTCCAGCTTTAGGAAGCGGCCCTGGAACACGTCCGCATTGCCCGCCGTTTTCCCTTTGATGTCCGCGTCCTCGTATTCGAAAGCCATTTTGTAAGTGCCGCCTTCGAAAGGTTCGAATGTATACACCCTGCAGGTCATGCCTTCGGGAGGGCGCCATGCGGATACGGCCTTGGGATCCAGGAAGGCCTGGTAGATCTTTTCAGGGGGTGCTTTGATCACCCTGGAAGCGGAATCGGTTCTGCCTGACGGGTTTTTCATGCTTTGGTATATTAGCTGTACCTGAATTTACGTTTTTTAAAGGAAAGGGCAGAACCAGGCGTATCCACGGATGAATAAAACAGGGATATTTCCACGGAAATTTTGTATATTCGCCTAATGTCAGGTAAGATCATATACCAGCGTATCCGCATCTTTTCCCGTCCCGCGCAGGACGTGATGCCGCTGTGTACCTGCATCAGCAAACATTTCCGCACATTTTGCAAGAAGTTGTATTACTTCTCAAATTTTAAAGACTTCAATACGCTTGCCCTGAACCGTATATCGTAGTGCCAGGGTTCAGGGGCTTCCTACTTTTTATCTTTTTTATCGACATTTCAAGCTGAATTGTTATGACCAGGAATAAAGAAACTGTTCCGGTCAGCGGTATGTTACTGGTTCTTCTCGTGATCGTCAACGCGCTGGTAATGCGCGCGGGGCTAACAAGAAGCACCGGGTGGTATTGGGTGTTATGCATCACTTTGCCGCTGCTGCTGATCGTAACAAGGAACGCACGTAAAAAGCAACCCGAGGGCGTACAACGGAACGTTGCAGGGCAGCTCCGCTGGCTGCTCCGCATCTGGTAGGCCGCGAAGGGCATGATGTTTGCACACAGCACCAGGACAATACTTACGCTGCACAGGTAACCGGCTGCCAGGGAGCCCGGCTTTCCCATTAAACATATTCATATTTCGGACCTGCCGCTACCGGCGGGGCCGGGATTTTCATTCAATTAAAAAAATTATGACCAATGCAAAAGACAAAACATCAACTGGTATTCAGGAAAGATGATTTCGAAATATTACAGGCCTGCCTGCTGGAAGACGAGCGCGTGAGCCAGTTTACGCCCGAAGTGGTGGAATCGCTGCTGGCAGACTTCAGGAAGGGCAAACTCGTCAGCAAGGAAGAATTCCCCGCAGACGTAGTGCGGCTCAACTCCCGCGTGATCGTGCAGGAAGCCAATAAAGACAAGGAAATGGAACTGACCGTGGTAATGCCCGATGAAGCGGACATCAAGCAGCGTAAGATCTCCGTGATGGCGCCCGTAGGCGTGGCCCTCATCGGTTTCAGGCAGGGGCAGGAAGTGATGTGGCCTGTGCCCGGCGGCCAGAAGAAATTCCGGATCAAAGAAGTGATCAACGACAACGAATAATAGCTCAAAATTGGAATAACACACAGCCGGCGCTTTTACAGGCGCCGGTTTTTTTACGATATACCGGTAAAAAGATACAAACGCTATTTACGGCTTACCGGTAAATAGTACCATAAAACCCCTGAATCTGCGTTGGCCGCCCGCGCCCTGCGGCGTACCTTTACAGTGTTATGAAACAGGCCATCCCGGTATATGATATCTGCACCATCAGCGCTGGCCACCAGCACCAGGACCTGCTGGCGGAGCGGCTGGACGGTTACCTGAAAAAGAACTACCAGCGCGTTCACCAGCAGCACGGGCATAATTTCTATCACCTGGTGCTTTTCACCAAAGGCACCGGGGCACATACGCTGGATTTTACGCGTTTTACGGTGCAGCCCTGGCAGATCTATTTCATGACGCCAGGCCAGGTGCACAGCTGGCATTTCAAAGAAGGGACAGACGGGTATGTGATCCACTTTGCCGCTTCCTTTTTCGATACTTTCCTCACGCAGCACCAGTACCTGGAACAGTTCCCTTTTTTCAGCGGCAACAGCGGCGAGCAGGTGCTCCATATCCCGGCAGGCGGCAGGAACGGGGTGAAAGCCGTATTCGAACAAATACTGGAAGAAGCGGCGGGGCGCAACGAGGCGGACATGATCCGCGTGCTGCTGCTGCAATTGTTCCTGCTGGTGAACCGGGCAACGGGAAAAGACACGAAAAAGGCCGTGCCGCAGCAGAAGCAGCTGGTGTTGCGCAACTTCCGGCAGCTGATCAACAAACATTACCGGAGGCTCCGGTTGCCGAAAGAATACGCGGAGCTGCTGTACATCACGCCCAATCACCTGAACGCCCTCTGCCAGGATCTGCTGGGTAAAACCGCCGGGGAACTTATCAGGGAACGCGTGCTGCTGGAGGCTAAGCGGCTGCTGACCAACGAGGGCCTGACGGTAACGCAGATCGCCTCCGATCTTAATTTCGAGGATAACTCCTACTTCTCGCGCTTTTTTAAAAAATATGCAGGCGTTACCGCGGAAGAATTTAGAAACAGTTTAATCTGAATATTATGTGTGCCGAAAGAACAGACCATAAGCCGAACCTTTTACTGAGCGTATTGGGTAACAGGTGTCCCCGTTGCAGAAGGGGCCGGCTTTTCGAAAACTCCAATCCTTACAACCTTTTCAAATTCATGCGCATGAACGGGCGCTGCCCCGAATGCGGCCAGCTCACCGAGCCTGAGACCGGCTTTTATTTCGGTACGGGTTACGTCAGCTATGCGCTGGCCATTGCCACGAGCGTGGCCACGTTCATAGCGTGGTGGGTGCTGCTGGGCTTTTCCCTTGAAGACAATAGCGTATTCTGGTGGCTGGGCGTGAACGGCCTGGTGCTGGTAGTGATACAACCGCTGCTGATGCGCCTCTCCCGCAGCATATGGCTGGCATTCTTTGTTTATTACGACAGAAACTGGAAAAGTAACGTACGAACGGTTAATTCTTAAGAAGAGTTATACATAAGCCTGGACCAACACCAGCCTTATCTTCCATTTCTTTTTTTGAGCCGGCCAAGGTCGAATGATTATTTCTCTAAAATTCCGTGCTCATGGTCTAAACAAACACCATCCCAGCACAATCTCTTTCTTTTTTTGGGGACCAGCAAAGGACGAATGACTATTTCTTTAAAATTCCGTGCTCATGGTCTAAACAAACACCATCCCAGCACAATCTCTTTCTTTTTTTGGGGGCCAGCAAAGGACAAATGACTATTTCTTTAAAATTCCGTGCTCATGGTCTACACAAACACCATCCCAGCACAATCTCTTTCTTTTTTTTGGGGGCCAGCAAAGGACGAATGATTAATTTTTTTAAAAAATTCTGTACCCACAGCCTATGCAAACACAGCCTAGTTTATTTTTTAAAAAAATTAATCATTCGTCCGCACAAAAATGTGATTACATTTTTCCGCTACATCATGAATGATCTCGTCCATTTCCTTTGAGATCTTTTCGATGTAAGCGAGCAGGGGAAGATTGTCCGGGTGCCCCAGGTTTTCCTTGTTAAGCGCGGCCATTACGCCAAGCATAGACGCCACGGGCCTGCGAAGGCTGTGTGAGCTCATGTGGGCTACTTTCTTTAGCTCTTCTATGTAGGTTTTCTTATCGTCGATATCTTCCATGGCGCCGATCATCCGGTAAGGCTTGCCATCTTCCCCGTACAGCACATAGCCGCGGTCCGACACATACCGGTAGTTGCCTTTGGCACAGCGGAAGCGGTATTCCACTGCCCATTGCTCCGTCTGCCTGCTGATCACATCTTCCAGTCCCTTAACCGCCGCCGCCGCATCATCCGGGTGAACGCGCTCTTTCCACCAGTCAGCGTTGTTGCTCACATCCGTGTAGCCGAAGAGGGTGAAGAGATTATTGTTCCAGAGCACTTTGTTGGTTTTAAGGTCCCAGTCCCAGATCACGCTGTGGGTGGCCATGGAGACCAGATCATAACGGTCCAGCGCTCTTTTGAGGCGGATCTCCTGTTTTTTCCTTTCCGAAACGTCGCGGGCGAAGCAGGCCACGCCGGTGATCTTACCGTCGTTGATAATGGGATTAAAAGTGATCTCAGCGGTGGATAATCCGAAGTTCGCCATCTCCCTGGATTCTTCAATGGTCTGTTTTTCGCCCTGGAGGCTCTTGCGGTAATACCCTTCCCACCGGTGCAGCTCCTCCCGGTCAGCCGACAGCACAGGCCTGGTGCCCGGTTTAAGGCTCACGCCGGTGAAGTGCAGGATAGCGTTATGGTAAGCATTATTGAAAGCGGTGAAACGCAACTGGTCATCTACCGCCCAGATGAGATCTTCCGTACTGTTGATCATGGAATCCATCAGCACCTTGTGTTGTGAGAGCGCCTCAAAAGCCTGTTGTTTGTCCGTTACATTCCATACGCTTACAATATCCGCTTCACGGCCTTTGTAAACGGTGGCGAAGGTGCGCACTTCCATGTACATTAGCGAGCCGTCCTTTTTCAGGTGCTTCCAGGTGCCGGAATCCTCAAAACCGTCTTTCAGCACTTTATGCGCTTCCAGCAGCCGGCCTACCTCTTCTGGCGGGCGTATCTGTAAAATGGACATTTTAAGGAACTCTTCCAGCGTATACCCGTACGTATTCAGCGCGGCATCATTCACGTCCATGAAATTTAACGTCTCACGGTCGTAGATCCACATGGGTTGCGGGCTTTGGCGGAAAATGCGGATGTAGGCAGTTTCTGAAGATTCCAGGGAACGTTTGTATTTTGCCAGCAGCCAGTAGAGCAGGGAGGTCGAGATCAGTATGAAAAGAACGCCCTTGGTGTACTGCCCCCGCCATAACATACTGGGTGTATGTGATGATAGCCAGCGCAGGAGAGAGTCTGTCCCCAGCACCCAGGTGAGGCCGAATACAAAATAGATGAGCACCGTTCTCGCGGGGGTCAGTAGGTTGATCATAAGTTACACATTTCAATAGACAGTTGCGGTAGATGTTAAGTTACTGAAATTTCGGGACGACGTTGCATTTCCCGGGAGAGATTTGTATCTTTTAGCAAATCCTAAAACCCCTTTTATGATGACACATTCCCGCCGTAGTTTTTTGCAGCATTCCGCCTTGCTGGGCGCATCGGCCCTGGTTTCGCCGCTGGCCGGCCTCGCATTGCCCTTCCAGGAAAAAAAGCTGGGTATCGCCCTTGTAGGCCTGGGCGGTTACGCCACCAACCAGCTGGCGCCCGCGCTGATGCAAACCAAAAATATCGAGCTGAGGGGTATCGTGACCGGTACGCCTTCCAAGATACCGGTATGGGTGGAAAAGTATAAGATCCCGGAAAAGAATATCTACAATTACGAGACTTTCGACCGTATTGCTGATAATAAGGACATAGATGTGGTGTACATCGTGCTGCCCAATTCCATGCATGCGGAGTATACCATCCGTGCGGCCAAAGCCGGCAAACACGTGATCTGTGAAAAGCCTATGGCTGTTAGCGTAAAGGAAGGCCAGGCCATGATAGACGCGTGCAAGGCTGCAGGTAAGCAGCTGGCTATCGGTTACAGGCTGCATTACGACCCGTTCCATCTTGAAATGATGCGCCTCACCCGCGAAAAAGTGTTCGGTGAACTAAAGCTCGTAGAGGCCAGTGACGGCTTCCGGGCGGGCGATCCTAACCAGTGGCGGCTGAAACACGCGCTTTCGGGCGGCGGCCCGCTGATGGACGTAGGCATTTATGCCATCCAGGGCGCGAGATATACGGTGGGCGAGGAGCCGCTGGCGGTGACCGCGCAGGAATTCCCGAAAACGATGCCTGAGAAGTTCAAAGATGTGGAAGAATCGCTTGCCTGGCAGCTGTATTTCCCCGGCGGCGCGGTCGCCAATTCCTTTTCTACCTATGCCACTGGCGTCAACCGCCTGTATGCGGCCGCTGAAAAAGGCTGGTACGAGGTGAACAATGCATATGGCTACGGCGGCCAGGTGGGCCGAACCAGCAAAGGCCCTATGGAATTCACGCACATCAACCAGCAGGCCGCGCATATGGACGGCGTGGCAAGATCCATCCTCACGAACACGCCGAACAACGTACCCGGCGAAGAAGGCCTGCGCGATATGAAGGTGATAGAAGCGATCTACGCGTCCATTGCGGCGGGCGGTAAAAAGATACAGATCAGTTGAGGGTATGGTCCAGCTCCAGCATGCCGGTGAACAGGAATTCTTTCCGGTCTGCGGTAAAGACCTTTACTTTCACGGAGGTCTGGTAATTGAGGGAGGTGAAAAGCTCGTTTTCCTGGAAAGAATGCAGGTCAAGCAGGGAATGCGGCGAATTGTCCTGCAGTTTTATCTTGATGGGCCAGATATTCAGCTCAGACAGTACAATGCCGCGGAGCAGCAGGTTGTTTTCCTGGATGCGCAGGAGGATGTGGCGGCCTTTCAGGTTGCCGGTAACGGTAAGGGACTGGCGGGAGGGGAGCCGGTACAGGAACAGCGCAAAAACAAAAGATACCAGCATTACGCCTGTGATAGCGGCCAGGAACATCGGGCTGGCAGGCATAAAATTAACGCTGAGCAACAGCGTCAGCGAGCCCCAAAGTACCAGCCTGCGCTTTTTCTTTTTTACAGGTATGTCTTTTTTATAAAGCAGGGCTGTGGCGAGCCACAGGGCCAGCGCAAAAGGAAAAGTAAATACCAAAGCGATCCGGAAAGCGGATACATAGGGAGCAGTAGGAAAATCAGAAAGCCTGGGGGTAATGATCAAACGAACGGCCAGGACGCCGAATGTACCTGCAACAACGGTAGCCCAAACCTTCAAAGCGTACAGGAATGTTTTCATAATACATCAAATAAATAAAGAATAACTCATCTTTACAATACCCCATTCGCAGTATTTCTACGGTTGTTTCCGCTTCAACTTTTTCGTAGATTTAGGCATGTTGAAAAAACAGATCCTCCTGGCTACGGTTGTTTTTTTCAGCGCCTGCGCGCCCCAACCGTATAAAGCCACCAACAAGGTTTACCGACATCAGACAAAGCACTGGGCGGATGTTTTGAAAGAGCAGCCGGGCAATATTCCCGTAGCCGCCGTAGCCGCCCCTGAATGGGTGGGCACTACCAACTTCAACCTCCGCAAGCCCAATTACGTCATCATTCACCATACCGCGCAGAATTCCTGCGAGCAGACACTAAAGACCTTTACGCTGGAACGCACGCAGGTAAGCGCGCATTACGTGATCTGCCGCAACGGCACCGTGCATCATATGCTGAACGACTATCTGCGGGCCTGGCATGGCGGCGTGTCCAAATGGGGCAGCCTTACGGATATCAATTCCACTTCCATCGGCATCGAGCTGGACAATAACGGCAGCGAACCCTTCGATTCGCTGCAGATAAACAGCCTGATGACGGTGCTGGATACCTTGAAACGGCGGTATAATATTCCTGCCGCCAATTTTATCGGCCATGGTGATATTGCGCCCAAACGGAAGGTGGACCCCAGCGTGCTGTTCCCCTGGGACAGGCTGGCGGCCCGGGGTTTCGGCCTTTGGTACGGCGATACGGCGGCCATCCGGGTGCCGGAGAACTTCAATGCGCTGCAGGGCCTGCGGCTGGTGGGGTATGATGTGAAAGACACTGCTGCGGCCATCCAGGCATTCAAAAGGCATTTTATTCCCGGTGATTCGCTGAGCGCGCCCGGTGAAATGAACGAAGCGGCAAAAAAGATACTGCTGGGCGTGATGCAGCAGGCAGAATAAGCTGTATGCCCAAAAATACCACCCGTCCGGGCAAAAAAAGAAGCGGAGAGAGAACTCTCCGCTTTCATTTTTCCACGTTACTCAATTCTAATTTAATAGAACGGATTTTGTTCGAGGTTAGGATTGAGGTCTCTCTCTCCCGTCGGTATCGGCCACCAGTAATCGCGTTTCGGATCAAAGGAGCGGGTGGCCTGCCTTTCCCTCTTATAGTTATATATGTCGGTGTTCATCACCGTTTCCGCTGTTTTCCAGCGGCGGATGTCGTTATAGTACAAACCTTCACCGGCAAGCTCTATCCTTCTTTCCAGGCGGATCACGTCGCGCATCTGCGCCTGGGTGAGGCCGGGGGTAATGAGGGGCATGCCGGCGCGGCTGCGGATGGAATCGAGCGCGGTGTAAACGGTGGCGTCGGGCCCGGCGGCTTCGTTCTGGGCTTCGGCGTACATCAGCAATATGTCCGCATACCGCAGCACGATGAAGTTTGTTTCCGACTGCCCGCCAACGAGCGATTCCACTGCTTTCGGCGGTGCCGCCGTATCGTAGATGCTGAATTTCTTCATGCCGTAGCCGGTGAATGAAAAACGGTTGTTGGCCACTACCTTGCCCATGTATTTATCGCCAGGGAAGGTTAACGTCGCATGCATGCGCGGATCACGGTTGGTCCACTGTTTGGCGGGATCGTAGCCGGAGCCGGGAGCGGTGCGGGGCAGGCCGTTCTTCATCAGGTAAGCGTCTACCAGGTCCTGCAGCGGCGCATTGGTGTTATACTGGCGGCAGATGAGGTCGAAGGAGTTGCCCTGCAGGGGAAAAATGTACTGCACATCAAAGATCACTTCGGAATTGTTCTCGTTTTGTGGAAGGAACATGGCGCGGTAATCCCGGTAAAGTTTGTAACCGAAAACATTAGCGTCTGTGATCACAGCCTTGGCGGCATCGGCAGCGGCTTTCCATTTTGCCGGGTCGTTCACGCCGTTATTCATCAGCGGGCTCGCCTCGTAGAGCAATACTCTTGCTTTCAGGGCCAGGGCCGCGCCTTTGGAAGCACGTCCCGGTTCGGTGGCTTTGGGAGGCAGGCCGCTGATGGCGCTTTCAAGGTCAGACAGTACTTGTGCGATCACGTCCTTACGCGGAGTGCGGGGCAAGTCCGAATCTTTTTTCTCATCCGGTGGGGTGAGTATGAGAGGCGCGTCGCCATAATAGGTGGCCAGCGTGAAATAATATAATGCGCGGAGGAAATAGGCCTCGCCTTTCATTCTTGTAATATCCGCGGCTTCCATGCCGGGCACTTCGTCGATTTTGGCGAGAAAGGTATTGCAACGGCCGATACCACCGTAGCTGTCGCCCCAGCGGCCGGTAACGATGCCACCGGTGGATGCGTTGTGCTGGCCCATCGCCACAGCATCGAAGCTATGTGAATTGCTATAGTTCCATGCATTGGGGGAAAGGGTTTCGTCCCAAAGGGCGGTGGCGTTGTTGGAGCCTTTGCCGCCGTAAAGACCGTCGTTGCGAAGGACTGAATAGCAGCCTACCAGCCCCGCGGCTGCCGCGTCCGGGGTGTTCCAATAGGTGGATTCCTGGTAGCGGTCGTTGGGTGTTGTTTCGAGCAGGCTTTTGTTACAGCCGGTTGCTATCAGCAACAATGTAGTTCCGGCCGCTAAAAATATTTTTTGCATATGCATGAGTTAATTAGAATTAAAAAGTAACGTTGATGCCGCCGGTGAATGTTTTCAGCATCGGATAGGTATACAGGTCGTTCCTGTTGAGCAATGATTCCGGGTCGAGATCTTTGTATTTCGAAATGGTGAGCAGGTTCTCCGCATTCACGTAAACGGATACGCGGCTGATCTTCACCTTTTGCAGCAGTGAAGCAGGCAGCGCATATGCCAGCTGGATGTTCTTCATACGCAGGTAATCGCCGTTCCTCAGCCAGAAGTTGGATAAATTGGTAAAGTTGCCCGTTCCCCCGGTGGTCAGCAGCGGCAGGCGCGCATTGGGATTCTCAGGCGTCCAGGTATCGCGCGTCCATTCCCAGGTAGCATTGGCGCCGTTTACGAAGGGATAGGCGAGGTTTGCCCTGGGGTATACTTTCACACCGGCCACGCCCTGCCAGGCTGAGGTCAGGGAAATACCTTTCCAGTCCACGTTGAAACCGAAACCGAAGGTGTACTTCGGCATAATGGAAGATGCGTTCATGATCACGCGGTCGTCGCCGTTGATGATGCCGTCCTGCTTCACGTCTTCGTAACGGATAAAGCCGGGGCGGGTATCTGTCCCTTGTTTGGGCCCTCTTGTCACCTCATCGGCATTCTGGAAATAACCGTCTGCCTGGAGAATGTAATAGGAGTTGAGCGGGTACCCTTCTTTGGTGATGGTAGCGCCGCTGTAGATGATCTCGCCGTTGAGATCCACTACTTTGTTTTTGTTGTAGGCGATGTTGCCCCAGATGCCGTAGTTGACCTCCCTGATATTGTTGCGGTATTGAAGCGTGATCTCGTAACCGGTATTATCCACCGTGCCGATGTTGCGCTGCGGACCGGTTAGATTACCCACCTGGGCAGGCAGGTTCACCGGGCGCAGAATGCCGTCTGTCCGCTTTTTATAAACGTCTACAGTAAGCGCGATGCGGTTCTTCCACATGTTCATATCAATGCCGCCGTTGTAGGTGGTAGTGGTTTCCCAGTGAATGCCTGGATCGGTTTCCTGTGTCTTCGCGTTACCCTGTTGCAGCGTACCGCCAAAACTGTAATCCTGGCCGGTAGCCACGGTCGGTGCATAACTGTAAAGGTCTACCGCCTGGTTGCCAAGCTGGCCTACAGAAGCGCGTAGCTTCAGCTGGTCAATGAATTTTACGTTCCAGAACTTTTCGCGGTCGATGCGCCAGCCTGCGGATGCGGCCGGGAAATATCCCCAGCGGTTGTTCAGCGCAAAACGGCTGGAACCATCTGCGCGGAAGGTGAATTCAAAGAGATATTTATCATCGTAATCGTAGTTGGCGCGGCCGAAGTAGGACATGATCACGTCTCTGGTGGTGTTGCCGCTGATGCCATTGAACGTAAGGCCGGCGTCGAGCGCGGTGAGCGTCGCGTCGCCATTGTCCAGGTAGCCGGTCATGGTGGCGTTGAACTGGTCTTTGTCAAAATTATCATAACTGGAGCCGATCATCGCGGACACATTGTGTTTGGAACCGAAGGTCTTTTTCCAGTCGAGCGTATTATAAAAGTGCAGGGAAATGTCGTTCTCATCCGTTTTGGCAAAGCGGGGCGCAGTGGCCGGGCTGTTCCAGTTGATCGCGGCGCCGGTTTTCGGGTTGAACGTTTGCAGGCGCGGCGTATTGGTCGTGAGCAGGCCGTCGTATTTATCCACGCCGAACTTGATATTGTAAGTGATATCGAACGGAAGTTTGTATTCCGCGTTCGCCGTTGCCAGGAAGCGCTGCACCAGTTTGGTGGTGATGGCGCCGAAGGCGTGCAGGCGGGGATGTTCCCAGTTGTTGCGGCCGGCGGTTTTCAGCCAGGAATTGCCGTAGCGGCCGTCTGCCAGGGTATCGGTGAGGATGGGCAGCGTGCGGCTCATGGCCTGCCAGAAAGTGTTGTAAGTGGGCTGGGTGTAGTTGCGGTAATAGCCGTCCAGCGTCAGGCCTACTTTCAGTCTTTTGTTCACGTTCATGGACGCGTTCAGGCCGAGGGAGTAGTTTTTGGCGTGGTTGGTAGGCCCGAACTGGATACCGTCGCGATCCAGGAAGCCGAGAGAAAGGCGGTATTGGTACTGGTCCGTGCTGGCGGCCACGCTCAGGTCGTGTTTCTGGATAGAGCCGTTGTCTACCGCGATCTTATACCAGTCGCTTTTCGGGTAAATGATATTGTCGGTGAGCATGCCCTGCTCATATTCGGCGATCTCCGCGTCGGAGTACTCGGCGGCTTTGTTCTCGTTTTTAAGCGCCTGGTTCTTGGTGCGCATGTAAGCGATCGGGTCGTTGATGGCGTCCGGCAGGTAAGTGGCTTTGTGGAAGCCGCGGTAGTAGCCGTAATTCACCTTGGGCGTGCCCTTTCCTTTTTTGGTGGTCACGAGGATAACGCCGTTGGCGCCGCGGGATCCGTAAATGGCTGCTGCTGCGTCCTTCAGTACGGAAATGCTTTCGATGTCGTTCGGGTTCAGCTCGTCCATGGAATATTCAATACCGTCCACCAGTACCAGCGGGTTGCTGTTATTGAGCGTTCCCACACCGCGGATGCGGATGGTGGAGCGGTCGATGCCCGGCTGGCTGTTGCTCAGGTTCACGAAAAGGCCGGGCGTGCCATGCAGCGCGTTGCTGACGTTGGTGATGGGCTGGCCTTCTTTTTCGGACATGTCTACCACGGCAATGGCGCCGGTAACGGTCGCTTTTTTACGGGTTCCGTAACCTACCACCACCGTTTCATTCAGTTTCTGCACGTCTTCCTGCAGCTTGATATCCAGGGTGGTTGTTTTGGTGATCTTTACCTCCTGCGGGAGATAGCCGATGAAGGAAAACTTCAGCACCGCGCCTATGGGGGCGTTGATCCTGAACGTGCCGTTCACGTCGGTACCGATCCCTTTTGTGGTGCCCTGCACGTGGATGCTGACGCCCATGAGTGGATTGCCGTCCGTGGCGGAGGTCACCTTCCCGGAAACGGGAACGTCCTGCGCGCGGAGGGTAAGGGAAGAAAGGCAAATAACCCCCAGGCAAACCGCCAGGAAGCGGAGAAGGAGTGATCGCTTAAAAAGCTCCATAATCATTGATTTTTTACGTAGTTGAATACCTCAGTTATGTAATTGGCCTGGTAAAATGCCTTATAGCGATGTACAAATAAAGCTGAGTAGCGGCCGGTTGCCGGCGATCCCGTGAGTAGCATGGTATACGTTTGTGAACGTGGCTCTTTTATCGCTGTAATTGTATCAGTATTATTATATATATCGATTTCGGCTTTTTTGTCCTTTCGTTTCAGGCCAAAAATATAAAAAATGAAAACAAAAGCAAATAAATTGAAATCAATTTATAAAATAAACTGAAATATCTTCCTGGAAATGGAACGGAGCTTGCCTGGAAGCGGGAGCGGGACTGCATATGGTTGATAATGATTTAATTATCAATGTTAAAGAATTTTTAAACCATGCAGGGAGAATCGGGGAATTGGCTATTTTTAGGAAAATCCTCCGTATTTTACAGGAAATTGCATGCCTGTACGATTGTAAGGGAGTGATTTTCAATATGCATAACGAGATTTCTACGTTAATTTAACCTAATATTTCAACCCATGTCAATGATCAATATTGCAGAGCGGCACAAGTTTATATTAAGCAGGTTATACGAAAAGGGCTATGTGAACGTGGTGGAATTGTGTAAAGAGCTGGACGTTTCCGGTGTAACGATCCGAAAGGATTTGAAGCTGCTGGAGGATAAATCGCTGTTATACCGCTCCCACGGCGGGGCTACCGTGCAAAACCCCTATACCAACGACAAACCGGTGAACGAAAAGGAGAAGATCCGCCGGGAAGAAAAGAACAACATCGGCAAAACGGCCGCTTCCCTGATCGTTCCGGGAGACGCTATTATTATTGCTTCCGGCACTACCGTGCTGGCGCTGGCCAAGCACATTCAGCCCCGCGGGCCGCTGATGATCATTACTTCGGCCCTCAACGTGGCGCTTGAACTGAACCGCTATCATGAAATAGAAGTGGTGCAGCTTGGCGGCGTGATCCGTAATAATTCATCGTCTGTGGCCGGCCCATATGCGGAGAAGATCCTGGAAGATTTTTCATGCAGCAAGCTGTTCCTCGGGGTAGACGGCATCGATGTTGAATTTGGCCTCACCACCACCAGCATTGCCGAAGCGCACCTGAACCAGCAAATGATGGCGGCGGCGCAGAAAACGATCGTGCTGGCGGATTCTTCCAAGTTCGGTAAACGCGGCTTCGGCAGGATATGCCGGCTGGAAGAAGTGGACCAGATCATTACCGACAAAGGTATTTCCGAGCACATGGTGAAATTGCTGGAGGATATGGGAATTGAAGTGGTGATCGTTTAATTTGTTCCCTGAAATATGATATACCCTTATACCTATGCTTACTGATCCCTCACAGGAAAATCTTTTCCAGGAAGAAGAATTTGAAGAAGTCCGTTACAGGAAAGAGCTGTTGCCGCTTTGGTTCAGGATAATGACCGGCCTGGGCGCTGTCTCCGGGTTTATCTTTGCGCTCGGCAGTATTGCAAATATCATTCACCCTGAGGAAACGAGCAGCGGCCTGGAACGCATAATGATGTTCGTTGTTTTGGGTATATTCGCAACATCGGGCGTTGCCTGCATACAGCTATTAAGGGAAAAGAAATGGGCTATATATGCCGTTACCTTCACAGCATTGTTTCAACTGCTCGTTTTTTCCGCGGCGACTTATAATATTTACGATGATGCCGGACACAATTCGAGGCCTGTTTTTATTTCCATAACCGTTATTGTAGCTATACTGCTGATCTTCCTTACCAAGATATTTTTTATCTTCAAAAGGTGGCTGGCCTACCAGCCATCGGTAACGGCTAAACGATAATTCAAACTTCCCGCTATGGAAAACCAGGATACCGACGACCTTCTCACCGGCCCCGGCCTCGAAGAACCCGCCATCCGCAGGAACCTGCTGCCGGAATGGCTAAAGAAGCTGCTGCTGGTATTGATCTTCTACAAAGCATATTCGCTGCTGCGGAGCTTCCAGCTCTTTTTACTGCTTGGCACCGGCAGTGTGAGCAGCGGCGGCGGTTCCGTTCTTTTATGGATCGTTTTTATCGCCCTCGATCTGCTGGAAGCTTTCGTGTACATTTCGCTGCTGAGACAATGGAAATTCGCCCCGGTTACCGGCATCGTTGTATTGTCCGTTTCCTCGCTTACCACGATCGTATATTTTGTGCGCTTCGTTACATCGCCGGTAATGCCGGGTTTTACCATGGAAGAAATGCCGTCGGGCCTTATGATACAGGGCGTTATTTCACTCATTTCGCTGGCATTGTCCATCCTCATCATCATCCGCCTGTTGAAGATCCGCCGTGCGTGGGAAAATGGCGTAGCGGGGAAATAACCTATGACCAATGAATGATGCGCGCTTGGAAAACGCGATATCAGGCACAAAACTCTTTTACGAATAACCACAACATAATACCTATGAATATGACACCCGCTCCTGAAGATCTTCTCACCGGGGACGACTATGACTCGCAACTGTTCCGCAACCAGCTGCTGCCGCTCTGGATGAAGATCGTTTCTTACCTGTTTGTATTTGGCGCCGTGGCGCTGGCCGCTATTTTTATTATTTTCCAGGTGGAAGAGAACTGGAGCGCCATTCTGGCTTTCCGCGGGTGGCAGGACATGCTTCCTTTGCTGTTGTTACTGAACTTTTGCCTGTTTGGCCTGACTGCCTGGGGCTTGCTGAGAGAAAAACGCTGGGCCGCGGGTTTTGGGCCGGTGAATATCGGCATCGGCGTGTTGGGGGTAGCATATGCCGTAGCGGAGACGATCTGGGCGAGGTTCAAATACCCCGCACACAGGCAGGGCCTTGAAGACCTGATTATCTTCGTTATTTTCATACTGCTGTGCATTTACCTCTACAGGCTGTTAACCATCCGCAAAGAATGGAAGCTCCGCAGGTCACAGATCACAGGCGATTTTTAATATGGAGGTATACTGCGTCATAGTTCCCCCGCTTCCGCATTTCCCGTTTCCTTCTTTACCTCCGGCTTCTCCGGCCGGTTGATCTTCAATACCACATGGCGGATGTTCTTACGGTCGGCCGTATAGGTGATATGCACCGAACCGTCGGGCGTTTGTATCACCGCGGGATAACTGTATTCGCCTTTCTTTTGATCTTCCAGCGCAAAAACATTCTGCCAGGCCGCACCGTTCTCAGACACGGCAACATACAGGCGGCTTCTGCCTTCCCACCATTCAGTGCCTGGCAGCAGGGGATTGTATACGATCACTTTCAGCCCGTTTTCCAGCGTAAGGGCGTCTGTGCCGGCGTTGGGATTGGGCAGGTCTGTAGCACTGAGGGGGCCCCAGTTGAGGCCGTTGTCTCCAGACCAGGCCTGCACCACCGTATTGTTGCGGCTGCGGCAAAGCAGCTGCAGCGAATCGTGCGGGTAACGTAATATGCTGGGCTGAATAACGCCGAAGGTATCGTTGTTGATGGGTATGCGTGCCCAGTTACGGGCATTGCGGTCGGACCGTTCGAGGTGGATATGCCATTGTTTGTTGTCGGCGCTTTCGGTGCTGGAAGGGTAGAGGATGTCGCCATTCGCCAGCTGCAGCGGTTTGTTCTTGATAGGCCCCAGCATGCCCTGCGGCAGCTTTTCGGGGGCGCTCCAGGTTTTCCCGTTGTTAGTGGAGCTCATCATCATGCCCCACCATAGCCTCGGGTTGGGGCCCACTTTATAGAAAAGGAAAAGTTTGCCGGCTTTGGTCTTGAACAACACCGGGTTCCAGCAGGGGTAACGCAAAGTGTCGTTCACCACGCCATTGGCGATCTCCCTGGCCTCGCCCCATTTGCCGTCTTCATTCACGGCTATCCAGATGCTGACGTCTTTATTGCCTTCTCTTGTGCCGCCGAACCAGGAGGCCATGAGCCTGTCCTTACCAAGCGATACGATCGTTGAGGCATGGCAGGCGGCAGTGGGCGGGTTCTCCATGATCATGACCCTTCTTTCCAGCTGCGGAACGATGGGCTGGGCATGGCTTTGCAAGAATGTAAAAAGGAGCGCGATACTCAGGCAAAAAAATCTTGGGCGCATACGGCATCAAATTAAAAAAGTAACCTTGTGAAGGAACGGCCCGCACAAGGTTGCTGATGAAGATAATGATTTTCACGCTATTCTGTATCCTTCAGGGACGATTGAGATCTCAGGTCAATGAAGACCCATTAAGCCGGGAAGGAATTATTTCGGTGCGGTAGCGGAATAATTCTTTGAGCTGGCGCCCCACAAAAACGTTATTGGCCAGGTCGCCCAGCCAGCCGAAGGGAATACGGTAATGCACGATGTCCGTCATTTCAACGCCGCCCGCTGTTTCCCGGAAATGATGCTGGTGGTGCCAGAGACTGTACGGGCCGTAACGCTGTTCGTCCACAAAAAAACGGTGGTTCTCCACGTGCGTGATCTCCGTCATCCAATACAGCGGGATGCCCAGCACAGGCCTGATCTTGTATTCAATGATCTGCCCCGGGTAGATATGATGGCCATGCGGCTCGCTGGTGACGCGGAAACCGAGGGCGGGCGGGGTGATATGCTGCAGGTTGTCAGGGTTGCTGAAATAATTCCAGGCCTGCTCCAGCGTAACGGGTAATAGCTGTGTTTCCCGGATGCGGTAAGTGCGCGACATACCGTAAATCTAAAACAATAATGGATAAAAAGAACCGCCCGCCTGCGGAGCCGCCGGTAAAAATGGCGAACCCCGGGCGGACGGCCTCATTTGCCGGAAGACTCCGGAAATGTTGTTGAATGCTAACACAAAAACTGTAAAACACTGCTTCCCGGAACCCAGGAAGTGGTTTTGTCAGTTAGCTGGAAAGAGGCCATAAGCTGACCTTTGGGTAATTCGCTGGCGGTATAGAAGAACCGGAGGTTGTCCTGTTTCAGCTGCAACAGTTCTTTCACGGATACCACCATGCCGGATTGTTTGCCGGTGGCGTCGGCGAATTTCCATTCGCGGATGGTATTGCCTTTGTCGTCTTTCACGGTGAGCTTGCGGCCCGTGCCGATCTTCCCGCAATGGCTGTAGTGGAAAGTGAGCTGGTCGTCCGCATTGGCTTTGTCCAGCCGGAGGTTAGACAGCTTCACGGGTTCGCCGATGTACTGTTCGTGGATGAGCTTGTTGTTGAGGTACACCTTCAGGTGATCCCCGCCCATGCCGCTGCCGGCTTGTGTTGCAATGGCTGAAAGGCAGAAGGAGAGGAAAGCGGCGGTTTTTTTAAAAAAGGATGAGCGTTGCATATACTATCAGTTTTAGGTGAATATTGACAGTACAAAGCAACGCAAACGCCGCTTCCTGGCGGAATGGGTTTGACGACCGGGAAGGTTTGCTTGACGTAAGGGCCGGTCCCAGTTATTCTTGTTGCGCTTCCCCCGGTACACGGGCCGCGGCAACCGCCAGCAGGAAATCGTACAAAGGCACGTCTCCCGGCACTTCCAGCTTTTTACGCAGGCGGTACCTGCTTGTTTCAACGCCTCTCACGGAAATGCCGAGCGATTGCGCGATCTCTTTGGTGGTAAGATTGATGCGCAGGTAAGCGCAAAGCTTCATATCCGTTGTGCTAAGTTCGGGGTAGCGGGTTTTGAGCGTGGAAAGGAAATTGTTGTGCACCTCGTCGAAGTGCCGGGAAAATTGTTGCCAGTCCTCTGTATCCTGCTCCGCTTCATCGAACAGGCGCAGCACTTTTTTAAATGGATGGCTGGGCGCCGGTGCTGTTTTTTTGATAGCCTGCAACAGCTCTTCGCGGATGTTGAAAAGCAGCTTCCCGCGTTGCAGCAGGTGCATGGTGGCGGTAGCCAGTTCTTTGTTCTTGAATTGTATCTCGCTGGCAAGTTTGTCGTGCTGCAGGCTGATGAGCTGTTTTTCCCTTTGTTCCTTTTCGTATTCATGGTGAAGGATGAGCTGTTGCTGTTCCCGGCGGTGGCGTAGCTGCTGCGCGGCGAACTTGCGTTTTTGCAGCCGGTAGCCGCCCCAGATGAGAGCCAGCAGCAGCGTGGCGTACAGGCTTTTGGCGGGCATGCTCAGGTGCCATGGCGGCAGGATGCGGAAGGCGTACGCGGCTGCGGGGGAAATATTGCCGAGATGGTCCCGCGCTTTTACCTGGAAAGTGTAATCGCCATGCGGGAGGTTGGTGTAATCTTTTTCCGTGCGCGCGGCCCATTCGCTCCAGGCCGGGTCGAAGCCGTTCAGCCGGTAGCTGAATTCCATGTTGTTGCCATGGCCGCAGGCCGGGGAGGCGTATTCGAAATGAAAACCGGCATAGGCGTTTGAAAGGGTTTTGAAAGCGGCTTCGCCGGAAGGAAGGAACCCGCCGAAAAGCAGGCTGTCGCTGCTGCCGCGGGCGCTTACCTGGCTGATCATTACGCGCGGCTCTTTTTGAGGCTGACGGTATTTTTGGTAATTGATATGATACATGCCTTTCTCGCCGCCGATGAAAACATTCTCCTCGTTGTAGGGGTAAATGTTTTCATAACCGCTTACGATCATGCCTTTCAGTTCCGGGAAGTACATGATGCGGTAGGGCTTGTCGCCGTGTTTGCGGTGAAAGTCCACCACACCGGGCGTTTTGCCTGACACGAACCAGATGTTCCCGCCCGCGTCTTCGGTCATGTACTGAACCGGTACGGCGCCCAGCACTGAAAAAAGCCAGGGCGAGGGCGCAAACGTTTGCCGGACGGGGTCAAATTCATAGATGCCGGCTTGTGTGGCCACCACCATCCTGCCGCGAATGCGGAACACGAAATTGTTATTGTCTGATGGCAGGCCATGGCGGCTGGTGAAAAGGGTGAAGCGCAGCGTGGTGTCCCCGTCCGTCACAATGCGGTATACGCCGCGGTAAGGGTGGGAGGCCCAAACGATGCTATCCTGCTCGGCGGTGAGGAACCGCAGCGACTCGAACAGCACATTCACCTGGCGGGCTTTGCTGAATGAGCCTTCCTGCTGATGCATGGTGCGCAACCCGTTGTAGCAGCCAATGAGCGTGCGGTGTGCCTGCGGCAGGAACAGCCAGCAGCCGGTGCCTTTCAGCAATGGTTCCGCTTTTCCGCCGGTGATATTAAAAGCGCCTTCGTGATGCCCCATCAGCAGCTGCCCGGCGGAAACGGCAAGGCTCCATACCTGGCCGCCGGACTGGTCCACTTTGCGGAAACGGTTTTGCCGGAAGCTCAGGTCTTCATAACGTTCCGTGCCCGGCGATACGATCGTTCCGCCATGCTCGCCCGCAGGCGCCTCCCCGTTGCCGCCTGCCGCAACCGGTTTGCGGTGAAGCGTGGCATGACTGCCCGTGGGGCCATTTCCCGCCATTCCTTCATTCCCTTCCAGCGGCGTTACAAATAAGCCGTTGGAGGTGCCGATGTATAGCTGCCGGTTGAACACCCTGGCGGCATAAGTGGTGAGGTATTGGTGCCTGTCCGGATGGATCTGTTTGATGGCGTTGCTGTACCGGATCATATCGATGCCGTTGTCCAGCGCCAGCCAGAGATTGTGGCCGGGGTCAGGGAATATCTTCCGCACACTGTTATGCTGCAGGCCTTCCTGCAGGCCGAATTGCTGGATAACTGCGCCCGTCCGCCTGTCCAGGATATAACAGCCCGCTTCGGCCGTACCAACGAGCAATTGATTATTTCCCCAATCCAGGCCGCACTGGATGCGCGCCTTTTGCAGCGTTTCCATATCAGGGGCCGCATAAGGGAAAAGTTCGCCGCCATGCAGCTTGAAAATGCCATGTTTGTAGGTGAAAAGCAGCAGCGTATCGCCGGGGTGATCGAGCACGGCGGTAACCAATAATTGCCGGGCCGCAACGGCCCTGCCAACCTGCTTCCAGCCGCTGCCGGTGAATTGCACCAGCCCAAGCCGCGCGTCCTGTGCATACAGTCCGCGGCCCGTGCTGCACAACAGGCGCCATTCCCCCGGTGCATGATACACCTGCACACGATTGCCGCGGTATGCGAATATCTTGTTGTTGCTCCTGAAGAACATGGAGCCGTTGTAAGGCACAATGTTCCAGATATCGGCAAACTCCCTTTCACTGGCAGGGATCAGCGGCTTGAGAGAAGTGTAGCGCAGCACTCCGTCAGCATCGGCACGGTAATACCCGAAATCGTCCTGCGCGCCCGCGTAGATCCGCCCGCCTGCTGCTTTTACGGAACGCATGCGGGTGTGGTTGGGCACGGGGAACATCTTCCAGCTATGACCATTGAACGTGAGCAACCCTTCGTTGTTGGCAAAATAAAGGATGCCCAGGGAGTCCATATCTGCATCCCAGGTTTGGCCGCCGCCGGAATATTGTTGTTTGCTAAAGTGGAGCACGGAAGGGGCGCCTATCAGCTGGCGCGCATGGGTAATAGATGCCCAGAGCATGGGCAGCACAAACAACAGGCCTTTCATTTTTCATAACGTTTGAATAAAAATATAATAAATCCCGGTGAAGTAGGCGAGGCGTATTTAAGCGCAATTGATTTTCAGATGATTAGGAATTCCTGTAGTAGAATTGACGTACCCCGGCAGAAAGCATCCTGCCATTAATTCGGGATATTTGACCCCGTAGCCACGTTAAAGAAAACACTTCCGCAAACCCGCCCTGAACGGAAGAGAGAGCACTATCATCATTCAACCCGGTATTATTCACACGTTAACTGAAAAACTATGAAACTTCAATCCTTATTGCCGGCTGCTGCGCTGGCATTTTTACTGTTCCTTACGGCATCCTGCACAAAAGACCTGAAAGCCCCTTCCTCGGAAAAAGTGCCCCTGGAGGATAAAAAGTCCGCCGTTCAGGCCCTGGCCCTGCAAATGGTATGGCAGGATGAATTCAACGGCACCAGCCTGGACCTGTCCAAATGGAGCTACGAAAACGGCGACCTTGGCGTGAACAACGAGCAGCAGTATTACCAGACGCCCAATGTAGCCGTAACCGGCGGCAACCTGGTGATCACCGCCCGCAAACAAAGCGTGGGAGGTAAGCCGTACACTTCCGGCCGCATCAACACCAACGGCAAATTCTCCAAACGTTACGGCCGCATCGAGGCCAATATCAAACTCCCGGCTGTACAGGGCCTCTGGCCTGCCTTCTGGATGCTCGGCACCAATATCGGCGCGCCGGGCGTTGGCTGGCCGCGTTGCGGGGAGATAGACATCATGGAACATGTGAACACCGGGAGTTCCGTTCTGGGCACCATCCATTGGTGGAACACCGCTTACAGCTATTATGGCGGCAATACCAGCACTTCGCCCACCAATTTCCACGTGTACGCTATTGAATGGGATCCCGCCAGCATCCGCTGGTATGTGGATGGCGTTCAATTCCACACCGCGAACATTCTTAACAATATCAACGGCACAGAAGAGTTCCACAACAATTTCTTTATCCTGCTCAACCTCGCTGTGGGCGGCAACCTGCCGGGCCAGGTGATCAACGACAATGCGCTGCCCGCCACCATGCTGGTGGACTACGTGCGCGTGTACGACATTGTGAACAGTCCCGGCGGGGCGCCCATCGGCTCCGTGATCTCCCTGAGAGGCAGCAACGGCCAGTATGCCAGCGGCGAAAACGGCACGCAGGCCATGCGCTGCAACAGGCCCAGCGTGCAGGCATGGGAACAGTTCACCGTGGTGGACGCAGGCGGCGGCAAAGTGGCGCTGAGAAGCATGAGCAAATATGTTTCCTCTGAGAATGGCGCCCAGCCCATTACCTGCAGCCGCGCTACCATCGGCGACTGGGAAAAGTTCGACTGGGTGACCAACAGCGACGGCACATTTTCTTTACGCGGCAACAACGGTTATTACATATCCAGCGAGAACGGCACGCAGGCCATGACCTGCAACCGCGCTACCATAGGCGGATGGGAGAAGTTCACTTATTAATCTGTCTATTATTTCACGTAAGAAAACAAAAATGAGAAAAATGAAATTCCACTTCCAAGCGACGGGCGCGGCAATACTTGCGCTCGCACTTTTCATTACATCCTGTTCAAAACCCGCTGCTGAAGAGCAGGAACAGCCCGTGTCACTGGACAACGAAACATCCGCCACAGACGTGGGGATCATGGCTATCAACAGCTCGTTTTCAGAGAACTGGAACAGCTACACGCATGGTACCCAGTACTCTCAATCGCAGGCTGCGGCCGATTTCGGGAATATCAGCGGCTGGAATGCCGGGCGTTCCATGATCTCCAACGGCAACCTGCGGATCACGCTTGAGCCGAATGCGCTTTCCGGCGCCGGCGGCGTAATATCCAATGTCGACGTTTCCGATGGCTCGGAATACCAGGTAAGCTTCACGATCCGTTTCCATAGTGCTTTCGACTGGAGCAGGGGCGGTAAGCTGGGCTTCGGCTTATTGATCGGCGAGGGAAATACCGGCGGAGACCCCGGCTGGGACGGCAATGGCGGCAGCTTCCGGCTGATGTGGTACAACAACAACGGGCGGGTCTATTTCCACCCCTATGTGTACCACCGCGACCAGGCCGGCCAGTATGGCGACAACTTCGGCGTAAGTTATCCCTCTTCAGGCAGCCTCGTAAAAGGCCAGACCTACAACGTGACGCTGTATGCCAAAAGCAACACCGGTACCAGCACCAACGGCCGCGCCCGCCTCACTATCAATGGCACTACTGTGCTGGACAGGGCTATGCGCTGGACCACCAACGACGGCAACCGCCTGATCCGCAACCTGAGTTTCCACACCTTCCGCGGCGGCAGCCAGAGCTACTGGATGAGCCCCACCGTGGGATATGTATATTATGACGACCTGGTGGTGACCAAGATCAATTAACACAACAACTTCTCCCACCGCTTTTGAATAACGGGCAGAGCCGGGCATTCCCTCGTGAATGATCCCGGTTCTGCTTTTTGGACGATATGAACGATTTATTTTGAATTCACAATAAGTCTAGCTAATTTGTAGACTATTCGAATCATTTAAAATCATACATCATGTCTAACACCCCTTTACGTTTCGAAACGTTGCAGGTACATGCCGGTTATCAGCCGGACCCCACTACCAAAGCCGCGGCAGTACCTATTTACCAGACAACCTCGTATACATTCGACAGCGCTGATCATGCAGCGGACCTCTTTCAGCTGAAGCAGTTCGGGAATATCTACACCCGCATCATGAACCCCACGAACGATGTATTTGAAAAGCGGGTAGCCGCGCTGGAGGGCGGCGTGGCCGGGCTTGCGCTGGCTTCGGGCCAGGCGGCGCAGTTCATTGCCCTGCATAATATCCTGTTGCCCGGGGATAATTTTGTAACCTCCAGCTACCTCTACGGCGGCACCTACAACCAGTTCAAGGTAAGTTTTAAGAGAATAGGCGTGGAAGCGCGTTTTGCGGACCTGGACGACCCTGCAAGCTTCGAGACGAAGATCGACGACCGCACCAAAGCCATTTACCTGGAAACCATCGGTAATCCCGGCTTTGCGATACCCGATTTTGAAAAGATAGCGGCCATCGCTAAAAAGCACGATCTGCCGCTGGTGGTGGACAATACCTTCGGCGCTGCCGGTTACCTTTTCAGGCCGCTGGAGCACGGCGCTAACATTGTAGTGCAGGCCGCCACCAAATGGATCGGCGGGCATGGCAACAGCATCGGCGGGGTGATCGTGGACGGCGGGAATTACAACTGGGGCAACGGCAAGTTCCAACAATTCACTTCTCCGGATGAAGCATACCATGGCATGCAATTCTGGGAAGTATTCGGATCTCACAGTCCATTCGGCAATATCGCCTACATCATACGCGCAAGGGTAACGGGCCTGCGCAGCTGGGGCCCTTCGCTGGCGCCGCAGAATGCGTTCCTGTTCCTGCAGGGCCTTGAAACCCTCAGCCTGCGTGTGCAACGCACCGTGGAAAATGCGCAGGCGCTGGCGGAATGGCTGCAACAGCACCCGGACGTCGAGTCTGTGAATTATCCCGGGCTGCCGGGCAACCGCTATCACGAGCTGGGCAAAAAATACCTGAAACGCGGTTTCGGCGGTGTGCTGAGCTTCAAAATAAAAGGTGGCCGTGAGGCGGCAGACAAGCTGGTAGCCAATCTGCAACTGATCTATCACCTTGCCAATGTGGGAGATTCAAAAACGCTTATCATTCATCCTGCCACCACCACGCACCAGCAGCTGAGCGAGGACGAGCAGCGCGCAGCAGGCGTGGAGCCGGGAATATTGCGGATCTCCCTCGGGATCGAGCATATCGATGATATTAAAGGCGATCTGCAGCAGGCGTTTGAGAAAGTAAATACCTGACCTGTATGTTCCACTATTAAATATTCAAAGGGCCGGGTATTTCCCCGGTCCTTTTTTATCTGAAGTTATTTCTCCTTCCCATCCATCCACACCACTTTCTGCTCCGGCACGTTTTCCTGCCCGATGATATCCCTGTACAGCGTGGGGTTCCGTGCTTTCCTGTAACGGTAACCGCCCGCCTGCTGCAGCTTTTCAGGAGTAATGAGCGCAATGGCGTAATCGTTGTCCAGCTTCCTGCATTCGGCAATAATGTCGCCGAACGGATCCAGGATCATGGAGCAGCCGTTCTTCAGCTGGTCGTCGTCCATACCGATCGGATTGGAGAACACCGCGTAAATAGCATTATCATAAGCACGGGCGGGCAGCCATTTCATGAGCCAGGCCCGGCCTTTCAGGCCGTCAAATTCCTGGCGCAGCGACGTTGGGTCGTCATGGCGCTTTTCCCAGAGCTGCGGGTCCACGAATCCCGCGCCCGGCCTCGTGCTGGGGGTGCACATGGTTACATGTGGCATGAAGATGATATCCGCGCCTAAAAGCGCCGTGGCGCGCACGTTTTCTATAATGTTGTTGTCGTAACAGATAAGGATGCCGCATTTCCAGCCCAGCAGCTCAAACACCACGTACCGGTCGCCTTTGCTGAGATAGGGGTTGATGAAGGGGTGGAGCTTGCGGTATTTGGCCACCAGCCCGTTCTTGTCCACACACACATATGCCTTGAAAAGATCGCTGCGCTCATCTTTTTCAAAAAGCCCCGCGAGTATCACGATATCAAGTTCTTCGGCGATTTCCCTGAGCCGCTCAATGCTCGGCCCTGCGGGAATGAACTCCGCCAGCTCCAGCATCTGCTGTTTGTCCAGGTGGCGGGCAAAAGTATAGCCTGTCACGGAGCATTCGTGGAAGGCGATCACATCGGCGCCGTCTGCTTTGGCCGCCGCAGCGAGGTTCCTGATCACCGAAAGGTTTTGTTGCTTATCCCCGCTGCTGTTCTCAAATTGTGCGGTCGCTATTTTGATCGGTCTCATCTTTTGTTCGGTTTAAGATGGCTAATCTAACGAAAATGCCGGTCATCATAAAACATTGGAGATAATGCCGGCGTGTTTTATCTTGGGCGTACTCTTAATATTTTTATTGTATGATAAAGCAAGCTACTCTTACTTGTGCCGCGGCATTGGCGTACCTGTGCGCCGGCGCGCAGGCCCTTTCACCGGCCAATGTGCTCATTACTCCCGAAAACCGCTTATCCGCCAAAGACACTGCTTTCCGCCGTGGCATCGCCGAATGGAGCAAGGCGCAGCTGGAATCTGCGGACTATGCGAAGATCAAGGCGCATCCTTCCGCTGCCGTGTTTCCCGGCGCCGTGAAAGAAGGCGCCGCGCGGGTATCGCGTTCCGTGGACATCAGCCACCGGCAGATCAGCGATGCGCTGGTGCCCGTGGTAAGCCGGCTGAACTACTCACAGCCCTGGAGGGAAAACCTGTACAGCACCGGCCTCTACGCCGTGCCGGGGGAATATATCGAAGTGAGCATTCCAAAGGAGCTGCTGGACAAAGGCATCGGCATACAGATCGGCAGCCATTCGGACAACCTGAACCAGTGGGTGGCCGGCAAGGAAGACTGGCGCAGGATGCCGCGCATCGTTCGCACAGATCTGCTGAAAAAAACAACTTCCCGCATCGCCAGTCCGTTCGGCGGGCTCATATATGTGACTGCGGAGCCAAAGGCCGCTTCCTGGGCAGGGCAGGTGAAGATCAGCCGCGCCGTGGAAGCGCCCTTGTACATTGCCGGCAAAACCACGCCTGAGCAATGGGCTGAGCAGCTGAAAAATAACAAAGCGCCCTGGGGCGAGCTGGCCACCGGCAAAGTAGTGCTCACCGTGCCGGATTCCATCCTGCAAAAAGTAACAGACCCGGCGCATGTGATGGCGCTGTGGGACCTGATCGTTGGCGGGGAAATGGAACTCGCGCAGATACCGCAGCCCTTTTACCGTCCGCAGCGGATGGTGATAGACGAGCACATCGGCGGCGGGTTCATGCACAGCGGTTACCCCATCATGATCCATCACTCGCCCAGCCGAAGGCTGTTGAGTGCGGACGTGATCGCTGATCCGCTCAAGCTGATGATCGGCAGCAAGGGCGGCGCCAACTGGGGCTTCTTTCATGAGATAGGGCATAACATGCAGAACCTGGACTGGGTATTTGGCGGCACCACCGAAGTAAGCTGCAATTTCTTTTCGCTGTATATGTTCGACCGGCTGCTGGGCGGCCGCGACGATGCGCATACCGGTGTGTCCAACAAAGAAACGCAGGATGCGATGAAGAAATATTTTTCCGAAGGGGCTTCTTACGAAAAATGGAAAGGCAGTCCCTTCCTGGGTCTGATCATGTTCCGGCAATTGCAGGAAGCATTCGGATGGGAAACCTTCAAAGAATTTTTCCGTGAATACCAGGCCCTGGCCGCAAAAGATCCCGACGGCGGCTATGCAAGGAAAGACGAGCAGAAACGCGACCTCTGGGCGCGCACCTTCTCGCGGGTGAGCGGCCGCAATGTGGCGCCTTTCTTTGAAAAATGGGGTATACCCATCAGCGCGGATGCAAAGCAGGAGCTGAGCAATCTGCCTGCCTGGATGCCTTACAATTTTCCGCCGGAGAACTGATCATTTTTTTTCTGTACCATAGCGTGCGGGTGCTTCAGCAATGGGGCATCCGCTTTTTTTTGTATTTTGTTTGCTCTTCCACAAAAATGAAAACATGAAACACTTCTTTTCACTATTGGTATTCAGCACCATTTTCCAGTTCGCCTCGGCGCAGTCCAAAGACGAAACGGCGGTGGGCGCAGCTGTGCAATCGCTCCGCAAGGCGATGATAGATGCAGACAAGGCTGGCCTTGAAAGGCTTACGGCCGCCAGGCTGAGCTATGGCCATTCCAACGGCAGGATCGAAGACAAGGCCTCGTTCATTGGTAACCTCGTAAGCGGCCAGTCGGATTTCATCACTATGGACCTCTCCGCGCAAACCATCGCCATCACCGGGCAAACGGCCATTGTACGGCATACGCTCTCCGGGCAAACGAAAGACGGCGGCAAGGAAGGCAATGTAAATCTTTATGTAATGCTTGTCTTCGGCAAAGAAGCCGGTCAATGGAAATTAGTGGCCAGGCAGGCGGTGAAAGTTCCACCGGCGCAATGACGGAGAGCTTTTGCTTCGTTACCCCGCCCGCTTTAGTGTGCTACCGCTCCTCCAATGACTCCGGGCTTGCAATGAGAGGCCTTCGCAATGATGAGCTTAACTAAGCGGATAATCATTAAAACAAAAACAACAAAGGTTGCCATGCGGCAACCTTTGTTGTACAAGATCATCCTGGTAAGCGGCCGCTTTTCAGCAACCGCCTGATATGTTTAGTATCCAGGGTTCTGGATCAGGTTCGGATTCTTCATCACCTCCGCAACGGGGAAGGGGAAGAAATAGTTCTGCTCAAAGAAGTAGTGAACCGGATTTTTATTCAGCGGTACTTCTTCGTAGGTGAACTTGCCGTCAGGCTGCTTGGTGATCCTGATGCGCGTCATGGTGGCATTCAGCTCGGTAATGGCGGTTTTCCAGCGGCGTACGTCCCAGAAGCGGGAGTCTTCGAAGCTGAGCTCCACAGCTCTTTCATTCCTCAACAGCGCTCGTGCGTCGTCCTGTGAAATGCCTGCGGGTATGCCGTAACGGCCGTCGCCGCCGGGTTTGATGCCTGCCCTTTTACGGATCGCGATGATGTGGTCGATGCCTTCTTCCACGCGGTTCAGCTCAATGAGGCATTCGGCGGCCATCAGGAGAATGTCCCCGTAGCGGATCAGCGGCATCACACGGTCCGGGTTGGTGCCGTTGGAACCGGTGGCGGATTCGTGGCAGAATTTCCTGCAGAACATACCGGTGTATACCAGGCTCACGTCGAAGCCGTCTGTCGGCGCACCTACATGCGTCCACACGGGTGTTCTGGTGCTGCTGCCGGTGGTGCGCCAGAGGGCGCCGTTGTAAAGATATGTGTAGCCGAAGCGCGGGTCACGGCCTTCAAAGGGTTTCGCCGGATCATATTCGGAAAGCGGCGCGGTGGCGATGGGCTTGCCGGTGATGGTACCAAACCTTTTGGAGTGGTTATAAGTGGGCGAAGAATTCACGTTGCCGTCCCTGGAATCGGGCAGGTAATTTTGCTCGATCTGGCGGTTGGCGGCAAACATGGCCGGGAAGATGTATTCGCTGTTGAAGCGGGTGATGAACAGCTTATAGAAACCGTCGCCAGGCCTTGATGCATTGGAGTTGTCTTCCACCAGCGAATACCAGCCGGAATTGATCACATCGTTACAGGCGTCGAGCGCGCGCTGCCAGCGGGCGGGGTCGTAGTTGCCGTAGCTGATGGCCTTTTCAACGGCGGGGTTCAGGCTTACCGTATTATACTGCGGTTTACTGTTGATCAGCGGGCTGGCCGCATAGAGCAAGATGCGCGCTTTCAGTGCCATGCACATGCCCTTGTTGGCCCTTCCGTAGTCCTGCTCCTGCTGGTCAGGTGTGGCCGCCAGCATGCCTGCCGCGTCGTCCAGCTCTGATACGAGGTAGTTCACGCAATCTTCGTAGCTGGCGCGGGGCTGGGTAATGTAGTCCGTATTGGAATAAATGCTGTCTTTGATGAGGGGCAGGCCGCCGAAATACTGCAGCATCTGCCAGTAGTACCATGCCCGGAGGAAGCGCACTTCGCCTTTCAGCTGTGTTTTCATTTCTTCGGCCATCGGTGTTTTGCCGATGTTCTTCAGGAAAGTGTTCACCCTGCGGATGTTTTTCCAGCCGCCATCGTATACGTTGATGTAAGGGCCGGTGGAATTGGCGGATGTGGTGCTGAGCGCCACCACCACGTAAGGCTGCGTGCCGCCGAAGAGGCGGGAGGTGCCTTCATCCGCACATTCGGCAAGACTGCCGCCGTTACCCCATCTTTTCTGGAAGTTGTAAAGGCCCACGTCGCTGTATATAGCGGTTACGAAATTGAGGGTGCGCACACTGTCGGAAAATACCACCTGTTCGTTCAAGGTGGTGGTCTCTGTTTTCTCCAGCAGGTCCTTGGGTTTGCAGGCGGTATAAACGCCGGCGGTCACAAGGCCGAAAAGGATATATGTCTGAATTTTTTTCATGTTCGCGGTTGTTAGAAGTTAACGTTTAAACCCACGTTGTATATTTTCTGGTTCGGATACACACCGCCTTCGGTATTGGAGGTCACTTCCGGATCCAGGTCGTACAGGTTCGGGCCGAGCATCCAGGTAACGAGGTTGGAGCCGTTTGCGTATAGCCTTACCTGTTGCAGGCGCATTCTTCTTACCCATTCGCGGGGCAGGGTATACCCGATCTCCGCGTTACGCAGCTTGATATAATCGCCTTTTACGGTCCAGAAATCGGATTTGTTGGAAAGGGCGTTGCTGATGTTGTCCAGGGTGGAGAGCCTCGGGAAAGCGGCGTCCGTATTGGTCGGCGTCCAGGCGTCCAGGTGTATCTGGCGCAGGTTGCCGAAGAAGGGCGTCACTGCTTCGGCGAACGCGCCGATCCTGAAGTTGGTGGCGGATTGGAAAGTGATGCTGAAATTGAAGCCTTTCCAGTCGCCTGCCAGCGTCAGCGCGTAGTTGTTGGTGGGTGTGTTGGCAAAGTCGTAGTACTTCTGGTCGTAAGAGTCGATCTTGTTGTCGCCGTTAAGGTCCTTGTATTTAATGTCTCCAGGCCGCGGGCGTGCGCCTACGGGCAGGGGACTCTTGTCGATGTCTTCTTCGCTCTGGTAGAACCCGACGAACTCATATCCTTTTTCACGGTCAGCCTGTCCGCCGGTCTGTTTCATCCAGGGATAGGGAGGCATGCCTTCATCCATGTACTCGATCATGTTCCTTGCGCGGGCCATGTTCGCGTTGATGCGGTAGTTGAAGGTGCCGATGCGGTTCTTGTAGTCGATGTTGAGCTCATAGCCGGAGTTCTTTATCCTGCCGAGGTTGGAAGGAGGCAGGCCGATGCCGATCACGCTGGAAAGGCTGCCGCGCTCCATCATGATGTCTGTACGGCGTTTGTGGAAATATTCGGCGGTAAACGACAGCTTGTTCTTGAAGAAGTTCATGTCTGTACCGATGTTCCATTGCGTTTCTTTTTCCCAGCTGATATCGTCGTTGCCGAGCGTGCCTTCGAAAATGCCGGTGAAGGCTTTGGGGCTTACGCCGAAGTTGTAGCCAGCGCCGGTGTTGTACACGTGTTCGTAGAGGTACTGGTAGGTGTTGTTCAGGTTGTCGGACCCCGTCATACCGATGGAGCCGCGGATCTTGAGCAGGTCCATGAACCGCACATTATCCCTGAAGAACGGCTCTTCGGCAATGTTCCAGCCGCCGGAGATGGCGGGGAAAAAACCGTAACGCTCGCTGGATTTAAAACGGTCGGTACCGTTGTAGGCGCCGCTCAGTTCCACCAGGTACTTGGTTTTGTAGTCGTAGCCCAGGCGGAAGGTGTAGCCTTTGAATTTCTCGGGGATATCAGCGCCGTCGCTGGAGTTGAACTGGTTCATTAACACCAGCGCATACACGTGGTGACGTTTGTTGAACACGGTGTCGTAGTTCAGGCTCAGCTGCAGGTTGAGGCGTTTTTTTGTGGTGCTTTCGCCGGCGGTCAGGGTGTATTTTTCATCCCTGTAGTTGTTGGCCAGCAGGGGCGTGTATTCCCCGGTCTTTGAATTGTAGATGTAAGAAAGGATGTTGGTGCGGCCCAGGCTTCTCACGAAATCCTGGTTGCTGGAGTAAGACAGCAGGCCGCTGAGCTTCAGGCCGCGGGTGATGAAGTGCAGCTTCTGCGACGCGCGCAGGTTCAGCTGGATGTCGCTTTCGTAGTTACGGCGGTAACCGCCTTTTTCGAGGCGGGCCACGATGTTGTTGCCCGCGCCGCCGCCGGTAACGATCGTTTCAGGCGCCGCGCCGTAAGTACCGTCCGGGTTGCGGATGGGATACGCGAAAGGAGGCAGTGCCTTGTAATCGAATATCTCGAACCAGATCTTGTTCCTGTTCGCACGGCCGCGGGTGTTTGGCTGGTTCTGCTCGGTAAAGTAACCGGAGAGGTCCATGCTCAGGTCCAGCGTGGGCGTCACCTGGAAGTCCAGGTTGGAGCGGTAGTTATAACGTTTCAGGTAGAAATTCGGGTTCACGTCTGAGTCCGGGTCCTGGAAGTTGTTCAGGATACCGTTCTGCCAGAGGTGGCCGATGGAAATGAAGTATTTCATTTTATCGGTGCCGCCGTTGATGCTGAGGTTGTTCTTGGTCTGCATGGCGGACTTGCGGATCAGCACGTCCCACCAGTCGATGTCCGGGTGGCCGAAGGGATCGGTGCCGTTCTTCCAGTGCTCAAGGTCTTCGTTGGTGAATTCCAGGGGCAGGCCGTCGCTTGCCAGCGCGTCGTTGCGCAGGCGCGCCATGTCGTAAGCGCTCAGGAAGTGCGGGCGGATGCTGTTCTGCTGCCAGCCGGTGTTGGAAGTAAGCCTTACGGAAGCTTTGCCGCTCGCCCCGCGGATGGTGGTCACCACGATCACGCCGTTCGCGCCTTTGATGCCGTAAACGGAAGCGGAAGCGGCATCTTTCAGGATGGTAACGGAAGCCACCTGCTCCGGATCGATATCGGAAAAGTTACCGGTAAATTCCACATCGTCTACAATGATCAGGGGCGACACGTCCCTGTTGGCGGCAAAGGTGGTGATGCCGCGGATCATGAACACGGCGCCGTCTTCACCGGGCTGGCCGGAGCGCTGCATGGAGAAGAACCCCGGCAGCTTGCCCACCAGCGCGTTCTGCAGGCTGGCGGTAGGCACGCGGCGGATCTCGTCGCCGGTAACGGAGCTGGATGCAATGGTCTTGCTGAGCTTGGTGGTCTGGCCATAACCCACGATCTGCACTTCTTCCAGGCCCTTCACGTCCTGCTCGATGGTAATGGCGATATTGTTCCTGCCTGCAATGCTGACTTCTTTCTGAAGATAGCCTACCAGCTTCACGATCAGCACCTGCTGCGCGCCGCGCGCTACCAGCTGGAACTGGCCGTTCTCGTTGGTGCTGGTGCCGTTGTTGGTCACATCCTTTTCATACAGGATGGCTCCGGGAACAGGACCGTTGGCGTCCCTCACGGTTCCGGTAACGGTTCTCCTTTCTACTACCTGGGCAAATACATGGGCCAGGGAGCAGAGGAGCAGTAAAGTGATTATAGTTCTTTTCATAACGTTTGCCTTTTGAGTGTTTACCAACCCGGGTTCTGAATGAGGTTCCGGTTCCTGTACAGTTCGTTTTGCTGGATGGGATAGAAGTACATTTTCGGCGCCTCGAACCGTATCTGGCCCGCCGGTACTTTTGAATAGGTGAAAGTATTGTCGGGGTTCTTTACGATGTGGTTGCCGCTCAGTGTTTTGTTCAGCAATGTTTCCGCAGTTTTCCAGCGGCGCAGGTCCCAGTAGCGGTGCTCTTCAAAGCAAAGCTCCACGCGGCGCTCATGGCGGATCAGCTCGCGCAGCTCTTCTTTGGTTACGCCCGCGGCGATGGGAGTGGTAAAGCCGCCGCGGCTCCTGACCTGGTTCAGCTTGTCGATAGCGTCCTGCGTGGGCCCGTCTGCCTCGTTGGTGGCTTCTGCAAAGCTCAGCAGCACGTCCGAATAACGGAACAGCGGGAAGTTATGCGCCTGTGTGGCGAGGGCGGTGGAATTGGCGGCGTTGTACATGAACTTCTTCAGGTAATAACCGGTCTTGGTCTTTACAATGCTGGTACCGGTGGGATTGTCCAGCCCGCCTTCCCACAGCTCGGTGTTGCGGTTCATGTACTTCACGCCGTTGTAGAAGAACACGATGGCGAAACGGTTGTCGCGGTTGGTGGCGGGATTGTTCGGGTTGAAGCCTGAGCCGGCTTCGGTAATGGCCTTGCCGTTCTTCATCAGGAAGGCTTCTGCAAGGTCTTCGGTAGGACTGGTGTAACCTTTGAACCCGAATTTGGTATGGCCAACGGGGCCGTTATTTTGTTCAACGTCGTTGGTATTGGCGCGCAGGTATGAGAAGATGATCTCTTTGTGCTTGCGGGTAACGAAGATGTTCAGGTAGTTGGCGGAGGTCTCCAGGCCATAAACGCCCAGCTGGATCAGGTCGTTCGCGGCATCTGCGGCTTTTTTCCAGCGGGCCTGCACGGCGGCGGGAGAAACGTCCGTATATCCTGCCACGGCTTTCTGCGCGGCAGTGGCGCCAACATTGCCTTCGTTGAAGAGCGGGCTGGCTGCATACAGCAGGACCCTTGCTTTGAGCGCCAGCACCACGCCTTCGCTGATGCGGCCGTATTCTGAGTCGGGCAGCGGCTCTTTGCGCACCAGGCCCCTGATGGCATCCAGCTCGGTCACCATATAGTTCACGCATGCTTCATAGGAAGCACGGGGATAGGAAAGGTCGTCCTGGAGGGTGGGGATCTTGTCGCCCATCAGCGGAACGCCGCCATAGCGTTTCACGAGCTCAAAATAGAACAGTATGCGGAGGAAGCGCGCTTCGGCTTTCCAGAAGTTCCTGGTCTCTTCTATTTTAGGCACCCTGTCTATCTTTTCGAGAAAAACATTGCATTTGCGGATGCCTGTGTAGTTCTTCACCCAGGCGTCTTCAGGATTGATGAAAGGGCTCACCCTGCCAAAGATCAGCTCCTCGATGTCGCTGCCGTTCATGGAAGGTACCGCGTCGTCTGTGGCCACATCCAGCATGGAGTTGTTGATGCGGTTCCAGCCGTTGGGCATATTGGCATAGATGTCTGTCAGGAACTGTTCTGCATAGGCGCCGTTCTTGTCCACCGGGTCGAAGATGTAACTCTCGTCCAGGTTCTCCAGCGGGCCTTGTTCCCCCTTCTTCATGCAACCGCCCAATATGAGCAGGGCAAAGACCGGGATGGATATAATTAATTTCTTCATGGGAAAATGCATTAGAATTTAATGTTGATACCTGCGTACAGCGCTTTCAGGATAGGATAGGAGCCGTTCAGGTTTTCGGGATCGGTGTATTTCACCCTGGTGAAGGTGAGGAGGTTGGAGCCGTTCACGAACAGCCTGGTGGATGCGATCCTGATCCTGCGGGTGAGCGCATAAGGAAGGGTGTAGCCTACTTCAACGTTTTTCAGGCGCAGGTAGCTGGTGTTCTGTATCCAGTAATCTGAATTCTGGCCGTTGTTGAAGCTGCCGCCGATGGCCAGCTTGGGATAAGTGGCGGTGGCGGCGGTTTCCGGCGTCCACCGGTCCAGGTGAAGGTCATAGATAGTGTTCCTGCCCTCATTGCCGAACTCCGTGATGCGGATGGTGCTGTAGCGGTTCGCAACGCCCTGGAACAATAAGGCCACATCAAAGCCATGGCAGGAAAGACCCATGTTCAGGCCGTAATACACATCCGGTTTTTCCGGGGTGATCAGCGTTTCGTCGAATGCGTTGATCACGCCGTCGCCATTGAGGTCTTTGTACCTGATATCGCCGGCCCTCGGGTTGGCGCCGGGTATTTGCGGGGCTTTCTGCGCTTCTTCGTCTGTGCTGAACAGCCCGTCTGACAGGTAGCCGTAGCTCATGCCGGTGTAACGGCCTGTGCGCATCAGCCAGGGGTAAGGCTTGACAGGCTCGTCCAGGTATTCCGATCTTCCTTTGCCGATGGTGAGGTTGCCATTCACCCAGTAGCTCAGTTTATTACCCACGCTGTTCTGGTAATTGACATTGAACTCCATGCCCGTATAGCGCGTTACGCCGATGTTCTCCTGCGGGTAGGCGATACCGAGCAGGGCGGTGTTGCTGCCGCGCACCATCAGCACGTCGTAGAACTTGTTGTTATAATAATCCGCGGAGAAGGTCAGCTTGTTGTCCAGGATGCCGAGGTCCAGCCCGATATTGGCTTTTTTGGCTTTTTCCCAGGTCACGAACGGGTTGTTCAGCGTGCCTTCCCTTACGCCGGTAAGCCCGGAGTGCGTGGTGCCGAAGCTGTAGCCGGAACCGGTTACATAGTACTGGTTGTAGATGTAGTAAGATTCGCCGTTGCCGAAGGTACGGTTGCTGTTGAAGGAGTTGCCCACTTTGCCGTAAGAGGCGCGGAGCTTCAGCATGTCTATCCAGGAGGCGGACTGCATGAAATTTTCTTTCGCAATGTTCCAGCCGAGGCCGAAAGCCGGGAACCAGTCGTAGCGCCGGTCGGGGTGATAGCGGTTCGTGCCGTTGTAACCTGCGGCGAACTCGGCCATGTACTTCTCGTCGAAGTTGTATTGTACGCGGCCGCCCAGGCCAATGAAGTACTGGGGTAGCTGGTTGCCGAGGGTACGGTTGTCGTTGCTGCCGGTGATGACCGCGTTCACGCCATGTTTGCCGAAGTTGCGGGTGTAGCCCAGCTGCGCTTCGGTGAACAGGAAACGTTCCGTAGTATTGGTACCGGTGCCGTTCGACATATCTGTGCTTTCGCCGAACTTCTGGTAGGTGGTATCGCCGGAGGGTTCTATGCGCATACCGTACACCGCGTTGTCTTTGGAACGCAGGATCAGCTCGGTGAAATTGGTGTAGAAGGAAGCGGTGCCTTTTATCCACATGCCTTTCACCAGGTCGCCCAGGTCGCCGCGCAGGTTGAGGTCCGCATTCAGGTCGCGGGTATAGAGATTGTTGTAGCCGCTCATCACGGTTCTCCCGTAGATGTTGTTGGTGTAGTTGGAATTACCGGCCAGCGAGCCGTCCGGGTTCTTTACCGGGTAAGCGTTCCTCGGTGTGGTGAGAATGGAGCTCATGATGTTTAGCCCCAGGTCGCCCGGTTCATTATTGGTCTGTATGCGGCCCATAATGTTGAGCGAAGCGGAAATGCTGCGGTTCACCTTCACGTCTACGTTCGAACGTACCTGGTAACGTTTTACATCGGCGTTGGTATTGTATTTATTGAAGGACTCGGTTTTGAAGAGGCCGTTCTGGTTCATATAATCCAGGCTTACAAAGTAACGGGCGTTTTCCCTGCCGCCTGATACATTGAGGTTGTAACGCTGGAATAAAGCGTTTTTGTTCAGCGCTTCCCTGCGCCAGTCCACATCCGGGTGCCCGAAAGGATCCGAGTGCGTGCGGTAGGCTTCGAGGTCTGCATCTGAATACGCGGCCGGCTTTCCGTCGTTGCCAAGCGCTTCGTTATACAGGCGCGCAAAATCGTAGGCGCTCACGGGCGAATACGTTTTGGTGGGCTGTGTAACCCCGGCCGATGCGGTGAAATCGATGCGCTGCGGGCCTGCGTCGCCTTTGCGGGTGGTGATCATGAGGATGCCGTTGGCTGCGCGCATGCCGTACATGGCGGTGCCGAGGGCGTCTTTCAGGAGCGTAACGGATTCGATCTGTTCAGGGTTGAGGCTGAGCACATTTCGTCCGGGGCTTCCGTCTATCATCACCATGGGAGCGCGGTCGCGAAGACTGGCAGCGTTCTCGTCGATGAAACCGGGGAGGCCGGCCTGGGTGGAAACGGCAAGCCCGGCCATGCGGCCGGTGAGCATTCCGTAGATGTTGGTGGAAAAGGTTTTGTTCAGTTCCTGGGTGTACACTTCGGAGATGGCCTGGAGGTTGGTGCTTCGTTTCTGCGTACCATACAGGATCTGGTAAGTGGAATCGTTTGCACGGAATTTTTGTTTAAGCCTGATGGTAACAGCGGCGGCATCGTTTACGGTGAGTTCCGTGCTGTTGTAGTCTTTGAGGGAAAGCACCAGCACATCGCCTTTTTGGGCTTTAATGGAAAATTCGCCATCAGTGTTGGTAAGGGCTGTAATGGAAGAAGATTTTACGCGGATCTCCACGAGGGGGAGCGGTTTACCGTAGGCATCCACCACGGTGCCTTTTATTTCATCCGCGGCATGCAGGGCGAAGGATGCTTCCGTGTGGTCTGCCGGCTTGGCCCTGGCGGGCAATGCCCAAAGGCCGGCAACCAGGAAGCCTGCTCCTGGTAAGAGCAGCAGCTTTCTTACGTGAAATTTTCTCATCAAGATCAGTTTTGTACAGTAATTGTGATTAGCATTATTGATAACGGGATTCTGCCGGAACGGGCGTCCGGGTGTCGATTACAGTTTAGTCCATTGTATTTTGTATCAGCGGCAAGGGCAGCTGTGTGGTCATTAATAATTAAGGAAGATTGTAGGCTGTTTTGGCAAAGCCCCGCAGCGTTCCTGGTGATAGAGAAATATTCATAACATGGTATGGAATTGATCTAATCTGATGTTATTTTATCATCTGGGTCGATCGTGAGTTTGGTTGACTTCCTCTTATTGGCAAACGTTTGCATCATAAATGTGCAATCGTTTGCAATTTGATCTCAAGTAAAAAAGAATTCCCGGGAAAAACAAATTTTCATGAAAATATTATTTTGTGTGTTATCGCATGGCAGGGAATTTCAGCGCTAATAAGTGTGATAACCTGAGGGCATCGGCCAGGCGCCGCGGCATTATTTCCGGGGATTAGGAACCTGTTAACAGAAGAATTGTTAAAAAAACATGATTTTAGGTTAAAATCACATCTTAAAATCCTATAAGTATAAGAATTTTATGAAATGGATCACTCTCCAACGCCCGCAAATGGAAACTATCGCCTGCTCATGGCTCATCATCCGTTTCATCGATCCTGACGCCAACATAGTGTATGTTGAACACGAACTGCTCACCGCCACTCTCGCTGAAAAAGACGTGATCCCCTTTAATATAAAAGGCTCTTCCTATACCGCACGTCACGACGAATGCCTGTTTGATGTGTTCATCCAAAAACATCATCTCACAGACCCCGCCCTCCAGGAAGTGGCCAACATCGTGAGAGGCGCCGCCACCAGCCGTTTCCACCTCACTCCGCAATCGTCCGGCCTGCGCGCCATCGCAGCCGGCATGGCGCATAACGAACAAAATGATCAGGCGCTGCTGCAACAAAGCATGGTCATATATGATGCGGTCTACAGCTGGGCCAGGCATGTTCGCAAACCTTTGCTGCCGGATGCGGAAAGTAAACTGATGGAAGTGTTCCACCGGTTCATTACGCAGAAGTATGCAGACAGGGCTAAGAAACCCGAATGGGTAAAAGAGATCGCCGCCTTCGTACAGGATGATATCGATACCAATCTTTCGCTGGACCTCGCCGGCCTGGCCGAACGCCTGAAAATAGACCCCGGCGGCCTCGCCAAACACCCTGACCATCACGCTTTCGGGGAAGAGATCCGCCGCCTGCGCATGGAAAAAGCCATGCAGCTGATGGAGGAAGATATATACTCGCTCTCCGAGATCGCTTATATGACCGGCTTTTCAGACCAGGGACATTTCTCCCGCATCTTCGGCAAACACTATGGCAAAACCCCCACGGGCCACCTCAAAACGATCAGGGCGCTAAAGGAAAAGGAGGAAGAGGAATAGTTCCGGAATTTGTATTATCTTGATATGTGCGTAAACGTTTGCATAAATACCGGCCGGAACGTTTCGGATTTCACGTTATGATAATTCACCAGTCAGGCCACAATAGCCGGTATCAGGAGCTGTAGATATTTCCAACACCACGTATGAAAACGGAGCGGCATTGCCGGCCCCTTTCCTGCGTTACCCAAAGCACAGGCCCATGATAAACATCAACGGATCATTACAGCCGCAGCACCTGGCTGCCCGGCTTCAGCAGTTCTGGCAACTTTCCGCCCAAAAGATCCTGCACATCGAAAAACATTACAACACCACCCAGGGCGCTCCCGTGTTCACCCGCCAGGGCCTTTACACCACCCGCGGCTGGACGGAATGGACGCAGGGTTTCCAGTACGGCTCCGCCATCCTGCAATACGACGCTACGGACGACGACCAGTTCCTCGACATCGGGCGGCACAACACCGTGCAGTCCATGGCCCCGCACCTCAGCCACACCGGCGTGCACGATCATGGTTTCAACAACGTCAGCACCTACGGCAACCTGCTGCGCCTCATCCGGGAAGAACGCATCCCGCCGAATGAATGGGAGATCAGCTTCTATGAGCTCGCCCTGAAAGTGTCCGGCGCTGTGCAGGCAGCCCGCTTTACACCGGTGGCCGGCGGCGGGGGATACATCTATTCCTTCAACGGCCCGCATTCGCTGTTTGTAGACACCATCCGCAGCTGCCGCATCCTCATGGTCAGCCACCAGCTCGGCCACGTGCTGCAAGGGGAGAACGATGTGCGCATCAGCCTGCTGGAACGCGCGCTGCAGCACATGAAAACCACCGCCACCTACAATATCTGGTACGGCGAAGGCCGCGACATTTACGATGAAAAAGGCCGCACGGCGCATGAATGTATCTTCAACACCAACGACGGCAACTTCCGCGCGCCCAACGCACAACAGGGCTTTTCAGGCTTCACCACCTGGACGCGCGGCCTGGCCTGGGCCATGCTCGGCTTCGCGGAAGAGCTGGAATTCCTCGTGAACATACCTTCCGCCAAACCGCACCTGCCCTGGATAGAAAAAGCCGCCAGGGCCACCTGCGATTTCTATATCCAGCATACGCCGTCTGACGGCGTGCCTTACTGGGACACCGGCGCGCCGGGCCTTGCCAGGATGGGCGATTATCTTTCCAAACCCGCCGATCCCTTTAACCCGTATGAACCGGTGGACAGCTCCGCTGCGGCCATCGCGGCGCAGGGCCTTGTCCGCCTGGGTAAATACCTCGGCGGCGAAGACGGCAAACAATATTTCCAGGCAGGCCTTACCATCCTGGAAACGCTGTTGCAGGAACCCTATCTCAGTACAGACGCATCGCACCAGGGATTGCTGCTGCACACCATATATCACCGGCCTAACGGCTGGGACTACACGCCAAAAGAAGGCCGCGCTCCTTACGGAGAATCCTGCATGTGGGGCGACTACCACATACGCGAGCTGGCGCTCACCGTGCAGCGCCTCATCACCGGCGAACCTTATTACGCATTCTTTAATTGTGTGGCATGAACAGGCTTTGCGTGCATACCATCACCACCAAGCCGCTGAGCATAGAACAGGCGGCGGATGCCTATCCCAAAGCGGGCATAGGCGGCATCACCGTTTGGCGCGACGCGCTGGTAGGCCGTGATATTGCCGCCATCGGCCGTTTGCTGCGGGATGCGGGGCTGAACATCGTATCGCTTTGCCGGGGCGGTTTTTTCCCGCATACGGACGCACAGGGCAGGCAGGCGGCCATAGAAGATAATCTCCGCGCCATCGAAGAAGCGGCGGCGCTGGGCGCGCCCATGATCGTGCTGGTATGCGGAGCGGCGCCGGGCCAGCCGCTGGAAACATCGCGCCACCAGATCGCAGAAGGCATTGCGGCTATAGAACCTTATGCGAAAGCCGCAGGCATCAGGCTCGCCATAGAACCGCTGCATCCCATGTATGCGGATACCCGTTCCGCCATCAATACATTGTCGCAGGCGAACGACCTGGCGGAACAGCTGGACTCGCCTTTTGTAGGTGTGGCGGTAGACGTTTATCATCTCTGGTGGGATCCCGCGCTGCAACAGGAGATCATCCGCTGCGGCAGCAACGGCAAGCTGTTCGCCTTTCATATCTGCGACTGGCGCGTGCCCACCCGCGACCTGCTGCTGGACCGCGCGCTGATGGGCGAGGGCTGCATCCCTGTAAAACAGATACGGGCCTGGGTGGAAGCAACCGGTTTTGAAGGGTACCATGAAGTGGAAATATTTTCCACTGAATACTGGGCGGGCGATCAGCTGGTTTTCCTTGAAAAAATAAAACAGGCATACATCCATCATTCCTGAAAACAACATCACATGGCTGATACACAAAAGACCATTCACCGCATCGGCATCATCATGAACGGCGTAACCGGCAGGATGGGCACCAACCAGCACCTGCTGCGGTCCATCGTGCCGATCATACAGCAGGGCGGCGTAAAGCTCAGCGATACGGAATACATTCTCCCCGAACCGTTGCTGGTGGGCCGGAACATGGCCCGGCTGAAAGCGCTGGCGGAAAGAAGCGGTATTGAAGCTTATACGACGGACCTGGATGCGGCGCTGAAAGATGCGCGCTACAGCATTTATTTCGATGCGCAAACCACGGGCATGCGCGCGGAGAGCGTACGGAAGGCCGCTGCCGCGGGCAAGCATATTTATTGTGAAAAGCCCATTGCTTCGGGAACCGCCGTGGCCATGGAACTATACCGGCTCTGCGAGGCGGCCGGCCTGAAACACGGCGTGGTGCAGGATAAGCTCTGGCTGCCCGGCCTGCTCCGCCTGAAACGGTTGATACAGCAGGATTTCTTCGGGCGGATATTATCCGTGAAAGGAGAGTTCGGCTACTGGGTGTTCGAAGGGCATTCCATTCCTGCGCAGCGCCCCAGCTGGAACTACAGGAAGGAAGAAGAAGGCGGCATCATCCTGGATATGCTTTGCCACTGGCGGTATGTGCTGGACAACCTGTTTGGCGAAGTGAAAGCGGTATCCTGCCTCGGGGCAACCCACATACCCGAACGGATAAACGAAAAAGGCGATCCATACGCATGCACCGCAGACGATGCGGCCTATGCCACGTTTGAACTGGAAGGCGGCGTCATTGCGCACTTCAACTCATCCTGGGCCACCAGGGTTCGCCGCGATGATCTGCTTACGTTGCAGGTAGACGGTACGCATGGCTCGGCAGTAGCCGGCTTGCGCGATTGTTATGTGCAGCATTACGGTCACACGCCCAAACCCGTATGGAACCCGGATGTGGAGCAGCCGATCCGTTTTTTCGAAGGCTGGGCGAAAGTGCCGGACCAGGAGGTGTACGACAATGCCTTCAAGGCGCAATGGGAATTATTCCTGCGCCACGTAGTCAAAAACGAACCTTTTCCCTGGAACCTGAAAGAAGGCGCCAAGGGCGTACAACTGGCGGAGAAAGGCCTGGAAAGCTGGGCCAGGCGCTGCTGGGTAAATATCGATCCGTTATGAAGCAGGAAGACCGTAAGGCAACAAAAAGAACGGCGCTGGTCACCGGCGGCAGCCGCGGCATCGGCCTGGGCATAGCCAGGCATCTTGCGCAGCAGGGTTTCAACCTGGCCATCAACGGCGTGCGCAACGAAGACGCGGTGCAGGAAGCGCTGCAATCATTGCGGGAGGCTGGGGCGGAGGTGGTCTATTGCCCAGGCGACGTATCGGACGCGGCGCAGCGGGAGCAGGTGCTGCAAAAGGTCTACAGCCACTTCGGCCTGCTGCATGTGCTGGTCAACAATGCCGGCGTGGCGCCGAAAGAAAGGAAAGACATCCTCGAAACCACGGAGGAAAGCTACGACCGCCTGCTGAATACCAACCTGAAAGGAGCGTTTTTCCTGTCGCAGGCCGTGGCCAACCGCATGCTGCAAACGCCGGACCTGCAGGGCTGCATCATCAATATTTCCTCTATTTCCGCTACGGTGGCTTCCGTCAACCGCGGGGAATACTGCATTGCCAAAGCGGGCATGAGCATGATGACGCAGCTGTTCGCCGTAAGGCTGGGCCCGCACGGCATTCCCGTATACGAAGTAAGGCCGGGGGTAATAGCCACGGATATGACTGCCGGCGTGCAGGAAAAATATGACCGGCTGATAGAGAACGGCCTGCTGGTGCAACCCCGCTGGGGCCTGCCTGACGATGTGGGCAAAGCGGTAGCCATGCTGGCTTCCGGCGTGTTGCCTTATTCCACGGGGCAGGTAGTGATGGTAGACGGCGGCCTCACCATTTCCAGATTATAAATTAAATCCAACGTATGACCCGGACAAATTCCACGGCCAGGGAACTGCTGCGCCTGCCTGTGCTGGTTGCAGCCTTCGGTTACCTGGTAGACATGTACGATCTTTTCCTTTTCAGCGTAGTACGCGTGCCCAGCCTGCAATCGCTCGGCCTGAAGGATGATGAGCTGCTGCATAAAGGTGCGTTGCTGCTGAATATGCAAATGTTCGGCCTGCTCCTCGGCGGCATTCTCTGGGGCGTGCTGGGCGATAAAAAGGGAAGGCTCTCTGTGCTGTTCGGTTCCATCCTGATCTATTCCTTAGCCAATATCGCGAACGGTTTCGTGGAAACGGTGCCGCAATATGCTTTCATGCGCTTCATTGCAGGCATCGGGCTGGCGGGAGAGCTGGGCGCGGGTGTTACGCTCGTTACGGAAGTGCTGCCGCGCAAGATACGGGGCTACGGCACTACGCTGGTGGCTACACTGGGCGTGATCGGGGCCATCCTCGCGTATTTCATGGCCGATCTTTTCCAGTGGCGCATATCGTACTTCATCGGCGGCGGCCTGGGTTTGCTGTTATTGCTGCTGCGCGTGCGGGTGATGGAGTCCGGCATTTATGCGAAAACAAAAGCGATGCAGGTGTCGAGGGGGAATTTCCTGTCGTTGTTTACAGACGGTGGCAAAGCGCTGCGTTACCTGCAATGCATTGCCATCGGTTTGCCGATCTGGTTTGCGGTGGGTATCCTCATCACGTTCTCGCCGGAATTCGGCCGGGCCATGGACCTGTCTGCCCCTGTAGTGGCCGGTAAAGCGGTGATGCTGGCATTCGCCGGGCAGGTGTTCGGCGATATTGCAAGCGGGCTGCTCAGCCAGCTGGTGCGCAGCAGGAAGAAGATCATCCTGTTGTTCCTGCTGCTGTCCACACTCATGATCACCGTTTATTTATTCCTCCCGTTCAAAGACATCACGACCTTCTACATCATTTGCGCGCTGCTTGGTTTTACAAATGGCTACTGGGCCCTGTTCGTAACGGTGGCCGCCGAATTGTTCGGCACCAACCTGCGCGCAACGGTGGCTACCACCGTTCCAAATTTCGTAAGAGGTGCGGTGATCCCGCTCACTACTTTGTTCCTTTACCTGAAACCTTTCTGGGGTGTGCTTTACAGCGCCGCCGCGGTGGGCTTGCTTACCATGATCGTTGCGCTGCTGGCCCTGCGCGGGTTAACTGAAACTTTTGATAAAGACCTGGATTACACGGAATAAAATTGTCCGGATACGGACAAATCTGTGCAATATCGTACAGGATAAACAGGCATGGCTATATGAAAATGAAGGAGTTATGCCATGGCATTAAACTTGCCTGCCGGTGTTATCATTGTTAGCGAAATTTTAATACCCGGCTGCCCCAAGATTGATTGCTACCTGCCGGGTTAACTTACGGAAACCACGCTTCGCGCGTGGTTTTACTTTTTCACCGGGTGTATGTCCCTGAGTTTTTCCAGTATTTCAGCCTCTTTGAACGGTTTGAGCACATAACCGTCTATACCCGCGGCCATGTACGTTTCAAGATCCTCCTTCACCACGTTCCCCGTAATGGCCAATATGGGCAGCCTGGATTTTTGGGGATCGCTGAGGCCGCGGATACGTCTTGCCAGTGTGAGCCCGTCCATTTCCGGCATCTGTATATCGGTGAGCACTACATCGAACTGGTTCTCGGCCATCAGTTTCAGCGCTTCCACGCCGTTGCCGGCAGACACGAAAGTGATGTTCAGCCGTTCGAGGATCATTTCCAGGAGCCGGCGGTTGAGGTTATTATCATCTACCACCAGGATGTGCGACTGGCGGGGCTTTGCCCTGGCGGGCGGCGGCTGGTGGATAATGATGGTGTGGCTGGCGGGTTGATAGGGAAGCGTGAAACGGAAGGTGGTGCCTTTGCCCGGAACGCTTTCCACTTCCAGCGTGCTGCCGTGCAGCTCCACGATCTTGCGTACGATGGTAAGGCCCAGCCCGCTGCCTTCATGCCTTCCTGAGGTGCCTTTGGCGCCGGGCACCTGCGTGAACTCGTCGAAGATATACGGGAGGTGTTTGGGGTCGATGCCGATCCCGGTATCTGCCACGGAGATCTTCAGCATGGCTTTGCCATCAAGCGTTTGCAGGTCGGCATTCACTTTTACGCCGCCTTCGTTGGTGAATTTGATGGCGTTGCCGATGATGTTGAACAATACCTGCTTCAAACGGAATGCATCGCCTTCCACCATGGTTTCCTTCGGGAAACGGATATCGGAGAGGAGGTCTAATTTTTTGCGCGAAGCCTGGATGTGCAGGCCCCTGATCGTGTCCTCAATGGCTTTCCGGGGCGAGAATACGGCCGTATCCAGCGCCAGCTTGCCCTGCTCCAGGGCGGAGAAGTCGAGCACATTGTTGACGATGTTCAGTAATACGCCGGCGGAAAGATTGATCGCGTTCATGATCTCTTCCTGCTCGTGGTCCATTTTTGTTTTCGCCATCTGCTCCGAAAACCCGATCACGGAATTGAGCGGCGTCCTGATCTCGTGGCTCATGCTGGCAACGAAGTCGCTTTTGAGCTTGGAGTATTTTTCGGCGGACTGCTTGGCTTTTTGCAGGCGGAGGCCTTTGCGGTAGTCGAACCAGAGCAGGAAAAGAATGAGCAGCGTAAGCAGGCTGATAAGCCATACGCCGCGCAGCGTGGCCCTGTCAAGCCCGGCGAGCAGCCGCCCGATGTCCGCAGCGAGTATTTCTTTTTTATGCGCGGAGGCAACGATCTCCTCTTTTTTCAGCGATGCGAGGTCTGCCTGCAAAGCCTTCAGCAGCCGGTCGCTGGAGGTGATCATGCCCAGCTCGGTGTTGTTGAGGTTCATCTGGCCCTGCGCTATTTTTTTATACAGGTTGTTGTAGTACGCATGGATCTGTTCCATCTGCTCGTGGTTCGGGCTCTCCACGGAATACACTGTCCTGATGGTCTTGGCGGTATCGGGCTTGTTCTTTTTAGGTGCAATGGCATCCGCGAGGCGGCCGAACAGTTTTTTCCGTTTCCCGTTCTTCGCCCCGGCACTGATGGTATCCACCTGTATCTTCTGCGAAAAACGGAAGCTGGGCATGGCGGCGAACGCGTTGTGCGCTGCGCTGGTATCCCAGCTCACCCTGTTGATCAGCAGCGAATCCATGCCCTGCTTCACCTGCAGGAAGAGGTTGCTTTTCCGTTCCACATCCTTCAGCATACCGCCTAGATCTTCCTGCCGTATGCGGTGCGCTTCCAGCGAATCGAGGTCGGCCGCTACCTGCTGCAGGGCGTTGCTGTAATTATTAAAATGTTCGTTCCCGTAAGTAAGGGTGAAATAGCGGAAATGATTTTCGGCGGCGTACAGGTTAATTACGGCATGGTCTATCCATTCCATCTGTTCGCCCGCTGAAGAAAGCTGGCGTACGGCGTTTTCGAGCCTGGCGGAGCGCTGCTGGCGCACATGCACGGCCAGCACAAGGCTCACCAGCGTAATGATCAGCCCTGCAATCAATAAATATCTCAGAAAATGGTTTCGGCTGCTCATAGGGGAAATTGAGCCCATCAGTTAACAATTTTTTGTGTCATGGTTTACGTCTTCAGTTGGTGGTCAAATATACCGCAAATGTAGAGCGTGCTTTGTTAACGTTCCAGCGTTGAAATGTAATTGATTTGTTAATGGCATGAAAATAAAACGCCCGGCGGATATATCGCCGGGCGTTTTAAACGATTTTTTACAGTAAGATCAATGACCGCCTCTGCCGCCGGCGCCTCCGCTGCTTTGCATGCGGAAGTTGAGGATGTCGCGGTCGAAGAGGTACAGGCCGCTTTTATCTTCACCGATCATTTCAAGCTTTTCGTTGAGGGTGCGCGCCAGTCTTTCTTCTTCTATCTGCTCCGATACGTACCATTGCAGGAAGTTGTGGGTGGCGTAGTCTTTCTCCTGGAGCGCCATATGCACCAGGTCGTTGATGCTTTCGGACACCTTGATCTCATGCGCGAGGAATTCTTCAAACACGCGTTTGATGGACTGGAAAGTGATGATGGGCTGGCCCAGGTGGGGAACGATGCCAAACCCGCCACGCTCGTTCACGAACTTGATAAGCTTAAGCATATGCACCCTTTCTTCGTCGGATTGTTTGTAGAAGAACTCCGAAACGCCCTGTAGGCCGGGTTGAATGTCTGCCCAGGAGGCCATGGCAAGGTATGCCTGGGATGATGCGGCTTCCAGCCCTATTTGCGCGTTCAGCGCTTCCTGTATGGTTTTACTCAGCATAAATTAGATGTCTTTAAATCAAATTACGAATTATTTTGAAAGAATGCCCTTAAAGGTTGAGGTGTTTGCTGCTCACAGGCTCTTCAAAAAAGATGCCCGCCTGCCGGTCGAAGGTCTCGGTATCGTCTGTGGTGTAGAATTCCCGTGTGCCCCCGGTGCTGCATTTGGCGGCCATTTCGGGGTGCCGCCGGAGATAGTCCGCCAGGCTTTTCGCGGCAATAGTACCCTGTGAAAGCAGGGTGACGTCCGGCGGAAGATGCTGCTGTATCTTGTCTGCCAGCAAGGGATAATGCGTACAGCCGAGCACGATAGTGTCTATATCCCCGCTCTGCACCATCAGCTGCCGGATGTATTTGTTGATGAAATAATCCGCGCCTTCGCTGTTGTATTCATTGTTCTCCACCAGCGGCACCCACATGGGGCAGGCCTGCTGGTACACGGTAATATCGGGAAAGAACTTTTCTATTTCGATCGGGTAGCTCTGGGAACTGACAGTGCCGGTGGTGCCGAAAATGCCTACCTGCCTGCTTTTGGAGTAATCGCCCACTATCTCCGTAGTGGGTCTTATAATGCCCAGCACGCGTTTTTCGGGATCTATACCCGGCAGGTCATTCTGCTGGATGGTGCGCAGGGCTTTGGCGGAAGCGGTATTGCAGGCCAGCACTACCAGGTGGCAACCCATCCTGAAAAGATGCTGCACGCATTCGAGCGTATAGTGGTACACGGTTTCGAAGGAGCGGATGCCGTATGGCGCCCGCCCGTTGTCGCCAAGGTAGATGTAGTCGTATTGCGGCAATTCCTTTACGATCTCCTTCAGCACGGTGAGCCCGCCATATCCTGAATCAAAAACGCCGATCGGTCCTGTCTTTTTACCCATGTGGCAAAAGTACAATTTTTTACTCCGTAACGGTTTGCGCCCCCACTTTCTCCGCTAAATGAACGGCACGGCTCTGTGCTTCGGATAAACATAATGGAGTGGCTCATTGGCGTGTTCGCGCAAACGGGCGGGAAATTTTATCTGAGAAGAAACAGTTCTTTTACCTGGAAGGCGTTACGCGCCATATGGTATTGGATGCGTCGTCCGTCACCAGCAGCGCGCCGTCCTTTGCAACGGCTACGCAAACCGGCCGTCCGTAAACCTCGGACTTGTCAATATCCGAAATGAACCCGGTAAGGAAGTCCTCCATTTTGCCCGCAGGCTTCCCGTTGCTGAAAGGCACATAACCCACTTTGTAGCCTGACAATACGGAACGGTTCCAGGAGCCGCGCTGGCCGATGAATGCGCCGCCTTTGTATTTCTCCGGGAAAGTGTTGCCGGTGTAGAACACGAGGCCGAGCGAAGCCGTATGCGAGCCCAGGCCCAGTTCCGGCACAATGGCTTTCGCCACGAGGTCCGGCTTTTTATCCGTGCCCTGTATGCGCGGGTCTTCATGCTGCCCGAAATAGGAGTAAGGCCATCCGTAGAAGCCGCCGCTCTGCACGCTGGTGAGGTAATCAGGCACCAGGTCGTCTCCCAGCATATCGCGTTCGTTCACCACGGTCCAAAGTGTATTGGTGCCGGGCGCCCAATCCATGCCCACGGGGTTCCGCAGGCCCGATGCGAATACCGCTTCGCCGCTGCCGTCAGGGTTTATTTCAAGGATGTTGGCGCGGCGTATTTCGTTGGCCATGCCATGCTCCGCCACATTGCTGCCCGAGCCGACGGCGATGTATATTTTCTTCCCGTCCCTGGATGCAATGATATTCCGCGTCCAGTGATTGTTATAGCCCCCGAGGGGCAGGTCCAGTATCTTTTTGCCCGGGTCTTTTATTTCCGTTGCGCCGGCGGTGTAAGGGAATACCATCAGCGCGTCCGTATTGGCCACGTAGAACTGGTTGCCGAGCAGCAGCATGCCGAAGGGGGAATTGAGGTTGCTCATGAATATCCGCTGTTCGTCGGGCAGCCCGTCGTTGTTGGTATCGCGGAAGAGGGTGATGCGGTCCGCACTGGGGCTGCGAGGCTTTTTATTGGCTTCGGCCACAAGGATGTCGCCGTTTGGCAGCACATATATCCAGCGGGGATTCTTCAGGTCTTTGGCGAATTTTTGCACGGTAAAGCCCGGAGGGGCCTGCGGCGTTTTGCCTTCGGGCCAGCCCACTACGGTGGAATTGTTCCGCACGGTGTCCGTTGCATAGGGCGCCGGCAGACTGTCGCCGGTGGCTACTGCTGCGGGCGGCTCAATGGCTGTAGAGCCTGCGGTTGTTTTTTTAGCTGCGTTGTTGCAGGCGGTGAACGCAACGGCGGAAATGAACAGGGTCTGAAGTGCGTGTTTCATAATGCAGGGCTGTTAGTAACAACAGTTTTCCCGCAATTATGCTGCCACGATCGCCGGTGTGGACGAATGCCTACATCCGCCTGTGCACGCTTGTTCAGCTATACCAGCGCGTCATATAATATTTCCACGGGGTGCTGTGCTTTCGCTCCTGTGCCGTCTTTGATCTGGTGGCGGCAGCTGGTGCCGGGAGCGGCTATCAGCGTGCCTTCCGCGGCATTGCGCACGGCGGGGAACAATACCAGCTCGCCGATCTTCATAGACACATCGTAGTGCTCTTTCTCATAACCGAACGAACCGGCCATGCCGCAGCAGCCTGAAGGGATCACCTCCACGGAATAACCCCCGGGGAGGCTCAGTATCTTTTTGCTGTGCAGCACGCTGCTGAGCGCCTTTTGCTGGCAGTGCCCGTGCAGCTTGATCTTCGTGTCCGCGGCTTTGAACATATCGCTGCGGATGTTTCCGAGGTCGGCTTCGATAGACAGGAATTCATCTACCATATACACGTTCTTCGCAAGCTGTTTGGCGGTATCGCGCAGGCCGTCGCTCACAAGGTCCGGGTATTCATCCCTGAAACCCAGGATGGCGGAGGGTTCTATGCCTACCAGCGGTGTTTCTTCGCTGATGAGGTTACTGAAGAGCGTTACATTCTTTTCCGCGATCACTTTCGCTTTGCGCAGGAAGCCTTTGGAAAGCAGGGCGCGCGCGCTTTCAGGGTGATCTACGGGTATTACTTCGTAACCCAGCCTGCGCAGCAGGTTCACCGCTTTGATGCCCACGTGGGTGTCGTTGTAGTTGGTGAATTCGTCGCAGAAGAGATATACTTTGCGGGCCTGTGTTACGGTCTGCGGGTTTTGTTTCAGCCAGCTGCGCAGCGTTTTCCGTTCCAGCGTGGGCATAGAGCGTTTTTCGGCGAAGCCGGAGAAACGTTTGATCAGCCTGCTGGACAGGTCGCCCTTTACGAGCCAGTTGTAAATGCCCGGCGCAATGGCCGCCATGCCGGTCAGCATCCTGAAATTCGCGATCATCCAGGTGCGCATGCTAACGCCGTTGGCATCGTAGTAATGTTGCAGGAACTCCATCTTCATCTTGGCCACGTCCACGTTGGAAGGGCACTCGGACTTACAGCCCTTGCAGGCCAGGCAGAGGTCCAGCACATCGTATATTTCTTTGGAATCGAATTTATTATCCTTGGCGGAATTGGTGAGCACTTCGCGCAGGATGTTCGCCCGGGCGCGGGTGGTGTCTTTCTCGCTGCGGGTGGCCATGTAGCTGGGGCACATGGTGCCGCCGCTGAGATGCGTTTTGCGGCAGTCGCCGGAGCCGTTGCACTGCTCCGCGTGCTGAAGGATGGTCTGGTGCGGGAAATGGAAAATGGTCTTCAGGTCCGGCGCCTTTTTGCCGGGCTCATACCGCAGGTTGCTGTTCATAGACGGGGTGTCCACGATCTTGTGCGGGTTGAAGATGTTCTCCGGGTCCCAGGTGTATTTCACCTGGCGGAGCAGCTGGTAGTTCTTCGGGCCTATCATCTGCTGGATGAACTCGCCGCGCAGGCGCCCGTCTCCATGCTCGCCGCTCAGCGAGCCGTTGTATTTTTTAACGAGGGTCGCAATCTCTTCCGCAATGGTGCGGAAAAGCTGGTTGCCTTCTTCTGTTTTGAGATTGATGATCGGGCGGAGGTGGATCTCCCCGCTGCCGGCGTGCGCGTAGTGAACGGAGAAGAGATCGTATTTTTCGAGTATCTGGTTGAACTCGGCGATGTAATCCGGGAGGTCTTCCACGGCCACCGCCGTGTCTTCGATCACGGGCACGGCCTTTTCGTCGCCGGGCAGGTTGCTGAGCAGGCCCAGTCCTGCCTTGCGCAGGGTCCATATCTTTTTGGTGTCTTCCCCGAAAAGGAGCGGGAAATGGTACCCCAGCCCCGCGGCCTGCATGTCGGCCTTCAGCCTGTCCGCCACTTCAACGATCTCTTCGCGGGTATTGCGCAGGAATTCCACTACGAGTATCGCGCCGGGGTCGCCTTCCACGAAGAAGCGGTTCTTGCGCTGCTCGATATTGTCTTTGGTGCATTCGAGGATAAAATGATCGATCAGCTCGCTGGCGCTGGGTTTGTACCGCATGGCGATGATGTTGGCCCGCAGCGATTCGTTGATGGTATTAAAATGCACGCACAGCAGCCCTGTTTCTTTGGGCGGCAGCGGCGAAATGTTCAGTTTGATCTCGGTGAGGAAAGCAAGGGTGCCTTCGGAGCCTGCTATCAGCTTACAGAAGTTGAAATCTTCTTTCCCGGCGGTAAACGGCGCGGTTTCCAGCAGCATATCTACGGCGTAGCCGGTATTGCGGCGCAGTATCTCCGGTTTGGGGAATTCTTTCCTTATTTCCCGCTGGGTGTCCGCATTGCCCAGCAGGGTACGGATCTGCTTATATACAGCAGTTTCGAGCTTCCCGTCTTCCGCCTCGCATTTGGCATGGAATTCATCGGCTGTAAGGGCGCCGAAGCTGGCTTCGCTGCCATCGCTGAGGATGGCGTTGACGGACAATAAATGCTCGCGGGTGCTGCCGTATACCACGGAATTGGAGCCGCAGGAGTTGTTCCCCACCATGCCGCCTATCATGGCACGGTTGGCAGTGGAGGTCTCGGGCCCGAAATAAAAGCCGTAGGGGCGGAGGAAGAGGTTCAGCTCATCGCGGATCACGCCGGGCTGCACGCGCACCCAGTGTTCTTCGGTATTGATCTCCAGGATGCGGGTGAATTTTTTGGAAACGTCCACGATAATGCCGTTCCCCACCACCTGGCCGGCCAGCGAGGTGCCGGCGGTCCGTGGTATCAGCGAGGTTTTATGTTCCCGGGCGAACCGGATGAGGGTCTTGATGTCGGATTCGTCTTCAGGGATGGCTACCGCAAGGGGCATTTCCCGGTATGCGGAAGCGTCTGTGGCGTACAGGGTGCGCATGGTATCGTCCGTAAACAATTCGCCTTTCAGTTCCCGGCCTAGCTTTTCCAGCAATTCTCGCTTGATCATGAGGGCGAAAATAATACATTCACCAGACTGTTAAAATAGGCCCTAAAAGAGGGTATTTTCCCGGTGGATGTACGGCTTTCTGATCTTCAGGCCTGTAGCGGCTTCCAGCTTATCCGCCAGGTAAATGGCCATTTCAGGAACGGCGATATCATCGTGCATATGCATGAAAATATAGGCATCTTCGAGCCCGTTGGCCAGCCAGAAGGCCAGCCGGTTCACCCAATCGTCCGCCCGCTGGTAGTCCGTCGGGTGCAGGCTGTTGCCCACAAAGCGGATCATGGCCCGGGGCACCGGCAGGTGCATATGCACCACGTCCCGGCGGCCGGCGGTATCGGTGATGATCAGCCCCATGCCCAGGTTGCGGAGGTTGTTGTACAGCGCGGTGGCATGATGGGGATCGGCAAACCAGTCCGGGTGGCGCAGCTCCAGGAAAAAGCGAAGGTCGCGGGGCAGGGAGGCCAGGTAGGTGAACAGCAGGTCTTTCCGCGCCGGGCTGAAGCTTTCGCTCATCTGCATGAACACGGGCCCGAGCGTGCCCTCAAAGGCCAGGATGCTTTCCAGGAACGCGTCCGTCTGGTCTTTTGCGTTCACAAGATTGGAATAATGGCTGATGCTTTGGGGCAGCTTGGGGCAGAAGCGGAACTCCGGGTTGCCCACCTTTTCCGCCCAGCCGCGGAAGGTTTCCGGCGGATAGATCTTGTAATGGGTGGCGTTCAGCTCCACGCTGCTGAAGTGTTTGGAATATTCCTGGAGGAAGTCCTTTTCTTTGGTGCCCTTTGGGAAAACCCCGCCCAGCCAGTCTTTCCGGTTCCAGCTGGTAGCGCCCATCCTGATAACAGGCTGCGCGGCGGGCCTGCCGGGAAGCACCCCGCGGTTAAAAGCCGGTTCCGCGGGTAATTTGAAATCGATGTTGTTGAGGACGCTGAGGTCCTGCCGTCCGAACTGCATATTGCAATGTATTATTTTTTTGGAACAGGGGAGCCCCGGCTCATTCTCCGGAGCCCGTCATTTGCATAAGTTAACGTTGGCCGGCAAAGCCCGTCAACGCGGGGAGCCAGGTCATTGTGCATAAGCTAATCCAGGCCAGCAAAGCCCGTCATTGCGAGGAGCAGCGGAGCCAAAGCGGGAGGGCGACGAAGCAATCTCCTGCATTGAATGGAGATGCTTCCAATACCAGGAGAGATTGCTTCGTCGCTCCTCGCAATGACGGGCTTTTCCCGATCCTTTTTTAAATTTTATTGCTGATCCTTTGAATTCTGGCTTTATCGGTTTAAATTATATGCAGTATGGAAATATTACACGTCAGCGCGGAATGTTACCCGGTCGCCAAAGTCGGCGGCCTTGGAGATGTGGTAGGCGCTTTGCCAAAGTATCAGTATGAGGCGGGAGCCATTGCCAAAGTGGTAATGCCCGCTTACAAGACCCCTTTCAGGGAAAACGGCCAGCATCAGTTTGAGCTGGTGCACCAGGGCGGGTTGTGGCTTGGCCACGACTGGTACCACTTTAATGTCTGGAAGGAAAGCGCCAACGTGCTGGGGTTCGACCTTTACCAGGTGGACATTCCCGGCCTGCTGGACACCGCGGGCGTTTACGGTTATTTCAACGATACCGAACGGTTCCTGGCCTTCCAGGTAGCGGTGCTGGACTGGCTGAATGAATGGCAGCACCTGCCTGATGTGATCCACTGCCACGATCACCACACCGGCCTGATCCCTTTCCTCGTTCAATACGGCTACAAATACAAACGCCTGAAAGATACCCCCACGGTGGTCACCATCCACAACGCCCAATACCAGGGGCAGTTCGGATGGAACAAGCTGTACCTTATCCCATCGTTCGACCTGTGGAAGAGCGGCATGCTGGACTGGAACGGCGCCATCAACCCGCTGGCTTCGGCCATCAAATGCTGTTGGCGTTTCAACACCGTGTCTCCCAGCTATATGGAAGAGCTTTTCCACAATGCCAACGGCCTGGAAGCCTTGCTGAGCACGGAGCGGGTAAAAGCGGGCGGCATCCTCAACGGGATAGACGATAAGGTCTGGAACCCTGCCAAAGACGCGATGATCCCCACCCGTTACGGGTTGAAGGACGTGGCCAAAGGAAAGCTGGCGAACAAACAGGCGCTTTGCGAAGCGTTCGACCTGGATCCGGGCCTTCCCATGTTCGTGTTCATCGGCCGGCTGGTGGGAGACAAAGGGGCGGACCTCCTGCCGGAGATCATCGGGCGGGCGCTGGCAGACCATCCCGGGCAGCTCAACTTCCTGGTGCTGGGCAGCGGCGACGCGCACATCGAATGGATGTTGCAGCAAACGCGCACATATGCCAATGAACACTTTAACGTGTATATCGGTTATAACGAAACGCTCAGTCACCAGTTATACGCCGGGGCAGACTACCTGCTCATGCCTTCGCGCGTGGAGCCATGCGGCCTGAACCAGATGTACGCCATGCGGTACGGCACTATTCCCATTGTACGTACCACGGGCGGACTGATAGACACAGTAACCGATTTCGGGGACGAGGGCGGCACCGGTATCCGGTTCTTTCACGCCACGGCGGGCGATGTGCTCCATGCCATCAGCCGCGCGCTGGAACTGTCCGCCACCAAAACAAAATTTTCAAAGATCAGGAAGGCCGCCATGCAGCAGGACCATTCCTGGGATAAAGCAGCACAACAGTACATCGATCTATACACCAGCCTAAAATAGTTTTACGTTATGTCTAATGCAGTGATCTCCATAATTCTTGGCGGCGGAGCCGGAACGAGGCTCTATCCCCTGACCCGCAGCCGCTCCAAGCCTGCCGTGCCCGTAGCAGGAAAATACCGCCTGGTGGACATTCCCATTTCAAACTGCCTCAACGCAGACCTCCACCGCATTTTCGTGCTTACGCAGTTCAACTCCGCCTCGCTGAACAAACACATCAAGAATACCTATCACTTCAGCCATTTCAGCAAGGCATTCGTGGATATCCTGGCTGCGGAGCAAACGCCGGACAATCCCACCTGGTTCCAGGGAACGGCCGATGCTGTGCGGCAAACGCTGCGGCACCTGGAGAACTTCGAATTCGAATATGCCCTCATCCTGTCCGGCGACCAGCTGTACCAGATGGACTTCCGGGAGATGATCAAGCACCATATCGACAAAGGGGCGGATATTTCCATCGCCACCATTCCCGTGCATGCGCGGGAGGCCACAGAATTCGGTATCCTTAAAACGAACGAGGAAAGCTTTATTTCCTCTTTTATCGAGAAGCCGAAGAAGGAGCTGCTGCCGGACTGGAGCTCCGAGGTGAGCCCTGAAATGCAGCGGGAAGGCCGTATTTACCTCGCTTCCATGGGTATCTACATTTTCAACAAACAGCTTTTGTTCGATCTGCTGACCAACAGCCCTGAAGCGACGGACTTCGGCAAGGAGATCATTCCCAACAACATCGACACGCACAAGGTGCTCAGCTTCCAGTACGAAGGTTACTGGACGGACATCGGTAATATCTCTTCCTTTTTTGAAGCCAACCTTGGCCTTACAGACGATATCCCGCAGTTCAACCTCTTCGACGATTCAAAGACCATCTTCTCCCGCGCCCGCATGCTGCCCCCTGCGAAGATTTCCGGCACCACGCTGGAAAAGACCGTGATAGCGGACGGCTGCATCATCAATGCCAGCCGCCTGGAACGTTGCGTGGTGGGCATCCGCACGCGTATCGGCAAAGGCACTACCATCAGCAACAGTTACCTGATGGGGAACGATATCTACCAAACGCTGGACGAGATCAACAGCGCCCGCAGCAAAGGCCGGCCGCCTATCGGCATCGGCGACCGTTGTTATATCAACAATGCGATCATCGACAAAAACGCCTGCATAGGGAACGACGTACGTATTAACGGCGGCAGGCACCTGGAAGACGGTGATTTTGAAAAGTATACCGTGAAGGATGGCATTGTTGTTGTGAAGAAAGGGGCGGTACTGCCCGATGGCTTCCATTGTTTGGAATGACCAGCGGGCTCACATGCATGTTTATCGTCTAAAAAAATTGTTGGTATATGAGAATTCCTATCGAGCGGCAACAGACTAAAATCACCCCTGATCTTAAGCGGGTGGTAGCAAGGTTCTTCTTCAACGGCGACGCGCGGGCGAAGGGCATCATTCTTAAAGTGATGGAAATGTCGGAAGAGGATGTGGAAAAGGAATTGACCCCGCTGCTGCGTAATTTTTCCAGGCGCCACCGGAACATTACCCGCGTTTTTGAAAGGCATGCAGAAAAGCTGAGGAATTTATTCAGCGCGCTAAAGATCGAATATAATGAGCTGAGCCAGCGGCGGAAACTGCTGATCGGCTCCTTTTTCACCAACGAGTTTTCCATCGAATCGGCCGCGTTCTTCAATCCTTCCATCGTGGAAGATGTGGACCAGAGCGGGCTGGAAGAAGGGGAAAAGCGCGTGGTGCTTAGCTTCAGGGCCGTGGGCGAAGGGCACGTGAGCTCTATCGTATTCCGCCAGGCCATCATCAACCGGTTCAACGAGATCACCATTGTGCCTGCCGGCAATTATGTGGACGAGCCGGACATTATCCGCAACACCGTTTACCATAAGAATGTTTTTTTCCAGAACGCCGTATCCATCAAGCTGCCCGATTCCGTGATCCGCGAGATCAGCAGCGCACTGCCGGATACATTCGAATACGTGGCGCTCAAAAAGCTGATCCGCGATATGCAGCAGCGCTACCAGGTGGACCACCTGCTGAAACGCAACCTGGAACGCCTTCTCTGGCTGGCGGATTCTTATTACGAGATCAACTTTTCGCTCGATACCGATATATCCGACCGCGTGATATTCCCTTATTCCGAAGCGGAAAGCCGCGGGATCGAAGATGCGCGCTTCGTGAAATACACAGGCGACAAGAGCGGCGTTACCTATTACGCCACCTACACCGCCTTCGATGGCGTTACCATCCAGCCCAAGCTGCTGGCCACCCGCGACTTCTATCATTTCAAGATCATGCCGCTGTACGGCGAAGGCGCGCAGAACAAGAACCTCGCGCTGTTCCCGCGGAAGATCAACGGCAAATACGCCATGATGAGCCGGATAGACGGGATCAACAATTACATCATGTACTCGGATAAGATCAATATCTGGGAGAACCCCGAGATACTGCAAACGCCCAAGTATCCCTGGGAGTTCGTGCAGATCGGCAATTGCGGCTCGCCCATCGAAACGCCGGAGGGCTGGCTGGTAATCACGCACGGCGTAGGCCCGATGCGCACCTACTGCCTGGGCGCCACGCTGCTGGACCTGGAGAACCCGAAGATCGAGATCGGCAGGCTGAAAGAGCCGCTGGTAGTGCCCAACAAGGATGAAAGGGAAGGGTATGTGCCCAACGTGCTCTACAGCTGCGGTTCGCTGATACACAACAACGAGCTGATCATTCCATACGGCCTGTCCGACTACGCCTCTTCCTTTGCTACCGTGCACCTGGAAGACCTGCTGGAAAAGGTGCGCGAAGGATGACCGCAGGTTAAAATAATTAAAAGGGCGCAGCCGTTTCAGATAGCTGCGCCCTTGGTATTTGTTATTATGGAAGCCCTTATAAATTATTCCGTGGAAGTATCGTTGTTTGCAACAACACCTTCTCATATACTTTCACGTAGTCGTCCACCATCTTTTGCATACTGAACCGTGAAATGGCCCATTCCCGGCATTGTTCGCGCCGGATGGCATGCAGCTGGCCGACGAACGCAGCGGCTTCTGCGGTGTTTTTTGCCAGGAAGCCGGTCTTTTCATGCCCGATCAGCTCAGGCATGGAGCCCCTGTTGAAAGCGATCACAGGCGTGCCGCACATCATGGCTTCCGCCACGCTCAGCCCGAAGGGCTCTTCAAAATGAATGGGATGCAATAAGGCCTTCGCATTGCCCAGCAGCCGGTTGCGCTGCTCAGGCCCGGCATGCCCTACAAACCGCACCTGCTCGCCGTCTATCAGCGGTTCCACCTTTTCCCGGAAATACGCCTCATCCTGCACAATGCCCGCCATCAGCAGCCGGTGACCGGTTTGCCTGGCAATGTCTATCGCATCGCGGGCGCCCTTGTCCGGGTGGATGCGGCCGAAGAACAGGAGATAGTCCTCCGGCGTTTCAACGTAACCGAAGCCGGAAGGATCAATGCCGTTGTATACCGTGGCGGCATAACGCAGCTGCGGGCTGCGGTCTGAATTGCTGATGGACACGTAATGCCCGGTGTCGTTATATTTTTTGTAAACAGGAATGATGCGCGGGGAGGAGAAACCGTGAATGGTGGTCACCATCGGCGTGCGTATCAGTCCCGAATAGGTGAGGGGCAGGAAGTCGAAGTGATTGTGGATAATGGCGAACTGGTCAGCCTGTTCCATCAGGTGGCTGATGTGCAGGCATTCCAGCACCTTCGCGTCCTGGCTGCGGTCTTCTTCGTAACCGCTTTCGCAGATGGATTCGAGCTTGCCGGCCGTCTGCGAATTGCCGGTGGCAAAGAGCGTAACGTCCCAGCCTTTTGCCACCAGCCCTTCCGCGATATTGGAGGCCATTTGTTCCCATGGACCGTAATGCACGGGCGGCGTACGCCATGCAACGGGGGAGAGTACCGCTATTTTCATGTATGCCTAGCTGATTTTACTGACCATCCCGGTACTGGTGCTGATGATGGTGGTTTTGACATTTTTTTCCTGCCTGGGCATCATTTCGAGGCTCTTCAGCACGGCTATGTGCGAGATGAAATAAGCCACCGTGCTTTCGGCGCCCTGGTTGCGGTTCACGCCGGCGGGTGAAAGCCCGTCGCAGCAGCCGTGCGTTTCGTGGTCGTACAGCGGCACGCGCAGCGCGTTTTCGCCGAGGAACCAATTGTAGCAGGTGAACATCTTTTGCAGGTACGAACGGTTGCCGGTAACGGCATGCGCCTGCTGGTAGAGCAATACCATGGCCATGGTTTCGATGGCCTGCTGGTCGAACAGCGGGCAGTCGCCGCCTTCGCAAAGCCAGCCTTCGTTGCCCACCGGTGCAAAGTAGCCACGGTGCATGGTGAGGTTTTCCAGGAAGGAAAGGCTTTCCATCGCGATGGCCTGTATCTTTTCATTGCCGGTCAGCCCGGCAACATGGAACAAGGCAAGGGGCAATATGCCGTTATCGTAGGTCATGCTCTTTTCGAACCAGTGCCATTTATCGGTGCTATTGGCTTCCCAGGCTGTTACCAGAGGCTGAACGAGATTGTCCAGCACGGTGAACATCCCTTCGTCGGAGGGGTGGTAATGCAGGTAATGGCATACGCCGATAGCTGCGTTGGCGCGCCCGCGGAGGTGTTCCAGCGAAGCGAAGTGCTGTGTCGATTTATGGAACAGCTCGGTGGCGAACTCGCGGTAGGAGTTGTTGGGCGCGTGCCGCACGAGGTAACCCAGCGCCCATACGGTGCGGCCGAACGAATCTTCAGAACCCACCTCATCGAGATACTGGCGGCTGAAGCTCAGGAAGTTCCTGAAATTGCCGTCCGGCGTTTGCATGTAGTGGATGAAGCTGAGGTAGATCGGCAGCAGGTCCGGGTTCTCCTTGCTTTTACGGTGAGGCTGCGCCATGAGCATCATCATCAGCGCGCGGGAGTTATCGTCCAGGCAATAACCTTCCTTCAGGTTGGGAATGCCGTATTTGGCGTGCTGCACGATGCCGGTGTCGTCCGTTAAACGGCGTATGTGCGTGAAGTTTAGCGGCGGCAGGTACGATGCGTCCGGCAGGGGGCGGTTGTTGACGGCCGCAGGCCTGGGCGTGCTCAGGATCTTGCGTGCCAGCTGGCGGTAACGGGCGCCCATACGGCTCCACTGTAGCTCGCGGCCGTATTCGCTGGCTTTTGAACGCAGGGCTTCGAGCGCGTCGGGATCGTCCAGCAGGTTGTGGATGAGGGAGCCCAGCTCTTCGTGCTGGGAAAAACCGAAGAGCTGGCCGCGGCCGTCTTCCAGCAATTCTTTCGCATACCAGTATGGCGTGGAAAGAACAGCGGCACCTGCACCCAGTGCGTAAGTAAGAGTGCCGCTGGTAATCTGGGTTTCACTAAGATATGGAGTAACGTAAATATCGCTGTGGATGAGGTAAGCGAACAGGTCGTGTTCTGTCAGGAACTTGTCCACGAACAACACATGGTCTTCCAGCTTCAGCTGTGATACCAGCGCGTGAAGGCTCTCCCGGTATTCTTCGCCCGCATGCCGGAGCACGGCGGGATGTGTTTTCCCGGCCACCACATACAATATATCGGGATGTTTGCTGATCACGGAAGGCAATGCTTTGATCACCGTTTCAATGCCCTTGTTCCTGCTCAGCAGGCCGAAAGTGAATATCACCCTGCGCTGGCGAAGGGCCTCCGGCAATACTTCGGAGCGGATGGTCAGCTTTTCGAAGTCCGGCACGCCATGAGGGATCAGCATCATTTTATCGGCGGGCACTTCATAAATATCTTCCAGGAAAGAAATGGCCAGCTTGCTCATCACGATCACGCGCGATGCATGTCGGGATATTTCCCGCACCACGCTCTTCTGCATAAAGGAAGGCTCTTTCAGCACAGTATGGAACGTAACGATATAAGGTACTTTGATCTGGTGAAGGAAAGGAAGAAGGTATATGCCGCTTTCCCCGCCGAATATGCCGAACTCATGCTGCACCACTACGAGGTCCACATCGCTGCTGTTCACATGCGCGGCTGCGTCCAGGTAATCTTCCATATGGTTCTGCCTGATGGTAAACGTTACTTCGGGCGGGTATTCATACACCTGCCCTTCGTCGTTCATGGCAATAACGGATACTTCAGGTACATCGTCCGCGTCACGGCAAACGGCCTTTATCAAATGCTCGGTAAACGTAGCAATTCCACACTCTCTGGGAAAATACGAAGCTATATACGCAATCTTCATAAGATGTATTTTTTTTCTGTTTTATCTGGTATTTCAGCAGGGTATAGGGTCGGCGGATTGGAACATCCGGAGGACATTATTCATTTGCAAATCTGGTGCCGTGGAAAATTGTGGAATGGGTGTAACAGTCATTAGCCGGTCACCCTATGAATTGTGATAAATGGTAATATCAGCAGGAAGGAATAATTGTAGTTTCGAGTTATCTTCGTGTCCTCAAAATAAGAACAGGTGACTCAACAGATATTGCCAGCAGTGAATTATCATACTTTGCCTTTTGCCGCTACAGGCTACTGCAGCCCGCTGATTGCGGATTTTCTTGCAGCGCGCGCGCCATTGAGCAATTTCTACGAATATAACCCTATTAATCCGGACTTTCATAAAGCAATGTTGTTAAAAGCCGCGCAGCCGCTGCGTCGGGACATATTGGCAGATGTGCTCTATGCGCAATACAGGCATATGGAACTGCGGGAAGAGGTGCGCGCCAATATCGGTCTTTTACAGGCTACCAATACCTTTACGATCTGTACAGCGCACCAGCCGAACATCTTTACGGGTTACCTGTATTTCGTGTACAAAATACTCCAGACTGTCAAACTAGCACAGGAGCTGCAACGCAAATACCCCAAGAACCATTTTGTGCCGGTGTATTACATGGGCAGCGAGGATGCGGACCTGGAAGAGCTGGGCTCCATCAACCTGGAAGGCGGCAAACTGACCTGGGAAACGGAGCAGACGGGCGCCGTGGGCCGTATGAGCACCGCAGGACTGGAAAAGCTGATCAATGAAATTGAGGGCGCAACGGGCTATATGCCGCATGCGCCGCTGCTGCTGGACATCCTGCGCAGGGCTTACCAGGAGCATACAACCGTACAGGAAGCCACGCTGTTCCTGGTGAACGAGCTTTTCGGCTGTTACGGCGTGGTAGTGCTGATACCGGACAACCCGGCTTTCAAACAGCAGCTGATCCCCGTCATGGAAGAAGAATTGCGGGAACAAAGCTCCGAAGCCATCGTCAGCAAAACCATAGAGAAGCTGGCTGAACATTATAAAGTGCAGGCAACTCCGCGTGAAATAAATCTTTTTTATTTAAAGGATAATATCAGGGAACGCATTGTACGTGAAGGTGATATGTGGAAGATATTACACACATCGTTGTCGTTCACCTGGGACGAATTGCGGGCCGAATTGCACGCCCATCCGGAGCGTTTCAGCCCCAATGTGATCCTCCGCGGCATCCTCCAGGAAACGATCCTGCCCAATATCGCCTTTATCGGCGGCGGGGGCGAAGTGGCGTACTGGCTGGAGCTGAGGGACCTGTTCAGGCATCATAAAGTGCCTTACCCGGTGGTGCTGCTGCGCAATTCTTTCCTGTGGATAAAGCGGGAGGAAAACAACCGCCTCAAAAAGCTGGGGATCGCCCCGGTAGCGCTGTTTGAAGATACGGAGCTGCTGGTGAACCGCTTTGTGCACGAGCACACCAACGCCGCCCTCGTGCTGCGCGACGAATATGCCGCCATAGAAAAATTGTATAACGAGCTGGAAGAAAAAGCCCGCTCCATAGACGTTACCCTGGCTGACGCGGTAAATGCGGAACGCAGCCGGGCCATCAAATCCATCGGCAAGCTGGAGCATAAGTTCCTGCGGGCGGAGAAGAAAAAATTCCAATGGCAGACGGACCAGATCAGGCATATCAAAGACCGCCTGTTTCCCGGCAACTCGCTGCAGGAGCGGAAGGAAAATTTCATCCCTTATTTCGCCCAGTACGGGCCTTCTTATTTCGATGATATCTTAAAAGCCATCAACCCGGTAACGGACCAGCTGATGATCATTTCAGAGCTGTAGTTTTAGCTGTGGATGATCTCCTCGCCATGCACGGCCGCCTTTTTCATGTCTTTGAGAACGGTGAAAAGCGCCTGGAACTGGTCGCGCACGTGTTTTATTTCCAGCATTTCCTCTCTTTCCTGCGTATGGCCCTGGCCCTGGTTGATCTGCTCCTGGCGCAGCTTCAGCAGGTGCTCCAGCCTCTCTTCCAGGCTGTGGAAGGCCGCGGGCATGTCCGGATCGGGCATGCGGGCCCCTATGTTCACATATTGCTCTATCTGGTCCATGATGGTAAGCAGGAATAGCAGGATGTCCTTATACTCCGGCCGCTTGTATTTCAGCCGGTGCTGCAGGGCATAGGCGCTCAGCTGCGCGATATGCGAAGCCAGCGAATGGCTCAATACCACGAAATGATACAGCTCTGAGCCGTGCTTCTGCTTGCTCTTGGGCTCGCTGAGCATGCGCTGGAACGCCGCCGTCAGGTTGGCCGTGGTCACATGCACGTCTTTGCGCGCCAGCTTGTAGGCAATGAGGCTGAAAGGCCTGTCCGTATACAGGTTCATCACCTGCGTGAGGTATTGTTTGTTGGAAGAGATAGCCTTTATCATATAATCAGGCAGGAAGCGGAACTCCCAGCTGGGCCAGAAGATGTAGTTGAACGCGAAGGCGATGCCCCCGCCGATCAGGGTGTCCAGCACGCGCTGCGTTACGTTCTGGAAATCCGCCGGGTGCAGGAAATGCAGCAGGAACACGATGAACGGCGTCATGAACACCACGCTGGTGATATAGTGATAGGTCTGGAAGCTGTAAGCGCCCAGGATGCAGACGAGCATGATGATGAAGATGGCTGTATCGTCTTTCGTCAGCCACAGGATGCCCGCTGCAAAGAAAGCCCCGATGAGCGTGCCGACGATGCGCTGGTAGCTCCGCGTTTTGGTCAGGCTGAAGCCGGGTTTCATGATCACGACGATGGTGAGCAGTATCCAGTAGGTGCGGCTCAGGTGCAGGGCCTGCCCCAGCAGGAAACCCGCCATCATGGCCAGCGCGGTACGTACGCCATGGCGGAAGATGTGGGAGTCGAACGTGAGGTTGTTCATGAACGTGGTGAGGTCGTATTGCTGGCGGGTGGTAAACCTGCTCAGCTCCAGCTGGTGGTCGAAGCTCGCCTCCTTCACGCGTTCAAGCCGGGTGAGGCGGTGCATGTTGTAGATACGCTGGGAAATATGCTGCAGGTTGTCGAAGATGCTTTCGAAATGAATAAGGTCCGCCCGCTCCTTGAGCGTGGGCAGCGTGGCCTGGTAGGTTTTGAAGGCGCGTTTGCTTTTTTCCAGCTCCAGCTTCAGGTTCACCCTGGGCATGGAGCGCTGGCCGGCGCTTACGGCGATGCCGATATGGTCCAGCTCTTCGGCGTACTGCAAAATGGCATGATGCAGCTCCGCGATCACGGGGGTGCCGGCAAAACGTTGCTGGAGGCTGGTGTAATCTATCTGCGAAGCCATGATCTGCTCGTACATGTCCACCAGGTCCAGGAAAATGAGCACCATGCTTTTGCTGATGCTGGTGGTTCCCTGCTGGGCGGAGCGCATTTTGAGCAGCAGCTCGCGCACAGCTTCCTGTTTTTCGTTGACGATCACCTGCTGGGCCAGCACTTCCCGGTAGGTTTCCGTGATGTCCTGCACGGGCTCGTAAAAGCCGGAACGGAGGCGGAGGTATTTGGCGGTTTGCTGGATGCAGTCGCCCAGCGTTTGCTGCACGGTGAGGTAAGGCCTGATCTGCCAGAGCAGGAGCGCCAGCAGGGCATACCAGATGCTGCCGCTGAGGATGAGGAAACTGACGGGTATGGCCTCGCGCCAGGAATAGGATTCGGCCATCACGCTGACCATTACCAGCAAACAGCCCAGGCCGATGTTGCCGCCGCGGTTGCCGTATATAAGCAGCATGCTGTATAAAAAGCTGCAAATGCCCACCCAGACGGTCAATACAGGCCAGTAAGGCAGCAGCAGGCCGGTTCCCAGGGCGGTGATAAAAATTAAAATGGTGCTGATGATCAGGCCGTTCCGCTTATGGATGATGGTGCCCGGCACATCCGCCAGAGCGGTACAGAGGGCGCCCAGCGAAATGGATATCCCGGTTTCCAGGTGGCCGATAGCGGCGAAAATGACGGAGGGGACAACAACACTCAGCGTGGTGCGAAGCCCGTTGCTGAAATGATAACTGAAAATAAAGGCTTTCGCTTCTTTGGTCCAACGTTCTTGCATTGCGGCAAAATTACAAATATCAGGCTGTATTTATAAGAGGTGGGTTTAATGCATATATCATTCGCATTCCGCTCATTTTCAGTAAGATACTCGATATCGTTGAAAGTTGTGGTGTACAAATTATCCCCAGGTGTGTATAAATAATGCCCGTTATTTATGCACAGGGAACTAAATTACCGGTAGTTGCCATATCTCGAAAACCGCTGGCCCCACCCACCGCCCATCTCCGGATGCGGGAATCAGCAGAATTCGACTATCTTTGGCGGCCAAATCATTCATTCGTAATCCGAGAAATGTGCGTTTAAAAACACTAGAGATCAAAGGTTTTAAAAGTTTTGCGGACAAGACCGTGCTGCACTTCGATGAAGGGGTGACAGGCGTAATTGGCCCCAATGGCTGTGGAAAAAGCAATATCATCGACTCTATCCGCTGGGTGATAGGCGAGCACAAGATCAGCAACCTGCGTTCTGAGAACCAGGCCGGGCTTGTGTTCAACGGTTCCCGTACCCGTTCCGCCAGCGGCATGGCCGAAGTGAGCCTTACCTTCGAGAATACCAAGAATGTACTTCCCACCGAATTCACTACGGTTACGATTACACGGAAATTCTACAAGAACGGCGACAGCGAATACAGGCTCAATGATGTAGCCTGCCGCCTCAAAGATATCCACAACCTTTTCCTGGACACCGGCGTGAGCACGGATTCCTACGCCATCATCGAATTGGGGATGGTGGACGATATTATCAAAGACAAAGAGAACTCCCGCCGCCGCATGCTGGAACAGGCTGCCGGCATTTCCATCTATAAAACGCGGAAAAAAGAAGCCAAATCGAAGCTGGACGCTACCGAAGGCGATCTTAACCGCATCGAGGACCTTCTTTTCGAGATCAATAACAACCTCAAGACCCTGGAAAGCCAGGCGAAAAAGGCCGAACGTTATTACGAGATCAAGAAGGAATACAAGGAAGCCAGTATAGAGCTGGCCAAAGCCGCGCTGGAAGGGTTCAACATCACTTTCCGCGACCTCACCGAGCAGCAGCAGCAGGAAACCGACCGCAGAATGGCCCTGGAAGCCGAGATCGGTACAGACGAAGCGGCTGTGGAACAGGATAAGCTACACTTCGTGGCCAAAGAGCGCGAACTGCAGGTGATGCAGCGTTCCTTCAACGAGCTGGTGTCCACCATCCGCACCAAGGAAAACGATAAGAACCTCGCCACCCAGCAGCTCACCTACCTGCGCGAAAGAGAAAAAAGCCTGACGGACTTTTTGAACAACGCCGAAGGCACCGTGACCGGCCTCACCGACTCCATCGCCTTCACCGAAACCCAGGTGGCGGACGAGCAGGAGGTGTTCGATTCCATGCAGGACGAACTGGAAACCCTCCACGAAATGGTGGACGAGAAAAAACATCACTTCGCCGATAAGAAACAGGCCCTAGAAAACTTCCGCAAAGACCAGCAGCAATGGCAGCGCCAGCAGTTTGAAGCGGAAAAGAAAGTGGCCGTAGCCGATACCTCCGTGCAGAACCTCCAGCGCGGCATCCAGCAATTGCAGGAAGAAAAGGCCAACCGCCAGGTGCAGATCCAGCAGCTGGAAGAAGAAAAAGGCATTCTCCAGGAAACACTGGAAACCACGAAAGAAGAGCTGGAAGACATGGTGCAGTTCCAGGAAGAGACCAAAGGCAGGATACTCGCCACACAAGGCGAAATTGAAGGCCTGCGCGATAAGCTGGTGGACGAAAACCGTTCCCTCGATTCCAAAAAGAACGAGTACGACCTGCTGAAATCGCTGGTAGACAGCCTGGAGGGTTATCCCGAGAGCATCAAGTTCCTCAAAAAGAACAGCGACTGGAACAACAAAGCGCCCATTCTCAGCGATATATTTTTCTGTAAGGAAGCTTACCGCACCTGTATAGAAAACCTCCTCGAACCATACCTGAACTATTACGTGGTGAACAACGCGGAAGAGGCCATCACGGCCATCCGCCTGCTGGACCTGCATAAGAAGGGCAAAGCGAACTTCTTTATCCTGGACCAGTTCAACCACCAGGCCGGCCATCTGTTCACCCCGCCCGGCACCATCCCGGCGCTGGAAGTAGTGGAGATAGACGAGAAATATAAAGGCCTGGGCAATTACCTCCTGGGTAAAGTGTTCATCGCCGAAGACCTGACCGCCATCAATTTTGCCGAACTGCCCGAGCAGGACGTGCTCATCACCGAGCAAAGCGGCCGCGTGCACCGTGGCAAATACAGCATGAACGGCGGTTCCGTGGGGCTGTTCGAAGGTAAAAAGCTGGGCCGCGCCAAGAACCTGGAAAAGCTGGACGCGGAGATCCGCGTGCTGGAAACCAATGTGGCCGACCTGAAAGCGCGCCTCCAGGCCAAGCACGATGAAGTGCTGGGTTATAACAGCCAGCTGAACGAAAACAAGATCAACGCTACCCGCGAAAAGGTGAACCAGCTGAATAACCAGCTGTTCGGCCTGCAGAACCGCATCGAGAACTTCCACCACCTCATCGAAACCGGCAACAAACGCCTCGCTGAAATGGAAGCCTCCCTCGCGGCGAACGAACAAAGCATTTCCAGCGTGCGCGATGAGCTGGACAGCCTGAACGACCGCGTGCACCAGCTGCACGACAGCATCCTGGAGGCCGACCGCGCCGCACAGGAAGCAGAGCAGCAGTTCAACCAGGCCAATATCCAGTTCAACAACCAGAACCTCCAGCATACCCGCCAGCAGAGCAAAGTGCAGGGGCTGAAGCAGGAGCTGGACTTCAAACGCAAACAACTCAGCGACCTGCATGCGCAGGTGATCAGCAATAAAGCACAGCTGGAAGATACCGCCGGCAATATCGCCGCGGCTGAAGACCGGCTTACGCAAAGTGAGGACGGCCTGGTGGAACTTTTCCGCCGCCGCGAAGAAGAAGAGAAAGGGCTGAATGAAAAGGACCAGGAATACTACAACTTCCGCAACCACCTGCAGGAACTGGAAAGCGCCCTGCGCAGCAAGCAGAAAACGCGGGACATGCTGGACCAGAACCTGAACCAGATCAAGGACAAGGTGAACGAACTGAAGCTGCAGCTGGCTTCCATGAAAGAAAGGCTCAGCGTGGAATTTAAAGTGAACCTGGACGAGATACTGGACGAAGAGCGCACCGGCACCGCCGCGCTCGAAGACCTGCAGAGCAATGCCGAAAGACTGAAGAAACGCCTGGAGAACATGGGCGAGATCAACCCCACGGCCATTGAGGCCTATACGGAGATGAAAAAACGTTACGAGTTCATCCTTGAACAGAAGAATGACCTCGTGAATGCCAAGGAATCGCTGCTGGCAACGATCCAGGAAGTGGAGTCCACCGCCAACCAGAAGTTCCTGGACACTTTCAACCAGGTGAAGGAAAACTTCATCCGCGTGTTCAAAGCGCTGTTCACCGAAGAAGACCAGTGCGACATGATCCTGAATGATCCGTCCAACCTGGCGGACACCGGTATCGAGATCATCGCCAAACCCAAGGGTAAACGCCCTGCGGCCATCACGCAGCTGTCCGGCGGTGAAAAAACGCTGACGGCCACCGCGCTGCTGTTCGCCATCTACCTGATCAAACCCGCGCCGTTCTGTATCCTCGATGAGGTGGACGCGCCGCTGGATGATGCGAACGTGGGCAAATTCACCAATATGATCCGCAAGTTCTCCGACAATTCACAGTTCATCATCGTAACCCACAACAAACAAACGATGGCGGCGGTGGATGTGATCTACGGGGTAACCATGCAGGAGCCGGGCGTCAGCAAGCTGGTGCCGGTAGACTTCAGGAGCCTGAATTAACAGCATTTGTCAAAATACAGCGAAGCCGGCAGGTAATACCTGCCGGCTTTTTATTTGCTTTGACGAAGTAATGACGGCCTTTCCGTCTGTATACCCAGTAGATAATCTTTTGCAGAATAAACCTATACATATTTTGATGAGTAAAGCTTAATCTCTATATTCGCAACTGCGTTGCAATAACTTGACAGCCTTTACCAAATACCGCCAATGGAGTGCCGCCTTGCTGCTGGCTTTATACGCATTTATTGCCGTACCCGTTCAATATTGGCACACACACCCGGAAAGCAATGAGGCTGCGGCCTGCCGTCCGGCGGATGCTTCAGCAAGCGCGTCCTTCTTCCAGGCCCACGAGCAGCTGAAGGGTGATTGTAAGATTTGCGACCATCATTATTCCGCTTATTACGGCGACCAGTGCAGGCAACCCATGCTGCCGCAGGCCGTAAAGAACTTCTCTTTTCAATTCCCCGTTCCCGCATTGTTTGAAACAGTGCGCCTTTCCTGCCCGAATAAAGGTCCGCCGGAAACGGCCTGATTTCCTCTTTTCCGTACTGAAAAAACGCTGCCGGCAGGCAGGCGTTACCGCGTCCATCCGGCTGCCGGCGAATGCTGCATGCAGGCGCATGTGAATGTTCTTCGCGGGAATCCGCCTGCATGGCCTGTTTGCGCAATGCTGTATTATTCGTCACACTCAAACAATTTGTCCCTAATAAACTTTAAGATGATCCAACGGCTATACTTTTTAATCGTTCTCGGTTTTTTTTCAAACAGCCTGTATGCACAGCAGGGCAGGATTGCCGGGAATATTTCCGGACCCGACCAGCAAATACTGGCGGGCATCACGATCAGCCTCGAAGGGCATGCGAAGCTCACCCAAACGGATGATAACGGCAATTTTTCCTTTACCGGCCTTGCCGCCGGCCATTACATCCTCCTGGCAAGAGGCGTTGGCTACAGGGCCAAAAGCAGCCAGGTGAGAGTGGAGGAAGGTAAAACGGTGTTCCTCCGCCTGGAGCTGGACATTGCCACATCCACCCTGAAAGAAGTAAATGTAACGGCCAGCCGCGGCCCGCTGCCAACGGCAACGCTTACACGTACCAGCACGCCGCTGCGGGATATTCCGCAGAATATCCAGTCGGTAGACAGGGCAGCCATGAACGACCAGCAATTTTTCCAGCTCAACGATGTGTTCGCGAATGTGGCGGGCATCACTTCCGCCAATTATTACGGCGGATTCAGCTCAAGAGGTTTCACGTCTGAGGTCAGCGGCATTACCACCAACGGCATCAAGGGCTCGCCGTATCCCGAAGGGCAGATCCCTTTATTGGGCAATATCGAAAGTGTGGAGGTTATACACGGCCCCTCGGCTATTCTCTACGGCCAGGGCGGGCTGGGCGGCAACATCAACCTGGTCACCAAACAGCCGAAGAAATTCACGGTCGTAAATGCCAGCGTTTCCGCGGGCTCCTTCGATCTGCTCCGGGTGCAGGCGGATGTAACGGGCAGCATCAACAAAAAGAAGAACCTGTATTTCCTGGCCGGCGCCGGCTGGCAGAACGGCGGCAGCTTTACCCGGCACTTCAACCGCAGGAGCATCCAGGCATACGGCTCCCTCAAATGGGAGATCGCGCCCCGCACCAGCTGGCAGGTGAACGTAAATTACGTGAACGACGACGCAAGCAATAACTACCAGCCCCGCGTACCGATCTACAACAGCCGGGATAAGGACAGCGTATTCCTGGTGCCTTACGACTTCAATCCCGGTTACGGCAGCCGGTACAAAGGCAACAACTATCAATTGCAGTCCGTGATGGAACACAGCTTTTCCGCGAACTGGAAGGTCGGGTTGCTGGCGGCTTACAGCGAATCCAGGGCGGAGCGTAACCAATATACCGCTTCCGGTTTCGTGAGAACTACCGATCATACCGTGAGCCGGTCGTACAGCTGGCAAACGATCCATTCGCCCCAAACTACCGTTAACCTCTATACGAATATCCGGGTAAAGACCTGGAACATGTTGCACCAGGTGACCGCCGGCGGTGATGTGATGCTGGCCCGCAACAATTATCCCGGGGGCATCACGCAGTATGCCGCCACCCGCCTCTCTGTGCTGCAGCCAATGCATGAAGACCATTACGATTCTACCGGCATGACCTTATATGGGAAGTCCGCCACCGAAAAATTCACCTACAACACCCTGGGCGCCTACGTGCAGGACCAGCTGGAGATCACTCCTCAACTGAAGCTGCTGGCAGGTTTGAGATATAATAACTATTTCAGGCGGTATCTCGCCAACCGGCCTGACGGCTCCGTGATATACGACGAAAGACCGCTGAGAACGGAAAACTTCTCGCCGCGCCTGGGCATCGTTTACCAGCCCGTGCCCGCCGTTTCCCTTTACGTGGATTACAACGAGGGTTTCTCACCGCAGTACGGCAACAACGCAGAGAACGGCGGCCCGTTTGACCCGGAAACCTCCAAACAATACGAATTCGGCGCGAAAGGCGAATTCTTCAAAGGCGCCTTGCAGCCGTTTATCACCATATACCAAAGCACGAAGAAGAATGTGCTGCAATCCGCTCCCAGGCCGGATTTTCCCTATTGGCAGGAAGCCATCGGCGAAGTGCGGAGCAGGGGTGTGGAAATGGGGTTGAAAGGAAACATTTTCAGCAGCCTTTTCCTTACGCTGAATTACAACTACAACAAAACGAAGATCACAGAGAGCAAAAAGCCGGAAGATATCGGTCAACTGTTTGCCAATGCACCGGAGAATTCCGCGAACGGCTGGGTTAAATATTCATTTATGAACGGCGGGTTAAAAGGGCTGTTCCTCGGCGGCGGTTTCCAGTATGTGGACGACCGTTTTTTCAGCAATAAAAAACCAGGCGCCAATGTACTTGAAATGCCTGCCTATACCATATTCAACGCCGTGGCGGGGTACCGGTACAAACAATACAGCCTCCAGGTGAACGGGAATAACCTGGCGGACGAGCGGTACGCCTCCAGCGGCTTTTCCAGCGCTTACACGCCGGGCATGCCGCGCAATTGGATGGTTACGCTCAGTTGTTCATTCAGGTAAAAACGGTCATATGAGAAAACAGAACATCGTGTTTACCATCGCCATCAAAGAAGTGGTTACGGCCTTCCGGAGCAGGGTGGCGATATTGCTGGCCTTTATCATCTGGGTTTTGCTGGGTGCGGCGGTATACACCGGCATGCAGCAGGAGCGTGAAGCAGCCCGGAAAAAAAGCAGGGCGGCGTCGCTTTTCAGGCATGAATGGGAAGAACAGGAAGCCAACCCGCATTCAGCGGCGCATTTCGGTACCTACCTGTTCAAGCCCCATACTTTCCTCAGCGTTTACGATCACGGGCTGAACCGCTTCCTTGGCGAAACCTACAGGGTGGAAGCACATGTTCAGCACGAAGTGAACCATGCGGAAGCTGAAACGGCCGGCAGCCAGCTGCGTTTCGGGGAATTATCGCCCGCCATGGTGTTCCAGCTGCTGGTGCCTTTGCTGGTGCTGCTGCTTTGCTTTAACACCATCACCCGGGAACGGGAGGGCGATACCCTGCGTTTGTTGCTGATCCAGGGTGTGAGCCCTGCCGCGCTGATACGCGGGAAAATATGGGGCAGTTATGCCATTGTGCTGCTGGTGGTACTGCCCGCATTTATATTGATGGGCATCCCGGTGATGATGCAGGACCACGGGCCGGATACACTGCTGCGTTATGGTCTTTTTGCGGGCGCTTACCTGGTGTATTTTTTCCTGTTTGCAGGTATCGGCGTGCTGGTATCGGCCTGGAGCCGCCATTCGAACGCGGCGCTCATCGGCTGTATCGGCGTATGGTTCCTGCTGTGCGTACTGGCGCCGCGGGCCGCGGTGCGGATGATAGACGAGCACAACCGGCTGCCTTCACGGTTCGAGCTGAACAGGCATATTACGCAGGGATACAGCAAGGGAATGGGGCAGGACGGTACAAGCACCGAACGGAGCCGGAAGCTCCTGGATTCCACGCTCAGGCTGTATGGTGTGGATTCCGCGCAACAATTGCCCGTTAATTTCGACGGCCTGGCCATGCAGTACGGGGAAGACTATAACACGAAGGTCTATGAACACTACGCCGGCGAAGTGGAGCGCATCATTCAGCAGCAGCAGGAAAGCCTGGGGCGGGTGAGCCTTTTCGATCCCTTCATGGCGGTACAGCAGGTTTCAATGGGCGTTGCAGGCACGGATTATCATCATCATCTTTCTTTCCACCGCCAGGCCAAAACGTACCGCGACGAATTCATCCGCACGCTGAATATGAACCTGGCCAACAGCGGATCGGCCTACCTTGCCTATGACTATAAAGCCGGCCCGGAATTTTTTAAAAAGATGAAGGACTTCAGCTATAACCCGCAGCCGGCGGGCCTTGCGGTCAGGCAGCACGGCTGGTCGTGGCTGGCCCTTGTTATGTGGTGCCTGCTTGTGTTTATCCTGGTAAATATTTCCGCGAAGCGCTTAACTAATGTATACCCATGAAACTCCTGGAAACAATTTTCATATTCGAATGGCGGCAGTTATGCAGGCAGCGCTGGTTATTATCCGGCCTGTGTTTATTCGCGGCCATCAGCCTGCTGTCCGTGTATTCGGCCAACCGCACGGTGGGAAAGCGGTTTGTGCAGGCAGACAACATCCATGCGGCTTATCGAACAGATCTTGACGCGGCGCTGAAGCGGTTTACGGATACATCGACCGCTAAGGGGAAGGCCGAGGCAAGAACCGCCGGGATGGCCGCCGTGATCAATTTCAGGCTGCCGCAAAATGCCGTTAAATACCCGGAGCCGCTGGCCGCCCTTTCATTGGGGTTAACAGATATCCAGCCCTGGCACGAACAGATCAGGTACGTTAAAAATTACAACGACGTTACGAACATGCCCGTCAACAACCCGATGACACTGTTCGCCGGTAATTTTGATCTTGCTTTCGTGGTCATTTATTTCCTTCCCCTGCTGGTGCTCGCGTATTGTTATTCGCTGTATGCTTCTGAGAAGGAAGCCGGGACCTTGGCCATGCTGGCCATTCAGGCGGGAAGCGTAGCGCGCGTCATCCGCCTGAAGCTGCTGTTCCGCTTCCTGGTGCTGGCTGCATTGCTGCTGATCATAAACGCACTGGGGTTTGCGCTGGCCGAAAAGCGCGCTGCGCCCGGTGTTCCGCAAATGTTGTTGTGGTGCCTGCTCTCGTTATTGTACCTGCTGTTCTGGCTCGGTATCGCGTATTTGATGGTGGCGTTCAGGCAGGGCGCCACGGCTACAGGATTGTACCTCGCGGGTTGCTGGATGCTGGTGCTGGTCATTTTGCCCTCCCTGGCCAATACGTTCGTTCAGCAACGGCATCCCTTGCCGATGAAGGACGAGATCGCGGCTTACCGCCGCCACCAGGCAGAAGAGATATGGAACACGCCGGCCCGCATCTTATCAGACAGCTTTAACCGGTATAACCCGCAATATGCATCCACCGCCGATCCCGCGAAAGATACGCTTCGCCTGAGCACGCGTTATGTAGCGGGATATTACGAGCTGCTGGACAGACGGATGGAGCGGGTCATTATTCCATATGAACAGGAAATAAACGAACGCAACCGGCAGCTAACCCTGCTGTCTGCCTGGAACCCAGCATCCGCCGCGCAGGAATGGCTGAATACGCTTGCCGGCACAGAGATCTCCGCCTACCACCAGTTCTCCCTGCAGGCGGACCAGTTCCAGGAAAGCTGGCAGGCCTTCCTCTACGATTTTCATATACCCGGCAAACAGCTGCAGGCGGCGGATTTCGGGCGGTTCCCGGTTTTCCGGTACCACCCGCCGGAACTGCCGGTGCGCCGGATGCTGTACGAGGCCCTCCGGCTGTTAGCTGGCCTGTGCGTATTGTTCGCCGCGGGCTCATTTGTATTCAACAGAAAAGATCAGGCTTCTTAAAATTTATATTATGCTACAGGCCATTCATCTCACAAAAAAATACCAGCAGCACACCGCGCTCGATAACCTCAACCTGGAGGTTGCCAAAGGAGAGATCTTCTGCCTGCTGGGGCAGAACGGGGCGGGAAAAACTACCACCATCAATCTTTTCCTGGGTTTTACAGCCGCCACTTCAGGCAAGGCCGTCGTAAACGGGAGGGAAGTAACGCCCGGCGCGGCGGACACCCGGAAATTCATCGCTTACATCCCCGAGGTCGTGCAGCTCTATGGCAACCTCACAGGTCTGGAGAACCTTGGTTTTTTCAGCAGGCTGGCCGGGTTCGATTACCCGGTTGACATGCTGAAACAATTCCTGCAGAAAGCGGGGCTGCAACCGGAAGCCCACGCCCGGCGGCTTTCGGGCTATTCAAAGGGCATGCGGCAAAAGGTGGGCATCGCCATCGCCCTGGCTAAAAATGCGGAAGTGATCTTTATGGACGAGCCCACCAGCGGGCTGGACCCGCGCTCCACCCGGGAATTCGCCGATATCGCCCGGCAGCTGGGAAGCGAGGGGAAAACCATCCTCATGGCTACCCACGACATTTTTAACGCCGTCAACATAGGCACCACCATCGGCATCATGAATAAAGGATCGCTGGTGCATACCATTGCCACAGCGGGCATTACCGCCGGGGAATTGCAGCGGTTATATCTTGAAACCATATAAAAGGGGTTGTTTCCATGAAATAACAAAGAGAAAACACACCGGTCGCCCCTAAGTGGTACAATGATTGCTCCCCAACCCCAAACCGGAGTGATGAATTTACAGCCGAAAGAAGTACTCACAGAGCAGGATGTAAGGCGGGGCTTGAAGATGGTGATCGGTGACGGGCTCTCGTCCGAGGCCATGACCACGTTAACCGGCGGGGCTTTTATTGTTGCCATGGCTATTTTGCTCGGCGCCAATAACGTACAGCTGGGTTTGATAGCGGCATTACCCACGATGGTGAATGTTTTCCAGCTGATCTCCATCTGGCTGGTGAGGCGTTTCAACAACCGGCGCGGCATTACCGTTATCTGCAGCCTGCTGGCAAGGCTTCCGCTGGTTTTCATCGGCCTGCTGCCGCTGGTGCTCCGCGATGTGGTGACCATCGAGCTGATCATTCCCATCCTTTTCTTTTATTATCTCTCCGGGGCTGTTGCCGGGGCCGCCTGGAATTCATGGATGAAAGACCTGGTGCCGGAAAAACAGCTGGGCGCTTTTTTCGCCAAAAGGAGCAGCCTCATGCAGTCGCTGAACGTGGTGCTGAGCCTGCTGCTGGCATTGGGAGTGGATTACGTCCGGCGCGACTTCCCGGCCTATGAGCTGGACGCTTACGGTTATATGTTCATTGTTGCAGGGGTGGCCGGTATTTCGGGCACGCTCATCCTGGCCGGTACGCCGGAGCCTAAAAAGATATTGCCGCGGGAGAATTTGTTCATCATGCTGCGCCGGCCGTTAAAAGACCCGAATTTCGTGCGGCTGCTGATATTCAATTCCGCCTGGGTGTTTGCCGTGAATATCGCCTCGCCGTTCTTCACAGTATTCATGATGAAAAGCATGGGGCTGGGACTGTCTTTCATCATCGGGCTGAACATCCTTAGCCAGGTGAGCAGCATTTTCACGATCAGGATATGGGGGCTGTTTGCGGACAGGTATAGCAATAAGACCATCATCGCCATCGGCGCGCCGATCTATATCCTTTGTCTCATAGCCTGGTGTTTTGTGGGCATTTATACACAATTGTGGCCCAACCTGGTGCTGCTGGCGTTTATCCATTTGCTGATGGGCTTTGCGAATGCGGGCATTAACCTCTCCCTTACCAATATCGGGCTGAAACTGGCGCCCACGGCGGATTCCATTATATACCTTTCCACCAAGAACATTATTACCGCCGTATTTTCCGCCCTGGCGCCGCTGGCAGGCGGTATGCTGGCGGATTTCTTCACCGGCAGGCACCTGAAAATGGACGCCGAATATGGCGGCCCCAAATGGACGAAAACGCTGCATATCATCGAGCTGCAGGACTGGAACTTCCTGTTCCTTTTCGGCGCATTGCTGGCGCTGATCGCCGTGAACCGGCTCGGCCGCGTGAAGGAAACAGGAGAGGTGGAGAAAGACGTGGTGGTGCGTATCATGCGAAGCACGCTGCGCAGCAACCTGAAGGAGAACTTCCTGACGGGTTCGCTTATGAACGGGTACTCTACGATCAGGAACGTTTTCAGGAGGAAGTTTTTCTGACGCCTGGTTTTTTGGGCTTCACGCCTCTGCCTGCCAGGCATGCGCTTACATGTTTAAAAGCTAAAGATCTCATCTAACGATACAATGTGCTTTCCTGAAGTAAATACTTTGGGCGCTTTCGCAAGTTTCTTTGCCAGTATGGCAGTAGGCAGTGGTTTAAACCTCCTCGCTATTCCAAGCCCATTCAGCAACTTCAGCAAAGCGGCGAATATACGTTCGCCAATCCGGCCGGTACCCTTACGCAGCAACAACCCCGGCCGGAAAATAATGTACCGGTCGAATGCGAGCGTAGCAATCCGCTCTTCCAGCTTCCCCTTCATCCTGGAGTAAAACACATGGCTGGCAGGAGAAGCTCCATAGGCCGACAGCAGAACAGCCGATGCGACCCCGTTTCTTTTTGCTATCTCGGCAAATTTTACCGGAATTCCGTAATCGACATGCCACTGCTGATCCTTTGAACCGGCCGTTTTGCGGGTAGTTCCCAGGCAGGAAAACCACACATCTCCTTTAATAAATCCGGCAACCTGTTCGAGGTCGTCAAAATCGGTCAGGATTTCAAATAATTTTGGAGCGCTAACTCCAATGGGGCGGCGCACAAATATTACTACGATGGTGTACTGGCTATCCTCCAGCAGTAGTTGTACGAGATCTCTTCCCGTCGCTCCCGTCGCTCCTGTGATCAACGCTATCATATGTGTATGATTTAGAAAAAAAGGCAACCCGGAGCCGGAAAGGCTCCGGGTTATACCTAAACTGCCAGCCCGTTTGCGTCAGATTATTTATTTGTGAGCCAAGCCTCAACCGCCCTCGAAAAATCAGCTACGTCTATGGGATGCCTGCTGGTGATCAGGTTGCCGTCTGTCACTACAGGTTGGTCCAGCACGGTTCCGCCGGCATTTTTCAGGTCTACCTGTATATTCCAGTAACCCGTCAGTTTTTTTCCTTTGAGGATATCGGCTGAAGCCAATACTACCGGCGCATGGCAGATGGCTGCGATCAGCTTGCCCGTCTTATTGAACTCCCGGAGAAAATTGATAACATCCTTGTCGTAGCGCAGATTGTCCGGGTTCCAGGCGCCGCCGGGGATAAAGACGGCATCGTACTCATCCACTTTTATCTGGTCTGCCGTGCGGTCGAATTTTATCCATCCTACGGGCTGCAGATATTGTATAGCCATGATATGGTTTTTCGCCATTTCAGGATACATAAGTCCATATCTTTCAGGAGCGGGATTATACCTGGGCGCTACGATGTCCACTTTGGCGCCCAGTTGCCTGAAATACCATACAGGGCCTAACAATTCAATTTCCTCGAAGCCATCCGCGGCAATCACCGCTATGTTTCTGCCTTTCAGCAACGAGGGATCCTTCACGGGATCAAAAAAGAATGCACGTAACGCTTCATTGCCCGGGGCATTCAACAGCTGCGATACCGGCATATTGACAACCACCGCATGAGATGATAATTGATTCAGTACGGATAGTTCATGATCAGTATCCTTCACCTGGGCTTGCACGTTAAACACTGTGAGTGTGCCTGCTATCAATGGCAGCAGGCTCTGGCTGATATTTTTCATCTTGTTTATTTTTTGTTTTTGTTAATAGTTTTTTAGATGCTGAAGAGTTATGATTTCCTTTTCGGTGTGAACGCTATGAGCCTGTGCAGCCCTTTTTGAAAAGGCTGGCTTTTTATGCTGGTATTCAGGTAGTCGATCACCGGCTGTATGGGAGGAAAATTCAAGTGGTACTGGAAGGCATCTTCGCTCCTGAATTTTTCGTAAGTGACAAACTGTGTACTGTCTTCTTCCAACCGGGATAGCTGGTAATTAATAACACCGGGCTCGCTCCGGAATTGCGGCATGGCAGTGTGATACACCTTCCTGAAAGTACCTTCTGTTCCGGCTTTGCTATCCACGAACAACATGATGGTGATGGGCTCATCTTCCTCTGCCGGGCGCCTTCTCCATTCTTCTTTTGAAAGTGGTTCCAGGTCGTTGATGTAGATTGTCCGGGCCGGCTGCATCAGCATTCTTTCAACCTTTTTTAACTGGTAGGTTACGTCCTTTCTCATTTCCTGCAGGGCGCTTTTGCTGTCCCATCTTTCGATGATCCAAAGAACAGAGGGTTTTTCCTGCTCGTGATATGCTTCTGCCATGATGTTGCTTTCACGGGCAACTGCCTGCTTTACATATTTCCGAAGTGTTTTCCGGAGCGTTTTTTCGTAGCCGCCTTTCACTTCGAAGCGGGTCAGCACGGCTGCCGGTTCTGCAAGGCCTCCCGGCATTATTCCTGTGGGGTCTTGGGCCGTTGCGCATACTCCTGTCAGCACGAGGTAAATGGCTGTCAGTGAAAGTATCTTGAACAATGATGTAATTTTCTTCGCTGTCATTGTTTTAGTTTTAATGCCGCCGGTTAGAGAAAAATATTTTCTTTTCTATTATGGGTTATCTGGCGCGGGAATATCGAACCCGTTCAGGATAATAGCAATAAGACAGTACCCCGCAATGAGGAAGAACAGCTCCGCTACTGCGTCCTGGCCGAGCAAGGTTACCGCCCGGTTGTATGTTGAAGCCGGGACAATATGGCCGGTTGCCAATGCAAAGGCAACATGGTGCGCAATGGCTTCCTGCTCGCTCAATCCGGACGGATGGCCGCCCGCTGATATCGCGGCGATCGTATCCGCCGGCAGGCCGGAAACCTCCGCCATGATTGCATGGGCATATAGCTCGAAACGCGCGCCAAATGCAGCGCCTACAGTGAGTATCGCAACTTCCCGTACCCGCTTGTTGAGTGTTGCATGGGTGTCGAGCGTTCGCAAAAAGCTCAGTGCAGGTGTGCCGAATTGGGGGTAACGCAGCATTGCAGGAAACGGGCCTAACAATGCTCCCCCGGCATTGAGCATGGTTACCTGGCTCTGGCTGCGGCCCACCAGGCCGGCAATCTCGTCGTGAACGAAACGTACTTCCGGGCTGAGCTGCTCCGGCGGTATGGGGTGAATACGCATGATGTTTTAATTTGATTTTTATGCAATTCCATCGGCGGCTTCGCCGTCGATCAGGATAAAAGCCATGCGGCAGGCCTTGCCGGACCGGTTCGCCCAGGCGTGGTTGGTGCCGTTTTGCACAATAATGTCGCCCGCCCGGATGGTCGTTTCGCCAAGGTCAAGCACCAGCGTTATCTCGCCTTCGAGCACAATTCCGTAATCAACCGTTTTTGTACGGTGCATCAATGGATGAGGGGCACTTTCTCCCGAGGTGGACGCTTGCTCGTCGCCCATGGTTTTGAACTTCGCCGCCGCGTCTGCAACGGTCATTTTCCGGATTTCTTCCCCTTCCGGCGGAAATTCTATCACGCGGATGCGCGTTCCGTTTTTGGGAGGCGGCAGCACCAGGCCCTGCTCATCCCGGCCGTGCGGCCGGGCGTAAATGAAAGCAGGCGTTTCCAGGGTATGCCAGACTTCAAAAAAGGTGGGGCCGCCAGGGCCGCCTACGAGTTGCGCGTTAACGGGCGGCGCATCTGAAACGATCATTGCTTTTCCATTTGCATCATGGCCTGTTACGACGCGCCTGAAGGTTTTTTGTGAAGGGTTCATATCCTGTTCTTTATTTAGACTTCGATTTCTTAAAAACAAATACGCCGAGGTAATGAAAGAGTACGCCTATTGCCCAGGCGGGGGTAGACCACAGGGGCCAGGGATAGGTTCTGTCCGTCAGGTACCATACCAGCCAGATGGCCGGTGCGCCAAACAGGAAAACGATCAGGTGGATCCTGAAGCCCTTTTTCGGGTCAATAGGGGGAGTGGTGCTCCAATCAGTGTGATGTGTCATTGTGATGATTTTATGGGTTCATGACCAGTTGCATGCCATTTAGGGAAAGGATAGGCAAAGAGCGGCGGCGATTTTTTAAAATGCTGATATATAAATTTATATGGGTTGGGATTACATGTAATTAGATGAGAGCGGCGTGCAGGTTGCTCCGAAATGTCGGAGTTTGGATGCGTTCGCTCCGATAAGCTGGAGCGATGATTCAATCATACCAAAAATGAGAACAAGCTGAAAACAAAACGTAATTTGCATTGTGCAATAGATGGAAGCTGCCAGTGAAATAGTGCATGATTATTGGTTGCCTTGCTGGTCCTGCAAACGCATTTAAAACAGTCCAACCTTTACGGCTATACTTAAAATGAAAGCTATGCCCAGAGCAATTATATTGTGCATCATGCTTGGCCTGCTGATATCTGCTGACGGATACTCCCAGCATCCAGCACCATCGGCGGGCTCAGCCGGTGTTTATCATCATCCCTCCAGGGACAAGGAGTCGTGGCAGCGGTTGAATCTGTTACTCAGTTCCACCTATCTTGTGGTTGCCAGTGAAGGAATGGTTGGGGCCGACAGCTGCCTGTACGTAGCCAGCCGGTCGCTGGGCCTGAGCCGGTTGCCCGTACTGGCAGAAGGGATTGGCGGCTACGGCTTGTTTAAGCAATCGCAATGGATAGATCGCCAGGAGCCTGGTGTCGGGGTCCGTTTGCTTTCAGAGGCCACCGGCCGCCAGCGCCTGCGCTTGCTCCTGCTGCTTGGTTCTTATTACGCATTTCAACCCCGTAGCTACTACCGGTATGGGGACTCTGTGCGGTATTTTTTAAACAGGGCGGTAGCAGAAAGCAGGTCTTTAAAGGAAGAGAAGCTGGGCCGGATCGCGCTTTGCCTGCTTGGAAAGATGTATGTACAGGAAAATGACAGCAGGGGCGATTCCATTTATAATGTGCTGATCAGTCAATGCCGGGAAGCCGGGGATAAAGAAACCGAAGCAAGGGCATTTGCATACCGGGGTAGGTATACCGCCCCGGCATCTGCTACTTTACTGGGAAAGGTTGCGGACCTGCAGAAAGCAGCCGGCCTTTATCACAGCCTGGGCGATACGGAAGCAGAGATCAATGTGCTGACAGATTTAGGATATATGTTCGTTGTAACCGGGCAATTGCAAACAGCTAATGACGTTTTCTTACAAGCGCTTAAGCTGGCGGATCTTATTCTTTACCCCTACACGCATTATAACACGGAGGCGCTTGCGATGGTCACCCTGTTCCAGGGGAAGTTCGGAGAGCCGCTGCGATATATCTTTCAAACAGTCAAAGTTGCGGAACGCAGCCGCGACAGCATTGGCTGGGGGTATTTTTATGGCCGGCTGGCATTGCTTTACGAGCTTGAAGGCAACCAGCAGGAATGCCTTAAAATGGCACAAAAAAGCATCAACAGGTTTATTATTGACCGTAACCCGGCCGGATATAACATCCTGTTTATGATCGTTGAGCATATGCATAATAACCAGGGGCGTGCCAGGGAAGCACTCGATCTCGCACTGGATATCTCCGGGAAGATGGGCGCGCCGTCGATTATTTCCGACCAGATCTTTTATAATTCTTTGTTTTCCGTCTGTTATCTGAACCTGGGAAACCTGGATCTGGCCGAAGCGTATCTCAACAGGATGGACTCGCTGGAAGCTATAGCGGAAACCATCAGGGGGCCGCTCCGGAGGTCGCGCATCAACGACCGGTATGCAGTTATCGCTTTTAAGCGGAAGCAGTACCGGAAATCACGGGAATTGTTCAATAGAAGTTTAGCGGACACTTTATCGTTTGACCGGACTTTGGCAAGTAATCTTAGCGCATACCGCTGGCTGATCAGCATCGATTCCACGCTGGGGGATGATGCCGCTGCTGCTGCCCATTACAAGCAATATACACGGTTGCTCGATTCCAATTTCCGGGTAACGAAAATAAGGCAGGCGGAAGAGCTGCAGGTCATATATGAAACGCAGGAAAAAGAAAGCCTTATTACCCTGTTGAATAAAGAGGCAAGCCAGGCAACGCTGGTGAGGAACCTGACCTTTGCAGGGATCGCCGCTGTGATCATCATTGCCGGCTTATTGTACCGGCAAAACCGTTTGAAACAGAAGAACAATGAAGTGATCACGCTCAAAAATGACCAGCTGCGGCACCTGCTTACCGATAGGGAATGGCTGTTGAAGGAAATACACCATCGCGTGAAAAATAATCTCCAGATAGTAATAAGCCTGCTTAATTCACAGGCCGTGTATATTAATAATGAAGCCGCGCTCTCTGCCATACAGGACAGCAAACGCCGCGTATATGCCATGTCTCTTATCCATCAGAAGCTCTATCAATCCGAAAATATCGCGTCCATTTCCATGCCTGAATATATCAATGAATTGGTGAACCATGTCCAGGACAGCCTTGGCGCCGGAAGCCAGGTAGCTTTTGAGCAGGATGTTGAGCCGGTAGATCTTGACGTATCACAGGCAATTCCATTGGGGCTGATCATCAATGAAAGTATTGTAAACGCCGTCAAATATGCTTTCCCCGGCGGACGGAGGGGAGGGGTGAGCATTGGCCTCCGGCACGAAGATGCCGATCATCTGCTGTTGAACATTTCGGATGACGGCGTTGGCTTACCGGCGGATTTTGATGTAACGGAGCATCACTCGCTTGGGCTTGAACTGATACGCGGCCTTTCAAAACAATTAAAAGGCCGCTTTACCATGGTAAATAATAACGGTTTCCATATAACGATCAGGTTTGCGGTTATCAGTAAATTGATTTCGGAGGAGGTATTGGCTGATGTCTAAGCACATATGCTATGAGTAAAAAAATATTGATTGTAGAAGATGAATTCATTGTAGCAAATGATCTCCGGCTGATACTGGCGCCGGCCGGTTACCGGGTGGTTGGTATTGCCGCGTCTGCCGGGGAGGCAGATGAATATCTTCAAAGCAACAGGCCGGATATCGTCATACTTGATATCCGTTTGGAGGGAAATATCTCAGGTATCGAGTTTGCCCGGAAACTAAGGGCGGAAAACATTGCATTTATATACCTGTCCGCGAATTCGAACCAAAAAGTGCTGGAAGAAGCAAGAACAACGGAGCCTTACGGATTTCTTGTCAAACCATTCAGGGAGCGGGACCTGCTGGTGATGCTGGATATTGCATGGTACCGGCATACGCATAGCCTTGAATCAAAATTGCGGCAGGAAGAACATTTGCAGAAACAGCTAACGGCAATAAGCAATGAAGCTTCAGGCATTCCGGAAAAGATGTTGAAAGTTGCCGGGGCTATTCAGTCTTTTATACCGTTCGATTTCGTCACAAATGGCCTGAGGCCGCCTGGCGCCGGGTATTTCGGCGATTCGGGATATCTACGTACGGGTTTCGGCGAATACCAGTTTATCGGGGAAAAGGAGATAATGACAGTTACAGGATTAAGCCAGCACGACCTTTCCGCAATGGTAGCGAACGATCCGGTAGAAAATAATGCATGCTTATATCACGCGGAAACAGCCGGCAGGGACCGGGGCATTGCCTCACTGCAAAAAGTAATATTCAGCCGGTTCCGGATGAGGTCCTGCCTGGTATTCCCGGTTGCGCTGGGCTATGGGCTGTCGGTTCAATATTGTTTTTACAGCAGGCAGCCTGCTGCTTACACGAATGATCACATCCGTTTACTGGAACGGTTGAAAACCAGCCTGGAAGAGTTGGCCGGGAGAACGGCTTATGGCGCGCCGCCGGCAACTGCGGTTAAGAATGAGGCTGTTGCCGCGGGCGGGAGGCAGGAGGACATGATGAACCATCCCGGGTTTAAAGGGATCATTGGCAGCCACCATCTTTTGTTGTCTGCGCTGGACCTGGCGGCAAAGGTAGCCCCTTACAGCACATCTGTTTTGATATTGGGGGAAAGTGGTACGGGGAAAGAACGCGTCGCCCAGTCCATTCACCTGTTCTCACCAAGGAAAGACGGGCCTTTCGTTAAGGTAAATTGCGCGGCTATTCCCGCCACATTAATAGAGTCGGAGCTGTTCGGCCACGAAAAAGGCGCGTTTACCGGCGCTATTGAAAAGCGGAAAGGAAAGTTCGAACTTGCCGACGGGGGAACGATCTTCCTGGATGAGATCGGGGAATTGCCGGTTGCTATGCAGGTTAAGTTGTTGCGCGTTCTGCAGGAAAGAGAAATAGAATATGTCGGGGGAAGGGCGCCGGTGAAAGTTAATGTCCGGATTGTAGCCGCTACGCACAGGAACCTCGAAAAAGAAGTGGCGGAAGGAAATTTCAGGCTCGACCTGTACTACCGCTTAAACGTTTTCCCTATTACGCTGCCGCCGTTGCGGGAACGGAAGCCGGATATCGAAGCGCTTTCCTTATTTTTTGCAAAAAAGTTCTGTAAATCATTTAACAAGCCGTTCAACGGCATCAGCGAAACCATGCTGGAAACGCTGTACGGATATGATTGGCCGGGGAATATCCGTGAACTGGAAAATATATTGGAACAATCCGTGGTGCTCAATGATGGCAAGTCAAAGTTACAACTGGCCCGGAAGCTTCCGGCAGGCGTACCGAAACCGCCCGGCAATAATATCGGCACTATAGAGGAAATTAAAGGCATTCAGCGGCAAACAGAAAAAGAATATATCATAACCATCCTTAAAAAAACGAATGGGCGGATCCGGGGAGCGCAGGGGGCGGCGGAAATGATGAAAATCAAACCCACCACGCTGGAATCAAAAATGGCCAAACTGAATATCAGGAGACAGGATTTTTTCAATACCGGGGAAAACGGGTAAGATTCCGCCCCTTGAGAAGTTATTTCACCGGTAACACCCTTCGTCCGCCCGTCATTAATCCCTCTTTTTTACCCCTCCCGGGTATTATTTTAGCGCCCTCAGATTTGATAATTACCCTCCCGGGTATTATTTTAAAGGAAAATTTCAATCGATTTCACGATATGGCAGATGCTATCACTAAGGGCGGAATTTGGATGGTTTTTTTGTTGGCGGGAATTACTGCAACCTCCTGTAACAATGCGGAGAAAAATTCAAAGGCGGATTCCATCGCCATGCGGCGCCAGTTTGCCGAATCGCCGGTGCTTTCACCCGCGCAGTCCCTGGAAAAATTACAGGTGGAAGACGGCTTTACCGTACAGCTGGTAGCCGCAGAACCGCAGGTGGTGGTACCCGTGGCTATGACCTTCGATGAGCGCGGCCGGATGTATGTCGCGGAAATGACCGGCTATATGCCGGATACCGTGGGCACCGGCGAAGAGGCCATGAACGGGAAGATCGTGATACTGGAAGATACGAACGGGGACGGCGCGGCGGATACCCGCACCGTGTTCCTGGACTCGCTGATACTGCCCCGCGCGCTCTGCATCGTGGGCAACGGCCTGCTGGTGGCCGAGCCGCCCAGGCTCTGGTACGTGGAAATAAACGGCGGCAGAGCCGGGAAGAAAACCCTGGTAGACTCCGCCTACACAGAAGGTGGCAACGTGGAGCACCAGCCCAACGGCCTGTACCGCGCCATGGACAACTGGATCTACAACGCCAAAGCATCCAAACGCTACCGCAGGGAAGGCAGCCGCTGGCTGAAGGAAGACACGCACTTCCGCGGGCAATGGGGCATTTCGCAGGACAGCTACGGCCGCCTCTATTACAACAACAACTCCGAGAACCTGCTGGGCGACTATTTCTCACCCGGTCTTGGCTCCACCAATAAGAACCAGCGCCGCCTGGCCGGCTTCAATGAAAATATCGTTCCGGACAACCGCACCTATCCCATCCGCGCCACGCCGGGCGTGAACAGGGGGTATATGAAAGGCGTGCTGGACGACAGCCTGCGCCTGGTGAACTTCACCGCCGCCTGCGGCCCGCTCGTATACCGTGGTGGTTTATTTGGCGGAGGATATGAAGAGAACGCGTTCGTGGCCGAACCTTCCGCCAACCTGGTGAAAAGGAACATCCTCAAAGACAGCTCATTTTTTGTGATCGGCCGCCAGGCCTATGCCGGCAGGGAATTCCTGGCCAGCACCGACGAACGGTTCCGCCCCGTGAACCTCCACGCAGGGCCCGATGGCGCGCTGTATGTGCTGGACATGTACCGTGGCATCATCCAGCATAAAACCTACCTCACGCCTTACCTGAAAAACGAGATCGGCATACGCAGCCTTACGCAGCCGCTGAACTGCGGCCGCATTTACCGCATCATCCCGGAAGGGTCGAAGCCGGTGAACGAAGTGCTGAACAACAACCCGGCAGACCTTGTGAAAGCGCTGGGCTCAAAGAATGGCTGGATCAGGGATAAAGCGCAGCAAATGCTGGTGGACGGCCAGCTGAAAACCGCGGTGCCGCTGTTGAAAAAGCTGCTGGAAGATTCCGTAAGGTCGCTGGCGGACCTGCATGCGATTTGGGCGCTGGAAGGCCTGCATGCGCTGACGCTGGACGATATCCTTCGCGTATACCAGAAAGGCGGCAACATCTCCGCGAATAACAACGCACTCGCAGCCATACCCTCCGTATTGAATAAAAGCAATGTTAAATTCATCACGGAATTCCTGGCTGAAACCGGCAGCCACGCTGAATATGCGCCGGTAACGGCGTACCTGCTGCCCGCGCTGCAAAAGCTGGATGCCGCGGCGGCAAAAGACCTTCTCAGGATGCTTTATCACAACTTCCCGAACAATCCCTATGTAGCCGATGCTGTGATCAGCAATATGCAGGACAGGGAAGCGCAGCTGCTGGCGGATATTACGGGCTGGAACCCGGATACAGGCCTCATCGTGCGCCGCAGGCTGGAGAAAGTGATGAAGGATATCAAGAACAACCGCCAGGCAAATACAGACGGCGCCCTGGCGAAAGAATACCCGCGCGGCGCCCTCATCTTCAAAACAGTTTGCCAAACCTGCCACGGTACAGACGGCGACGGCATTCAATCGCTCGCCCCGCCGCTGAACCATTCCGAAATAGTGACCGGCAAAAAACAACGCCTCATTGCGATCGTGCTCTACGGCCTCACCGGCCCCGTGGAAGTGAACGGCAAATTATACAAAGCACCGGAGATCAATGCGGACATGCCGGGTATTGCCAACAACGATGAATTCTCCGATGCGGACATTGCCCAGCTGCTCAGCTTCGTGCGCAACGCATGGAGCAACAAGGCGGAAAAGGTGACGGAGAAAGAAGTGCAGGCGGTAAGGCAGCAATACAAAGGCCGGCAGAAATCCTTCACGATGGAAGAGCTGAAGTAAAGTGGTTTGGCGTAGCGTTATTGTTTAGTGAAAGCGATCTTGTCGCCATACGCAACTTTATACTTGTCGGCAAATCCTGCGTTGGTTTCCACCACGTACTGCGCTTTCTTGAAAGACGGAAGGCTTTCTTCAGACAGGGGAGTGGCGTACTTCTGGATGCTCACGATCTCGAAATTCTCATTTACGTACATGATATCCAGCGAAATGTAGGTGTTCTTCATCCAGAAAGACTGCTCTTCGGGAGCGGAAAAAATGAACAGCATGCCCTGCGTGTCCTGCATAGACTTGCGGTCCATCAGGCCCTTGGCTCTTTCTTCATCTGTTTCGGCTATTTCAATATCGATCGTTCTGATCGTATCGCCTTTTGCTTTGCTGATGAAAGACAGCTGGCCTTCTTTCTTAAATACCGGCCCGTCCGCCGCAGGTGCGGCAGAGGGGGGAGTGGTGGCGGACGACGTGTCTGCGCTGCTTTCCTGCTTTGATTGGTTTTGGCAGGAAGCGGCCAGTACAAAGCCGGAAAGCGCCATTATCCACATAAAATTCTTCATGATAACTCAATTTGAGGCTTGAAGGTAATAAAAAACGAAAAGAGGAAAAGCCGGGCCTTTCCTCTTTTTTGCAATATTTAACGGCTATTTTAATTCAGTAATTCTTCTTCGCTGAATTCCACGCTGGAATAATCTTTCACTTCGTTGTACACGGTGTCTCTTTCCACGGGCGTTCTGCCGGCCTGTTTAATGAGCATGGCCAGCTGCGCGGTGTTCATGGAAGGGGATTGTTCTTCGGAACCCGCCATGGAGTAGATCTTCGTCGTATCGTCGATCGTACCGTCCAGGTCGTTTACGCCGAAGGAAAGGGTGAGCTGCGCGCTGTTCCTTCCCAGCATGGGCCAGTAGGCTTTCAGGTGCCGGAAATTGTCCATATACAGCCGCGCGATGGCATACATCCTGAGATCTTCCACGATGGTGGACTCAGGCACATGCGCCATATCGTTGTCTTTATTCCTGAATTTCAACGGGATGAAAGTGTTGAAGCCCTGCGTTTCATCCTGCAGCTGGCGGAGGCGCTCCATATGGTCCACCCGGTGCCAGAACTGCTCGATGTGGCCGTAGAGCATGGTGGCGTTGGTAACCATGCCCATCTGGTGTGCTGCGCGGTGAATGCTCAGCCATCCGTCCGCATCCACCTTATCGTGGCAGATCTGGTTGCGGATATCGGGATGGAAGATCTCGGCGCCGCCCCCGGGAAGGGATTGCAGGCCGGCCTCTTTCATCATGCGCATACCTTCTTCCACGCTCACTTTCGCTTTGCGGAACATGTAATCCAGCTCCACGGGCGTAAAGCCTTTGATGTGCAGGTCAGGACGGTGGGCCTTGATGCGGCGCATCAGTTCCATGAAAAAGTCGAGGTTCATTTTGGGATGCACGCCGCCAACGATGTGCACTTCGGTAACGGGCTGGTTGTCGTATTTCTTCACGATGTCCAGCATCTCGTCTATGCTGAGTTCCCAGCCGTCCTCCCGGTTTTTGTAAAGCCTGGAGTAAGAGCAGAATTTGCAGGTGAACACGCAAACGTTGGTGGGCTCTATATGGAAATTGCGGTTGAAGTAAGTTTTGTTGCCGTGTAATCTTTCACGTACATGGTTGGCAAGCGCCCCGAGATACCCGATGTCCCCTCTCTCAAACAGCGTCACGCCGTCTTCCTGCGTAAGCCTTTCCTGGTTCAGCACTTTGTCGGCTATTCTTTTGAGATCCTTATCCAGGGCGGGTGCAGACAAGATGGTCAGTAATCCGGGCTTTGGTGCTATGGTCGTCGTCATTTTGCTTTCACTATTTTATATGTCCTCACCTGTTGGCTGTAAAATAACGTTACAAAGTAAACACCATTTGAGGCATTTACCAAATCAATTGTAGTGCGGTTGCCGCTGCGGATCACGGGCTCCTGGCGGTACACCTGCCTGCCCGCCGCATCGTACACGGCAATGGCTTTCAGGTCATCCGGCCAGCTGCGGAACTCGATATAGAACTGCCTGTTGAAGGAGTTCGGCCACAGGAGGATGCCGCGGCTTACGAGGTCGGGGTTGGCGTCTTTTTTAAAGATGTTCACCTGGTCGATATACACGTTGTTCTCGTAATTCGTCGTGTTGCGGAACACGACGCGGAAGGGTTGTTTTTTCACGAAAGGGGTGAGGTCTACCGTATCCCTCCGCCATTCGCCGGCGGTGGGCACAAATTCGAGATCGGTTGGCGTTCTGCGGGTGATGAGCGTGCCACCCCATTTTTTGTACCCGGTGGGAATGAACGTTTGCCCGCAATCGAGCGTTACCATCACTTCCAGGGTATCCCAGGCGTTGCCGGTGGTATTTAGCGCGGTGGCTACTGCCGCGGCCACATCGAAGCTTACGAACACGGAATCCGCCAGGGAAGCGTCTACTACTGGGCCCAACAGGTCGTCCACCTGGTTATTGGTAGCATAGCCCAGGTTGCGCACGAAGGCGCTGCGGCTGCCGCCCTGGCTGCCGGTGGAGGCTCTTTCCCAGGTAAAGCTCCGGTCGGGGTTACGGATGCTGAAGGCTTCCGGCGGGAATGCCGCGCCTTCGAAGGTTTCGGCAAACGGCATGGCGGCCGGGCTGCGGTAGAAGAAATTCACGGAAGCGGTATCGTTCTCCGGCTGCTCGTCCGCGCCGCCATTGGGGTTCAGCGTCCAGGCTTTGAGGGTGAAGGCGCCCTGGCCGGACTGGAATACGGGCAGCACTACGGCTGTTTGCTGCAGGGAAGCCAGGTTGCCCGTCCAGCTGTAATCCACCGGCGCCCCGCTGTTGATGGTGTAGCGGATGGTTACTGCCGTAAGCGGGTCGAAGCCGCGGTTCTTCAGTATCACAAGGGGCGTTTGGGCCGCTTCGCAGCGGTAGCCCGCCGGTTGCGATACCTCGGCTATCCCCGCGTCGCGGTTGCGGATATTGACGGGCGTGCAGCCGTCGGAAGTAAGCAGCGAAGCGCGCTGTGCGTCCAGCGCATTGCGCATGCGGTCTGTTTGCCCGGTGGTGAACAATATCATGCAGGCGTCGTTCACATAATCCATGTAGTTCATGTACATGTAACCGGGCGCTGCGGGGGAGCACATGTCTGTAGCCACGCCGGAAGGGCAGCCGTAGGTGGCGTCTCCCTGCGGCGGGGTGTCCGTCACGCCGTCGTCGGACGAGCAGTTGCCGTTATCGTCGCCCCAGATGTGCCGGAGCCCTAAAAAGTGGCCTATTTCGTGGGTAAGGGTGCGGCCCAGGTTGAAGGGCGCGCGGGCGGAGCCTTCGTTGCCAAATGCCCGGTAGTTCACCACCACGCCGTCTTCCTCGGCCGGGAATACATTGCCGGGAGGGGTAGCCACGCCCAGGTAGTTATCGTCCAGCACGCAAACCCAGATGTTGAGGTAGCGGGTATTGTCCCAGCCGTTGGCGCCGCCGCTGCCGGCGTATTTCACTTCGGGGGCGGCCCCGTTGATGGAAAAGCTGCTGCGCTGCGTTACGGTGCGGGTAATGCCGCTGGTGGGGTCTCCGCCGGGCGTGCGGGCGGCAAGGCAGAACTGGAGCTCCGAGTTGCCGATAATGCCCTGCCATACGGCGGGAACGTTCGCCACGTCCGCGTTCCGGGCAATATAGTCCTGGTTAAGGGAGGCTATCTGGTTAAGTATCTGTTGGTCGGTTACGATGGAAGGGTCCGGCAGCACAATATGCACTACCACGGGAATGGTCACGCGGGGATTGACCCTTTGCAGGTCGCGCGGGGGCCTGGTTTTCCGGAGAGTGGCCTCCACAGCCTGCATTTTGGCCAGGAGTTTAGGCTGGGCTTTCAGTTTTTGCGCCAGGGCTGTTTCCGTTCCGCATTTCCGTTGAGCCGACGCGCCTGCGAAGGAAAGCATGAACAGGGCGAGCAGGGTAAAATTACGCAAGTGATATCCGTTATAGGTGATAGTGATATGATCAAAGCCTGTCTGTCACGGTTCGCCCTGTAAATGTACTCACAGCGGCTGAGATTAATGTGGATTAATCGTTAAATCGCCTGAAATTACCGGGCAACCGGCGCTATCGGCCAGCGGGCGGTAAACGGGGGAATTTCCTCAGCTCAGCGCCCCCGCAATGCACCCGCACATCAGGCAGGCGATCGTGCCGCCAATGAGCGCTTTCACCCCCAGCTCCGTCAGGTTGCGGCGCTGGTTAGGCGCAAGCTGGCTGATACCCCCGATCTGAATGCCGATGGAGGCGAAGTTGGCAAAGCCGCAAAGGGCATAGGTCACTATCAGCAGCGATTTAGGGTCGTGGATCATATTGCCGTCCTTCATCACTGCCAGCGACTGGTAAGCAATGAACTCGTTCAGCACGGTCTTCTGCCCCAGCAGCTGCCCCACGGCCAGCATATCCTGCTGCGCCACGCCGATCATCCAGGCAACGGGGCTGAACAGGTATCCGAGTAACATTTCCAGGCTCAGTTCCTTGTATTGCCCGCCGCTCATGGCCGCTATCTGCGGGTTGAGGGCGGTCTGGTCGCCCACCCAGCCCAGCATGCCGTTCACCACGTACATGAGGGCGGTGAATACGATCAGCATGGCGCCCACGTTCACGGCCAGTTTCAGGCCGTCGGTGGTGCCGATGGACAGCGCGTCCAGGAAGTTGTCGCCGAGCTTTTCTTTGGGTACGTACAGGTCTTTTTGAATAAGGTGCGTCTGCGTTTCGGGGAACAGCAGCTTGGCGCAGACAATGGCGGCCGGGGCGCTCATGATGCTCTGGCTGAGCATGTGCAGCGCGAAATATTCCTGCTGGCTCACATCGGCGCCGCCCAGCATGCCCACATAAGCCGCCAGCACGCTGCCCGCGGTATTGGCGAAGCCGCCCACCATGATACAAAGTATCTCCGAACGCGTCATTTTTTCAAGATAAGGCCTGATCATCAGCGGGGCCTCCGTTTGCCCGAGGAAGATATTGGCCGCCGTGGAAAGGCTTTCCGCACCGGAAATGCTGAGCTTGTTGAGCAGGTAAGCGAAAACGTATACGATCTTTTGCAGCACGCCGAGGTAATACAGGATGGAGCTTAAAGCGGCGAAGAAAATGATATTGGGCAGCACCTGCACCGCGAAAATATACCCCCAGGCCCCGCGGTAGTCCGCCAGCCCCTGGAACATGAATTCGGTGCCTTTGTGGCTGATATTGATAAGGTTCACGAAGGAGCTGGAAACGGCGGATAAAGTGCTTTTGAATACCTCGGGAGAGCACCAGCGCATGTAAACCGACACGGTCAGTACGATACAACCCGCCAGGATGGTCCATTTCAGCAGCTCCAGGTTCCTTTTCTGCAACACTTTTATCATCGCCACAATGGGCACCAGCCCTGCAAAGAACGCCACCGCCGGCAGCGGGAACTGCGTGCTGCGGATAATGCCGATATAAAAGCCGGCCAGGGCCGCAATGGCCAGCAGCCAGCTGAGCATATCTTTGGGAAGGGCAAAGCCCTCTTTTTGTTTGCGCCTGAAACGGTTGAAGGAATAGAGGAGGATCATGATCCCGAAAAGGACCCAGAAAACCGGCTGCCCGCCCACCTGCGTGTTCAGCACGCCCATGGCGAACATGATCTGTGCGCAGATCCCGATGCCCACCAGCTTCCAGTTGATGGCGCGGCGGTTATTGCTCAGGAGGTAACAAACCATGACAAGAAAGAACATACCCAGCAGGCCGCGGGCAACATTTTCCCATTGTAGCATTCTCAGAGATTGATTTATCAGGCAAAATAAGGGAATATGTTCATATGAAGCGGCCCGGGCTTAAAAAAGTCGGCCGGGAAACCGTCATTGCCTGGGAAAAGTCCGTCATTGCTTCGACGCCCCTCCCGCTTAGCCCTGCTGCGCCTCGCAATGACGAAGTGCTCTGGCAATGACAGGCCAAATACATAAAAAAACGCAGCTCATAAGAGCTGCGTTTTTCAATTTTATGCGTTTCCAGTACTAGAGGTTAGCCTGGATCTTCTTTTCCAGAACAGATTTGGGAACTGCGCCCACTTGTTTATCCACCACTTTACCGTCCTTGATGAACAGGATAGCGGGGATGCTGGTGATGCCGTAGTTCATGGAGATCTGCGGGTTGTTGTCCACATTCACCTTACCAACGTTCACTTTACCATCGTAATCTTTAGACAGTTCTTCGATCACGGGACCGATCGCGCGGCAGGGACCGCACCATTCTGCCCAAAAGTCTACCACAGTCAGCTTGTCCGAATTGAGAACGGTGGTCTGAAAGTTCGCATCTGTGAATTCTAAAGCCATTTTTATAGATTTAAAAGTTTATAATTTTTATTTAAATGATTGGTTTCCAGGTTGTTTCCGGTTTTTGTTTTCCTTCAAACCGGTATGCAATATATACAAAAACTAAACCGGTGTAAAACTACTGCTTTTTTGGCATCGCTACTTATTGAAAGTGTCGATATAGACATCGATATCCGGCTGTGAGCTTAAGAACTGTGCCAGTTCGTCATTCATTTCCACATGTTTGGTAAAGGTGTGCAGTTTTACCATCAGTTCTTCGTCGCGGTCTATCAGCTGGCAGTAGATCTCAGCCTTGCCGGGGTGCTTTTGGATGTTGTCCGCCAGGAAGTCGATCACCTCCGGGGTGACGAACTGCGGCATGGTGATGAGCCCTATCTTGCGGGTCTGCGTCCGTTTCACCTCCTGCAAAAGCTGCATGCTGTTTATTTTGAATTCGTATTCGTTGTCGTTGAACCTTCTCGGCTTAAAGCCGCCGTTCACATACAGGCAAAGCCCGGTTTTGAAGTGCGTGGCAAACTTCAGGAAGTCTTCGCTCCAGAGCGCGAACTCGAATTTCCCGGTATAATCTTCCAGCGTCATGATGCCGAACTGTTTGTTGTTCCGCGAAATGCGCTCCACGGCGCCGCTTACGTACACGGCCATCCTGAAGTCCTTGGCTTTGCCTTTATTGTTGTCCGAAGCGCCGCTGATCTGGTTCTGGTATTCGGTCACTTCCGCCAGCGTGTTCATGTGGTAGTGCTTCATTTCGAACTTGTAATCGTCCAGCGGGTGCCCGGAAATGTAAATGCCGGTCACATCCCGTTCGTTGTTGAGCTTGATGGTGAGCGGCCAGGGATCGCAGGGCGGGATCTTCGGCGGCTGTATCTCATCCATGAACGAATCGCCGAACAGGCCGCCGGTGCTCTGGTTGCCCGCTGTTACCTGCTGCCCGAACTTGATGATCTTTTCCAGCCCGGTGCTGTTTTCCACGGAATGGAAATACTGGGCGCGGTGCAGTTCCGGGAAGCAGTCCAGCGCGCCGCTCATGGCCAGCGCTTCCAGCGATTTTTTATTCACCGCGCGCTGGTTCACGCGTTTGATCATATCGAAGATGCTCGCATAGGCGCCGCCTTTTTCACGCTCTTCGATGATATTCTCGATGGCGGCTTCTCCCACGCCTTTCAGGCCGGCAAGGCCGAAACGCACCTGCCCTCTTTTGTTCACCGCGAAACCTTTGAAAGATTCGTTCACATCAGGCGGCAATACGTCCAGCCCCATGCGTTTACATTCTTCCATAAAGAAAGTGATCTTTTCCAGGTTGCTGGCGTTGTTCAGCACGGCGGCCATATATTCGGCAGGGTAGTGGGCCTTGAGGTAAGCGGTCTGGTAAGCCACGAAAGCATAGCAGGTGGAGTGGGATTTGTTGAAGGCGTAGGATGCGAAGGCTTCCCAATCCGTCCACACTTTATCGCACATTTTCAGGTCGTGCCCGTTGGCCTTGCAGCCTTCCATGAACTGCGCCTTCATTTTGTCCAGCACGGCTTTCTGCTTTTTACCCATGGCCTTGCGGAGGATGTCCGCGTCGCCTTTGGAAAAGTTCGCCATTTTCTGGCTGAGCAGCATTACCTGTTCCTGGTATACGTTGATGCCGTAGGTTTCGGCGAGGTATTCCTCCATCACCGGCACGTCGTAGGTAACGGGCTCCAGCCCGTGCTTACGGCGGATGAAGGTGGGAATATACTCCAGCGGCCCGGGGCGGTAAAGGGCGTTCATGGCGATCAGGTCCGCGAATTTGTCCGGCTTCAGCTCGCGCAGGTACTTCTGCATGCCGGGGCTTTCGAACTGGAACGTGGCGTTGGTTTCGGCTTTCTGGTAAAGTTCAAAGGTCTTGGTGTCGTCCAGCGGGATGTCGTCTATCACGATGTCTACCCCGTGGTTCTTTTTGATCATCTGCAAAGCGCCTTTGATGATGGTGAGGGTCTTGAGACCCAGAAAGTCCATCTTGATAACGCCGGCGCTTTCGATCACGTTGCCTTCGAACTGGGTTACCAGCAGGTCGGAGTCTTTCGCGGTGGTAACGGGTATCAGCTCGGAGAGGTCTGTGGGCGCAATGATGATGCCGGCGGCGTGAATGCCGGTGTTACGCACGGAACCTTCCAGCACACAGGCTTCACGCAGCACTTCGCCCTGCAGGTCGTTGCCTTTGATCAGCTCGCGGAGCCGTCTTACGTTTTCAAGGTCTTCCGCGGCAAGGCCTTCTTTTTCCGCAAGGCTCTTATCGCCGTCCATCGGGGCGTTGAAGATGCGCGACAGCTGGATGCCCGGCTTATCCGGCACCAGCTTGGCCAGCATGTTGGACTCCTGCAGCGGCAGGTCCATCACGCGCGCCACGTCCTTGATGCTCATTTTGGCGGCCATGGTACCGTAGGTGATGATCTGCGCTACCTGCTGCTTGCCGTATTTCTGCACCACGTAGTCGATCACTTTCTGACGGCCTTCGTCATCGAAGTCTGTATCGATATCGGGCATGCTCTTACGTTCCGGGTTCAGGAAACGTTCGAACAGGAGGTCGTATTTAATAGGGTCTATATTGGTGATGCCGATGCAGTAAGCCACGGCGGAACCCGCCGCGGAACCGCGCCCCGGGCCGATGAACACGCCCAGCTCGCGCCCTGCCTTGATGAAGTCGCCCACGATAAGGAAGTAACCGGCAAAACCCATATTCTCGATCACGTTCAGCTCGAAGTTGAGGCGCTCTTCCACCTCGGGCGTGATCTCCGCGTAACGCTGGCGCGCACCTTCAAACGTCAGGTGGCGCAGGTACTGGTCCTGCGTGATGAACTCGGGCGGGATAGGGAAGTTGGGCAGCAGGATGTCGCGCTTCAGGTCCAGCAGCTGCACTTTGTCCACGATCTCGTTGGTATTGTCGATGGCCTGCGGAAGGTCTGCAAACAGCTTGCTCATTTCCTGCGTGTTCTTGAAATAGAACTGATCGTTGTAAAAAGCGAACCGTTTGTTCTTCACCACGGCGTCGTCGTCCGAAAATTCCTTCATGGAAGGCGTGCTTTTCTTCTCGCCGGTGTTGATGCAAAGCAGGATGTCGTGCGCGTTGGCGTCCGCCTGGTCCACATAGTGGCTGTCGTTGGACGCGATGATCTTCACATTGTACTTCTCCGCGAAACGCACGAGGGATTCATTTACTTTTTCCTGTTCGGGAATGCCGTGGCGTTGCATTTCCACGTAGAAGTCCTCGCCGAAGATGTCCAGCCACCATTTGAATTCCTTTTCGCCTTCCGCTTCCCCTTTTTTGAGAATGGTTTTGGGCACGGAAGCGCCGAGGCAGCAGGTGGTGGCAATGAGGCCTTTATGGTATTGAAGGATCAGTTCTTTATCGATACGGGGATATTTGCCGTACAGCCCTTCCATATAGCCGAGGGAACAAAGCTTGATGAGGTTCTTGTAACCCTGGTCGTCTTTCGCGAGCAGCACCTGGTGATAGCGGAGATCTTTTTCTTCACGGGTAAACTGGCGTTTGTGGCGGTTTTCCACGAGATAGAACTCACAACCCACAATAGGCTTCACTTTCAGGCGTTTATCCTTGGGGTCTTCCGGGTTCAGCTTGTTATTATAAGCTTCCGCCACGAACTGGAAGGCGCCGAACATATTACCATGGTCTGTAATAGCAAGGGCCGGCATATTGTCCGCCATGGACTTCTTGTAAAGCTGCTTAATATCTGCGGCCCCGTCGAGCAGGGAAAACTGTGTGTGTACGTGCAGGTGAGAAAACTTCATCGTCGGTTCGGAATTACAGCGTAAAGATCGTAATGTAGCAAGCAGCAAAAATCGGATTTTTTTTATATTGCAGCAATTTTAAAACGGGGGCCAATGCACAGAAGAAAGGGGAAATTATACCTGATACCGGCCGGCGCGCTTTTATTGGGAAGCTGCGCGCTGCTGAAGCCGAAACAAACGGCGAAGCAGAAAGAAACACCGGTAAAGCAGCAGGAGATGGAGTTTATAGATGGAATTGCGATCAAACGCGACGCCCGGGGCGGCGAGCACCAGGCTAAAACGCGCAGCGCCCGCATCGGTAATGCGCCCAATACGGTCAACAGCATTGAAGAAGCGCGCCCCTGGCAGTTTAAATACGCCCAATTGCTCGATCTGCCGGTGGAGAACGTGGTGAATGAAAAACTCTACAATTTTATCGAAGAATGGTGGGGAACGCCGTACCGCATGGGTGGCAACACCAAAAGCGGCATCGACTGCTCCAATTTTGTGAATACCCTCATGGCCGCCGTGTACCAGATCACCCTGGCCGGCAATTCCATCCAGCTATACAACCAGGTGGCCCGCCTTGGCAAACGGGCGGAGCTGAAGCCCGGGGACCTCGTATTTTTTGCGATCAACCGGAAAAAACGCATTTCCCATGTGGGCATTTACCTGGAGAACGAACGTTTCGTGCACGCATCCAGCAGCAACGGCGTCATGATCAGCGACCTGCGGGAGCCTTATTGGGTAAGATATTATGCCGGGGCAGGCAGGATCAACTGATTTTTTATAGCTTCGCAGGATTAAACTATTCTAATGGACCTGGTGAACCAGCAATACTGGGATGCTTCCTACAGTAACTTTCAGTACTTTATAGCGGAAGACAATATCACGAAGTGGCTCGACCAATATGAAGGCCTGCTGCCGAAAGGAGGCCGCATGTTCGAATTCGGCTGCTTTCCCGGCAGGTATATGGCGCACCTGGGCAAAAAAGGCCTGGAAGCGAACGGCATGGACCTAGTGCCGAATATGGACGAAGGTTTCAGCAATTGGCTGCAAAGCCTCGGCATCGCTACCGGCCGGCTGGAAAGGGGCGACGTGCTGGCGTATGCGGCTGATACTGAAGACAGGTATGATGTAGTGTGCTCATTCGGGTTCATTGAACATTTCCGGAATTTTTCCGAGATCATTGCGCTGCATCACCGGATATTGAAGCCCGGCGGCCTGCTGATCATCACCACGCCGAACTTCAGGGGCGGCCTGCAGCAGTTCCTGCGGAGCAATCTGGACAAGGAAAACCTCGGCCGTCATTATATCCCTTCCATGCAGCCTTCGCTGTGGGCGCAGCAGCTCCAGGCGCTCGGTTACAAAGTGCCGTATGCCGGCTGCTTCGGCAAATTCGATTTCTGGCACGACCCCCAGGCGCGCAACATTTTCCAGAAAGCAGGCCTGCAGGTGGCCTATAAACTCATTCCTCTCCTGAAACCCCTGCCTGACGGCACCTTTCATTCACCCTACTGCGGCATCCTGGCGCAAAAACCGTCAGCATGAAAATAGCCTTGCTCTATATCTGTACAGGAAAGTACAAGGTGTTCTGGGACGAATTTTTTACCAGCAGCGAACAATATTTCATTCCCGGCGCGGAAAAGGAATATTTTGTGTTCACAGACGCAACGGACCTGCCTTATAAGGACCATCCCCGCGTGCATGTAATCGCACAGGAGTGGCTGGCATGGCCTTATGCCACGCTCATGCGGTTCCATATTTTTTCCCGCGTGGAAGCGCAGCTGGAAAACTTCGAGTATATCTTTTTCTTCAACGCCAATGCGCAGTTCCTGCGCACCGTTTCAGCGGAGGAATTCCTGCCCGGGCCGGAGCATGGAGGGCTGACCGTGGTGAGCAGCCCCGGTTTCCACGGGCAGCCGGTGAAAAATTTCCCTTACGAGAAAAAGGACAAACGTTCCAAAGCGTATATGCCCCCCGCGCTCAGGAAGATCTATGTGCAGGGCGGCGTGAACGGCGGTACTGCAGCCGCTTACCTGGCATTGATCAGGGAATTGAAAGATAATGTGCAGGCAGACCTGGATAAAGGCATCATTGCCGAGTGGCACGACGAATCGCACCTGAACAGGTACATCGCGGAGCGGCGCCCGAAAGTACTTTCCCCTGCATACATTTTCCCCGAAGAAAGAAAAGACCTTCCTTTCGAACCCGTCATCCTCATCCGCGACAAGAACCGTCTCGGAGGCAATGCCGCTATGCGGCAACATACGGACCTGCATCCCCGCCCGGGGATCGCAAAGCGCATCTTACGGCGCGTGCGCAACTGGTTCAGCTGACTATCTCCGTTTGGTATACTTCCCCACCATGGCCAGGCCTTTGCGCCAGCTTTCCGTCACGTCCTGCGACCAGCGGAAATAAATGATGGGGAAAAGATAAATGGCGCAGAAAATGCCCGTGCGCAGGATGGCGCGCACCCAGGCATTTTCCATGGTAATGAAGAATTGGCAGATGAACCAGCCCAAAGCCGCCAGCAGTACGACATACAGCGTTCTGAGCGTAAAGGGCTGCATGCCGAACCTGAAGTAGAGGAAAGCGTAACGCAGCGAATTATACACCAGCGCCATGATCAGCGCGGCCACGCCGGAGCCGGTTATGCCCAGCCACTTGATGAGCCAGATATTCATCGGCACCGTGCCCACCAGCAGCACCAGCGTTAAATAGAACTGGAAACGCCACATGTTGGACGTGCCGATGATCTGTTCGTTCACACCCGTGCCAAGGTCCAGCACCTTGCTGATGCCGAGGAAGAGGATGACGTAGCGGCCCTGCAGATAAAGTTCGGGGATATGCAGTATTTCAAAAACGGAATCCAGGTTGAGCCATACCATCATGAACAGGAAGGTGGCAAAGATGAGCAGGGTGAGGGAAGAGCGGCGGTACATGCTCTGGATGCTGTTGTAGTCCTTGTCTTTCCAGGCCTTGGCCAGTATGGGAATGGCAATGGCGATCAGGCTGCGTTGCGGGACCGCAATGGCATTGCTCACATAAGTGCTGGCTTCCAGCACGCCCGTTTGCACAAGGCCCTTGGTGCTGCCCACCACCAGCGCATCGATATTCTGCGCCAGCACGCCGAACACGCTGCCGCCGAATATGAGCAGGTTGAAGGAGATCATTTTGTCTGACAGCTTGCGGGTGACCTTGCTGATCCGGAAAGAAAAATGCAGGGAATCTTCCCGCCGCAGGTACAGCACCAGCGCGATGAACAACGCGGCGTAGATGAACGAGAACACCCAGATGAACTGGATATTGGTAAAGAAATGCACGATCAAAAGCAGGATCATCAGCGTGGTGATCACGCGGAGGCCCACTTCTTTCAGGAATATCGGGAAGATGGTCTTGAAATGATTGTAGCTGAAGTTCTCGAACAGCGTGAACAGCATGAGGAAGAACGTGAAAGGGTAAAGCAGGTAAAAATGCTCCACGAATATCTGCGAGTTGGCGGAATATTTCTGCACCACCAGGTCGTGAAAGATAATGGTGCCAACGGTCACCAGCGCAAAGCCGATCAGGCTGGTGGTGAGCACGATGCCGAACAGGTCGCGTTTCGCGAAAGGCAGGTGGTCGCGGTAATAAGGGTAGAATTTATTCAGCAGCGTAGCCGTGCCCATGGAAGCGATGGAATAGAATACCATAGCGGTGCTGGACATCAGGCGGGTGAGGCCGTAGATCTCAGCCGGTACGAACGACATAAAAAGGTAGGTATTGAGCGCCCCGATGGCGAAACCCACGTAGGTAATGATGGCGGACCGTATGCTTTGGCTTCTTATAATTCCCATATAGATACCCGCGAAAATAGATATTTTTGCGCCTAAAACCGGTAATTCTTGATCCTTGTTCAATTAAAGGGAGGGCTGGGCAACCAGATGTTCCAATACGCCGCAGGCCGCACGCTTGCGCTGCAACACGATGTTCCGCTGTTCCTGGATAAGGGTAGTTACGAACCGAAACAGGCCGGCATGTACGGGCTGGATGGGCTTCGTATCGCGGCGTCCGTTGCGGGGGAAGATATGATCCCCCGTCCCGGGTTGCTTCAGAAAGCGTTCAACCGCCTGGCCCCGGCGCCATGGCGGCGCATCTTCCGGGAAAGGGGCATGGACTTCGATCCGCGTTTTTTCAGCCTGCGCCCGCCCGTGTACCTGAAAGGATACTGGCAAAGCTGGAAATACTTCGGGCCGCAGGCCGCGCAGATCAGGCAGGACTTTACCTTCAGCCTGGAATTTTCCCCCGCCATCCGCGCCAAAGCCGCAGAGCTGCCGCAGCAGGAGACCGTGGCCATGCACTTCCGCCGCGGCGACTATACGAACAGCGAAGCAGCCGCTTTTCACGGGGTGCTGGGGCCTGATTATTATGAAAAGGCTGTGCAGCGCTTCAGCGGCGCAAAGTTCATTATATTCACCAACGACCCGGCCTGGGTGCGGCACAACCTGCCCGCCGGCATCGATTACGAAATACTCAGCGGCAGCCTGAGCCATACGCAGTACGAAGACCTGTTCCTGATGAGCCGGTGCAGGCACCAGGTTATTGCCAACAGCAGCTTCAGCTGGTGGGCCGCCTGGCTGAACGGGCACCCGGACCGGCAGGTGGTGGCGCCCGCGCGCTGGTTTGCCCAGCCGGGGCAAACTGCGATTGACCTGGTGCCCCCAAGCTGGCACCGTATTTAAAAAGAGATTATGCAGCCATCGCCACTCATATCAGTTGTGTTGCCCGTGTACAACGGTGCGGATTACCTGCGCCCCACCATCGACGCCATACTGGCGCAAACGCAGGGCGATTTTGAGCTGCTGGCTGTCAACGACGGCTCTTCGGACGATAGCGAAGCGATCATTCAATCGTATGCGGACAGCCGTATCCGTTATTTCCATCATCCTAACAAAGGTTTTGCCTACACCCTCAACCGTGGCATAGCCGAGGCCCGCGGCAAATACATCGCCCGCATCGACGCGGATGATATCTGCATGCCGCGGCGTTTCGAAAAACAGGCCGCCTGGCTCGAAGAAAGGCCGGGAACGGACCTGGTAGGCTGTTTCATTACGTTTATCAGCGAAAAAGGAGAGGAGCAGGGCGAGTGGCCCGAAGACCGCGCCAATTACACCAATGCGCAGATCAGGAAAGCGCTGCCTTATGTGAACTGCATGGCGCACCCCGGCGTAATGGTGCGTACGGAAGTGCTCCGGGGGTTTCCTTACCTGGAATCGCAGAAATACCTGGAAGACTACGATATGTGGCTGCGCCTGGCCGGCGCGGGGCATGTGATGGAGAAAGTGCCGGAAATGCTGCTGCTCTACCGCGTGCACACCGCGTCCATGACAGTGAGCATCATCAAAAAAAAGAACGTCTTCTTCCGGCATTTCCATTGCAAACGGCGATATTTGGCGGGCCGGCTGGCTGCGGGCAGGCTGAATGCGTTCGACGTCCAGGTGTTCCTCGGTATGTGCAAAGATCTTGTAACGGCCGCCGGCAAAAACATTAAACAAAAGCTGTGATATATTCCCTGTTGCGCATAAAACGGATGACCGAAGCGGTGCTGATCGCTCCCTGGGCAATGCTGGGCCGGCTGATCGCGTCGTGGAAGCCGTTGGAAGAGGAGTATGATATTTTTATGTTCTTCCCCTTTTACCATGTAGGCGGGGCGGAAAAAGTGCATAGCGAGATCGCGAAGCTGTTCCCTGGCAAAAAGGTGATGATCTTCTTCACCAAAAAGTCAGTGAACGCAGCCATGCTGCCGGCCTTTGAAGCGCCGGGCAATACTATCCGGGATATTTCAAAATATACGGACAACAAGTTCTTGTACTTCAATAACCTTATCTGGCGCGGCATTGCGGCGGCTTATATTAGCAGGCAGCGGAAGCGGCCTGTTGTATTCAACGGGCAGTGCAATTTCGCTTACAAGCTGAGCCCGCACCTGCCCGGGCATATCCGGCAGCTGGAGCTGATCCATTCCTTTTGCAGCTTTTCCTACATCCGACTGCCTTTTATCCCGTATTACGAAGCCACGGCGATGATCAGCCGTGAAAGCATACAGCGCCACCTGGAATTGTACCGGCAATACGGCGTGCCGGCCGGCTACTCGGAAAGGATCAGGCTGATCATGAACGGCATCCCGCTGCCGCAAAGCACAGAACCGCTGGAAGGCACGGACATGCTGTTGTATGTAGGCCGCGGCACGCCGGAAAAGCGGGTGCACCTGGTAGCGGCCATCGCAAAAGAAGCGGGCGTGAGGGCGGGGTTTATCGGCAACGTGGAAGATGCCATCCCCGCGGCGTTGCACGCGCATTGCCATTTTTACGGCGAATTGTCTGACCCCGCGCGGATCGATGAGATCTACCGCCGCCACCGCGTGATCGTAATCACCTCCATCCGCGAAGGTTTCCCGATGGTGATCATGGAGGGCATGGCCCGGGGGCTGGCTGTGCTGGCCACCGATGCGGGGGATATTCCTTTTCATGTGCGTAACGGGGAGAACGGTTACCTGCTCCCACATGGGGTAGCGGAAGAAGATATCATCGCAGCCGGCGCAGAATTTGTCAGGAGCTGGAAATCCGGAACACTGGCTACAATGCGGCAGAACAATATCGCATATGCAAGCGCGCATTTCGGGATGGAAGTATTTGCGGACGCATACCGTAGTTTGATATTGAAGGATTAAAATTGTTTATAACGATATATAAAAAAGCCCGTCATTGCGGTAAAAGGTCGTCATGGCGCAAAAGGTCGTCATTGCGAGGAGCGGCGGGGGATTTGGGCGGGGCGCGACGAAGCAATCTCCCGCATTGGATTGAAAGCCCCAATATTAGGGGATTGCTTCGTCGCCCCTCCCGCTTAGCCCCGCTGCTCCTGGCCATGACAGGCTTTGCTGGTCAACGACTGACTGGTCAACGTTGGCTTATGTCAGAATTTCCTCTGATAAAAAGCGCATCTCAGCTTATACTCCCGGTCCGGCAGAAATTCCGCCGGTTGATAAGTACCGCCGGCGTCGTAATATTCGTCCAGCGCCATCCCGCACTTGTCCGAAGTAACTTCGATCCCCCCGGCAATGCTTAACTGCGTGGCATTAATGAACCTGCATTGATAGGCTCCTTTAGGAGAGATGCCCAGCAGCGCTCTGTCATTGATTGGCACGTATTCTGAAGAGCTCAGCAAAAATAAGGTCGTTGAAAACATGGATAACGGGTAAATTGTTTCCTGGTGAATAGTGTCCGCATCGTTCCCGAAGTAAACGACGAAAGTTAATAGCGGCGCCTTTATGGGAACTTCGGCCGCAACGGGATAAAGCCGCTCCCCTGAGATCAGGGCAATATTCTCAACCGGGCTGTATTCCGTGGGGTACCACATGGAATAATCAGTGGTGGCGGTTTCGTACGTCAATGTATCATTCAGGTACACTTCAAGAAAATCAAAATAAAAATTGAACCCGGCGTTCCTGATCGTGATATGTTTTGATGTATCCGCCAGCTTATAGATCGTCATGCTGTCGATCACTCCTTCGATGGTATGTTTCACCGCGTTAAACCCTTCAATGCGCATGCTGATGCTGAAGCTGAAACGGTCTTTGTCTGTGCTGAAAGCAGCGTCTTCGAAAACATCTGCAAACACGCCTTTGATGTATTTGATATCCAGCAGTCCGCCTTCTTTTATTTCGTTATTCTCGATGATGTATTTCCCGGTTTTCACCTGCCCGCTGTCGCCAAGCGGGAGTTTGATGCGCAGGTTTTGAAAACCGATTATCTCCGAGTTGTTGTCCAGGCGCATGGCGAGCTCGAATTCGCTGGCGTAGGTGCCGTTGGGCTGTTTGGTTTCACCGAAGACCTTACGGCCGATCATGCTGGTCTTGATGGTGTCGCCGTTGTAGACCAGCTCCACATTCTTGAAGTCCTCAGACAGTGCCGGCGGCTCCACCACAGGCGGTTTGGGCTGCTGCGGCTTCTCCGCTCTTTCTATGAAGTTAAACAGCGCTTCCTGCTTCCGGCAGGCTGAAAAGGCGATGAAGGCGATGAGTAAAAAGGCAATATAGCGTTTCATGTTGTATTGTTGAATGATTACAGCTTCAGGCCGGCGCCGAGTGAAAATACCGCTCCGCTGTAGCTGGATTGAAAAATGTTATCTCCCCCGATAGCACTGTCTATGCCATCCACGACCTTCATAATATCTTTTTCCGTTTGTATGAAGAGACTGCGCGCATTCAACAGGTTCTGGACGCCGCCTTTCAGCTCGAATATTTTACCGAGCTTCTTCGAAAAACCAATATCGAGGCTGTGCCGGGGCATTTCGTAAACATTGGGGCTGTTGAGGTTGCCTACCACCATCAGGCGCTTGCCGATGATGTTGTAGCCGGCGTTGAGCTTCAGCCCGTGGCCGTCGTCTGTATAATGCACTGCCGCATTCACCAGGTAAGGGGACTGGCCGTAAAGTCCGCGGTCCTTGTCCTGTATGCCGGCGCGGGGGCCCAATTCTACCCTGCTGTGAATGTAGGCCACGTTGAGCAATGCGGACGTACGCTGCAATATTTTGCTGATGGCGGTGCCGCCGTTAAAATAACGCGCCATGCCCAGCATCAGCTCCACTTCAGCGCCATAGCTGGTGGCTGATAAGGCGTTGTCCCACTGGAAATTGTTGTAACCGCTGGTGCCCGCGTAATAATAAAACTCAACGGGATTTTTGAAACGTTTGTAGAACAGGCCGGCAGTGACCATTTCACCCGTACCGGGATAATGCTCGAGCCGGAGGTCGTAATTGTCTATGTCTGTCTGGATCTTCATCGCTTCATTCCCGTAGGCCTGGCGGTAGGTCATCATGTCCAGGTAAAAGAAATTGGAAATTTCCCTGAACTCGGGCCGGTTCAGCGTGCGGGAATAAGCGGCGCGTACGAGGCTGTTGCCGCTGAGAGCATAGCTGACGTTCAGCGACGGCAGCTTGCTGGTGTGCTGCCGCATCAGGTCGATGCGCCCCTCGTTCACAATGCCGACGGTCTTCCAGGTATAGGTATGCAGCTCCTGTAAGTTGTCCTCGATGCGCAGCCCGCCGTATACCTTCAGTTTACTGGTGATGGGGATCTCCGCGGCCAGGTAGGCGGCTTTGAGCACGTTCTTCGCAGTATAGCTGTTGTTCTTCCCGTAATTTTCTGTAATGCGCCTGCCGATGGCCGTATCTGTCACATACCCCAGCTGGCGGTATTCGAAAGTGCGTTCTTTGTGCTCGAAAAAAACGCCTGCTTTCAGGGTGTATACGGTGTTGGCGATCCTGACGGGCTGCACCAGGTCCGCCCCGCCGGTTTTGATCTCTTCGGGAAGCTTAAAGTAGCGCCTTCCGCGGTAAATGCTGGAAATGGTGCCTGGCGCGGGCTCTACGAGAGAAGTATCGTTGTAATAGTGAGCGGTGTCTATTTTCAGCGTTCTGTAGCGCTGGTCCGGGTCGTCGTAGCGGCTTTTCGTATAGCCGGCCATCCAGTTCAGCTGCGTACCGCCAAACAATGTATGCGCGCCGGAGAGCTGCCCGGTGTAGATCCCGCGGATGGCGTTGGTCATGATATATTGTCTTACATACTGGCCGGAGTAAAGCCCGGAACCGTCCGAGGCGGCGTCTCCCGTTTCTCCCTTGCGCACAATGGCGTTGGTGCCGCCCATATGCGTATACAATTGTTTCACCATGATCCGGTGGTGCTTGTTGATCTCCAGGGAAAGGTTCAGCATGCCGTTCAGCCGCACATTGTGGTCGTACGACTGGTCGGTGAACTGGTAGTCCCTGGTAAAAATGTCACCCATCGGCCCCGCTGTGCTTTGCGCGACCACGCTGTACTGGCGCGTGTTGGAATAGCTGAGCGCGCCGATGACGCCCAGGAGGGAAGTATGGCCCAGCGGGATGCGGCGGCCGAAGTCCAGGCTGAAACGCTGGTCCGGCGCTGCTTTTTGGCGATGCACATCCCAATGTTCGTTGAACTCGCCTGTAAGCGTGCGCTGTTCCCCTGCGCTCAGCATGTCTATCCGGGTGGGAGCTTTTGCGGGCATGGCATAGGTGCCGTCGTCGTATCCCAGCCAGGCTTTTTTCCCCTGCGGCTGTTCATAAAAGTCCCTGAAGGTGGTATTCGCGTTATAGGAAGCGGCGTAGGAGATATTGAAGCTGTTTCGTACAGGCATCTCCGTAGTATACACTTTGATGACGCCTCCGGCAAAATCGCCGGGAAGCTCGGGCACGGCGGTCTTGTAGATCATCACGCGGTCGATGAGGCCGCTGGGCATGACGTCGAAGCTGAACGCGCGGCTGTCCGGCTCAAAGCTGGGCGCGATCATATTGTTCAGCATCACGGTGTTATACCGCTGCGGCAGTCCCCTGATCACGACCAGCCTGTTTTGTATGATGCTGACGCCGGCGATGCGGCGCACTACTTCGGCCGCGTCCCTGTCCTGGCTGCGGGAGATCTGTTCTTTGGAAATGCCGCTCACCACGGCGTCCGCCTGCCTGATCTCGTCGATCACGGCGGCGCTGGTGCCTGTTTCGCGGTAACGTTTTGCCGAAACGGTCACCGTGCCAAGCTGGCCTTTTGCCCTTTTGAGCGGAACCGTCAGCACAAATGTTTCCCGTTCCCCGACAACAATGCCTGTTATTTTTTTTGCGCCGTAGCCGATGGAAGAAACTTCGGCTTCGTATACGCCCTGCGGCATATCAAGGGAAAACGCGCCGTTCTCGTCGGTCATGATGCCGCTTTTCCCAATACGGAAAGTGGCGCCGGCCACCGGCTGGTTGTTTTCCTCGTCCACGATCCTGCCGGCCACTTTTCCCGGGGCTTTCTGCGGCTCCGGTTTCCGGCCCGCCTTAAGGGCCAGCGTGCCGTTGTGCAGGGCGTACTCCAGGCCCGTAAGGGTTTTTAGTTCCGTTAATACTTTTCCGAGGCTTACGGCCTGCCAGTTTACTTTTTTTATTTTGATGGCTGCAAGCTGGGAACGGTCGTAGGAAAAGACCAGCCTGCTTTGCTTTGAAACGGCTTCCACGACGTCGAACAGTGAAACGTCGGCCATGCTCAGGGTGATGTTTTCCCGCAGGGCATTATCCTGCCCGCGGGCCTGCAATGCCCAGATAAAGAGGAAAGGCAGCAGCCAGGTATTCCTTTTCCAGGTTCGCAGATGTGATTTTGTTTGCATAGTTTTGTACTTACGTTTAATCGTTAAAAAAACTTTGTTTTCATGCCCTGCCGGCCAGCAGGGCATGTTTTATTTTGAAGGGCGGATCAATACGCTGTCTCCGTGTATGGTATACCGGAAGTCCTGAACGAACGCCATGTTTTGGAGGATCAGGTCGAGGTCGGCGCGCGGATAGACGGCTGAGAACCGTTTCCCGGCGAACATTCCGGGGCTGTGCCTGATCTTTTTCCCGAAACGCTTTTCCAGCCGCCGGAATACCTCCCGCACTTCCAGGTCGTTCAGTACGATGAATCCTTTTTTCCAGGCGTTCTCTTTTTCCCTGTCGAATGTTTCGGTGCGGAATTGTTTTTTAACGCCGTGGTACACCAGCCTTTGGCCGGGAGCGAGCAGGAGGGTACTGTCCCTTCCGCCTTCCTGCGCTGCGGTTACGGCTATTTTGCCGTCCGTCAGGGAAACGCGGGTGGCGGCCTCATCGCCGTATGATTCGATGTTGAAATGTGTGCCGAGCACAAGCGTTTGCACTTCCCCGGTTTCCACCCGGAACGGTTTGGCCGCATGGGGCCGCACTTCAAAATAGGCTTCGCCATTCAGCAACACTGTTCTGTGCTCCGCGGCATAACGCAGTTCTGAATGCGGCGTGAGCCATACGCTGCTGCTGTCGGGCAGGGTCACTTTCTGCACGTCGTGGCCCGTATTGGAAACGACCTGCCAGGCTACGGCATCCTGTGCACCCGGCCGTATTATAAGCGGTTCCCACAGCGGGAAAACACCGGCGGCAAGCAGTAAGCCCGCGGCTGCCCAATAGAAGCGGTTGCGCAGGGCCACCACTTTCCCGCGGCGGCTTTGCGCCATCATCCCGGATACATAGGCGTCCATCCGGGCTGCGGAATCGCCGGGCATTGGCGGGGCGTCGTCTTCCCAGCCCCCGCTCATCCCGGCCTCCAGCTCCGCGGGTGAAAGGCTTTGCAGGTAAGGTATTATCTCTTTTTTTTCAAGCTCCGTACATTCGCCGTCGATGTACCGTTGCCATTTTTCGGGTGTCATGATCATAAAACGATTATCATTTGAACAGGATGGCTCGCATATACAGCACGGCAAAACGGCTTTCCACCTCAACGTTTTCCGGCGCCCGGAAGCCGAATTAATAATTTGGTAACAATAAGCGGGAAGATGGACTTGTTACTTTTGCCGGTATGCCGCATATAGGTTATCGCCGGAAAGAAGCCGAGTTTAACGCTTTGTACCTCACTACGAGGGACGGGCTGTTCCGTTTCCTGTCGCGTTACACGAAAGATGTTCCGTTGATAGAAGATATCATGCAGCAGTGTTACATGAAGATCTGGGAGCGGATGGACACACTGAAGAACCTCTCCGAAGCCGGGCCGCTGGTACGCACCTTCGCGCGCAATCTAATGGTAGACGTAATACGCCGCCGGATGAAAGAAGACACGGTCTGGCTGGAGCAATTGCATGCGGAGGCTACGGAGCATATCAGCAGCCCCGCGATAGACGAAGCAGGAAAAAAGCAGCTGCTGAACCTGGATGCGGCCATCGACCACCTGCCGGACGCAACACGTACCGTATTTTTGCTCCACCGGGAGAAAGGGCTGAGTTACAAAGAGATCGCAGCTATGATGTCTATTTCCGTGAGCATGGTGGAAAAGCATATGAGCAAAGCGATCCGGATACTGAAAAGAGAAGTGCTGACGGATATATCGCAGGTGCTGGTACTTGTCGCCGGCGCCGAGCTTTTAAAGCTATAATGCGGAACATTTTTGTAATTTGCCGCATTGTTCCCATGAAAGCATTATCCGTCATCATTATCACCTACAACCGGCCGGACGATCTGCTGGTGCTGCTGCGCAACCTCAGCGCGCAGGAAGGCGCCGCGGAGCTGCTGGAAGAAGTGATCATCGTCAACAATGCCTCCACGGCGGATTATACACCCGTTACGGCGTTCATTGCGGGTTTTCCATACTTCCGGTACCACTACTCCAATGAGAACCTCGGGGTGGCCAGGGGCCGTAATCTTGGCATTTCCATGGCCACGGCGCCCATCCTGGTAACGATAGACGACGATGCCTGGTTCAGGGACGCGGACGCCCTGCGCAAAATAACCGCGGCATTCAGTAATAATTTCATGCAAAGCAACCGTGCCGGCGTGCTCTGCTTCAAGGTGCTCTACGCCAGCACGCAGCAAATGCAGGTGAATGCTTTCCCCCATAAAAAATTTGAACAATACAAGGATAAGACCTCCTTCCTCGCGCCTTATTTCATCGGCGCGGGCCACGCCATCCTGAAAGAAGTGTATGAAAAAACAGGCGTCTATCCGGTGGATTTTTTTTACGGGATGGAAGAGTACGATCTCACCTACCGCGTGATCCAGAGCGGTTACACGATCGCCTACAGCGCGGATATCGTGATACTGCACAACGAAAGCCCGCTGGGCCGCACCCCGCAGCTAATCAAAATGAAAATGCTGTGGATCAACAAAAGCAAGGTGGCATACCGTTACCTGTCTTTCCCGTACTTCGTTTCCACCGCGGTGATGTGGTCGCTGGAATTCCTGCAAAAGACCGGCTGGAACTGGAAAGAGTGGGCCAGGGGCTGGAGCGGGGTGCTGCGCATACCAGGAAAAGAAAACCGCCTGCCTTTGAATGCCGCTGCGCGGGCGTATCTGAAGCGGGTGCAGGCCAGGTTGTGGTATTAATGAATATTGGAGCAAAACAAAAAAGGGAGCGGATCATCCGCTCCCTTTTTTGTTTTTATACGTTGATTATTTTACCGCAAGTTGTTGTGCCTTCGCTGCGCGCCTTACTTCAAAAGCAATAGCGAGAGCGAGAAGAACCAGCATGGCGATGGAGCTCCAGCGGGTGATAGCGTTGCCGAGGTAGTAGCTCCTGGGTTCAAATTTCATCACGATCTGGTGGTCGCCGGCCGGGATCTTCGCGCCGCGCAGCAGGTAGTCCGTCCGCACGATCTCTTCTTTTTTACCATCCACATACAGGTTCCAGCCTGCCGGGTAATATACTTCGGAGAACACGGCGAAGCCGGGCTTGCTGTTGGTGCTGCGGTATTGTAATTCGTTCAGGCCGTACCGGGTGAGCTGTATTTTGCTGGCGGAGTCTTTGCCGGGCACCAACCCGTTCAGCGCGGGCTTAAACCGCTGGTCTATCACCGCGGCGCGGCCGGTGGGCAGGCTGTCCAGCGTTTTCATTTCGTCGTCCGCATTCTTGGCCCACACCAGGCTGTCCACAAACCAGGCATTGCCCAAAGCTTCAGGGTTCTGGAAGTAGGCAAGCTGGCCCTGGCCCTGCGGGCTCTGTTGCTGTACGATCACGTATTTGGCGTTCAGCATGTTCAGTACATGCGGGTTGTTCTTGCTGATCTGGTATTTGATAAGATCGTCGTACAACGCGAGCTTCACCGGGCTGTAGCCGCCGATGCTCCTGTGATGGTAAGAGCTCATGGCATCCATGAAGCTAACGGTGTTGAATACACGGTAATACGGGTCTTTATCCTGTTTGATGGCCACATCTACCGGGGAGGGCGCGAAAGCCCCGCTGTAATCGGCAGGGGTCACATAGTTCTTCGAATTGAGGATGCGGTGCGCCACCAGCATCTGGTCTACCGCCACGCTGAGCGTTAGCAGGGCAAGCACATAGCCGGCCTGTAATTTCTTTTGCAGGTAAGCCCACAACAGCCCCGCTGCAATGAGAATGAACACAAGCGAACGGATGGCGTCCATACGGAGAACAGAAGCCCTGTCTGCCCGCAACGCGCTCATCAGCTTATTGATCATTTCCTGGTTGTCGCCGGTGAGTTGCTGGTAAAAGCGCAGGGCGCCATCCTGGTCTGCCGAATAGCTGAGGCCGAAAGATGCCAGCAGCAGCAGTATTACCAGTCCGCCGGTGATGTACAGCGATCTTTTGATGCTTTCAAGCAATATTTTCTTATCCCATTCTTTGCTCACCACATCGTTCAGCGCCCAGCAGGCGAGGAACGGCACGAGCAGCTGGCAGAGCACCAGCGCCTGCGCGGGCGCGCGGAACTTGCTGAACAGCGGCAGATGGTCGAACAGGAAATAGTTGAAAAAAGCGAAGTTGCTGCCCCAGGCCAGGAATACGCCCAGCAGGCAGCCCGCCAGTATCCACCACTTGTTGAAATCCTTCACGATAAAGAAAGCCAGCACAAAAAGGAAGATGATGGCCGCGCCCCAATAAACAGGCCCGTCCGTATGCGGCTGCGGCCCCCAGTACACGGGCATCTGCGCCAGTATTTCCTCTTGCTGCGCGGGCGGCACGCCTATTTCGGTAAATACTTTCGCCGTATTGCTGCTGGCGGAAAGCGGCCCATTGGAAGAGCCGCCGTAGAGGTTGGGAACGAGGGCGGTGAGTGTTTCCATCCTGCCTTCGCTCCAGTTGAAAGCATAGCTTTTGTCAAGCCCGCCGGCAGTTTTATCGGCTTCCTGCCCGGCTTCCGCCGTAAGCTCTGAATGCCCGCCGCGCATGGTGTATTTGCTGAATTCGGAGGTGGTCCACAGGCTGACGGTAGACGGCAGTACGGACAGCAGGCCGAAGCCCAGCAGCACCAGCGTGGCCTTGATGTATTGCGGCACCTGTTGGGTGCGTATGGCGTTCACCAGGTAACCGATGCCGATCACAAGGCAAAGCAGCAGCATGTAGAACACGATCTGGTAGTGCCCGTTGGTCACCATAAGGCAAAGCGTGATACAGGTCATAATACCGCCGATCAGGTATTTGCCGCGGTAGGTGAGCAATATGCCCGCCAGCAGCGGCGCCATATAGGCGATGGTGAACATTTTCGTATCGTGCCCCGCTGATATGATCATCGGGTTATAACTCGCAAAACCGAAGGCAATGGCCCCGAGGATATTCACCCATTGCCGGAAGCCCATCACAGACAGCAGGATGTAAAAGCCCAGCATGGCGAGGAAAAAGAAATTGACGGGTTTTGGAAGGCCCAGCGTCAGTATCCTGTGAAGCTGGTAAGTGTAGTTATCCTGGCTCAGGTAGATCTGGTAAGTGGGCATGCCGCCAAACATGGCATTGGTCCACAAAGGCTTGATGCCGGTACTGTCGTGGTAAGCGCGCGCTTCCTGCGACATGGCCTGCCAGGACACGGTGTCCGTCTGCCGGATCTCCAATCCTTCCAGTACAGGGCTACAGAATAAGAAAGACAGCCCCAGGAAGATGAGGATGGCGTACACATGCTTTAGGACGGCTTTTTGCCAGTTTTGCTTCATCGGGTTTTTCCTGTTTAGTTTTTAAAGAATCCAAAATAACTGTATTTTATCGGAAATTTCAATATGAACTGGCTCCGTTTCCTGATAAAAGTGAGCTTTATCTGTAATATTTGTTACCTGGTCGGTTTTATCATCCGGATGCTGGACAATACGGAAAACTGGGAGCACGTGGCCAGGCACATCATGGTGCTGGGAGGGCTGGTGGCCGCTCCGCTCAATATCGTCACCTGCCTGCTGGCTGTTATCATGCTGTTAAGGAAGAAAGTGCGGTTCGCTGATATCCATCCCGTTATATTTATTTTGAATGTTATTATCTTGCTCCTTCAACTGGAACTGTTCTTATGATCACCAATATCCTCAGAGACAAACCGACCCGGCTCTTCATCATTTTAAGCGGTATCCTGATCGCCAATGCGCTGATCGCGGAAATAATAGGGGTGAAGATATTTTCGCTGGAAGCCACCTTCGGCTTTGAACCGGCCAACCTCATGATACTGGGAGATCGCTATAGCTTCAACATGACGGCCGGCGTGCTGCTGTGGCCGGTGGTGTTTATCATGACGGATATCATCAACGAGTATTACGGTATGAAAGGCGTGCGGTTCCTGTCGTTCCTGGCCGCCGGGCTTATCCTGTTCGCCTTTGTTATATTTTTCCTGGCCATTCACCTTACGCCTGCCGGTTTTTTCGTGACCAGCAAGGTGAATTCCGGCGTGCCGGATATGGATAAGGCATACGGGCAGATATTGGGCCAGGGTTCGCTGATCATTATCGGCTCGCTCACCGCTTTCCTGATCGGGCAGCTGGTGGATGTATTCGCCTTTCACAAGATCAAGAAGGTAACGGGTGAAAAGAAGATATGGCTGCGCGCAACAGGCTCCACGCTTATTTCACAGCTGATAGACAGCTTCGTGGTGCTGTTCGTGGCCTTTCACCTCGGCCCCCTTCTCTACAATCCGAACAACGACCCGGTATGGCCGATGGGCCAGGTGCTGGCCATTTGTATCATCAACTACATCTATAAATTTGCCGCGGCCATTGTGCTCACGCCCGTGATCTATTGGGTGCACGGTATCCTGGAGCGGTACCTCGGCCACGAAACGGCGGCGGAAATGAAAAGAACGGCCATGAACAGATAAAAATATTCTCCCGATGTCTCAGTTTACAGTCCGTGTATACGGCATAATGATCAACGAAAACAAGCAGGTGCTGGTGAGCGACGAGTATATCCGCGGCGGCTATTACACAAAATTCCCCGGCGGCGGGCTGGAGTTTGGCGAAGGCACGCTGGAGTGTATTATACGGGAATGGAAGGAGGAAGTGAACCAGGACATCGAAGTGGTGGAACATCTCTACACCACCGACTTTTTCCAGATGAACGCATTTAACAACGTACAGCAGATCATTGCTATATATTATCTTGTCAAAGCCGTATCGCCCTTTGTTGCGCCTATTCTTGAAAAACCTTTCGGTTTCGAAGTGCCCGAAGGCGCCACGCAGGTGGAAGGCGTGCGCTGGGTGGAATGGGATGCATTTTCTTCGGCAGCAGTAACGCTCCCGACCGATAAAAGGGTGTCCGATATTGTAAAAACGAAATTTTAGAACCACTTTTTCTTCATGAAATACCAGCTCATGATCACCGCCGTTACGATGGCGATGGTAACGGGTATGTAGAAGGCGTACCTGGAATGCGCGTAGGGTATCTCCACGTTCATGCCGTAAATGCTGGCCACCAGTACCGGCAGGGTGAGTACGATCGTGATGGAGGTGAGGCGCTTCATCACGAAGTTGAGGTTATTTGAAATGATGCTGGCAAAGGCATCCATGGTGCTGCTGAGGATGTTCGTGTAGATGTTCGCCATTTCAAGCGCCTGGCTGGTATCTACGATCAGGTCGTGCAGGAATTCCTTCTCATCGTCGTTCAGGCCCAGGAAATTCGTGCGTTCCAGCTTCATGAGCAACAGCTCGTTGCTGCGCAGGGCCGTCACGAAATACACCAGGCTTTTCTGGATACGCATCAGGTAGAGCAGCTCTTCGTTCCTGTTGGCATCGTACAGCTTTTGTTCCAGCAGGTTGCGGCGCTGGTTGATCTCTTTGAGGTAATCCAGGAAGTTCATCACCACTTTCTCAAATATCTTCAGCACCATCATGTTCCTTTTTTCAGGGTGGCGGTTGTGGAAGGTGTTGAGGAATTTTTTGATCGCCGCGTTATCGAATGAATTAACGGTCAGGATCTGGTTGTGGGTGAGGATGATCACGATGGGGATGGTGATGTAATATGCGTCGCTTTCGTTGATGGAGTTGTTTTCCGTGGGGGTTTTGATAACGATGAGCTTCACGTTGTCCTCCAGCTCGAAACGGCTCTTTTCATCGATGTCCAGCGAGTCGGTAAGGAAGTCCAGGGGTATATCCAGCGCCTCAGACAGCTGCTCGAATTCCGCCTGTTTGAGGGGCGGGGTAATATTCACCCAGGCGCCGTTTTCCGGCTCTTCAATTGCAACAGTGCGGGCATCGATATTTTTGAAGTACTGGATCATCCGGGCGCAAAGGTAGTGGAATTAATTTACCAATAGCCTGGGGGCTAAATATTAATATTTCCTTCAAACACAAGCGTTGCGGGGCCGCAAAGCCAGATGTTGGAGAAAGTGCGTTCTCCTGTGCGCGTGAAGCGGATTTCCAGGTGGCCGCCCAGCGTTTCAACGGGAATGGCATAGTCGCCGGGCTCAGAGGGCGAGGCGGTGAGCGCGGAGGCCGTTACGCCGGTGCCGCAGGAGTAGGTCTCATCTTCCACGCCGCGTTCGTAGGTGCGTACAAATATGCCGTTATCCAGTTCCTGCACGAAATTCACGTTGGTGCCTTCCGCGGCGAAGCGCTCATTATAACGGATGTCCCGGCCCTGCTGGTATACGTCCACTTCCTGCACGTCGGTCACGAACTTCACGAAATGGGGCGAGCCGGTATTGAGATAAAAATACATGTTTCCTTTCTCTACCCAGTCCACATCCTGCATTTTCAGGTTCACCCAGCCGTTCTCGCGGAAGCTGGCCTCATGTTCGCCGTCTACGGCAATGAACTTCAGCTCCGGGGCTTCAATGCCCATCTGGCGGGCAAACGCGGTGAGGCAGCGACCGCCGTTGCCGCACATGCTGCCTTCGCGGCCGTCGGAATTGTAGTATTTCATGGCAAAATCGTACCCGTCCCGCTTCTCCAGCATCATAAAGCCGTCCGCCCCGATGCCGAAGCGCCTGTCGCAGATATGCGCCACCTGTTCGGTGGTAAGGTGGCTGTAAGCGCCGTCCCGGTTGTCTACGATCACGAAATCGTTTCCTGTTCCCTGGTATTTATAAAAATGCATGTTCATCTATGCGCAAAGGTAAAAATTGTTTTGATGATTATGCCGTGAGGATGCCCAGCGCTTTGGCGATGAGGTTTTCCACGGCGGCATTGCCGTCTTTGCTGAATTCTTTCCTGATCCTGTTGGCCACAATGGCGCTGATGGACAGGCATTCGTGCCCGAGCACGCGCCCGAGCCCGTAAATACCGGCGGTTTCCATCTCGAAGTTCGTGATGTGCCTGTTCTCGAAGCTGAACCCGGTAAGCTGGTCTATCAGCTCGGGGTGGGAGAGGTGGCCCCTCAGCTGGCGGCCCTGCGGGGCGTAAAAGCCGGGACAGGTAACCGTGATGCCGGTATGGAAACCCTCTGTGAACAAACCCGCCAGCTCCGCGGAAGCCTCGATGAGGTAAGGCCGCGCCGCGTTGGGGTGCACCCGTATCTGGCCGCGGAAGGCTTCCAGCAGCTGCAGTTCTTCAGGCGTATTGTGATAGTTGTAAAAAGGCAGCAGGTTGTCCAGCCCCAGGCCGTGAGACGATACCACGAAGCTGTCTACCGGGATGTTTTCCTGCAAAGAGCCGCTGGTGCCAAGCCGTACAATGCGGAGGCTGACAGGTTCTTCGCGGGGAAGGCGGGTCGCAAAATCGATATTGGCCAGCGCATCCAGTTCGTTGAGCACGATGTCGATATTATCCGTGCCGATGCCGGTGGACACGACCGACAGCCGTTTGGCGCCGATCCTGCCGGTATGGGTCACGAATTCGCGGTGCTGGTAGCGGCCTTCGATATGGTCGAAGTGTTGGCTGACGGCCTTTACACGGTCGGGGTCGCCCACGGTGATGATGGTGTGGGCCAGCTCGTCCGGGCGGAGGTCCAGGTGATAAATGGCGCCGCGGGCGTTGAGTATCAGTTCGGATTCGGCTATTGGAGTGGTCATACCTTGCGTTTTTTTTAATCCGTAATTGAATATCTTGTAATCAGATTTGGCAAATATCTAAAATTTACTACTTTTGCAGTCCATCAAAATTTGATGGTTTTAAGAAAAGGTACCGTGGCCGAGTGGCTAGGCAGAGGTCTGCAAAACCTTTTACAGCGGTTCGAATCCGCTCGGTACCTCAGGGAAAAGGGTCGCAATTGCGGTCCTTTTTGCATTTACAGGCATTCCGACATATTCTTCCAACGCTTTTACCCTGCTTCACGAACGCTTTTACCTTACTGTATCATTACTGTGTGCTTAGGACTACATCGGGACTAGATCGAGACTGGATCGGGTCTGGATGCAATCAGCATGCAGTATCTTCTCTTACTGCCGGAATACAACCGGCACAATATACCGGAACTTACCATAAAATATACCGGAACGGAAAAAAACGGCAAAAACCGGCAAAAACGGCCACTCTTTTTGGCGGCTGCAACCTGTGCCTATAAATTGCGCTGAAAAGTTATTTCATCACCAAAACAATTTTTTATGGCAAAACAATCAGGTGTGATCAAGATCACCGGCACTATCGGCAATATCACATTTTACAAAATGAACGGCGAATATTATGCGCGGAGCAAAAGTTCGCTTAGCGGCAAACGTGTCAAAAAGGACCCGAATTATGAACGTTTCAGGACGTATTCCGGCCGGATGGCGTGCGCGTCGCAAATAGCGGGCAGCATTTACCGGTCGTTGCGCAAGGCGGAGCGGGAGGTATCTCTTTACCGCAAAATGGTAAGCGAAGGCTTGCGCCTGCTGAGGGCAGGATGTGCGGAAGAGCGGCTGGAGGAAACGCTGAGGGCCATGTTCCTGCCGGCGCCGGAACCGGCTGTGCAGACAGTAACAGTACAGGAAACGGTTCCGCAACCACGGAATATCGCGCGGGCCGGCATCTGTGTTGATGCCAAAGGAAAGCTGGAGGTTTGTGGGGAAAATGAAGCGAACGGCGCAGGCAACATCGGCATGGGCGTAAATCTCCAGTCGGCCTACAAGCTGGCCGTAGCCGCACCATGGCGGTGCGTAAAGTAAAAGTAACACAGGAAACCTGGGCAGACTACGTATTCCGCGCCGGTTATAAATTGCCCACTATCGATGAAACGGAAGCTTTCATTAACGCTAACAAACACCTGCCGGGCATTCCTTCCGAAAAGGAAGTAACGAAGGACGGGATAGACGTGGGAGAGATGAATAAATTGCTGCTGCAGAAGATCGGGGAGCAGATGCTGTATATTATTGAGATGAATAAGGAAAGAAAAAATACCGGTCTATCAATACCCCAGCAGATCCAGCAATGCCTTTAACGGAGTGGTCAGTTTTACGGTCATTTGCTGCTGGGTGAAAACGGCGCCGTTCTCTCCCTGTACATTCGCCACTACCGGAACGGTAGAGGAAACAATGCCCGCCAGGTTGCCGTATTGATCCAATATCGGCGCTCCGCTCGATCCAATGCCGTAATCGGCCGTTATCTCCATCCTGATGGGAATGCGGCCTTCAGGATTATACCCCACGGCCGTCTGCTGGCTGGAAACGATTACATTGCTGGCTACGATCCCTTTGCTGAAATAATAGAAAAAGCCCTGGGGATGGGAAATGCAATACACCGGCGCGCCCACCTGTGCGGGTGCGCCGAAGGGAAGAGGGGAGAGCCTGGCTCCCCGGGTAGCTGCACTGAAAACTGCCAGGTCATTGTTTTGCGAATATGCCAGCAGGCGATCTACAAAATAGACGTCTCCTCCGAGCGTGGCGACGCAGTACATGCCGTCACGGTGATCCGCATTTTTCTTACTGCCAAGAATGTCGTTTAAAACGTGGTAATTGGTCACGCATATGCCGTTTTCGCTGATGGGAAAGGCGGTACCGAGGAAATCAATATGGAGGTCCGCCGAAGCCTCCGGGCTTCGCCGGATCCTGCCGATCACCAGTACGCTGTTCTTTCGCCGGTTGTAAATATCTTCATCGCGCAACAATTTGACGCCCGGCGCCGGGGTGCGGATCATTTCGGCAGGCGGGGCTTCGTCTGTCAGCCCTGCGGCTATCTTTTCCAGGTCCGCCGCGGTTGCAGGTCTGGGGCCTGTGCGAAGGATAGAGTCAGCCTTTTTCAACATACCTGTAAACAACTGCGGGTAATCTATATACATGTGCTGGCCGGTTTCGCGGTTTTGCCCGGCGGCGTTGATAACCATGCAGACGGACAGCACACCCGCTATCATACATTTTCTTTTGTACATATGGTGTTCGTTATGAGTGTTTATTCAGCAATTCCAGGATGCCTTCATTCCTGATGATCATCATGCCCTGCCTGTCTTCCGTGATACCTTCCTGCAACCGGTAGGTATAGCGGGGGTAAGGGCCCTCCATCACGGTGGGCATGTATACAAACCGGATGTTAGGGTGCCCTTGCAGCGCCACGCCCACTTCAACGATGTGCGTGGAAATAACGAACAGGCAGTCGTGGTAATCCGCGAATCCTTCCGTGACGGCCAGCGTGCCGTCATAGGCATCTTTTACATTGGTGCCTTTAAACAGCTCGTCGAACATCAGCAGGAGTTTTTTCCCGGCGGCTGCCGCCTGGGCTGCCTGTTTAACTCTGACCACTTCTGCATAAAAATGACTGTATCCAAGGCCGATGTTGTCGGATACATTGATGGAAGAATACATCCCTTCCCTGACGGAGAAAAGCATGTTGACGGCCGCTACAGGAAACCCCATGTGCGCCAGGTACAGCCCTGTGCCGATGGATTTCATCAGGGTGGATTTCCCGGCCATATTGGCGCCCGTCAGGAACATGACGTTGCTGTTTTTGCCGAGGGCAATGTAGTTGCCAACAGCTCCTTCGATGCAGGGATGGCGAAGGTCTTCGGCAGAGAGGATGTTCCTTGTATCGTCTGTTGCGGTGGCATAGCTGAAGTGGCGGCTCCGGGCTACATCTGATACGGCGATGCAGGCGTCCAGCTCAGAGATGAACGATAGGATGTCTTCCATTTCCCTGCGAAGGATCGCTTTCAGCAGGTGATTGTAATATGCGATCGTTTTTACGGGAAGATCTTTGTAGATGTCAATGTTACTCAGCCGCCCGATGCGTTTGTCCTCCAAAAGCCCGCTGATCTCGCTGATGCGTTTTTCGTAAGGGTGGTTGGTGCGGGGAATGGCAGCAAGGAATGCATGGCACCGGTTAAGCGTAATGATGGTGGCCTGCAGCCCCTGTACGTTTTTTTTATAGCGCTCGTCGCGTGTAATAGCGGCCAGCCATTTTTTCGCCAGTGTGCCGGCAAAAACGAGAGCGGCGTTGTTGATGCCCTGTGCGTCGAGATATTCCCGCATGAGGCTCACCTGCTGAACGTCGAAGGGAAATTCCAGCTGTGATTCCTGGAAGAACCGGAAAACGGCGCTGCGTTGATTGATCTCCGCGGCGTTGGTCAGCGGGTGCCGGAACATATTATCCAGTAACTGTTCGCCGCCTCTTGTTCTCACCCGGTTAAAAAGATGGTATACGGAGTCTTTCCGGAACTTGCCCAGCAGGTTCAGCTCATCCAGGGTCTGTTTGTCTATACTGAATGCCATGTTGCTCATTTTTTACCGTGCTTTAAAATATCGAGGATGCCTTCGTTCCTGATGATGATCATACCATGCCGGTCGTCTGTAATACCTTCTTCCAGCTGGTAGGTATATTCAGGCGTATGCCCTTTCATCCGGGTGGGCAGGAACAGGAAGCGGATGTTGTTCCTGGCCCTGAGGGCCTCGCCTGCTTCCATGATGTGAGACGAAATGATGAAGAGGCTGTTGCGGTGCGCTGCAAATCCTTTGGTGACGGCTATTGTAGCCTCTTCCGCATCTTTTACGTTGGTGCCCCTGAAAAGTTCGTCGAAGAGCACAAAAAGGGCTTTGCCGGCGTGCAGCTCCGCCGCTATCTTTTTTACCCGGATGACCTCCGCATAAAAATGACTGGCGCCGATGCCCAGGTTGTCCGGCAGGTTGACGGTGGTATACAAACCGTCCATAACGGAGAACTCCATGTTGCCTGCGGCTACCGGGAATCCCATGTGGGCGAGGTATAACGCGGTGCTCAATGCGCGCAGGAAAGTAGATTTGCCGGCCATGTTGGCGCCGGTCAGGAAGATCACGTTCCTGCTGCTGTCCAGTGCAATGTCATTTCCGACGGGGGCGCTTAAGGAGGGGTGATAAACGCCGTATGCCATCAGGGCAGATGGCTCCCGGCCCAGCGCGTTCGCAAACACGAACCGGCGCTCGATGGCGGTTCTGGCTACGGACATATATACATCGAGGCGGTAAATATAACTGAGCAGCGTTTCCACTTTTTTCCTGCCGCTGAACCTGAACAGCGCATCGTAAGCGGTGGTGGCGGCGTACGACATCCTGCTGGTTTGCGCGCCGTCTTTCAGGGCCGGCGCAAAAGCCGGGTCCGCCAGCAGGTTGGCTATGGCGGCGCGCTCTTTGGCGTACCCGTAAATGCCGGTTATTTCGCTCTTATTGATAAGGTCAGCGGTGATATTGACCAGGGTGATGATAGACGATACGCCGTTCTGGATCTCCTTTTCGCTCATCTGGGCCTGGTGGTCGCCGCTGGAGAGGTATTTCTCCGTCATGTCCAGCAGCGTGGCGTTGTAGGGGAATGGCATATGCAGGTGCGAAAAATGGCGGATAATGCTGCTGCGCTGGTTGATCTGCTCCCGGTCTGCGAGCGGCATCCGGAACATTTCCTGCAAAAGCGCCTCGCCGCCGCGGGTATGCACCTGGTTATAGATATCATATACGCCCCGGGCATCGGGCCGCCCGAATATCTCGAGGTCTGCGATGGTCTGTTCATCAGTTTGTAAATACATGGCAATTATTTTCGTTTTCTCCGGATTAATACGATGGTGCAGGCCAGGAGCAGCAGCCCCGGCAGTATCCATATGTAAGCCACCTGCAGGGCCTTCGCCGTCGGGCCGGTGATCCTGAGGAAGACGTCTTCAGGCAAAGGCCTCGGCGTGTATACCGGGAACCGGTTGTAGCAAAGCCAGCTGTAGGCTGACAGGGTGAAGCCTCCATTCTTGTCGATCCTGACGTTGCTTGCATAGTCTGCATCGCCGGAAATAATGATACGCTGCTCTTTGCCGCCGGCCTGCCGCGTCAGTTGCGCCATCGTCGGAAAGGAATTTTCTTTCAGGTCCCCTTCACCGCTGTTGAAGGCGGGGAGGGTTGAATCAGCCACTACGGGGCCGCTCCTGAGCCAGGTGGCGCCAGGTATGGTCGCTGCGAGGGGCCGGGCGCTGTACGCCGGGCTGTCGCTGAATACAAGGCCTGTTGCCCCGGGCATTAATACGCTTGCTGAATCGTTGGCGGGATCGTTTTTGATGGCAATGGCAGCCATCCCGCTGGGGCCCATGGCGTTGGTCTGATGAACGCTGACGGCGTCCTTGCCGGGGGCCCGGGCAGCGGGGTGTTCTGCGACCGCGGCAAGTGATGCAACCCGGTAGCCGGATGTGATCTTGTCCGGCGTTTCATCGAAGCCGGGCTGTACCAGCTGCCCGTTCATCAGCTGTACGCCCAGCTGCTCCAGCACCGGGTTCAATACCTGCTGCTTGCCCGGTTCGCCGGAGATCAGCATGTTTCCCCCGCGCGCCAGGTAGTGTTGCAGTTTCCCCCTGGCAACAGGCCCCAGTTCCACTTTGGGGTCGGCCAATACAACGGCGGTGGCGCCTTCCGGGATATATTGCGTGGAAAGGTTGAGGGTATCTACATTAAACCCGGTATTGATCAGGGCGCCTCTTGATCCTTTCAGCGCGGTGAGTATAGCGTACTCCCGCTCGCCGGTCTTATAAATGCTGCGTTCCAGGTTGCCGGTCACAAAGTACACATCCGGTATGCTGTGGCCCGTTAACCGTTTCAGCACCGCGATCATATTGGTTTCGTCCGGCCAGAAAAGCGGGTCCGGGTAAGTCCGGAGCAAAGCGGTACGGCCCTTGTATTTAAGCTGCATGGTCAACCGGTAGCGTTCGGGTTTCAGATCAATTTCTTTCCTCACCTGTTCGGGCCGGCGGAACATGGAAAAGTCGGCATCCACGTAATCGGCCATCTCCTCCGCGATCCGGGGAATGCTTTTACCGGGATAGGAATTTAACAATTGCCCGCCGTCTGCGTCTGCCGTATAGTCGTAATAGTACACGTACCTGAAACGGATATCGGGTTTAAACCGGAGGTAGTTTTCCCAATAGTTGAGAAACACTGCATTGCGGCTCTCGGGAAGGCCATGGCCAAGCCCTTCGCCGAGGAGATTGGTGTAAAGGGTCACTTCGAGCGTGCTGTCGCCCAATTCGCGCAGCGCCTCCTGTGTGCGGGGATGTATGGTGTTCCTGTTATTGGCGGTGGTGTCCCAGTAAGCTGTGAGCGCCTGCCTTGAAAAGAGGTAACCCAACGCCAGTACGATGGCCAGCGTAACGGCGTACCTTGTTGCCCGCATATGCCAGGGCGTGCTCTCCCTGCCTGCTTTCAGCTTAAAGATGGTAAAAGCGACGAACATGCCCGCCACCAATACAAAATAGATGACATCTTTACTGGTGATCAGCCCAAGCACCATCTTAATGGTCCGGTTCTGCAGGGAAAGGAAGTAAGTCAGGTCCCGGATAACGTTGTACTTCTGCCACCATGTGCCGATACGGCTGAGCAGGAACAGTACGGCAAACGTGCCCATGCACGATACGATCTGGTAGCTGCTGAGGCTCGACATAAATAAACCGAGCGCCGAATAAACGCATACCAGCAGGTAAAACCCGAGCGTCGCGGAGAGCAGCATACCGTAGTCAACCTGTTTGATGCTGCAGATCCCTGTGATGATAAAGATGCCGACAATCAGCACCAGTATCAGGTTGAACAGCATGATGCCGATGTATTTGCCGAATACCATCCGGCGCAGGCTTACAGGCGAGGAGTATAATAGTTTGATCGTTCCGTTGTTCAGCTCCCGGCTGATGAGCCCCATGGTCAGCAAAGGGATGAAAATGTACAGGTTCCCGATCACGCTGCCAAAGGCCCCGCTTTTCAGGAATATCTTGATCGTCAGTGAATCCTGGTCGCCGGTGAAGGAAGGGACGTTCTTCATCATAACGTCCTGCACGTTGGCAACGTTATATAATACTTCCGAAAAATAAAAGGCGCATTGAACCAGGAACACGATCATGGCAAACCATGCAATGGGAGAGAAGAACAGGTACCGGAACTCATTTTTGGCGATCTTAAAGACGGTGTTCATGCAATTTGATTTTTTGTGATCATTTCCTTTGCCTTCTAACCAATAATACCGAACCGGATAAAAGGAGCAGCCCCGGGAGCACCCAACAGAACAGGGTTCGTTGTATTCTCGTGTTGCTCACGCTGGCCAGCATCCGGTTGTCTCTGGGAAAGGGCGGGAGCGTGTAAACAGGGAACTCGTTGTAGCATAGCCAGCTGTAAATACCTATGACCCATTCGGGGTGTGCGTAATGTCTGTTTATCCTGAAATTGCTGGCAATGTCCGCATCGCTGCAAACAATGATGCGTTGCTCCTTATTCCCCCGTTGCCGTACTAATTGAACAGCTGTGAGAAATGCGGCAAGCCTGACATCCCCCTCCCCGGGATCGAAGGCCGGCGCAACGGAATCGGTGACCAGCTTTCCGGCTTTCGACCATGCGAGGCCGGGAAGTGTCATCTGCAAAGGTTTTATGGTAAACCCGCTGTCTGCGCTGCATGTGATGCCTGTTGCGCCGGGCAGCACCGTGGTTAAGCTGTCGTTGTAGACCCTGCGCGACCACATGCGCCCGTATAGGCGGAGAAAAAACTCTTCCGCCAGCTGGAAGCTCGGTAAGGTGAAGTATACGCCTACTTTATCGGGTGTTTCATCGAAGCTGGGATGTACCAGCTGCCCGTTCATCAGCGCCACGCCCATGCTTTTCAGCACCGGGTTCACAACGGATTGTTTGCCCGGCTCGCCCAATACAAGCATATTGCCACCGCGGCCGATATATTGCCGCAGTTTTTCCTCCACGGGTGCGCTGAGCGCCATTTTCGGGTCGGCCAATACAACGATGTCCGCATCGGCCGGCACATCCCGATCCTGCAAATTCAGCGTGTCCACATCAAAGCCGGTATTGACCAACGCTCCCCTGGAAGCCGCCTGGGTAGTATGGGCGGCGTATTCCCGTTCGCCCGATTTGTAGGCACTCCGCTCCAGTTGGCCGGTCATAAAATATACCTTCGGTATGTGCGCTTCCAGCAGGCGTTGCAGCGCCGCGTCCATATTTTGCTGGTTGGGCCATACGGTCTCGTCGTTGTAGGTTCGCAGCAACGTGGTGCGGCCTTTGTATTTTAGTTGTACTACCAGCGAGTAATCTTCGGCATGCAGGTCGATCAGCTTGCGCATTTCACCGGGCGGCCTGAACAGGGCGGAATCTACCTGCGAGGCTTTGGCCATCAGCCCGGCTATCTGTTGCAGGCTTTTTCCCGGGAACTTTTCGTACCAGAAGGTGTCTCCGTCCGGCACATCGTAATAGTACTCGTATTTAAACCGGATATCCGGCTTGAACCGCTGGTATTGCTCCCAGAGCCCGGTGATATAGGCATTCCGCATACGGGGGAACCCCCAACTGGCGCGTTGTCCCAGCAGGTTGGTATACAATGTCACCTCCAGGGGGGCGCCTGCTGTTTGGGCCAGTATCTGGCGGGTGCGCGGGTGAATGGTATGTACTTCCCGGGCGGTTGTATCGAAGTAGGCCACCCAGCCCGGCCTTGAACCGGCATAACCCGCCAGTATCCCTGCGATGGCCACGGCAAGGCATAGCCCGGTTGTTTTATACCAGGGGCGGGAGGTACGGTCCGCATGCAGCTTGATGATGGTGAAGCTGATGAAGATGCCGGTGATGATCAGGAAGTAGAGGATATCTTTTGAAGTGACCAGGCCGGTCAGCATTTTTTCGGCACGCCCGGTAATGGACACAAAGTAGGCCAGGTCCCTGATAAAGTCGTATTGCTGCCAGAGGGAGCCGGTGATGTTCAGCACAAAGAGCAGGGCGAAGCACGAAATGGCGGATACGATCTGGTACTGCGTCAGGCTGGACATAAATGTGCCGATGGCCGTCAATGCGCACATCAGCAGGAAAAAGCCCAGCAGTGCGGCGAGCAGGGGGCCATAGTCGGGCGCCCGCAAATTAAGGACGCCCATGGCGATGAAAATGCCGATGATCGTTATCAATACCAGCGAGTAAATGACAATGGCGAGGTACTTGCCCCATACAATGCTGCTCAGTTTAACAGGAGAGGAATACAGCAGCCTGACGGCGCCGCTGTTGAATTCCCTGCTGATGATGCCCATGGTGAGCAAGGGTATGAACAGGTAAACATTGGAGAGGATCATGGAAAAAATGCCGCCGCCCCTCCAGTATATCCCTTCCGTGATCGATTCCACCACCCAATATTCCATGTGCGGCCGGTTGGCGTAAAAGCTCCCTGCTTTCGACCATTCGTAGATGGCGCCGGTATAATAATAGGCGCACATGATCATGAAGATGAAAGCGAGAAACCATGCTATAGGGGAATAGAACAGGTTACGCAATTCGTTTTTGGCGATCTTGAGTATGATGCTCATCGGTTTTTATTTTTTAGTATGTGCGAAGACGGTACCCTATTGCGGGGATTGGGAAGAAAGCTGCCTGAAGATATCGTCGAGCAAACCCTTTTCGAAGCTGAGCTCGCGGAGCTGCCAGCCGTTTTCTATGCTGGCCGCAGCCAGCCTTTCGGATATCTGTTTATCTCCGTCGAAGTAGACGCGCACCCGCCGGTCTGCCAGGAATTCGACCTGTGTGACGCCCCCGATCTTCAGCAGGTCTGCCCGGGCAGGAGGGTTGTCCAGCAGCAGCAGCATGGAACGCGATTGCGAGTAGTTGTTGAACGCCTCCATGCTGTCTGAGAAAACAACTCTCCCGGATTCGATCATGATGATCTCCCTGCAAAGCAGGTTGATCTCGGACAGGATGTGCGACGATAAAAGTACGGTGTGCTGCTGGCCGATCTCCCTGATCAGTTTCCTCGCTTCGATCAGCTGGTTGGGGTCGAGCCCGGTAGTCGGCTCGTCCATCACCACCAGCTTCGGCTTGTGGATGATGGCCTGCGCAATGCCCACCCGTTGCCGGTATCCGCCGGACAGGTTGCGGATCAGGCGTGAGCTGAAATGGGCAATGCCGCAACGTTCTTTTACTTCCTGAACGGCGTGCCTGATCTCCGTTTTCGGCATCAGGCGAAGGTCCGCGCAGTAGGTGAGATACTCGTCTACCGTGAGATCGGTATACAACGGCAACGTTTGCGGCAGGAACCCGATCTCTTTTTTCGCCGCTTCGGGCTTTTCCCGCAGGTCGATGTTGTTTACAAACACCCGGCCTTCGGTTTGGCTCAATGTGCCGCAAATAATGTTCATGGTGGTAGACTTCCCCGCGCCGTTAGATCCCACCAGCCCGATGATACCGGTTTGCGAAATCTCGATGTTGATGTCCCGTATGGCCCATGTGCTGCTGTATTTATGGGACAGTTTCTCTGTTCTCAGGATCATGATGTGATTTGTTTGATGATGGAATGCAGGCTCCCTTTCAGGCAGGTTGCCCTGCCCGTCATATGCCGGACAAAAAAATGTTACCTGTAAATCCCGGCCGATGCATCACAGCCGGGGGAGGATAGGCTGATAACTTTTTTTCGAGGAAAGTCTCTGCTCATTACCTGCTTTATATAATATAAATCCTTTTCGGCCGCAGTGGTATTACCGTTCCTGAAAATAAAGTTGTGAAGAAAAAAAAGCAGGCAGAAAGCGAAGAGGCCAACGAAGTGTTCCCTGATGAAGTGCAGCGCACGGGAGAGATGGACTTTGACCGTGTTGGGAGACAGGTTGAGATGAACGGCGATCTCGCCGCGCCGCATGCCTTTTTCGCGGCTTAGCCGGTATACCACCTGTTGCTGCTCCGGCAACCGGCCGAAAATATCGTTCAGTATCTCATCATTTTCCTTGCTGATCAAAAGGTCGTCCACTCCTTCGCTGTATCCTGTTTTAACATGCACCAGCGAGTTTACCACTTCCAGCTGCCTGGATTCTTTTTTCAGATGTTTGTAGGCAAGGTGGGACACTACTTTATACAGCCAGCCTCCAAGGTTCTGCGGAACAACTTCTTCGCGCTTTTGCCAAAGCCTTAGAAAAGCTTCCTGCACGATATCTTCCGCCGCAGGCCTGCTCTTCGTGATCCTCATGGCTACCAGGAAAAGGGAAGCGGAATGGGCATGCACCACTTCGGAGAATGTTGATTCGTTGGCCGGTAAAACAATGTCTCGCGCGCTCATAGATGTTATTAATAGTTATTGATCAGTAGCACAGATTTCGTATCATCCGCATTGGCAACCAGTGCGAGGGTGCAATTGCGATACCGCCACCTGTTCACCGGGGTGTCAGGAACAGACGGATTATCGTTGATGCCTTCGGCGGTGTAGCTGCAAAGCAGATCGCCGGTAGCGGCATCCCGGAACTCGAAAGTATAGCTGCTGACCGCGGCCGTGGCGGCGTAGTTTTTAAATACGGATACCTGTTTGTACGCCAACCGGCCTGTTTCACTGCCATTGGGCTGGCCGGTGAGATTGATGCTTACGGGGGAGCTGCCTTGTACAAGGTTTACAAACCGGATGCCCGTAGTGCTGTCTCCCGGCGGATGATAGGGTGGGAGGTCATGCGTCATAAACGTATCCGGCGCCTGAATGGTGCCCGTTACAAACAGGCTGTGGATGGATCCCACGGGCAGATCCAGTTCCAGCTCCAGCAACGGCCTGTCTTTAGGCAGCGTGTCCGGGTAGTTGTACAATGCAAGCTGTTGCTTGCCCTGGTGGGACCTGAGCTGGTAGTTCGGCTGGAAGGTATTATAAAGCAACTGCAGCGCATTGGCATAATGGTTCGGAAGCGAAGCCGTTCCGCTGAAATTAGGCACAAGGCTGCTGCTGCCCTTTACGGTATTGATGATCGTGAGGGAAGCCACGCCGGGAGGATCGATCTCGTTTTTGCGGCAGGAGAGGATCAACAGCCACGAGATCGCAGTGATGGTATGCAGTATTATTCGTTGTTGCATGACAGGTATTTTCATTAATATCCTGGGTTTTGTTTGATGTTAGGCGAGAGTAGAATATCAGCCGGCGGCACGGGGTATAATAACTGGTGGTCGCCCGCCCATGGCTGCTTTAACGGGATGGCAGATAACGCGGCTCTTGCTTTCCCCGTCCGTTTCAGGTTGAACCAGCGGAAGCCCCATTCGCAGAAAAGTTCCGTCTGCCATTCATGGGCCACTGCATCGAGCAGCGCAGGTTGGGAGAGATTGCCCGGGAGGTCGGGCAAGCCGGCCCTCCTGCGGATAATGTTGAGGTCGCCCGTTGCCTGCGCTAAGCCGCCGCCCACATTGTGCGCTGCCGCTTCTGCCCTGACCAGGTATTGTTCGGCCAGGCGGAGCACCATGTACAGCTCGGTGGGCGTGCCGCCCGCTACGTCGTTATAATCGCCGGTCGTGTACTTGCCCACGTAGTACAACTGCTGATGGGTGGTATAGTCTATGATGCTGTCTATCCACACCCTGCGCCGGGCGTCGCCGGGCTCGAAGGCCTGCAGCAGCTGGGGCGAAGGAGTGTAGCTGACGGTTCCGGTATCTGTTCCGTCTAAGATGGCGCCTGGCGCGAGCGCCAACCCGTCCGGCGTTGCATTGGAAGCGGAGTTGCTGACCTGCTGGTCCAGTTGCCAGATGGCCTCACGGCTGGCCGCCCGGAATACGTCACGCAGATCGCTTTCCAATTTAAATTGTGATGAATGATCGATCACCTCCGTTGCCATTGCCGCAGCGGTGGCATAGTCGCCGGTGAACAGCGCAACTCTCGCAAGCAGCGCAGTGGCCGCCCATTTGTTGACGCGTACGCGCCGCCCGCCGCCGGCGCTGTAATCGGCTGGCAGCGCGGCCCGGGCATCCTCAAGGTCTTTTGCGATCTGCTGGTAGACCTCGCTTTGCGGGCTGCGGCTTCTGACCACTTCCGTGTTGTACCGCGTGCTCAGCACGATGGGTACATCGCCGTAAAAGTTGACAAGGTAGAAATAACAGAACGCCCTTATGAACTTTGCTTCCGCCGTGATCGTCGTTCGCACGTTGTCGTGCAACTGGCTAGATTTTGAGGCTGCAATGCCTTCTATCACCGCGTTTGCATTATAAATCACGTTGTAAGCCGAAGTCCAGGCGATATCTGTCGGGCTGCTGAAGGAGCTCTGGCTGCCGCTCACAATGATATGATTGGTATTGATGGAGAGCTGCCCGGGTTCATTGCTTATCTGCAGAAAAATGTTCAGCTCATCGGAAGAAAGCGCGCCGAACAGGGTGGCGGCGCCGCAACCGAAGCCCTTCGTCATTGTACCGTTTACAGACAACATGCTCAGGTAAACGCCGTTCATAGCCGAGTTTGCAAGCTGGTCTGAGCTGAAGGCCATGCTGGCGGGTATCTTGTCTGTCGGATCGGAAATAGAGATCAGCCCGTCGCAGGCGGATAAAATGAAAGTGAATAATATCAACACATATTTTTTCATGGCAACCCCGTTAAAAATGATAACTGAATCTTACCGTGTAAAGGCTCGACGTCGGCAGGCCGTTAATGTCGGACACCTGCGGCTCGAGGCCTTTAAACCGGCTAAGAGTGAAGAGATTGTGGGCAGACAGGTGAACCGTAAGGTCTTTGAGCAGTATCTTCTTTCCCCATTTTTCAGGCAGGGGATAGGAGAGGTTCACATTGTTCAGCCGCAAGTAAGAGGCGTCCGCAAACGCAAAGTCGGACACCCCCATGTAGGTCCAGGGATTCTCTCCCCCGATGCCGGTGGTGGCAGCCGGGTAAACGGCAATGTCGCCCGGTTTACGCCAACGCTGTTCCACCAGTGCTGCCGAGTAGGGGATATTCTGGTTTAATTGTCCGCCCCTGGATGCAAAGGTGTAGTAGAGATTAGGCGCTATCTGTTTCCTGAAAGTGAAATCGAGGCCGTAGATGAGTTTCCCGAAGTTGCCGCTAAACCCAAAGCCCCCGTCGAACTTGGGTTGCAGGTCTATTACAACGCCCCGGTCGTCGCTGCCTTGCGACGATATTGTCTGGAGGTTGCTGGTGATGACGCCGTCGTGGTTAAAATCCTGGAAAGCGCCTTTCCCCGTTAGCGGATCTACGCCGATGTAGTGATACACATTTATCGAATTGACGGATCTTCCTACTTCGTATTGGTCCGCATAAGGCGTTTTATCGAGGTCCGGGAAGTCGATCAGCTTGTTACGGTTGGCGCTGATTGTTAGCCTTGCTGATAATGAAAATTTTTTGCCGCTTACCAGCTGTGCCATAACCGAGCCGTCCCATCCGCTGTTCTGCATCAACATCGGTACGTTCGTCAGTATGGAAGTGATCTCTGCATTATTGATGAAACCCGGTGTGGGGTAAGCGGTGAGCTGGTTCGAAACCCTGTTCCTGTAAAAAGAAACATCAACCGTCACCCTGTCGTTCAGCGCGCCTATTTTTACGGCGCCTTCAAGTTTGCGGTTGTCTTCCCAGCGGTATTGCTGGCTGGGGCGTACCCAGGGCGACAGTGCCATTTGACCGTTGTAGCCGCCTGTACCGGCATAGTTCATTATTTTCCACAATTCGAGATACTGGTAGTCCGGTATGTTGTCTGAGCCGGTGAGGCCATAGCTTCCCCTGAACTTCAGGAAACTGATAAAAGAAGGCAGCGCGGCTGCCAGCCATTTTTCTTCCGAAGCTATCCATGCAAGGCCTATTGAACCGAAGCTGCCGTATTTATTGTCCGGGCCGAATTTGGAGGACCCCTGCCGGCTACCGTTAAGGTTGATGATGTATTTATCCATCCAGTTGTAATTGATCCCTCCCACGAAGCTGGCATTTTTTGCCCTGGCCAGCGCTGCATTGGCCTGGACGGCGCCGGCGTTGTCTATCGTTTTGAGCAGGAGGTCATTTTCATAGTTCCACCCGTAGAGACTGGTGCCGCTGGTGGCAACCACCTGTTCGGTGGCTCCCAGCAGCAGCTGCAACCTGCCTTTCCCGATCCTGATGCTATAGGTGGCCTGGGGATTGATGTTCCAGCTCGAATTTAGTGTAGTGCTGAAAAGGGCGGTTCCTCTCAGGTTGTTTTTGAACGGGTTCTGCGAAGCGATGGTGCCGTAAAAATTCGTGGAGTTATGCCCGAAATTATAACCCAGCGCCGCGCTCAACACAAGCCCTTTGAAAGGTTTATACTCCAGGCTGAGCGCGCTGGACAGGAAGGTGGTGGCCTGTGGGTTGGCAGGGGAAAGTTCCGGCCCGAAAGGGTATAGCTCCAGCAGCCCGCCGGCATTCCATTCCGCCCAGTTGGGATTCCCGTTTTGATCGAACCTTGGCGGGGCATTGGGTGCAAGGAGCGGCCAGGCGGGAGGTTTCACCAGGTCGACGTAGCTGTAGGAGAAATTGGCGGAAAGGCTCGCGGAAAACTTTTGGTCAGGGGTAACCGTACGGATATTGCTGGCCACGGTGAGCCGGTCTGTGGAGCCGGATATCGCAGTGCTGTTGGTTTCACGCTCGTAGCCCGCGCTGACCAGGAAAGTGGCCTGTTCGCTCCCGCCGGACAGGGAGGCAGATACCCCCAGTTTCGTTACCCGGTTGCCGTATTGCTCTTTTAGCCAGTCGGTTTGCCGGGTGGTATCCCAGAGCATGAGGTCCGGCGCATTGAGGATCGTGGGCGTCATGCCATCATTTTTCAGCGCTTCGCGCCGCAACTGGAGGTATTCAGGAGTGCTTAGCATCCTGATGCGCCGCGAAGTGGTTCCAAAACTTAACATAGGCGGGTCGATGTTAAAGTTAAACCGCAGCTTGCCCGGCTTGCCTTTTTTGGTGGTGATCAGTATCACGCCGTTGCTGCCACGCGCTCCGTAGATCGCGGTAGCATCGGCGTCTTTTAATATTTCTATGCTTTCAATGTCTGCCGGGTTGATATTGAACAGCGGGCTTTGGCCGAAGGTGGTGGATAGACTCGGGTAGGAGTAGTTGACGCTTTGAATGAGGCCGGAGGATATGCGGGCAAAGGTATTGCCCAGCGAGAGTACCGTTAGTGGGGTGCCGTCTATTACATACAACGGGTCCGACGGTATGAATGTGTTCAATGAATTGAGTCCCCTGATCTCCACTTTAACCGGCGAGCTGGCGAAGCCGCTGGTACGGGTCAAAGTCATGCCGGGCACCCTTCCTTCCAGCGCCATAAGCGGGTTCATGACGGGTTGTTTTTCGATTTCCTTTGCGGTGATCTTCGTGATGTTGCCGGTGATCAAACGTTCGCTGCTTTTAGTGTATCCCTGCAGGACCACCTCGTCCAGCCGGTTGGTGGCGCCGTTGAGCATCACCATGATCTCGGTTTGCCCTGAAACACCTACCTGCTGCGGCGTATAACCAAGGTAGGTGACCGTCAGCACATCGTCAGGCAATACGTTCTTTAAGCTGAAGCGGCCGTTGACGTCTGTGATGGCGCCCTGCTTTGTGCGTTGTACTACCACGCTGGCACCGTCCAGCAATTTGTTCTCCAGGTTCATCACTACCCCCGATACATTGAGCGCCGTGTTGGGCTCAGCTGCTTTCCCGGACGCCGGGAAGATGGTAATGGTAGAGTTCATAATGTGATACTGGAAAGGTTTCCCTGCAAGGCACTTGTCTATTGCCAGCGCGAGGGGCGCATTTTTCAGATCAACGGACACCGGGCCGATCTGCTTCACCCAGTCTTCCTTGCACACGTAGTTGAACCCCGTTTGCGCCCTTATTTTTTTGAGCACTTTTTCTATCGAAACATTCTTCTCTGAAATAGTGACATTTTGTGCAGAGGCCCTTGTTCCGGCCAGCAATGCGGCGGCCGTTATAAAAAAGACAAGGCGCATGCGGTCAAGGCGTTTTCGCCAGGTAAAAATTCTCATGTGCTTTGGTTGATCTGGTTGGATAAACCGCCTGTGCCGGCGGCGATTAGCTTTATCGTATTGGTTGATTATTGACGGACGATGATGGTTCCCCTTTCTGGTCCTTTCTCTAAAGAGAAATGAACGCCGCTGGTCAGCTCAAGGCTTTTCAGCACGGTGGCGAGGTCTGTGCTCCTGTTCATCACGCCCACGATGGAGGCCTGCGGTTTCCCGCTTTCATACCGGACATCTACATTGTACCACCGGCTCACCTGGTTCATGACGGTAGCCAGGTCCAGGTTGTTGAAATTGAATATGCCGCTTTTCCAGGCCACAGCATCTTCAGCGTTTTCCGGCGCAGTAACCGATATGGCAGGGACGTTCTCCCCGAACCGGGCCTGCTGGCCGGGTTTGAGCAACACGCTTTCAGTACCCTTCAGCAGCCTGATCTTCCCTTCCAGCAGCGTGGCGTGATGCACCGCATCGGCGGGATAGGCGCTGACGTTAAAATGTGTGCCCAGTACTTCCACTACGGCGCCGTTGGCCTCCACTTTGAACGGCTTATGAGGATTGCGGGCCACCTCAAAGTATGCCTCGCCGCTGATGGACACTGCCCGCTCGTTGCCGGTAAAAACTACCGGGAACGTAATGGTAGAAGCAGCATTCAGCCAAACGGCCGTTCCATCGGAGAGCATCACTTTATATTCCCCGCCGTTAGGCGTATGGATAGTGTTGTATTCAGCGGCCTGGCCGGCAATGGCCCAACCGTCCGCTTCCTGGTAGGAGACATGCCCTTCTTCCGGCTTGCTGACCGTGGCCCCTGCCTGCCGGGCCAATTGCCCGTTTGCGGCACTGTCCAGCACAATCGTAGTGCCGTTGGCGAGCGTTAGTACCGCCTTGCTGGTATTGCCGGGCACGACGTTAAATACGGCAGGAGCAATATCTTTTTGCCTGTCGCCTGCCCGGAACAGGAGGTGCCCAAGGGCGCCTGTCAGCACAAGGAGGCAAGCCGCGGCGGCATACTTTACCCAAGGGCGCATCCGGTGAACAGGTTTGTTGAAATGGAGCGCAGGAATGGCGGAGGAGAGCCTGGCATATACGGTATCAATCACCTGCTGCTGCCTTTCGGGTGGCAAAACGGCGGTGTGTGCGGCTGGCGCTTCGTCGAGCAACTGCTGCCAGATGTGCTGTACATCCGGGTCGCCGGCATAGCCGGAGAGCCTGCGGAGCGTCTGCTCATCCCCGGCTCCATCGAGCCATTGCCCGAACAAAAGGCGCAGTTCGTTTTCTTTTTCAGCTGGCGTCATGTACATAATACGCTGCTTGGACAAAAAGTAGCTACTGCCTGCATAAATTTTTTTTTTAGCTGAACAGCCAGGCCACCAATAAGGCTCCCGCCAGGTCGGGCCTCCTGGCAGCCAATTCACGGAGGCTTTGGGTGGCCTTCACAAGGTGATTGTTTACGGTGGTCCGGGAAATGTTCAACAATACGCTGACCTCTTCGTGAGATCTCTGCTCCAGCTTGCAGAGTTTAAACACCAGCCGGCGCTGAGGCGGTAGCTGCTCGATCGCATTGGTCAGCCAGGCGGTATTTTCTTTCCGGAATATCCAGTGCTCAATACTTTCCTGGTTTTCGGCACTTGCTTTCAGTAAATTATCTACCAGCTCCTGGTTCCTCTTTGCCTTCCTGAAGAGACTGATGACGAGGTTGTTGGATATCTTAAATAAAAATGCGCCGAACGACTTATCGGGGTCTATCTCTGCTCTTTTCTGCCAGATAATGGAAAAGACATCCTGCAGGATGTCCGCCGCCAGGTCTTCGGATTTTAGCACGCTGACCAGCTTGGCAAAAACGCGCGGGCTATAGTAATAATAAATGGCATGAAAAGCCTCCGTATCTCCTTCCGATAGACGTTGGACGTATACTTTCTCATGTGCCGGATCAAAACCAGATGACATACCAGATATTGTTTGTGCGGCTTCCGTTACAGGCTTTTGGTTGAAATTGCTGCCGGTGTAAAATACAGCTGCTGTTAAGGAAATCCGTTGAAATGTACAACGGTAATTTATATGTGAAAATATGAAATCGCCCCCTGATCGTATAAAATTACAAATTTCCTGAAATAAAGGTATGTGTTGCCGGTTGCTGGTAAAATAAGGAGCCAGGCCCATATTGTGCAAAGAAAAAAGATCACAGCATGTGATCTTTGGACATTTTAGAAAGTACAGTTATATTCATATAATAATGATCACGCTCAAAAAACTAAAAATCTTCCAACAACATTCCGGCAACCTGGACGCCCTCCGGCAAACAAACAGCACCGACAAAGACGCCATCACCAGCCACGACTGGTTCGTGATCGGCAACCTCATCCAGGATATTAAGCTGGTGAACCGCGGCCTTGCCTCCCCATCTTACGCCGGCAGGGCAGAGGAAGAATTAAGAAACGTCTGCGACGGTGCAACAACGATCAGCGAGCTGAGGAGAATGGCGGATGACCGATTGCCGTGAAGCATAAATTCGCTTCCGAAGAAAATACATTTGAACAAAAACCCGCTATCATAGCGGGTTTTTGTTATTTATTGAAACGTTGTTCAATTCCCTTTCGAGATTATGAATTTGTTAAATGAACTTTTCATGAATGAACTCCTTGATGTTTTTTTTCAATTTTACCCCTGATGGGCATGAGGTAGCAAATTTCAGAAAAGACAACAAATTTATGAAAGTAGCATAATGACTGGCAGGCGGCTTCCAGCGCAGGGTTTGCCATGTATTCACTGTTCGTTTATATCGTTCCCGTCACTTATTTTCTGGCAAAATCAAAATCTATATCAAAACCTATATTATGTATTACGGAAACAAAAAGCTTTATCCAACACGGCGCACCTTTCAAAGAAGGCTGGCCTGCATTGCATTGCTCCTTGCAGGGATCGGGGCAGGCCGGGCGGAAGCCGCATCTCCGGCGCCGCATGCAAATGCCGCGGTATCGGTGGCAGACCGGCAGGTGACCGGCAGGGTGACAGCTACTACCGGAGAGGCTTTACCCGGGGTGACCGTTGTGATCAAAGGTACACAGACCGGCACCGTTACAGATGTCAACGGGAATTACACTATGAACATACCCGACAAAGGAGCTATACTGGTATTTACTTATATCGGTTACGTTAGCCAGGAAGTCAGGCCCGACCGGGAAGGCACGCTCAACGTACAGCTGGCGGCCGACGCAAAATCGCTCAATGCAGTGGTGGTAGTGGGCTACGGCACGCAAAAGAAAGTGAACCTTACCGGGGCGGTAGACCAGGTTGGCCCGGAAGTATTTAAGAACCGCCCGGTGCCTAACCTGGCACAAGGCCTTGTGGGAGTAGTGCCTAACCTGAACCTCAGGATGCTGGACGGAAAGCCTACGCAATCGCCTGCGTTCAACATCCGCGGCACCACTTCCATCGGGCAGGGCGGCAACGCATTGGTGCTGATAGACGGCGTGGAAGGCGATCCCCGCATGCTCAACCCCAACGACATTGAAAGTATCTCCGTTTTGAAAGATGCCGCATCCGCCTCTATTTATGGCGCGCGCGCCGCATTTGGCGTAGTGCTTATTACTACCAAAATGCCCGTGGCAGGGAAAACAAGCGTTGCCTATTCCGCCAACTATGCTATCAAATCGCCTACGGAAGTACCGGACAATATCACCGATTCCTACCCCTGGGCAAAAGCATTCAGCGATGCATGGTCCAGGTGGAACGACAACGGCAGCACGCCTACGGCCATCAATAAGACCATCAGCTTTTCTCCTACTTACCTCGCGGAGATCAAAAGAAGATGGGAAGATCCCTCGTTGCCGAGAATAGAGGTAGACCCCGGCAATGGCGAATACAAATACTATTACAGCACCGACTGGTACGACGAACTGTATAAGAAAAATTTTGGCGCGCAGGAGCATAACCTGTCAGTTTCCGGGGGAAGCGAAAAGGCTACTTTTTACCTGAGCGGCCGGTACAATGGCGAGGATGGCTTATTCCGCTACAATAGCGACGAATATAAGATGTATAACCTGCGGGCTAAAGGCAGCATGCATTTAACGCCGTGGCTGCAGATCGATAACAATACAGAATATTCCACGCAGAAGTATCACCAGCCGCTGAACGTTGGCGAGGGCAGCGGTGTATACCGGAATATTGCGGATGAAGGCCACCCGCTGGCTCCGTTACTGAATCCGGATGGTACGCTGTCATTTTCCGCAGCCTATACAGTAGGCGACTATTACATCGGCCGGAACGCTATAGATAACACACAACGTTTTCTTAAAAACAGGGTCGGCGCCAGGGCGCACTTCCTGGAAGACAGGCTGAACATCCGTGCGGACTTCACTTTCCAGACCACCGACATCGCCTCTCAGCAGAACCGCGTACAGGTGCCCTACAGCCGCTATAAAGGCGTGATTGGTTATACCGGAACCAATACGAACGATCTGCAGGAGCGGAAAAGAACGACGAACTATCTCGCTACCAACTTTTACGCGGATTACAAGCACAAGTTCAACGGCGGCCATGACTTCACTTTCCTGGCCGGTTTCAACTACGAACAATCGATCTACAATAATTTGACCGTGCAGCGCAACGGTGTTGTTTACGGTGCTGCTGACGATATCAGTCTTGCCCTTGGCCAGAGCATCACTACTACCGGCGGTTACCAGAAATGGGCGATCGCGGGCGGCTTCTACCGCATCAATTACAACTTCCGCGAACGTTACCTGCTGGAAGTGAACGGACGTTACGATGGTTCCTCCAAATTCCCTACAGATCAGCAATGGGGATTCTTCCCTTCTGTATCCGCCGGCTGGAGAGTATCCGAAGAGCCGTTTTGGGGAGTGAGCCCCAAGGTACTTTCGAATGTTAAATTACGGGCCTCGTATGGTTCGCTCGGTAACGGGAACATCGGTCCATACACCTTTTACGAAAAATTCCCGATCACGCAGTCCGGCCGTGTCATCAACGGCATCCGGCCGCAGACCACCCGCCAGTCGGTTGTGCTGCCCGACGGGCTCACCTGGGAAACTTCTACCACCGGCAACCTGGGCCTCGAATTCTCCGCGCTCAACAACCGCCTGTCGTTTACAGGTGATGTTTACAGGCGTTGGACGAAAGATATGTTCACAGTCGGACCCACCGTACCGGAAGTGTTCGGCACTGTTCAGCCGTTTGGCAACTATGCCAACCTCGAGACCACCGGTTGGGAATTGTCTGTTAGCTGGGATGATAAATTTACGATGGCGTCGAAACCCTTTATCTACGGTGTGCGGTTTACCCTGGCCGATTCAAGGGCGATCATCACCAAATACAACAATCCTGACAAGAACCTGACCGACTACTACGAAGGCCAGCGTGTGGGAGAGATCTGGGGATACCAGGTGGAAGGGCTGTTCAGATCGGCCGATGAAATTACCAGATCGCCCTCACAGTCCAATATTCCCAACACCAATACCCGTAAGAACTATGTAGGCGATCTTAAGTTCAGGAACCTGGATGGCGACAACGTGATCTACCAGGGTCTGAACCGCGTTGGCAATTCCGGCGACAAGACCATCATCGGCAACTCCGAGCCGCGTTATACTTTCGGGTTGGGCCTTTCAGGCGACTGGAACGGCATCTTCCTGTCCACTTTCTTCCAGGGTGTGATGAAACAGGACTGGTACCCCTCTTCAGAAGCGCGTTTCTGGGGAATGTACAACCGCCCGTATAATGCATACCCGCGCTGGCAGGAGGCTAATATGTTCCGCGAAGAGCTGGGTAATTTCGATGCTTACCTGCCCCGCCTGGTGGGCTACGTAGCCCAGGGCTCCGGCCGTGCGTTACAGGTGGCCAACGACCGTTTCCTGCAAAATGCGGCCTACATCAGGCTAAGGAATATACAGATCGGTTATACGCTGCCGCAACGCCTCATATCCAAAATACATGCCCGCGACCTGAAAGTATATGTGTCGGCAGAAAACCTCTGGACCTGGTCGCCCATGTACAAATGGACACGCGATACGGACGTGACCAGCATTTACGGCTCCGACCGTGATCTGAGCAGCGGCACCAGCGGCGATGGTTACAACTATCCCATGCTGAAATCGGTATCAATTGGTTTGACCCTCAATTTTTAAATTATGAACACTGGAAAAATATTCAACTATACGCTTGCGCTGGTAATGCTGTTGTCGGCAGGCTCCTGCAACCTCGATGAAGTGCCGGTAGACACTGCCACCAACGAAGCCGTATTCGGGTCGGAAAGCGGCCTGGAACTATATACAAACTCATTCTACGACCTGCTGCCGAACACGGATGTAGGCGTATTCCAGGATGACGATAATTCTGACCTGGTAGCCCGCAACGGGGTGGACAACTACCTGGCGCCGGGCGCCCTTTCACCCATCACCAGCACCGGCTGGAGCTTGTCGAACTGGACGGACCTGCGTAATATCAATTACTTCATAGAGAACGCAGAGAAGAGCACGGTATCTGCCAAAGCACACTACCTGGGTTTAGCCCGCTTTTTCCGCGCCCTGTTTTATTTCGAAAAAGTAAAAAGGTTCGGTGATGTGCCCTGGATCGATAAAACGATCGAAGTTACCGACATGGAGAAGCTGAACGCCCCGCGCGATAACAGGTTTGATGTGATGGACAAAGTATTGGCAGACCTGGACTATGCGATCGCGAACATCACGCTCACCAGCGACCAGAGCTGCACCCGCATCACCAAAAATGTAGCCCGTGCCTACAAAACACGGATCTGCCTGTTCGAAGCATCGTTCCGCAAATATCATACGAACTACAACAAGCAGGCTACGGCTGCCGCCTGGTACGAGGAAGTGGTAAAAGAAGCGGACGAGATCAAAGGCTTTTCGCTGCACCAGGGCGCCGCACCAGACAAAGGGTATCGTGAGCTGTTCATTGCGAAATCTGCATTTGCGGACGAAACAATCCTTTCCGTGGCACTGAGCTCCAATCTCCAGGTTTACAGCTCTGCAAACCGCCGGTTCATCAGCCCCACGTACGGCAACCGCCCCAGCCTGACACGCCGTTTTGTCAACACCTACCTCAACATCGATGGCACGCCGTTTACCAGCAACGCCGGGTATGCCACCACACCATTTGTGGAAGAAGTGAAAAACCGTGACCTCCGGCTGAAACAAACGATCCGCCTGGGAGATTACCGCAGAACGGAAAACGGCCTGCCCGTAGTTGCTCCGCCGAATTTCAACCAGACCTATACCGGCTACCAGCCTATCAAATGGTGCTACGACGAGCGGTTCCCCTTCGACGACGAAAGCCGCAACGACAATGCCCATATCATTATGCGCTGGGCCGAAGTGCTGCTCAACAAAGCGGAAGCGCTTGCCGAGCTGAACAGGATGACTGCCGCAGACTGGGCTGCAACCATAGGCGCGCTGCGCAAAAGGGCCGGCATCACAGGCGCCACGCTTACCACATTGCCTACCGTGGCGGACCCATACATGATCGGGTTCTTTGCCAATAAATTTACGAACCCCGTATTGCTGGAGGTGCTTCGCGAAAGAGGCGTTGAGCTGATCTTCGAAGGCCTTCGCCCGGACGATCTGAGGCGCTGGAAACTCGGCGATTTATTTGAGGATGCACCGATGAACGGCATGTATGTTCCAGCGCTGGGTGAGTACGATCTGAACGGTGATGGCATCAACGACGTATATTTCTACCAGGGCGCGAAGCCGCCATCCACCACGCCCGGTATTGCATTCGTAGACGTGAGCCCCTCCACCGCGGTGGGCCGTATACAGCTGTCTAACGGCACTTCAGGGGAAGTAATGTGGAACCCGGGGCGACGGGAGTGGCTCGATGCCAAATATTTATATCCCATTCCGCAGGCGGTGCGGGACAGGAACCCTAACCTGGGGCAGAACCCGGATTGGCAATAGATACAGCACTGTAGCTGCTATAACATAAAAGAGAGAGCTGCACAATCATGGTGCAGCTCTCTCTTTTGTATTTTTTATATTGCCCAGGCAGCTTCATAACCGGAGCAAAGCTGCCGGATATAATTATTTCCGTTTTAAAAGCCGCGTCATATGCTTAGCATATTGTTTGCTTGTGACAACCATTCCCTGCACCGTTTGCGTTACCACCGCCGCATATTGGCCGTAGAAAGTTAAGGTATCGCCTGACCAGGAGAATTTTGTGCCGGAAGGTTCAATCGGTATATTCGTCTGCCCGCCGCCGCCGGTCGGCACACTGGCAAATCCCGATTCGGAATAGATCGAATCTGTTCCGATCAGCTTATAGGTGCCGGAGGAAGTGTACCCGGAAGTGCTGAATGTAAAAGGTGCTTCAAATTCGTCATCCAGTTGCCCGTTCGTATAAGACCAGGCCTTTACAACTGTATCCACCGTATAACCGACGCCGGCCGATTTCATTTCTTTGGCAGTGAATTCGTAGGTGCCTGTGTTTTGTTTGGAAACATAATCGGAGATCGTTACCGTGCGCATGGTTTCACCGGCCATAGTCATTGTTATGTCGCTTTCGGTATGTGCGGCCATGTAAAGGAAGTCGTAGGTTCCAATGAGCGCTTGTGTACCTGCACCGCCGCCGCCGCCGCTGTTGTTGTCGGGTTCAATGCTTTCTTCTTTTGAGCAGGAAGCGAATGTAGCTGCGCCAATGGCCAGCAGGTAGAGGGAATGTGTCAATTTCATAATCAGACGGGTTGGGTCGTAGCGATAAAGATATCGAATATTTCAATATGATTCAAACGGCCTTCATGCGCTGCATATTTGCGTCTTTAACAGATCGGATCATATCATAAAAAAGGGAGCATTTCGTAATGCTCCCTTTTCATTCGTCTATATGGCAAGTATTAAAGTTTCCTGATCCAGATATTCCGGTAGCTCACCAGGTCGCCATGGTCCTGCAAAGCCAGCGGCAGCGCGCCATGTTTTTCGTAGAACGGTTTGCCGATATACAGGGTCTTTCCTTTCAGCTCGGTATTGTTCTGCACCAGCACGCCGTTATGCAGCACGGTTACGCGCGCGGGCGATTTTACGGTGCCGTCGTCGTTGAAACGGGGAGCGGTCCAGATCACGTCGTAGGTCTGCCATTCGCCGGGTTTCTTGCAGGCGTTCACCAGCGGGATGGCCTGTTTGTAGAGGCTGCCGGCCTGGCCGTTCACATACGTTTTATTGTTGTAGTTGTCCAGCACCTGCAGCTCGTAATTGGATTGCAGGAAAATGCCGCTGTTGCCGCGGCCCTGGCTTTCGCCTTTCACCACTTCGGGCGACCTCCACTCGATGTGCAGCTGGAAATCTTCGAACGACTCTTTGGTTTTGATGCCGCCTTTGCCCGGGGCTACGGTCATAGCTCCGTCTTTCAGTACCCAGGGAGCGTTTCCGCCGTCTTTGTCAGACACCCATTTGGACAGATCGCTGCCGTCGAACAGGATGATAGCGTCAGACGGGGCGGTGTTGGTAGCGGTGCCGGGAGTGATCACGGCGGGTACGGGTTCCCATACTTCGGTGTCAGCGGGTTTTGCCTGCTGCGCGGATGCGTGGAATGCGGGCGCGGCCAGTGCCGTGCAGATCAACAGAGATTTGATACGATGCATGTTTCAGTTTATTTAGGAAGTTTATAGTTGTTGTGATATTCGGGCGTGATGTATTTGTTGGCGTCTTTGCTGGTGAATTTGCCCTGCGCCGCCTCCCAGTATACTTTTTCGCCGGTGCGGAAGGCGATGTTGCCCATCTGCGCATTCACCGCCACGTTCGCGCCTGTTTTGATGTCGCACTTAAGGTCCGCCATGTTACGGCTTTTGATCACGTCGAGGAAGTTCCTGGTGTGTTTCACCAATCCGTTGTCCGACGCTTTGACGCGCGGCACTGCTTCCATTTTATCTTTTTCGGGTATCACTTCCCAGCCGCCGCGGTCCAGCACCAGGGTGCCGTTGTTGCCCACGAAGGCAATGCCATGCGTACGCCCGTAGGGGCCGCCGTCTATGCCGGTGGCATGTTCCCATTGCATATTAAAACCATCGAACTGGTAAATGGCTGTGAGCGTATCGGGAGTTTCCGCCGCATCGTCAGGGTAGGCGAACTTGCCGCCGGATGCCACGACAGATACAGGGTTGGAAGCTTTCATGCCATACAGCGCGTAGTCGATGAGGTGCACGCCCCAATCCGTCATCAGGCCGCCCGCATAATCCCAGTACCAGCGGAAGTTGAAGTGGAAGCGGTTGGGGTCGAAGGGGCGTTTGGCGGCGGGGCCCAGCCATGCCTCGTAGTTAACGCCGGCGGGGGGCGTAGTGATGTTCTGTTTCGGAACGGGCTTCATCCAGCCCATGTACGCCCATACTTTCACCAGGCGCACATTACCCAGCTTACCGGAATGCACGAAGGCGATGGCGTCGTTGAAATGCTGCATGCTGCGCTGCCACTGGCCCACCTGCACCACGCGGTTGTGGCGCTCCTGCGCGGCCACCATGGCGCGGCATTCGGCGATGGAATTGCCGATGGGTTTTTCAACATATACGTCTTTGCCGGCGGAGCAGGCGTCCGTCATCTGCAGGCAGTGCCAGTGGTCCGGCGTGCCGATCACCACGGCGTCTATGTCTTTATTTTCCAGCAGCTTCCGGTAATCGGAGTAAAGCTGCACTTTGATATTCTTTTTGGCCAGCTCGGCGGCGCGGTTGTTCAGCACGTTCTCGTCCACGTCGCAAAGGGCAACGCAATTGGTTTCCGGATGGTTCAGCAGGCCGTTCAGGTCGCTGAAACCCATACCGTTCACACCGATCACTGCAATGTTCACGCGGTCGCTGGGGGCCATGGCGCGGAGCGCGGAAGGGAAAAGAGCGGAACCGGCAAGAAAAGCGGAGGTGTTTTGGAGGAAGTTCCTTCTGTGCATAAGTTTTCACTGTTTTTTTGACGTGGAGTAATAAGTGTTACTCTGACAAGATAAAAAATTCTTGTTACAGTGCAAGTGCTTCTTTAAAAAGGAAAAAGGAGCGGATGGCCGCTCCTTTTTCCCGATATCTGGTCCGGTATTACAATTCTTCTTCTTCCTCCGGGTCCGCAGAGGTGCTGAAATTCATCATCGTTCCCAGCAGGTCGGAGAAGCGGGTTTCTTTTTCCAGCGTTTTTTTGCTGAGCAGGCTGTAGGCGGAAAGGCCATGCAGCACCATTTCCATCATCAGCAGCGATTCCTGTTTGCCCGCCTGGGGGAAAAGCCGCTTCACGAGTTCCGGCAGGCCGGTCACTTTGTTGAGGGCGGCTTCGTATTGTTTGTCCGTCGTATCCTGCAGCAGCTGGAGGGAATTCCCCTGGTCGAACCAGGTGATCACGGGGCGGTACGGATTGGTGTCCGCCGCGCCGGCCTTTCTTTTCTTGAAAGTATCCGGGTTCGGGAAATATTGCGCGAAAAGGGTGCGCAGGCTCTTTTCCAGCAGGTTCAATGCTACCTGCAAAGGCCCTTCCTGCTCGCCTTCGTATACCAGCTCTATTTTGCCCGTAATGCCGGGAATAATGCCCTGGAGGTCGTTGATGCGCACGTAGGTGCTCTTTTCCTTGTTGAGGATGGCCCTGCGCTCGGCGGCGCTCACCGCGTTCTCGAACGCGGCAATGGTAAGGCGGGCCGATACGCCGCTCTTTTTGTCCACGTATTCGCTGCCCCTGGCTTCAAATGCCACCTGTTCAATGATCCTTTTCACGATGTCGGGCATCTTCACCACGGCCTGCTGCTCCGCATGGATGGCGGCTTCCTGTTCGGTGATGAGCAGGGAGTTTTCCAGCGTTTTGGGATAGTGGGTGATGATCTGGCTTTCTATACGGTCCTTCAGCGGCGTCACGATGGCGCCGCGGTTGGTGTAGTCTTCGGGGTTGGCGGTGAATACGAACAGCATGTCCAGCGGCATTCTTACTTTAAAGCCGCGTATCTGTATATCGCCTTCCTGTAAGATATTGAAGAGCGCCACCTGGATGCGCGCCTGCAGGTCCGGCAGCTCGTTGATCACGAAAATGCCGCGGTTGCTGCGCGGGATAATGCCGAAATGGATCACCCGTTCGTCCGCATAGCTCAGCTTTTCATTGGCCGCCTTGATGGGGTCCACGTCGCCGATAAGGTCTGCTACAGACACGTCGGGCGTGGCCAGCTTTTCGCCGTACCGCGCATCGCGGCCGATCCATTCAATGGGCGTTTTGTCTCCCATCTGCGCCACCAGGTCCCGCGCATAGCGGCTGAGCGGGGCAAAGGGGCTGTCGTTCACTTCAGAGCCCGCCACAATGGGGATGAATTCATCCAGCAGGTCCGTCATCTGCCGGGCCATGCGCGTTTTAGCCTGGCCGCGCAGGCCGAGGAAGAGGATATTGTGACGGGAAAGCAGCGCCCTTTCCGTATCCGGTATCACGGTATCGTCGTAGCCGATAATGCCGGGGAAAGTGGTCTCTTTCTTTTTGAGTTTGGCAATGAGGTTCTGCCGGAGCTCTTCCTTTACAGACCTGTGTACATAACCGCTTTTCTTAAGTTCGCCGAGCGTCCTGATCTTTTCCATACTTATAACTTTTTCCTTTTTCCGCTTTCAAAATCGTAGAACAGGAATTGTCCCAGATTATCTGTGCCTGAAAAAAATGCTTTACCGTTGTTGGTTTCTGTGAATTCGTTGACAAATTGCTGCAGCCACGGGTCCGTAGCCACCATGAAAGTGGTGATGGGTATCTTGAGCTTCTTGCATTGCGCGGCCAGGTTGAGGGTACGGTTGAGTATCTTCCTGTCCAGCCCGAAGCTGTTCTTGTAATATTGTTTGCCCTGCTTGAGGCAGGTGGGTTTCCCGTCCGTGATCATGAAGATCTGTTTGTTGGGATTGCGGCGGCGCCGCAGGATGTCCATCGCCAGCTCAAGACCCGCCACGGTATTGGTGTGGAAGGGGCCGACCTGCAAATACGGGAGGTCCTTGATCTCGATCTGCCAGGCGTCGTTGCCGAACACGATGATGTCCAGCGTGTCTTTCGGGTAACGCGTCGTGATCAGCTCGCTGAGGGCCATGGCCACCTTTTTGGCTGGGGTGATGCGGTCTTCCCCGTAGAGGATCATCGAATGGGAGATGTCTATCATCAGCGCGGTGGAGGTCTGCGTCTTGAAATCGGTTTCCCGGATCTCCAGATCGTCCTGCTGCATGCTGAATGCCTCGATGCCGTGGTTGATCTGCGCGTTGCGGATGGAAGCGGTCATGTCTATCTGTTCCAGCGCGTCGCCAAATGCGTAGGGCCGCGTTTCAGCGTTCAATTCGTCGCCCTGCCCGGATTTGCGGATGTTGTGGTCGCCCACGCCGGATTTTTTCAGCTTGCCGAAGATCTCTTCCAGCGCACGTTTGCGGATGGTCTGCTCCGTTTTGGAGGTAATGGCGAAGCTGCCCTTTTCCTCGTTCTCACGGATGTATCCCTTGTCTTTCAGGTCCTGTATAAAATCCCCGATGCCATATTCGTTGTTGCTAAGCTGGTATTCTTTGTCCAGCTCGGTGAGCCATTGGAGGGCTTCCGCCACGTCGCCGCTCGTGTAGGTGAGCAGCTGTGTGAAAATGTCCAGTAACTTGTCAAACGGCGACTGACTGTTTTCGGAAGGATCATACCTGGAGAAAATAAAGCCTTTCATATCTTCACCGAAATTACGTAAAAAGTAAATACAGCACCGTTTGTCACGGCGGTGTTGCAAAATCCGGAAAAGGCTGTTATTTTTCGTGTCAGAAATACATTTTAATTAAAAGCTAAATGTTAAAATACACGTCTATGAGAACATTACGGAAAGGCCTGCTGACGCTCGGTATGGCTGCGTTGGTGTACGCAATGCCTGCCGCTGCGCAGAAAAAGGAAGCGAAGCTGGGCTGGAAACTGGGCGCCCAGGCCTACTCTTTCAACCGTTTTACCCTGGCCGAAGCGCTGGACAAGCTGGATTCCTGCGGTCTGCAGTATGTGGAATGTTACCCGGGGCAAACGATCGGGGGCGGCATTGAAGGCAAAATGGACTTCAAAATGGATGCAGCCAAACAGAAAGAAGTGCAGAACTTGCTGAAATCCAAGAAAAAGACCCTCGTGGCCTTCGGCGTGGTGAGCCCCCGCAGCGAAGCGGACTGGAAACAGCTGTTCGAATTCGCCAAAGCGATGAAGATCCAGATCATCACCTCCGAGCCCCGCGTGGAAGACCTGGACATCGTGTCCCGCCTGGCGGACGAATACAAGATCAAAGTGGCCATCCACGACCACCCGAAACCGAGCCACTACTGGCATCCGGACAGTGTGACCGCCGCCATGAAAGGCCGCAGCCAGTACATAGGCGCCTGTGCGGACATCGGCCACTGGGTTCGTTCCGGCCTGGATCCCGTTGAGTGCATGAAAACCCTCAACGGCCGCATTTACAGCCTGCATTTCAAAGACATGAACGAAAAGAGCCGCCAGGCGCACGATGTGATCTGGGGCACCGGCGTAAGCAACGTGGAGGCCGTTCTGCAGGAGCTGAAAGCGCAGAAGTTCAAAGGGCTGATCTCCGCTGAATACGAGCACAACTGGTTCAACAGCGTGCCTGAGATCACCCAGAGCGTGAAGAATGTGCGGGAAATGATCGAAAAGTTATAGGAAAATTAATATTAAGAAAGCGCCGGGAGGAAACTTCCGGCGTTTTTTTATGGCTGCCAGCCTGGGGGACCGCCTATAGCGCTACAGGAAAAAAGCCCGTCATTGCGAGGAGCAGCGGGGGAATTGTGCAGGAGGGGCGACGAAGCTGGCGTAAGGGAGCTTTTAATGCCCGGCAGGAAACCTCCGCAAAGCATAACAAAAAAGCTCCCGGCATTACCGGGAGCTTTTTATATGTTCCAATTTGAACCTGATTACTTATTACTGTCCTGGGCGGGCGCCGGGGCTGGCACGGTATTGATCTGGCCGCTGCCAATTTCGCCGCGGCGGCTGGTATCGGCGCCGAGGTCTGTTTTCCATTGTTTCAGCATCATCATAAAACGTTCTGCGCGCTGCGCATCGTCCTGCAGGTCGTTGGTGAACTTGTTAGCAGGCAGGGCGCGGTAGTAGCGCATCTGCTGCTCCAGGTCCTTGATGATCTGGCCGGAGATCTCTTCCGCTTTTTTATTGTCGCCCGCGATGTAATACGCGTATACGATTTCCATGCTCCACAGGTTGTGCATATTGCCGGGGGAGGTCATGGCGTAAGGCATATTGCCGGGCAGGAACACTGAATCCTGGCGGTGCAGCAGCTTAAGGGCTTTTTCTTTGTCGCCTTCTTTCACCAGCGCCACGCTTGCTTTGGTGTAAGCGTTGCGGATGGTTTGCAGCATGCGGCGGTTAGGCTCGTCGAAGTACACGCCTTCGATGTTCACGCTGCCGTATACGAACTTGTTCATGAGGTTTTCGTACATGCGGCGGGTGTTCACCTGGTCGTTCAGGCCTGGCAGCATTTCGTCTGACGGCAGCCTGCGCGTGGGCACAAGGCGGTAGGTCAGGCCTTCAACAGAAAGGAATTCGTTGAAACCAAGGTCTACCGGTCCGGTGAAATAGATCGGGCGTTTGAACGCATTGGTGGCAATGATGTCGTACACGGCCAGGTCGTTCTTGTAGATCACGTCTTTCGACACTTCAAACGGCACCTGCGGGGCAATGCGGCCGCTGTCCAGGATGTCTACCGTACCGTTCTTCACGGCTTCGGCTGCGTCTACCGGTATAAAGAGGCGTTTGGACGGCAGGTAGTTCACGAACTCCCCGTTCTGCAGCTGCACTTTGGCGGCCGGGTTGTCCTCACCCAGGAAGTTGATCACTTCCTTGAGGTTGTAGAAGCGGTCCTGCGGCACTTTGCCGTTGTCGTAGTGCATCACGTAATTGCGGTTCTCGCCGCGGTATTTGTCCGCGCTGAGCGTCATGGCAATGGCCGGGCTGTTGTTGGTGGCTTTGGTCTGTTGTTCAATGTACCAGTCCACACCCAGCAGGCTCAGGTTGATCACCCTGATATCCGGGCGGATGCCTTCCACTTCCTGCGCATACCACAGCGGGTAAGTATCGTTGTCGCCTACGGTGAACAGGATGGCGTTCGGCGCGCAGGATTCAAGGTAGTCGCGCGCAACATCCCTTGCCAGCACTTTTTTGGAACGGTCGTGGTCATCCCAGCCCTGCTGCGCCATGAGCACAGGCGCTCCCAGCATGCACAGCACGCCGGCTATCACACCGGGCTTGGGAAGCTTGGGGGCTTTTTTCAGGAAGAACTGGTAGAGGCTCAGCACGCTCAGGCCGATCCAGATCGCGAAGGCGTAGAAGGAGCCTACATAGGCGTAGTCACGCTCGCGGGGCTGGTTGCCTGCCTGGTTGAGATATAATACGATGGCGAAACCGGTGAAGAAAAAGAGCACGCCAACAATGAGCGCGTCTTTTTTATGACGGTTGTAATGGAAAAGGAAACCGATGATACCGAGAATGAGCGGCAGGAAGAAGAAGGTATTGTGCGCCTTGTTGTTCTTCAGGCTGTCCGGCATCATGCCCTGGTCGCCGTAGAGGAAGCTGTCTATGAAAGGTATACCGGAAACGGTATTACCGTCCCTCGGGTTGCCAAAGCCCTGCGTATCGTTCTGGCGGCCCACGAAGTTCCAGCCGAAGTAGCGCAGGTACATGAAGCCTACCTGGTAACGGATAAAGAAGCTGATGTTATCGCCGAAGGTAGGCGCTTCGCCGTCCCTCAGGCCGAGATGCGCTTTATAGAAATCGGCGTGTCCCTGGTCGTTGCTGGCGTCCCACACGCGGGGGAACAGCATCATGTCTTTGGGATTGTAAACAGGTACCTGTTTTTTACCGACTACAATGTATTCTTTGTTGCCGCGGGCGTAGATGTTCCCTTTCTCCTCATATTTTTCGGGGCGCGCGGTGAACACCTGGCCGTAGATCAGCGGGAAGTCGCCGTACTGCTCACGGCCGAGGTAACCTACGAGAGACACCGGGTTGTCTACGTTATACATATCCACCGTAGGGTTCGCGGAGGAACGGATCATGGTGGTTACGTAAGTGGAGTAACCCATGAGCACGAAGAAAATGGAGGAATTGACCAGCTGCACTGCCCGTTTCATGCCCGCGCCGCTCAGTTCTACGCCGAACAGTTTCAGCATGTAGGGGATGAAGAGCACGGCGGCGCCGATCACGAAGCGCAGCACGCGGATGCCGCCGCTGTCGCCGTCTGCAAACGCCGGGAAGATGATCAGGGAGGAAACGATGATCAGCGGCGCGTAGAGGCCGATCTTGCCGGGTTTGAAATAACCGTATACCAGCAGGGCGATGATGGCCAGGAAGTAGAAGGTGAAACCGGAGAAGAACGGCAGGCCCAGGCTGTTCACGAAGAACACGTCCATCATACCGGATACTTTAATGGTATCCTGTATAATGAATTTCTGCACCAGGCCGGTGATCACGCAACCGAGCACGAACGCCCAGAAAGCGCCTTTCACGGATACGTTCTTGCCGCGTTTGAAGTAATATATGAGCACCATCGCGGGAATGGTGAGCAGGTTCAGGAGGTGGACGCCGATGGAAAGCCCCATCATGTAAGCGATGAAGATGATCCAGCGGTCGCCGTATTTGGTGTCCGCTTCATGCTCCCATTTCAGCATAGCCCAGAAAACGAGGGCGGTGAAGAGGGAAGACATGGCGTATACCTCGCCTTCCACAGCGGAGAACCAGAAAGAGTCGGAAAAAGTATAGGCCAGCGCACCTACCGCGCCGGCAGCCATCACCACGTGGATCTGTTTTTGGGTGAGCTCCTCGCCGTTCTTGCTGAAAATGCGGCGGGCGAAGTGCGTGATGGTCCAGAATAAGAACAGGATCGTGAAACCACTGGCCAGGGCGCTCATGATGTTGATGCCGAGCGAAGCTTCGGAAGGTTTGAAGGGCAGGGTGAAGATGCGGCCCAACAACACGAACAGGGGGGCACCGGGGGGGTGGGGCACCTGTACTTTATAGGCCGCGGAAATGAACTCCCCGCAATCCCACAGGCTTCCCGTGGCTTCCATGGTCATTAAATAGACAGTACAGGCAATAATACACACTATCCAGCCCGTAATGTTATTAATCCGGTTAAAATACATAAGGTTGTTTTAGATAATTCCGACAAAAATAGAAAAAGTAACCAATTAAGCTAATGTGAGCAACAGTTTTAACTTTTTATAAATACTTTAACTTTTTACTGCGCTTTTTATTGCAGCCGGGGCGTTTTATCGTCCAGGCTCCAGGCCTCGGGTCTGCCTGTAAACCAGCCTTTAATGCCCGCCCATACTTCCGCAAACAAAGGGGAGTGGCGGTAATGGTCCAGGGACTCCGGCCCGTCCCAGATGCTGTAGGTGAAATAAACGCCGGCATGGCTGCGGTCTTTCCACAATTCCAGGTGGCTGCAGCCGGGGTAGTGGCGGATGGCTTCCTGTCTTTCGGCAAAAAGGGTCTCAAAATCGGCGCCCCGCTCGGGGGCCATGGTAAGTTTCACGATGCGGATCATTATTCGAACAGGATTCTGACGGTTTGGTAGAAGGAAAGCTGCTGGTAGGCGCCCTGCTGCAACTGGTCGCGGCGGAAGCCCTGCAGGCCGAACAGACCGGCTGCGTTCCCTTTGTTCACGGCAATTTCAAGGTAACCGGCGGAGTTGAAAAGCGCCAGCTTCTGGCCCTCAGGCACGTCCGCGTAGGTTTCGCTGATCTGCGTGATCATTTCGTCGCGGCGGAACAGGATGGCGAATTTGCGGTTCCTGCGCTGCTCGTCGAACTGCCCGCGGGTGATGTTCACCACCACGTTCTCGAAATTGTCGATATGCAGTATCTGCCCTTCGATATAATCTTCCCCGGTAAGGGGCTGCAGGTTGTTTTTAATGGTGATCTCGCTGGTGAGCGTGCCGGTTTCGGAAAGGGCGGCGCCTTTCGTGAGGCGGGCCAGGGCCCTGGCCATCACCGCCACCATGTTCAGCGTATTGCGGTTCTCGGCGGGGTCCAGCGGAATGCGGTATACCTCGGCGGGCATTTCCCCGGCTATCATGGTGAGCAGGCCATTGTCTGCGCAGAGGATGAACTGGTTGTTGTGACGGCCCAGCAGCAGGTAATCCGCTTTGCGGTCGAACAGGTTGTTGAGCACCAGGTGATAGGTTCCGTCAGGGAAGTAACGGAAGGCGCTGCGGCAGATGTAGGTGGCCTGCGGCAGGTTGAAGGGGGAAATGTGGTGGGAAATGTCCACCACCTGTGCATCCGCGCAATGTTGCAGCAACAGCCCTTTGATGGCGCCTGTCAGGTAATCCTGCAAACCAATGTCAGATGTCAGTGTGATAATGGGCATATCTAATAGAGCCGAAGCTGTAAACCACAGGGGTGTTGTAAAATCCTGTGCAAAGAAAATCAATTATTCAGTGTAAACGTGCAAAAGAGCGATAAAAAAAGGGATGCATAACAAAATGAGGACCAGTTTTCAGGCTTCGAGGGGTGAGCCGGGCTCTTTCCTGAAATGGTTGAACACCAGCCTGTCTGCCCAGGCGGGGAACAGCCTGCTGAGCAGCACGGTGAGCCTGCCCTGGGTAGTGAGTATGAGGGTGCGTTTCCGCTGGATGATGGCGCGCAGCGTATGGCGGGCCACATCTTCGGCGCTCATCAGCTGGTCTTCTTTCAGCGGGGTCTCTTTCTGCGATTGCCCGGTTTTATCGAGCGCGGTGTTCCGGATGTTGGAGGCGGTGAAGCCGGGGCATACCCACATCACGTTAACGCCTGTATGGAGATTTTCGGTGCGGAGGGCTTCCAGGAAACCCTGCATCGCAAACTTGGAAGCGGAATAACCGGTGCGCCCCGGAAGGCCGCGGTAGCCGGCGATGGACGAAACGCCCACGATCGTGCCTTTGTTGGCGATGATGGACGGAAGGGCGAATTTGGTGCAGTACACGGCGCCCCAGAAGTTAATGTCCATCAGGGATTTAAGCACTTCCAGGCTCGTGTCTTTGAAAAGGGCGCGCATGCTGATGCCTGCGTTGTTGACCAGCACGTCTATTTTACCAAAGCGGTTCAGGATGCTGTCTATGAATGCTTTGCATTCTTCTTCGCGGCTCACGTCCGCCACGAAGGTATGCAGCGCATCGCTGCCTGCTTCCGCCGCCAGGGCCTCCAGGGCTTCCCGGTTGCGGGCGCACACGGAAACGCTGGCGCCCGCCTGCAAAAATGCAATGGCGAGGGCTCTTCCTATGCCGGAAGAAGCGCCGGTGATAACGACAGAATTATGCTGGAATACGCTTTGCATCCCGCAAAAATAACGTGAAGCACCCCAATAGAAAAATTTATTGCAGGCTAAAAAAACAGAGCCTGCAATAAATCACCGCGAAAAACGGGTCAATGGGCATGGCCTTCTTCGCCGCTGTTCATCATTTTAGCCATCAGGTCGTTGGCGCCTTTCGCGGCAAACCGCGCACCGGCGGGCGTTCCTTCGGGCAATATCACTTCCGTGTACCCGTTGCCGCTGATGCCGGCGCCTACTTCCAGGCGTTTGAAATGATGAGGTTCTTCTTCGGCCATGAACACGTAGTATTTGTCCCCTTCCATCACGATGGCTTCATCGGGCAGGGAAGGCACTTCCGCCGCGCCGGTTTCCACCCAGGCCTTAAGATAGGTGCCGGGCATCATCTCCTTGTCTTCCCGGTCCAGGTGGCAATGCACGCGGATGGTGCGGTCGCTGTCTATTTCCCGGCCAATGAGATGGATGGTGGCGGTGCGTTCTTCTGTTTCGTTGGACAGCACAAAGCGCACCTTGCGCCCGATCTTCAGGCGGGGAATGTCTTTCTCGAACACGGTCAGCTCGGCGTGCAGGTGTTCGGTGTCTACGATTTCGAACATGGGCTCGTTCGCATTCACAAACTTCCCGATGTTGGCGTTCACCTTCGTTACGTAGCCGCTGATGGGCGCTATCACGGGAATGGCGCGGATGATCGTGCCTTTTTCGAGGTTCGGGATGGCGATGTTCATGAGCAGCAGCTTCTGGCGAAGCCCTTCCATGCGCACTTTCAGCGTACGGTGGTCTGCCTCTGTTTTCTGAAGCGTCTTTTTAGCGGTCACGTTCTCCCGGCTCAGTTCCTGCTGCCTTTCCAGCTCCTGGTCCAGGAAGCCCAGCTGCGCTTTTGTTTCCAGGTAATCCTGCTGCAGCTGGATATAATCGGGATGTTCCATTTCCGCGATCACCTGTCCTTTTTTAACCCAGAAACCTTCCAGCAATTGGGTGTTGCGCAGGATGCCGCCGAAAGGCGTGGAAATGCTGAGCATCTGTTGCGGCGGCACGTCCAGCATGCCGTTCACTTTGATGGAACCGCTGAGGGAACGTTTTTCCACGACCGCGGTTTGCAGGCCGATGGTGCGGGCCTGCGCGGGCGTCAGCTCCACGACGGATTCTTCATGATGCGCTTCGGCGGCCGTGCTGTCGGCCCCGGAAGGTTTGGATGCGTTGCCGCAGGAAACAAGCGCGGCGGCGAAAAATATGATCAGTAGTCGTTGCATGTTCATTCAGGTTTGTTGCCGGCCAGGTATTGCAGGTGCAGGATACGCTGGTTGTAGTTATTGATCGTTTCAAGATGCTGCTGCTGCACGCCCATGGATGTGCGCAGGTTCTGCAGGTATTCCACATACCCGATCTCCCCGTTGGCGTAGGCTTTCCCGGCATGACCGATCATCAGGTCCGTTTGCGGCAGCAGGGAGGTTTCGTAGTATTGAAGGGATTCCCTGTATTTGAGGGTTTCCTGGAGACTTTCGTTGTACATGCCGGAGTAGTTGTGCTGCTGCTGCTCGTAGCGGAAAGCCGCTGCCTGGCGGTGCATGCCCGCGGCTTTGATCTTCGCTGCCTGGGGCCTGAACCACAAGGGGATGGAAAGGCCTGCTTCCAGCCCGTTAAACCGATTACCCGGATTGGCCAGCGGCATGCCGGAAGCATTCAGCGGCGTGCCGTTGAGCGTTTGCGTGAAAAAGCCGACGGTGATATCAGGCAGGAGGCGGTTCTTTTCCACCTTCTGCTGCTTTTCCGCTACCACGGCCTGCTGCCGGTACCAGAGCAGGCCCGGGTTCTGCGCCACGGCGGCGGAGTCTGCAGCATCCATGCTGAGCGCGCGCAGCGGCTCTTCCTGTATGTTCACGGGCGCAGCGGCATTCATGAGCGTTTGCAGGCGTGTAAGGTACAGCCGCACGTCCGCCTTCACCTGCTGCAGCTGTGTGCGCAGCTGTTGCTGCTGGTTTTGCGCGGAGGTTTGTTCCAGCAGGTTGCTTTCGCCGGTGCGCAGCTTCACGCCGGCGGCCTTCACGAAGCGGGCATACACCGTGTCCTGCTCTTCCAGCTTGTGCTGCAGTGCCAGCAGGTATTGCAGCTGGTGCCAGGCGCTTTTCACCTGGAAAATGAGATTGTTCTTGTCTGAAGCCAGCTGCAGCTCGCTGCTTTTCACGTTTTCGCCGGCAAGACTGCTTTGCGCGCCCAGCAGGGTCGGGAAAGGTATCTTCTGTGATATGCCGATGTTGTTATCGTTTTTTACGTAGCTGTTGTACTGGCCGTATTGCAGGCTGAGCTCCGTTTTGGCGATCTCCGGCGCGGCTGCGCGCAGCTGGTGGCCCGCATTCACGTCCATCTGCGCGGCCTGTATGCCGCGGTTCTGCTGAACGGCGGCGCTGATGCATTCAGGCAGGCTGAGCGGTTTTTCCTGCGCTCCTGCGGAGAATGGGAGCACCAGCAATGGCAATAACATCAACTTGTTCATATGACCTGTTTTTGACCTGATCTTTTCGAAATACAAATAGAACACCGGCAGCACCAGCAAGGTGAGCAGGGTGGAGGTGACCAGCCCGCCGATCACCACGGTGGCCAGCGGCTTCTGCACTTCCGCGCCGGCGCTGCCCGAAAGCGCCATGGGCAAAAAGCCCAGCGATGCCACGGCAGCGGTCATGAGCACGGGCCGCAGCCTTAGCCGTGTTCCTTCCAGCACAATTTTTTCCAGGTCCGTCATGCCTTCATTTTTCAGGCGGTTAAATTCCGCGATCAGCACGATGCCGTTCAGCACCGCCACGCCAAAGAGAGCGATGAACCCCACGCCGGCGGAAATACTGAAAGGCATGCCGCGCAGCACAAGGGCAAACACGCCGCCGATGGCGGCCATGGGAATGGCGGTGAAAATGAGCAGGGACTGTTTCACTGAACCGAACGTGAAGAAAAGCAGCAGGAAAATAAGCGCCAGCGCGATAGGCACGGCAATGGATAAACGCCGCTGCGCTTCCTGCAGGTTCTCGAACTGCCCGTCGTAAGTGATGAAATACCCCGGCGGCAGCTTAATGTCGCGGGCTATTTTTTCCTGCACTTCTTTTACGACGCTGGCAATATCCCTGCCGCGCACGTTGAAGCCGGTGATGATCCTGCGTTTGGCGGCTTCGCGCTGTATCTGGTTGGGGCCGGGGGAGTAGGTGATCTCCGCCAGCTGGTCCAGCGGCACCTGGTGCCCGTCGGGGGTGCTCACGAATACGTTCCGCACGTCGCTGATGCTTTCGCGGCTGGATTGGTTAAAACGCACCACGAGGTCGTACCGCTTTTCGCCTTCGTACACCTGCCCGGCGCTTTGCCCGGCAAATGCGGCATTCAGCGCCTGGTTGGCGGTGGCCACGCTCAGGCCGTATTTAGCCAGTTGAACGCGGTTGAGGCGCACAACGATCTGCGGCAGGCCGGTGATCTTTTCCAGGTAAAGGTCTTTGGCGCCTTCGGTTCCGCTCACGATCCTGCCCACCTGTTCGCTGAGACTGGTGAGGGTTTGAAGGTCTTCGCCGAATATCTTCACGCCCACATCCTGCCTTACGCCTGATATCAGCTCATTGAAGCGCAGCTGGATGGGCTGGGAAAACCCGAAGCTCACGCCGGGAATGGCTTCAAGCGTTTCCTGCATTTTACCCACCATTTCTTCGCGGGTGGAAGCGGAGGTCCATTCGCTTTTTTCCTTCATCAGTACCATTACATCCACAGCTTCCATGGGCATGGGGTCCGTCGGTATTTCGGCGGAGCCGATCTTGCCCACCACTTCCTTCACTTCAGGATATTCCTTAAGCAATAATTGTGATGCAAGGTTGATCTTGTCTATGGACTCGGACAACGACCGGCCGGTGCTCAGGCGCATTTCGATGGCAAGGTCCCCTTCTTCCAGCGTGGGTATAAACTCGCCGCCTAAACGGAAAAAGGTAACAAGGCTGGCGGCGAACAGCAGCAGGGCCACTATGGCCGTCAGCGTTTTCCTGCGCAGCGTGCCGCGTATCACGGGACTGTAACGGCGCTGCAGCCAATCCATCATCCTGTCTGAAAAATTGCGTTTGTGCTCCACGTTTTTGCTGAGGAAAAGTGCGCTCATCATTGGCACATACGTGAGCGATAAAATGAAAGCGCCCAGGATGGCGAAGCTCACGGTTTGCGCCATGGGCCTGAACATTTTCCCTTCAATGCCTACCAGCGCAAGGATGGGCAGGTATACGATGAGGATGATGATCTCCCCGAAAGCGGCGGCATTCCTGATCTTGCTGGCCGAGGTGTACACTTCTTCGTCCATCTGCTTTTGCGTGAGCCTTTTCAGGGGGCTGAGGCCCAGGTGATGCATGGTGGCTTCCACGATGATCACTGCGCCGTCCACGATCAGCCCGAAGTCGATGGCGCCGAGGCTCATGAGGTTGCCGGATACGCCGAACACGTTCATGAGGCTGATGGCAAACAGCATCGCCAGGGGGATCACGGAGGCCACGATGAGCCCGGCGCGGAGGTTGCCGAGGAAAAGGACCAGCACGAAGATCACGATCAGCGCGCCTTCTATGAGGTTCTTGCTCACGGTTCCCAACGCACGGCCCACGAGGTCGCTGCGGTTGAGGTATACTTCCAGCTCCACGCCGTCGGGCAGCGACCGGCGGATCTGCTCCACCCGCTTTTCTACGCTTTTTACGACGGTGCTGGCATTTTCATTCTTGAGCATCATCACGATGCCGCCCACGGCTTCGCCGCTTTTTTTACCGTCCGCGTGAGTGAGCGCGCCGTAACGGACGGCTTCGCCGAAGCGCACTTCGGCCACATCGCGCACCAGCACGGGAAAACCTTGCGAGGTACGGGAAACGACGATCATGCCGATGTCTTCCAGCGAGCCGATGAGGCCTTCGCTGCGGATGAAATAGGTGTTTGGCTTTTTATCGATATACGCGCCGCCGGTGTTCTGGTTATTGTTCTCCAGCGCGGTGAACACATCGTTGATGCCGATGCGGTAACCGGCCAGCTTGTCCGGGTCCAGGGCTATCTCGTACTGTTTCAGCCGGCCACCGAAGCTGTTCACCTCCGCCACGCCGGGCGTGCCCAGCAATTGCTGGCGCACCAGCCAGTCCTGTATGCTGCGCAGCTCCATGGCATTGTATTGTTTTTCAAAGCCGGGCTTCGGGTGCAGCACGTACTGGTAAATTTCACCCAGGCCGGTGGAAATGGGCGATACTTCAGGATCGCCGATGCCGGGCGGGATGCGGCTTTTGGCTTCGCCCAGCTTTTCGTTCACCTGCTGGCGCGCCCAGTAAATGTCCACATCGTCGTGGAATATAACGGTAACCACGGAAAGGCCGAAGCGGGAAATGGAACGGATCTCTTTCAGCTCGGGAATCACGGCCATGGTTTGCTCCACGGGGAAGGTGATCAGCCGTTCCACCTCCTGCGGCGCAAGGGAAGGGCTTTGCGTGATCACCTGCACCTGGTTGTTGGTAATGTCCGGCACAGCGTCCACCGGCAGGCGGGTGAGGGAATACACGCCCCAGGCAATCAATGCCAGGGTCATCAACCCGATGATCAGCTTGTTTTGTATCGAGAACCTGATGATCTTATTCAGCATTATTAAAAACAGGATTTAACGGCGCATATGCACGTCAATACAGCGTATGGCCATATACGTTAAAAAGGGTTGGTCTGCACGAAGATGATCAGGAAAAACGGGGCGGCTGCCAGGGAATAGCGGTGAAGTCCGCCGCAGGGGGACAGATATACATATCCGGGATCTCAGCCAGGGGTATAGGCCGGGAAAAGAATACGGTGGTAACGGGGATGGTGATGGTCACTGCGCAGCAGTAGCAGGAGCAGAAGGGCGAGCACAGGTCAACGCCGGCTTCCTGTTCGGTGATGGGCATATGAATGTAAGCCATGGTCTCCTTCCCGGAATCGTCATGCACATGCCCGTCCGCACAGGGCGTGCCTGAACAGAGAATGATCCATATGCTTAACAGGAAGCAGAGCGCTTTCATACCCGCGAAGGTAATTAAACCTGCGGGCCCTGCATAATGTATTTTTACAAACCGGTTGCAAAAAGGACCGGTTTTTGTTGTTCATATTCCTGTACAAACGCGGAACCATATGTTACAGGACTTTGTAGTGAATAAAACGACAGATATTGCCGCCCCGGTGCCTGAAGTGTGGAAATTCATCACCACCCCGGCGGGTATGAAGGAATATCTTTTCGGCACCAACGCTATCAGCGACTGGAAAGTGGGCAGCCTCATCCGGTTCACCGGGGAGTGGGAAGGGAAGCCGTATGAAGACAAAGGCACGATCGAAGTGCTGGATGAAAACAAGGTATTTGAGTATACCTATTACAGTTCTTTCAGCGGAGTGCCGGACCAGTCGGAGAACTACACGCTGGTGCGCATGGAACTGGAACCTATCGAGACAGGCACGCGCCTCACCGTCAAACACAGCAATTTTCCGAATGAGACCGTGTACCAGAACAATGAAAAACATTGGGAGCTGGTGCTGGACACTATCAAAGAAAGAACTGAAAAGGCCCGCAGTCAGGGCGTTTGAAGGCATGCTTTGATCTTCCCGCGAATGAACGTTTCTTCCTCCGGCGAAGGCTTGCCCCATAAAGCTTTGCGATAATGCTGCAAAGCAAGCGGTTTATTATCTCCGTCCATATAAATGCGCGCCATGCTGCAATGCAGCAGGTGGTGATGTTTCATGAAAGGTTGCTGTTCCAGTGCTTTCATCATATCTAAAGCAACTCTTGTTTGTCCTGCGAAATGCAGCGCCACAGCCTGGTTTAGCCTTACGAAAGGAGAGGGGGCCATTTCTTCCAGCTGCGCGTAGAGGTTCGCGATCTGCTGCCAGGGCGTTTGCGCGAAGCCCGGGGCGATGGCGTGCAGGTAGGCGACAGAAGCCTCTATAATGTAAGTGGACGGCGCAGGCACGGTGCTGGCCTGTTTCAGGTAATCCGTCGCTACTTTGATCATATCCCGGTTCCATAATTGCCTTTGCTGTTTTTCAAGCTCCAGCAGCTCGCCGGCCTCGTTCGTGCGTGTTTCCCAACGGGAGAGCTGGAAGAGCATCAGCGCATACAGGGCTTTGGCGTCGGGCACGGAAACCCTTGCGCGGCGGATCACTTCGCGGGTCAGGCTGAGCGCGTCTTCGCAGAGGCGTTCTTCCCTGATCTTCCATCCTTCGGTAAACACGACGTACAATACTTTCAGCGCAAGGTCCACCTTGCCCGCGCTCCACCATACAAACCCGCTCCTGAAAGCGATATCGCCGCTTTTGAGCTGCTGCCGCTGGCGGTAGATGATCTTCGAGATACTGTCTGCTTCCGTGGCCAGCAGCGCGGCGATCTGCTGCACCTGGAGGCCGAACACGTAACGCAGCGCGGTAACCAGCTGCACTTTGGCGGCAAAGCGCGGGTGCATGCAGGCAAACAGGAGCCGGAGCAGGTGAAGGTCGCCGTCTTCATTTGTTGTGGCTGCAACGGGATCGGCGGGCAGGTGCTCCAGCGGCACATGGCCCTGCCTGCGCAGCCTGAAGCGCGAAGCCTGGTTGCGGATGGCGGCATAAAGCCATGCATCCGGTTTTTCAGGTATGTTCTTTCGCCAGGCGGCAGAGGCCGCGGTAAAGGCTTCCTGCACCAGGTCTTCCGCGTCGGAAAGCTGCAGGCTGCTGTAACGCAGCAGCAGGTGGCTCACCATTTTCCCGAAGTGAGCGCGGTAGAGCTGCTGCAGGAGCCCGGTCAATTGCATGGAATCAGTTTCACTCATGTACCATCAAAGGTCTTACTTCTATCGCTATTTCTTCGTCTGTCACTGAAGGGCAGGCGGCGGCGAGGGCGGCGGCTTCTTCCAGGCTTTCCGCCTGTATGAGCATATAGCCGGTAACGCTCTCGCGCGATTCGGCGAAAGGCCCGTCCGTTGCAATATGCGCCTTCTTTACGTACCGTACGTCCGCTTCCAGCGGCTCGCCGCCCAGCAGGTTGCCCGAGGCAGCCAGCTGCTCGGCCCAGCGGGTCATCTTCGCAATGTCCGCCTGCATTTCGGCTTCGGTCATGTTCTTCATGCGCTCCAGGTCTTCCCGGATCAGTAACAGGAACTTTTTCATGGTGTGTCTGTTTTTTAAATATAGTACCATCCGCAGCAAAAATCCGGACAGGCTGCGTCAATTTTTTTTATTAATATTTTCTAGGAGGGGAGAAGCCGGGACATGAATTGTTATCTGCCTTCACCGGTGCGGGGAGGTACAGCATAAAAAAAAGCCATAAGAATGATCTTATGGCTTTCTATCCGGTCTGTTTGGATTTGAGTTCTGTTTGTTTGGATTCGGCTTGAAGTTCCTGCGTTTCCCGTTCTTCGGCTTGCCTTTTCCGCCTCCGCCTCCTCCATGGCCGCCTCCGCCGCCGCGGAATTTCGGCTGGTATTCGGGCGCGGGGCCCAGTTCGGGCGGTACCGCCGCTTTGGTAACCGCGTGGCCCAGCAGCTGCTCGATGCGGGAAAAACGGCCCTGTTCCTTGGGACTGATAAAAGTATATGCAGTTCCGTCGGTGGCGGCCCTTGCAGTACGGCCAATACGGTGGATGTAATCCTCCCCGTCGTTGGGCACGTCGTAATTGATCACCAGGTCTATATCCTCAATATCGATACCGCGGCTCAGGATGTCTGTCGCCACGAGGATGTTCAGTTTTTTATTCTTGAAGTTCAGCAGCGTCTGCTCGCGCTCGGCCTGCTCCAGGTCGGAATGTATCTCGTCTACGGAGAACTTCGCGCGTTTCAGCACCTGGGTCAGCTGCTTCACATTCTGCTTGCGGGAGCAGAAAACGATCACGCTTTCTTTCTGCCTGCTGCCAAGAATATGCTTCGCCAGCGGCACTTTCTGTTCTTCAGTAACAACATACGCTTCCTGTTTGATCCTTTCCGGCGGTTTGGAAATGGCGATGTTCACCTGTTCCGGGTTGTTGAGGATCTTCAGCGCCAGCTTCCGCATCTTGTCGGGCATGGTGGCGGAGAAGAGCAGCGTTTGCCGTTCTTTCGGAAGGAAAGAGATGATCTTTTCGATATCATCGTGAAAACCCATGTCCAGCATACGGTCCGCCTCGTCCAGCACCAGGTATTTAAGGCCTTCCAGCTTCACGTAGCCCATGTTGAGGTGGGCGATCATGCGGCCGGGAGTGCATATCACGATATCCGCCCCGGAGGAAAGCGCTTTTTTCTCGTTAGCGAAAGAAGCACCGTCGCCACCGCCATAAACAGCAATGGAGCTGATATTGGTGAAATAAGACATTCCTTCCAGCGCCTGTGCGATCTGAACAGCCAGCTCCCTGGTGGGAACGATGATCATGGAATTGATCTGGTGCGCGTCGTGCGTATGTGTAAGGAGGTTCTGAATGGTGGGGAGCAGAAAGGCGGCCGTTTTACCGGTTCCCGTTTGCGCAGAGGCGATGAGGTCCCTGCCTGATAAAATTATGGGGATTACTTGCTCCTGTACTGGTGTAGCGGTTGTATAGCCCATCGCATCTATGCCGTCCAGTAAATCGTCGTCAAAATCAAATTCGTGAAAATACAATGTATATATACTTTTGTTAATATAGGTAATATGTAAAGATAACGATAATCTCGCACTGGCGGGCAGGTTTCCTGAATTTTCAGGGGATCGGGCTATTCGTGCAGGCTTTTGCGGGAGTAACCGCCAGGCTGCCGGTGAACGGAAATCGGCCGCTGGCGGAGGTTTGGCGGCAACGCCTGGCCGCGATGGGAAGCGGGGAACGGAAAAGCCGGTTGTTGGCGGGCAACCGGCTTCCTTTGAAAAGGCGGGCAATTCCCGCTGGACCGTTTCTAAGGCTGTGACCTTAGCTGGGCGGCCGCTTCAGCCAGCCTCATTTTTTGCCGGGCCACTCTTCTGCCACGGAAGAAGAGGTAAAGATTGAGGAAAAGCATGATGCCCAGGTACACGCAATACCCGCCGATCTTGGTGCTCAGCAGCTCCAGCATGGTGCGCGTCTGGTTAATGTCCGTGCCGATCGTCATGATATAAAAAGCGCAGCCCAGGTTGAGCAGGTAAAACCCCGTTTCGAAAAGGCGGTTGGTAGCCCCGGCTATATCGGTTTTGCCACCGAAAATGTCGAGCATGAATACTTTACTGTTCCTGAACAGGATATGCGCCACATACCAGGTAAGCACAATAACTACGGGGAGGTAAATGAGATAGGCGAGGAAGTTGAATGTTGTTTGCATGATACTGCATTTATAAATGAGTGAATGTATTTTTCCTTTTGCTGAAAATGTAAATCGCCGCCATATTGCAATAATGGATCACCGAAAGCGTAAGAATGATGCGGGCGGTCATCCGCGTGATGCTCTCCAGCAGCCCGGTATAGGTTGTAATGGTTTCCCAGGTGCTGATCATGAGCGCGGCATAACCCAGGTTGAGCAGGTAATACCCGGTGAGCAGGATGCGGTTGATGGCGTCGGTAACCCCAACGTCCTGCCGCATAAGATTGAGGATAAAAAGCCTGCCGTTGCTATAGAACCGCCTGCCCACCCATATGGTAATGAAACCGGTGATGATGAAATAGATGAGATAAGCCAGCGTGTTCATAGGTTGCTGTTTGACGATACAAATCTATTATAAGATTTTGAAATTTCAAAACATTCTGAAAGATTAATATTGTTAACTCCGTTCCGCGTAGGTTTTTATCCGTTTGGCGTACCTGCCGGTAGCCGGGAGTATCCGATCTTTGCGGCGACAAAATGAATTGAAATGAATAAGTTAACCCAGTTGTTTACCGGGCTTGTGTGTGTAACGTTGCTGCTCGCCGCATGCAGCAAGCGGATCGAAAAGGCCAGCCCGGCCCCGGAAGAGACCATCACCCTCCCCAATACGAAAGCAGGCCTCGGCGCTTCCGCGGAAGTTCCCGTTGGCGCGGATTACAAGCTGCCCAAAGGCGTCAGTGTAGTACGCAATGAAATTAAAGGCTACGATTACCGCAGCTGCGAGTGCCAGGCCAGCCAGGAGCATTGCGCCATCGGCGCCGGGGAGCTGGTGCGCCTTTGCCTTCGCCTGCGCAATCATACGGCCGCCCCGGCAACGGTAACGCTGCCCGCAGGGCTCATTTTTATCTCGGAGAACAAGGCCACGCAAAACGGCCTGCTGGCGCGCAGCGAAACGCTTACCATTCCCGCGGGCGCCACCGTAGCTTACAACCTGTCGCTGTTCTGCCTCAATGCAGACCGTAAAGTGACTGTTTCGGGAGACCGCTACCGCATCGGCCCTGTTACCCGGGATGCGGACCTGGTGACCGTGATGCTGACGCTCGGCGAAAAGGCCCTTGCGGACGAACATAGCAAAGCCGTAGCCCAGGAAGCCATCTGGGAGGTGACGAAAGGAAATGTGCTGACCGCCGCGCAGCACAGCAGGATAGCACAGCTTCCCCATAGATAGTGCGGGTCCGTATATTGGAAATGGCAGGGGCCGTCTTCGCAGGAAGGCGGCCTTTTTTTCGCAGAAAACAGGGGAAAGGATAACGGTAACAGTCCGCCAGTTGCTCTTATACTGGAAACGATCCTGTTATTCAACCAAAATCATTCCCCAATGCCTCGAATTCTACGTATCCTGCTGCTTTGCAGCCTGCTGCCGCTGGCAACGTCCGCGCAAAAGTCCCTCAAAAGAGAGCTGCGCGGCGCCTGGGTGGCCACTTTTACCGGCATAGACTGGCCGAACAGAACACAGACGCCCGCCCAGCAAAGGGCCGCCTTCATCACCATCGCAAACCATCACAAGGCCACCGGCATGAATGTGCTGTATGTACAAATGCGCAGCCAGTGCGACGCCATGTATCCCAGCGCCATCGAGCCCTGGAGCGCGGACCTTACAGGCCGCCAGGGCGTTGCGCCCGCCGAGCCCTGGGACCCCATGGCTTTTGCTATCGAAGAATGCCATAAGCGGGGCATGGAATTCCACGCCTGGCTGAACCCTTACCGCGCGGCGAGCAACAGCGCGAACATCCCGAACTTCGCGGAGAACCACGTTACCCGGGCGCATCCCGAATGGCTGCTGAGCCAGGGCATCCTGCGGGTGCTGGACCCCGGCCTGCCTGAAGTGCGCGACCATATCATGCGCGTGATCACCGACATCGTGCAACGCTACGATGTGGACGGCATCCACTTCGACGATTATTTCTATCCACCCGCCGCACCGGCCGGTACTACGCCTTATAACGACGATTCCACTTTCGCGGCCTACCCGCGCGGCTTTACCGTGAAGGCAGACTGGCGGAGGGATAATGTGAACCTGCTCATACAACGTGTATACGACAGCATCAAAACCATCAAGCCCTGGGTGAAATTCGGCGTAAGCCCTTCCGGCATTTACCGGAACAGCACCAATCCCGCCATCGGCACGCCCACCTCGGGGCTGGAGCATTATACCACGCTGTTTGCAGACACGCGCCGGTGGCTCCAGGAAGGCTGGGTGGACTACATCATGCCGCAGGTATACTGGTGGATCGGGCAGCCCGGCGCGAATTACGGGGCTATCGTTCCCTGGTGGAACAACCAGGCCAATGGCAGGCATATCTATATCGGGCTTGCCGGGTATAAAGTGGGCGACCTGGCGCAGGGCGCGGCCTGGCAGGATTCCACGCAGATACCGCGGCAGCTGAGAATGAACCGCGACAGCGCGCATGCCCATATTTTCGGGCAATCCGTTTACAATACGAACAGCCTGCGCAACAACCGCAAGAACTTCCGCGATTCGCTGCGCCTGCATTTTTATGCAAGGCCCGCATTGCTGCCGGCCATGCCCTGGCGGGACAGCATTGCGCCCATTGCGCCGGAAGCGGTTAACGCCAACCCCGCGGGCGATAATGTGCAGCTTAGCTGGTCGCACACCGGCGACCCGGCGGACCAGCTGAACCGCGCCAGGCAATTCGTGATCTACCGTTCGGAAGACCCTGTCGTGAATACAGATGCGATGGAGAACATACTCGCCGTTACCGATACGGCCGCCACTTCCTTCACCGATACGACCGCATTGCCCAATACCACTTACTACTATACGGTTACCGCGCTGGACCGGTATCACAACGAAAGCGTTATTTCCAATCTTTCCGCCAACCTGCCGCCGGAAATACTTTGCCCGGGAGACCAGCAGCTGAACGGGGATGCAGATTGCTCGGCCCTGTTGCCGGACTATCGTTCCCTGGCGATCATCAGCGATCCGGCCGGCGTAAGCCTGGCGCAGTTTCCCGCGCCCGGCAGCAGGGTGCAGCACAACAGCCCGGTGCAGATCATCGCTACCAATGCAGGCGGCAGATCGGATACCTGCATCTTCGCCATACAACTGCGCGACACCGTGCCGCCGCAGATATCGGACATAGCGGTGACCCCGTCCATCCTGCCCGTTCCGGACAACAGGCTGCACACCGTGAGCCTGCAATACCATGTAAACGACTGCAACGCCGTGAGCAACACGATCAGCATCACCAGCAACGAGCCGGACTATGGCACGCCGGACTGGGAGATCGTGAACGATCATACCGTGAAGCTGCGCGCAACGCGTAACCCGCTGGGCAATGGCAGGTTCTACACCATCACCGTTACGTCAACAGACGCATCCGGTAATGCAGACACCGCCACCGCGCAGGTGCTGGTACCAGGCAACAAACCCTGGACACATGGCGATGGCCTTGCAGTGACCGCGCTTCCCAACCCGGCCTTCCACCAGTTCGTGGTGGTGATGGCCAGCAAACACCCGCAGCCTATTACGCTGAGAGTGTACAACAGCAACGGCGCGCTGGTTGAAACACGCGGCAACATTGCGCCTAACACCACCATATTGCTGGGCGGCAATTACAACGCAGGCATCTACTACCTGGAGATCATCCAGGGCAACAGGCGGCAGATATTGAAAGTGATGAAGCTCGGACATTGACCGGGTGAATTGATAAACCTGCATACCACAGGGCCGTTTGCACATGCAACGGCCCTGTTTTAATTACGGATTTAACAACGTATCTTCCGGGAGTATGCGTTTTACCCGTCGTGAAATAGGCGTGGCACTGTTTGCCGCCTTCACCAGCTTCTCTGCTTATACCGCCATCTTTGCATTCCGTAAAGCCTTCAACGTAGGGGCTTTCGGCGGGCATACCCTTTTCGGGCTGGATTATAAAACAGTGCTGGTGGCCACGCAGGTGTTCGGTTATATGCTGAGCAAATTCTACGGCATCCGGTTCATTTCAGGTATGAAGCGCGTGAACCGGCACTGGCTGATACTGGCGCTGGTTGGCGTTTCGTGGCTGGCCTGGCTTTTATTCGCGTTCATTCCCCCGCCTTATAATTTCTGGTGTCTGTTCCTCAACGGCTTCCCGCTGGGCATGCTGTGGGGCGTGGTGTTTTCGTACGTGGAAGGAAGAAGGACCACAGACCTGATCAGCGCGGCGCTGGCGGTGAGTTTCATATTCGCTTCGGGGTTGGCCAAGAGCACGGCTCAATGGGTGATGAACGCATGGGGAGTAACGGAATACCAGATGCCTTTCGTGGTGGGCTGCGTGTTTATGCCGGCCCTGCTCATTTTTGTGTTCCTGCTGGAAAAGATACCGCCGCCCACCGAAGCGGACAAGGTGCAGCGCATGGACCGGAAACCCATGACCGGCGCGGAACGCAGCGCTTTATTAAAACGCTTCTGGCCGGGGCTGGCGTTGCTGGTGCTCATCTACATCCTGGTAACGATCCTGCGCGAAGTGCGCGACAGCTTTATGGCCGATATGTGGCGGGATTCCGGCGCGGTGTTCGAGCCGGGCGTGTTTGCGCAGACGGAGACCATCATTTCGCTGGTGATACTGGTGGTGATAGCGGCGATGATATGGCTGCAGCATAATTTTACGGCATTCATGCTCACGCAATGGATCATGCTGGCCGGTTTCGCGCTGGCGCTTACCGTTACTTTCCTTCACGGCCGCGGCCACACGGCCATGTATACCTGGATGCTGCTCACCGGCCTCGGGCTTTACATGGTCTATATTCCGTTCAACAGCATTCTCTTCGACCGCTTCATTGCCGCATTCCGTTTTGCGGGCAACGTCGGTTTCCTGATATATCTCGCGGATTCTTTCGGTTACCTCGGAAGCGTGGGCGTAATGCTTGCCAAATCTGTTTTCCGGGTGCAGGCCAACTGGCTGGACTTCTATATGCAGCTCGTGGTCATTACCGGTTTTACCGGGCTGGGAGGCACCGTGCTGAGCATGGTGTATTTCAGGAGGAAATACCGCCGCTTCTTACAGCAGCCAGATCAGTAATAAGGTGATCAGCGCGGGCAACGCCTGTACGATAAATATCTTTTTACTCGCGGTAAACGCGCCGTAAATGCCGGCGATGGCCACGCATACGAGAAAGAACACCGCTACGTGCTCCTGCCAGGCCGGGTCGCCAATGAGCAGGCTCCATACCAGCCCGGCGGCGAGGAACCCGTTGTACAGGCCCTGGTTGGCCGCCAGCACTTTGGTCGGCTTGAAAAGATTTTCAGGGATGGTCTTGAAGATCTTCGGTGCGCGGGTTGTCCAGGCAAACATTTCAAGGTATAAAAAGTAAAAATGCAGCAGGGCGATGAGCCCTATGAGCGCAAGGATAAAAGCGGCCATGGTCATTGGTTTAATCTTATTCAATATAATGGAAACAGGCGGTAATTGTTCAGAATCGGACAGGGGCTGTATTGTAACCGGACATATTTTCGCGTTTTAAACCTTTCTTTTCCTTCAATATCAATCAATTGCATTTTTGACCTGTTTTTTGATAAAAGATGGGCTATATAAATTTCCGCCCTATGTTCTTCAACTCCTTCAAGATAGCTTTCCGCTCCCTGCGAAGAAAGCTTTCATTTACCCTTTTGAACGTGACCGGCCTGGCTGTGGGTATCGCGGCGGCGCTGCTGATATTCGTGGTGATAAGGCATGAGCTGAGCTATGAAGACCATCATTCGAAGAAGGACCGGATCTACCGGGTGGCCTCCCTGGGGTTCAGCCGCAGCAATGGGGAAATGGTGATGACGAGTACCGGCGTGCCGTTGATATTGCCGCAAACTTTCCGCAACGATTTCCCCCAGCTCGAAAAGGTGGCCGCCACATGGCACCTTGGCCAGGGGCAGATCTATATTCCGGGGAAGAACGGGGAGCCGGAGAAGCGTTTCCTGGAACCTGATGGCAGCCTGATGTGGGCGGAAACCAGCTTTTTCAGCATATTCGACTATACCTGGCTGGCAGGCAACGCCAGCGCCATGACGAGGCCTAATACCGCGGTAATCAGCGAAAGCATCGCGCGGAAATATTTCGGGAAGCCGGAGCAGGCCATGGGGCGTACGATCCAGCTGTTCTCATTTCGTGTACCCTTTGAAGTGACCGGTGTGTATAAAGACCCGCCGAACAATACGGACCTTCGTATGAGGCTTGCATTTTCTTATCCTACTTTTATCGCGGATACGAAGTTTACTTCCGAGGAATGGAGAAATGTCAGCGGCAACTCCGTTTGTTATGTGCTGCTGCGGGAAGGGCAAAAGGTTGCCGCTTTGCAGCAGCAGCTTCCGGCATTCGTGAAAAAATATTATAACGAAGATGCAAGGAATACGGCCAATACTACAGAGCTGTTATTGCAGCCATTGAAAGATATCCATACCAGCAAGTTGCTGGGACCTTTTTATGGCACGAAGTTCACCAGCCGAGAGCTGTTCACCCTTGCGATGATCGGGGTGTTCCTGCTCGTGGTGGCCTGCATCAATTTCATCAACCTGGCCACCGCCTTGTCTGTAGGCCGCGCCAAGGAAATAGGCGTGCGTAAAGTGCTGGGCAGCAACCGCTGGCAGCTGACGCGCCAATTCCTCGTTGAAACGGCTTTTGTTACATTCTTCGCCATTGTGCTAAGCCTGCTGATGGCCGCGGCAGTGTTGCCCCAACTGGAAAGGATCACCGGCGGCAGGCCGCTGGACATTGCATGGGGAAGCACGATCCTGTTCCTCTGCCTTCTGGGCATTGTGGTAACGCTACTGGCGGGCTTTTACCCGGCTATGGTAGTAGCGGGATTCAATCCGCTGGCTGCGTTGAAGAACCGCATCAGCGCCCGGAGCATTGGCGGCATTTCGCTGCGGCGGGGGCTCGTGGTGATACAGTTCGTGATCGCGCAGCTGCTGGTGATTGGCACGTTAGTGGCCATTCAACAGATGAAATTCTTCCATGAAAAACCCGTTGGGTTCGACAAGGAGTCTATGCTCATGGTAGAATTGCCGAACGACAGCGCGCTGGCCGCCAAGTACCCCCTGCTCCGTGAACGCATGAAAACTATACCGGGCGTGGAGGCTGTCGCATTTTGCATGGAAGCGCCTTCCGCCTTGTGGAGCTGGGGAGCGGAGTTTTTCTTCAACGGCAAAACGGAGATGGAATCTTTTATGGTCTCCCGCCAGTTCGGCGATACGGCCTTTCTCCATACTTTCGGCATACCGGTTGTTGCAGGCCGGCAGCCATTCTACAGCGATACGGTGCGCGAAATAATGGTCAACGAAATGTTCGTGAAAAAAATGAACCTGCCCAACAACGAGGCTGTGCTGGGTAAACGCCTTTCTTTCCACCAGCAGAAAAACCTGGAGATCGTAGGCGTGGTAAAGGATTACGCCAACCGGTCCTTCCGGGATGCCATTACGCCTGTGGTGATCACGATGGACAATAAGACGATCTCATTCATGGCCCTCCGCCTCCGCCCGCAGGATATGCCTAAAACGCTGGCCCGCATCGAAAAGGAATTCACCGGTGTATATCCTACTTACCTGTATGATACGAAGTTCCTGGACCAGCGGATCGATAATTATTACAGGGCAGAGGCGCAAACGGCGCTGCTGTTCAGGATATTCGCCGTGCTCGCCATTTTCATTTCCTGTCTTGGTTTATACGGCCTCGTGTCTTTCATGGCTGTGCAGAAGCAGAAGGAAGTGGGCATCCGCAAAGTGCTGGGCGCTTCCGTACGGAGCATCGTGCTGCTGTTTTCAAAAGAATTCACTTTACTGATCGGCGTCGCCTTCCTGATCGCTGCGCCGCTGGGGTATTATCTGATGAATTCCTGGCTGGAAGGCTTCCATTATCACATTACGATCGGCTGGGGCGTTTTTGTGCTGGCGGTAGGGTTATCGATCGTTATTGCCTGGGTTTCCGTAGGTTATAAAGCGCTCCGTGCGGCACTGGCCAACCCGGTGAAAAGCCTGCGGGCGGAATAGCGGATTGGTAGCGAATGAGCAGGCGCTTGTTTCAAATTGAAAAACAATACTTTGAAAAAGGAATGCGGCAGTTGGAGGAAAAAATATAGGGCGGTAAGAATACCGCCCTCAAATATTTTTAACCATATCCTATGAAAAACCGATACAAAGATATATCCGTGGGGGTATCCCGTATATGATTTTCCGTGAAAGGATGGTTTTGTCTCGTAAACGATACCAGATATACAATTACAGGTATAGGGCTGTTACTTTAATGTCATTTTGCCGAAAAACTTCTTTTTAGGGCTTTCCGCCGGTACCAGGGGCGCTATGGCTTCCGCCGCCTCAATGGACCTGTCTGCCTCAATCAGGCTGGCCCCCTTTTCGATAATCGATTGATAAGCAGCGGTTCTCTCCGCAGCGCCGGGCAATTTATCGTAAGTGGGCGCGGTGGAGATCATGCACATCACTCCCCGTTTGTTGAGATCAGCGTACAGCGGGGCCAATTCCGGCTTGTTGTCCGGCCCTACGTAAGCCATAATGTGCGTCCAGGGGATGTTTTCCTTTTCGTACTCTTGCAGCGCCTTCTGCGTTTTCACAAATGCCTCGAATACGATCTCCGGGTTCCGGTCGTGGTACCATTTGGCTTCTTTGGCGCTGTGAACGGTCACCATCACATGGCCTTCCGCTTTGTGTTTTTTGATGACGGCGGCCGTCATATCGAAAGGCACGTCCTTTTTATCGAGTATCAGCACGGTTTTACCTTTGGCCCATTTGATCGTTTCTTCCAGCGTGGGGATGCGGAAGGTGGTCACATGGCCTTCCACGTCTTTCAGGTAGAGCTGTTTAAGTTCCGCCAGCGTATAGTCACCCACTTTTCCTGTGCCGGTGGTGGTACGGTCCAGCGTGGCATCGTGCATGAGCACGATGGCGCTGTCTTTCGTGAGGCGCGGGTCTATCTCGAACGTAGCCGGCGTGTGGCGCAGGGTGTTCTCCAGCGCTTCGATGCTGTTTTCGGGAAAACCTTTATTTACGCCACCGCGGTGGCCGCTGATGAAGGGAATGTCTTTGCCCGTATAGGCGAAAAAGCTGCGCAGCTCTTTGGCGTTGCGGATCCTGAGCACATTGATGGTGCTTTGGGCATTGGCCAGCAGGGCGCCGCAGAGCAGGGCGCTGCAGAGAAATATCTTTTTCATCGTGGATCAGAGTTTTGAATTCAGGTGTTGTAAGGTGAAATGGCCCTGCTCGTCGATGGTGAACATGGTGACGGCCGCATTGTCCTGCACGAGCATACGGTAGTTCTTCAGCGGCATGCCCAGCTTATGCGCGAGGTAAAGCCTGTTCACGCCATTGTGCGCCGCTACGAGGATGTTGCCGTTCTTATGCTTGCGGGAGATATCGGTGAAAAAAGCATCCACGCGGGCAACGATCTCTTTGCCGGATTCGCCGGTGCCGCCCGCCTTGTGGATGGCGGGATCGCTCATCCAGTTTTCCCAGAGCCGCGCGTTCTCGGCAATGAATTCTTCCTTGGTCTTTTTCTCCCAGGCGCCGAAATCTGCTTCGATCAGCCGCTGGTCTTTGATCACATGCACGCCGGAAGCAATATTGGCCGTCATAAAGGCGCGTTCCAACGGGGAGGAATACACGCCGTCGAACGTAATGTTTTTGAGCTGGTCTTTTACCAGTTCCGCCTGCTGTATGCCTTTGGCTGTCAAAGGAATGTCGGACCGGCCGCAGTAGCGGTTATTGTCTGCATTCCAGGCCGTCTGGCCATGGCGGAGTAAATAAATATTAAGCATATCCTTTTTCTTTCAATGCACGGATGAAACGGTGGTAGTTATTTTCATAGGCCGCTGCCAGTGCGGGCTGCGGCGATACGGTCTTTTCTATTTGCGTCATGGCCGCGGCTGCTTCGCGGAGCGACCGGAAGTGTGTGCCGGATGCCGCGAGGATGGCTGCGCCTGCCGCGCCGGTCACTTCTTTCATTTTATGCACGGGCCTGTTCAGCACGTTGGCGCGGATGGTGAGCCAGGCGTCGCTGTTGCTGGCGCCGCCCGCGGTGTATACGGCATTTACTTTTTCGCCGGAAAGCTGCTCTATCACTTCATAGGCCAGCCTTTCCACGTACGCCACGCCTTCCATGCCGGCGGTGAAGCGCTCTGCATCGGAAAGCCCGGGCGTTTCAAAACTTTGTGCCTGCGGGGCGATGAAAGGAAAACGTTCGCCCTGCTGCATCAGGGGGTAGAACAGGTGCTGTGTGGGCAGGAGCTTTGCCGCTGCTTCGTTGAGCGGGGCAAGGTCCGTTCCGAACAGCCGGGTTACCCAGTCTGCCCCTGTATTGCTGGCGCCCCCCGGCATCCAGAAGCCTTCGGGGTGGCGGTGATTGTATAATCTTCCCTGCGGGTCCTTCACGGCATTGTGCGTAACGCCTTTTACCACGAGGGTGGTGCCGATGGTGGTATTCCAGGTACCCGGGCTCACCGCGCCTGATGCGATCTGCGAGGCGCAGCCGTCCGTCATGCCCGCTACAATGGTCACATTGCCGTTCAGGCCTTTGATAGCCGCTGTGGCAGGCCCCACTGGCGTTCCGGAAGGAACGACAGTTTGAAGCCACTCCCTGCGGAGCGGCAATTTATCCCAAATATATTCCGGCCAGCGTTCCGTTCGCACATCGTAACCGGATTTTAACACATTGGTAAAATCAGTGACGTCGTACCGGCCGGACAGTTTGCCGGTGATATAATCCGCCGCATGGATGAACAGGTGCACATCCCCGGCCTTTTCCGGGAACCGGCGCAGGAACCAGAGCATTTTAGGCAGGCCGCTGCTGGTGTTGAAGGCAGTATACCCGTCCGGGTTATATAATGCTGCGGTTGTTTTGCAAAGCGCGCCTTCTTCCGCCTGCCTGCCGTCGCTGTACATGATGGCGGGGTGGAGGGGCTCGTTGTTTTTGTTGATAGGGATGATGGTGCCGGAGGTAGAAGTGACGGAAATGGCCAGCAGGCTGGCTGCGGCTTTGTTTTCCAGCACCTGTTCCAACACGCGGGTGCAGGCCTGCCACCAGGTGTCAGGGCATTGTTCCTCGCGTGAACGGCCGCTGAGCGGGAAGTTCTCTTCCGCCGAAGCCAGTACGTTGCCCGAAGCATCGGCCAGTACGGCGCGGGCGCCCTGTGTGCCAACATCCAGGCCTATAAAAGTGTGCATATCGTTCATTTGTTGCATGCCGGCGGCGCGGTCAGTTCATATTCCGGAAATAGCTCCGTGTTTTTTCCCATTCCGCATACAGCGCCGCGAAGTGGGCTTCATCCTGCGGGTGCACGGTTTCCGTGCTGTCGTTCATCTGTACGTCCAGCTGCAGCGCCTGGTTGCAGATCAGTGCGCCGCCCACGGCGGAAGACTGCTGGAACTCGTGCCGCAGCTTCACTTTTTTACCGGTGAGGTTGGCAATGAGCTGCCGCAGCACGCGGCTTTGCAGGCCGCCGCCGCAACCCCAGATGTAGTCCGGCTCATGGCCGGCCACTTCGGCGAGTATACGGTAGTTCCTGGCGATGGAACAGGCAATGTCCAGGATGGTGGCCCATACGAAGGAACCGCGGGTGAGCAGGTGCGACACGGGCGCGGGGAATATAAACCCGCCGCGGGTGAGCGATACTTCCTCATCCGCCAGCAGCGAGCCGAGCGAGGCCATGCAGAAGGTATGCTTGTTTTCCGCCAGCTCTTTTTCGATGATGTCGTACCCTTCGTTGGGATAAAATATCTCTTTCAGGCGCTGGTAGTTGAGGCCCGTCACGCCGGCGTTCGCTTCAAACACAAAACGCCCCGGCTCAATATCGCGGCTGGTCCAGGTACGCTCTTCACCATCCAGTGTATACGTTCCCGTTATCTTTACGATGGGCGTGGTAGTGCCTGATACGATCACCATATCGTCCACCGCCGGGCGCGTGCTCTTGATGGCCAGCTGTGTATCGCCGCCGCCCACGATCACTTTTGTACCGGCCGGAATGCCCAGCGCACCCGCCACATCGGCTTTCACATTGCCCAGCACGGTGCCGGAAGCGGCTACGGGGGGAAGGAGGGAGGCGGCCAGGTTGAAGGCGCCGCACAGCTCAGCGGACCACTCCATACGGTCCACATCGTACAGCAAGGTTTCTGAAGCCTGCGAGTGCTCATAACGCGCCACGCCGCTGAACTGGTGTTCTATCCAGTTGCTGATACTGAGGAACGACGTGGTTTGCGCCCAGATATCCGGTTTGCGTTCGCGGATGCCGACCAGTTTCATGGCGGAGAACAGGGAAGTGGGGTAGCGGCCGGTGAGCCGGTAGATGCGGCTTTTGTCTTCCATGATGTTTTCCCATTCCCTTCCGCGGTGGTCAATATTGGGCAGGCCGGTGAGCGGCTGGCCGTCCTTTCCCAGCAGTACGATCCCTTCGCGCTGACTCGTGGCGGTAATCGCCTTAACGGACGCGGCCGGCACTTTGGCCAGCACCCCGGCGGCCAGGCGCAGCACCTGCTGCCAGAGCTGTGCGGGTTCGAAGTACAGCGCATCGGGATAGAGCGCGTCTTTATGATACACGATATCTTCCCGGGCCACACCGAGCACCTGGCCCTGCGGCGAAGCCGCGGCCACGCGCACGTTGCCCGTGCCGATGTCTACGATGATATATGCTTGCTGATCAGTCATTCACTTTCATTGTAAGTATTTCCCTGTTGGCCAGTTCCCTGACTTTTTTATTCCCTTCGGCGAACCATGTTGTGAGCGCCCTGTTCATGATCTCCACGTGATGGTCTTCCACTTCAAAGGTTGCCCCTGCGATATGCGGCGTGGCGATCACATGCGGCTGGTCGATGATGCGGTAATCCACCTCGTCGGGCGGCTCATGGTCGAACACGTCGAGGATGGCGCCGCGGATGGCGTTTGTCTCCAGCGCTTCCAGGAGGTCTTCCCGTTTTACAACTGCGGCGCGCGCCGTGTTTACGAAGATGGCGTCTTTTTTCATTTTTTTCAAAAGACGGCTGCCGATCATGCCGGTGGTTTCAGGTGTAACAGGCAGGTGAACGGACACGATGTCGCACTCAGAGAATATTTCTTCGATGCTGCATTGTTTATAAGCAGGGTCGTGCTCCTGCACATACGGGTCGTAAAACCGGATATCACAGGGATAATTGCGCACCATGCCCGCTATCAGCTGGCCGATGGCGCCGAAGCCCACCATACCGATGGATTTGCCCGCCAGCTCGCCGCCTTTGAAATGCAGGTACGAATCATGCGCCCCTTCCTGCCAGTTGCGCCCCTTCAGCCAATTGATGCCGGGAATGGTATTGCGCAGCAGCATGATTACGGTGGAGATGAACATTTCAGCTACCGCCTGCGCATTGCGCGCGGGCGTGAAAAATACGGGGATGCCCAGCGCCGTTGCTTTCGACACCGCTACGTTCGACGGTGTGCCGCGGCATACGCCGATGAATTGCAGTTGCGGGAATGCCGCGATCACATTGGCCGTAACATGGTCGTGCTCCGTAATGAGCGCTTCCGCGGCGGATTCTTCGAGCAGCGCAATGAGCTCGCTTTCGTAATAAGCCCGGCCATGGGGCTTCCACGGGCGGTAAATGACCTCTCCGAACAGTTGTTCAATTTCCCTGATCCCTTTCTCGTTGTAGGGAGCTGTGATCAAAATTCTCATGCTAAATGGTTTGTAATTTTTCTTCGGATTGACGGGTATGGTGCAAAGTTTTCGCATTATCTGGCAGGGTGATGAACTTCGTGATGATGGCGCTGACCAGGTACAGGGCGGCCAGTATCCAGATCACGCCTTCATTGCCCACGAGGCCGATGAACAGCCCCACGATGGCCGGCCCCACGAATACGGGCAGGCCCGCGCCGAGGTTGAGGATGGCCATGGCCGCGCCTTTATCTTTTTTTACCAGGGACGGCACCAGCGCGGTGAGCGGTACATAGCCCGCCAGCAGCGCGCCCCAGAGGATGCCCGCGCCCATCACCATCCAATAATTGTTTTCCCAGATCTGCGGGGCGTAATAAAATAACAGGGTGCTGAACGCGCAGCCTACGCCGCCGAACCACATGATAGTATTGCGCCAGCCGAAGCGGTCGCCCACGAAACCGAATATGAGGTTGAAGATGATGTTGGATGTGAAGATAGTGCCCCAGATGGTCAGCCATTCCGTGGTGTCGAAGCCGTGCATAGCCATGTACATGGGGAGGAACACGGGGAAGGCGAACTGCGCCGTGGTGTTGATGACGCGCACGATGCCGCCCAGCAATACCTTCGGCTCTTCTTTCACGATGGTGAGGCCTTTCACGAGTTCCTGCAGTTTAGATCCGCCGGCAGACTGGCTTTCAGCCTTGCTGCGGTTCAGCAGGAGGGCGAACACTGCGCCCAGCAGCGCCCAGAAGAGGGAAGTCCACAATGTATTGAGATGACCGAACTCCGTGATGGCCCAGCTGGAATAATAAGCGCCCAGCACGTTCAGGCCGCCGGTGAACACGAACCAGAACCATCCCACGGCGCGGCCGAGCTGTTGCTGCGGGGCGCTGTAAGCGATCCATACCAGGAAGGTGTAGGCAAACAGCGGGTAGCCGAAGCCGCGCAACGCGTAGGTGAAGAGCATCACCGGCACGTTCAGCTCAGGCATGCCGAAGCCAACAAAACCCACGGTGCCAAGGCAATAAAGCAGCAGGCCGAGCGCCATGGTGCGCTTCACGCCGAGCCCTTCGGCCAGCACGCCGGAAAACCAGGCGGAGATAGCGATCGTAATACCGTATACGGTGAATAAGGTTGCGGATTGTTGCACGGTCATCCCGTGCTCTACGAGGTAAGGGCTGAGCCAGCCTTGCTCAATGCCATCGCCCATCATAAAGATCATAACGCCGATGTATCCCCATAATAACTGGCGTGGAATTCCTGCTTTTTCGAAGGTGGTCATGTTAAATTTGTTAATTCGTGGAATGAAATGAAGCTGAAATAAAAGTAAAAATTAAACTTTATTAAACAAAATTAAATTAAAATAAAGGCAATATTAATTTAGCGTTAAACTTGCCAATAGAGATGTTTGAGCTGATTTTTTGCTTCGGGAGCATTGAACCATACGGTAATAATATATTACTTTTGACGAAAGGTATTTAAACATTAGTAAAGCCGATTCCACATGAATATTACAGAGAGGCACCAATTGATCCTGCAAAAGCTGCAGGAGAACGGAAAGGTGGATATACAGGAGCTGAGCGATTCCCTGCAGGTTTCCGGGGTTACGATCCGGAAAGACCTGAAGCTGCTGGAAGAAAAGAAGCTGCTTTACCGCACCAAAGGCGGCGGCAGCACGCAGAACCCCTACACGATCGAACGCCCGATCAACGAAAAGGAATTCATTAAAATAGAGGAAAAGAAACGCATCGCGAAAGCAGCGGTGGAGCTGATCGGGCACAACGATTCCATTATCATCGGCTCCGGCACCACGGTATTTGAGCTGACCAGGGTGCTGCATCCCAACAAACACATCACGGTGATCACACCCGCGCTGAAAGTGGCGCTGGAACTGTGCAACCGGCCCCATATAGACGTGCTCCAGATCGGCGGGCTCATCCATCAAAGCTCCTCCGCCGCGGCAGGTTCCTTCGCGGAACGTTTGCTGGATGATATTTCCTGCGGAGTGCTGTTCGTAGGCGTGGACGGCATCGATCCCGAATTCGGCCTTTCTATCACGAACCTCGCGGAAGCCAGTCTTAATATGAAAATGATCAGTCTTGCCCAGACCGTTGTGGTAATGGCAGACAGCTCCAAGTTCGACCGCCGCGGCATCGGCCGCATCTGCAGCCTGGAACAGGTGGATTACATTATTACGGACGGTATGGTGAACGCGGAAACCGTCAAGATGCTGACGGAAAGAGGCGTGAAGGTGATCATTGCGGAGTAAGGAGACTTGCCGGTATCCCAACATTCTGTAACTTCATCCGTATGAGCATGAAACGACCCGGCAGAAAACCCGGCGAGCCCGATGTAAGTTTCAAGGAGCGGATGGCCGCTCTCCGCAACCTGCCCGCCTTCTTTAAGCTGGTCTGGCAAACGAGCCCCTGGCTTGCGGTCTGGAACATTTTCCTGCGCGCCGCGCAATCCGCTACTCCACTGGCCCTCCTGTATGTCAGCAAACTCATTATAGACGAAGTCGTAAAAATGACCCAGCAGAAAGGCGACCTGTCTTACCAGTACCTCTGGGAACTGGTAGCGCTGGAATTCGGTCTGGTGATCGTTTCCGGGGCTTTGGGCCGCGCTATTTCGCTGCTGGACAATTTGCTGGGCGAACAGGTGGCCAACCATACTTCCGTGCGCATCATGCAGCACGCCGCCACGCTGGACCTGGACCAGTTCGAGGATTCCACCTTTTATGACAAGCTGGAACGTGCCCGCCAGCAAACCGTTGGCCGCACCATCTTGCTCAGCCAGGTGATGACGCAGGTGCAGGACATCGTGACCATGATCTTCCTCGCCGCGGGCCTGCTCACTTTCAGCCCCTGGCTCATATTGCTGCTGCTCGTAGCCGTGATCCCGGCGTTCTTGTCCGAGACCCACTTCAACGATAAATTCTACGCGCTGGCCTGGGGCCAGACCTCAGACAGGCGGGAGCTGGACTACATCCGCTTTCTCGGCGCCAGCGATGAATCCGTGAAAGAGGTGAAAATATTCAACCTCAGCAATTACCTCGTGGAAAGGTTCAGGCGCCTTTCCGATAAATTCTATAAAGACAAGCGCGACCTGTCCGTCCGCTACAACATCTGGGCGGTGATGTTCGCCATCGTCGGCAGCGCCGGTTATTACGCAGCGTATGCGATCATCATCCTGCGCACCGTGCAGGGCCAGCTGTCCATCGGCGACCTGGCGTTCCTCGGCGGTTCGTTCCGCCAGCTGCGCGGCCTGCTGGAAGGTGTGCTCATGCGTTTCACCAGCGTTACCCAGGGCGCCATTTACCTGCGCGACCTGTTCGAGTTCTTCGAGATCTCGCCGCGCATTACGCAGCCTGTTAAAGCAAGGCCATTTCCCAAACCGATCCGCGAAGGTTTTACATTCGAGAATGTCGGGTTCAAATACCTGCATGCCGAAAGATGGGCCAACCGGCACCTCAGCTTCACCCTGCATGCCGGTGAAAAACTGGCGCTGGTAGGGGAGAATGGCGCGGGCAAAACCACGCTTGTGAAATTACTGGCACGGCTATACGATCCTACCGAAGGGCGCATTTTGTTGGATGGTTACGATCTGCGGGAATACGATCTTGCGGAACTGCGGATGCAGGTGGGCGTTATATTCCAGGACTTCCAGCGGTACCAGATGACGTTCAGTCAGAACATCGCCGTGGGCAATATTGCGGAGATAGGCAATCCCGCGCTTATCGAAAACGCCGCGCAAAAAAGCATGGCCGATGAGCTGACCGGCCGTTTGCCGGGGAAGTACGAACAAATGCTGGGCCGCCGTTTCAACAACGGCATAGAGCTTTCCGGCGGGGAATGGCAGAAGATAGCGCTGGCGCGGGCTTACATGAAGAATGCGCAGCTGCTGATACTGGACGAGCCTACCGCCGCCCTGGATGCGCGCGCCGAATATGAAGTGTTCCTGCGTTTTGCGGACCTTACCCGCGGCAAATCCGCCGTGCTGATCTCGCACCGCTTTTCCACCGTGCGGATGGCGGACCGCATCCTGGTGCTGGAAAAAGGTGAGCTGCTGGAGATCGGGAGCCATGATGAGCTGCTGGCGAAGAACGGGCGTTATGCCGAGCTTTTCCATTTGCAGGCGCAGGGGTACCGTTAGCTTGTTGATGCTGCCCTACTTTCCGTCACTGGCCGGTAAAATCCCGCAGGCTGACGAGGATCATTTCCCGGGAAACATTTCCTGCGTAGTATTGCGGCATGGAAAAAAATCCCGCGCCTGCTATCAAACGGTTCAAGATCGTCGCCCTGCTGGAAGGCATTTCCTTCCTCGTGTTGCTGTTCATTGCCATGCCGCTGAAATATTTCGCGGATCAGCCCTGGATGACCAGGCAGGTAGGGATGGCCCACGGCCTGCTGTTTGTGCTGTATGTGATCCTGGTCATTGAAGTGAAGATCGCGATGGGCTGGTCCTTCCGCAAGACCTTCATTGCGCTTGCCGCGTCCATCGTACCTTTTGGCACCTTTTACATCAACGATAAATGGATCGCCCGTAAATAATATATCAAATATTTTTAACCCCTTGTAACTTCCGGCAGCGCGGCGCCGTTTAAACTCCTGTACCCTAAACTGATATCCTTATGCTGCGACTGTTCACCCTTTTAACGCTCGTCGTCATTCTCTTTACGGCCTGCGACCGTTTTGATTTCGGATTTAATGACCGCAATGCAAACCGGGTTGGTTACCGTGAAGTAGGCGAAGTGCAGGCCTGGGTGCCTGTATATGTGAAGAACGACGACGCCGGCCTCGACGTTGCCGTGAAAGACAAACGCCCCACCGAAGAAGGCGGGAAAATTTTTGCGCTGGGCAACAAGCTCTTCCAGGTGGAAACCGGCGTGGGCCTGCATATCATTGATTATGCGGACAAAACGAAGCCTGTGAAAGTAGGTTTCCTCAACATCCCGGGCTGCCAGGAAGTGGCGCTGAAAGGGAATGCCGTTTACACGAATTCTTTTGAGGACATGCTGGTGCTGGATCTTTCCGCCTTCCCTGATGTGAAGATCAAAAGCAGGATGCCCAACATCTTCCCGGAAATGAAATATCCCCGCCCGCCGGGCAACGGTGCATATTACGTATGCCCCGACGTGAGCAAGGGCCGCGTCACCCACTGGAAGCAGGAAACCGTTCTTAACCCCCAATGCATGAACTGATGAAAACACGTATACTCCTTATATGCGGCCTCGTTGCCGTACTGCTCGCGGGCTGCGCCAAAAAGGAAGGCAGCCCCCTCGCCGCCGACAACGCCGGCGGCAAAGGCGGTTCCATGGCGCGTTTCGCTATCTCCGGCAATTACCTTTACGTGGTGAACAATACCTACCTGCTGGTATATGATATCAGCAATCCCGCGGAAACCGTTCAGAAATCCACCGTGCCCGTAGGCTGGCAGATCGAGACCATCTTTCCTTACGACGATAAGCTGTTCATTGGTTCCACCACGGGCCTTTTCATCTATGAGCTGAAAGATCCCGCCAACCCCACCAGGCTGGGCGCCGTAGGCCATTTTCGCGCCTGCGATCCCGTTGTAACACAGGGCAATACCGCTTACCTTACCCTAAGAGGCAACGGTACCTGCGGTAGCCCGAACAATGCGCTGATGGTATATGACGTAACGGATCTTACGAAACCCGTGCTGAAGAACCAGCTGCCGCTGGCCGGCCCTTACGGCCTGGGCGTTCACCGCGATGCGCTGTACGTATGCGACGGGGATTCCGGTATGGTGGTGTATGATGTAAACCAGCCGCTGGCCCCGTCTGTAATTAAAACTATCAAAGACGGCAACACTTTCCTGGATGTGATTCCATACAACGATGTGCTGATCGTATACGTAAAAGGCGGCGTGCGATTTTTTGACATCAGCACGCCGCTTAACCCGGTATTATTGTCTGAAATGATGAACTAGCTCAGCTTCTTGTTGTATTCTTCCATTTCGTCTGCGCTGGGCCCGTAGCTGCCCGGGATGGGCACATTCAGCAGGCGGAGGAACACACCCAGCTGCGCGCGGTGGTGAACGGTCTGGCAGAAGGTATGCCTGATGTTCTCGGATTTGGGCAGCACGCTGAAGATCTCTTCGCCGGCACGCATGGTCCAGGGTTTGGAGAACTGGCTCTCATCTGCGCCTTTAAGGGCATTATATCCTTCCTGGTACGATTTCTCGAAAACTGCCAGCAGGTCTTTGGCGCTGTTCACCGGGGGCGCTACGTAAGGGGCGCCGGCAAAGTCCAGCTCATCTTTTTCTATGATAATGGAAAGCCATCCGGGTATTTCCGCAATGTGTGTGGCCAGCGCGCGAATGTCCATGCTTTTGGGATGGGGGCGGAAGTCCAGCTTGTCGTCCGGTATCTGCGCCAGCATTTTGCGGGTGGTGTTCGCTTCGTGTTCCATTTCCTGGAGCAATTCGGTGATAGTAGCCATAGTAGTAAGTTTTTGGTTTGTTGATACAAAGATGGGGGCGGGGTTTGACAGCCTTATGTCAGCAGGGTTTGAAAATATTCCGTAGATTTAGAGAAATACGTGAAAATGAGATCCATAGCCAGTATATTTTTAGCCGCAACGGCTTTTTTGGCGGCCTGCAATTCCGGCGGTACTTCCGGTACCTCAGATACTTCCGGCCAGCCGCAGGCGGACAATACAAAGCAAACGGCGGCACAGGCAGGCGCGGTCTGTTACCAGAAGGTGACAGGTAAGGATACATTCTATTTACAGCTGATCGTGGAAGATGAAAAAGTGAATGGCGTGCTGGATTATAACTTCTTTGAAAAAGACAAGAATACGGGTCTTATAGACGGCTCCATCAACGACAATATCCTTCGCGCCACTTACCATTTCCAGAGCGAAGGCCAGAACAGCGACCGTCCGGTGGTGTTCAAGGTGATGGGCGAACAGGCGTACGAGGCCCTGGCAGACAGTTTTGACGCCCAGGGTGTTCCTGTGTTCAACAGCGACAACAGCTTACTGAAATTCGAGCCGCAGCCCTATAAAAAAGTGGATTGTAAATAACGCTTACAGCGGGCAGTTCTCATGATAGTTCACCAGTTGGATGGGAGTATGCTCCATCTCGAACCCATCGTAGGTGCGCAGCACTTCATCCAGTACCGCATTGATCTCTTCGGGCACATCCAGCGTTACGAGCCTGCTGCGGAATTCCTTAATGCCCGGCAATCCTTTCAGATAATCCAGGTAATGCCTGCGCATGGCATAGATGCCGCTGTGCGGGCCCTTCCATTGCAGTGATTTTTGCAGGTGCTGCCTGCAGACGGCCACGCGTTCGGCTACGGTAGGCGCGGCCATTATTTCGCCGGTGTTGAGGTAATGGCGTATTTCCCGGAATATCCAGGGGTAACCGATGGCGGCTCGGCCGATCATGATCCCGTCTACCCCGTACCGGTTCTTGTATTCCAGCGCTTTTTGCGGACTGTCTATATCTCCGTTGCCGAAGATGGGGATGTGGATGCGCGGGTTGTTCTTTACCTTGGCGATGAGGTTCCAGTCCGCTTCGCCTTTATACATCTGGCAACGGGTGCGGCCATGGATGGTGAGCGCTTTCACGCCAACGTCCTGCAGCCTTTCCGCCACTTCTTCGATATTTTTGGTGTTGTCGTCCCAGCCCAGGCGGGTTTTTACCGTTACGGGCAGGGAAGTGCTTTTTACACAGGCTTCGGTGAGGCGCGTCATCAGCTGTATATCTTTCAGCACGCCGGAACCGGCGCCTTTGGCTACGATGCCTTTCACAGGGCAGCCGAAGTTGATGTCCAGCAGTTCGGGCTGGGTAACGTCCACAATTTTGGCGGCCATGGCCATGCGTTCTTCATCGCCGCCGAATATCTGGATGCCTACGGGCCGTTCCTCGTCGAAAATATCGAGCTTTTTGCGGCATTTGATGGCATCGCGGATCAGGCCCTCGCTGGAAATGAATTCCGTATACATGAGGTCCGCCCCGTTGGCTTTGCATACCACCCTGAAAGGAGGGTCGCTTACGTCCTCCATGGGCGCCAGCAGCAGCGGGAAATCCGGCAGTGATATGTGGTCGATTTTTACCATTTGCGGTGGCAAAGGTACGTAAAATAGGGAAGAACGGGCCTAGTACTGGTTCCTGCCCTTTTCCTGCGGGTACAGGGTGCGCACAACGTCGCTCTGGAAATACTTTTTCGTGTCGATGTTCAGCGCGGAGAGCCTGCCGGTGAAAGCCGCCCCGGTGTCCACATTCCAGACGTTCGCAGCTTTCATGGGCTCGGATATGCCATAGTTGATGGTGGGGGTATGGCCGATGAAAATTTCGGAGAAAAGGCGCAGGCGTTTGGGGTAGCGCAGATCGTTCTTCCGGATGCGCGGGTTAAGGCCAACGGCCATTTCCCAAAGCGTGCGGTCCCACATGTAATTCTTTTCATACCGCTCAAAGTCAGGCCCGTGCAGCGATGCGAAGCCGGCATGAATAAAGAGGCGGTTCTCTTCGTCGATATGGTATTTGAGCATGCGGTTGTAGAAGTCCAGGTGCCGCTGTTTTTCTGCTTCGCTGAGCGGTTCGTAGCTTTCCACGGTGGAAATGCCGCCGTGGAAGAGCCATACATTATCCGGTTTTTCGCCTGCCAGCCAGGATTCGCACCAGGCGTCGTGGTTTCCTTTGAGGAAAATGCAGTCGCATTGCTGTTCAATCTCCATCAGGTAGCTGATCACCCAGGAAGACTGGCTCCAGCCGTCCACGTAGTCGCCCAGGAAGATGAGCTTGTCGCCGGGCTGCGGGTCTATTTTCGCAATTATCTGTTGCAGCGCGAGCAGGGCGCCGTGAATATCGCCGATCACATATGTTCTTGCCATGACGGCGTGAAATTAATCATTTAATGAAAGAAGTTTTATCACCTTCCCAAATCCTTCTTTCAATGCCCTATTTTAAAGGTGTCAGCAAAGAATACACGCAGGCATCCAGCCATTTGCCGTCGTAGAATCCCGATTCGCGGAAGTGGGCTTCTTTTACGAAATGCATTTTCTGGAGGAGCTTTTCAGAAGCAATATTCTCCGGGTCTATCACCGCTTCCACGGAATGGAGCTTTATTGTATGAAACCCGTAATGCAGCACGGCTTCCAGCGCCTCGGCCATGATCCCTTTCCCATGCCAGCCGTCGTGCAGCAGGTAACCTACTTCGCCGCGGTAATCCTCCGGCCTGAAGTGCACGTAGCCGACGGCGCCGATCAGCTTATCCACGCCTTTTTCGGTAATGGCCCAGTTGATGCCTTCATTGTTTTCCAGGTAGGTATTGTACCGCTCAATGAGGGCAATGGCATCCTCCCGCGTATTGCAAAGCGGGCGGGGAATGTAACGCATCAGCTCCGGATGGGAGCGGATATACAGCATTTCTTCGGCGTCGGACACACGTAATTTTCTGAGCACCAGCCTTGCGGTGGTCAATTCAGGAAAAGGGGAGAACTGTAATGTGAGCATACACCGAAAATAAGTTAATCACGCTTCCATGGCAAGCTCTTTTTTATAGTTGGTAAAGTTCTTCCCCGAAGCATTCTTGAAATACTTCGAAAAATGCGATTTGTCCTCAAACCCAAGGTGATAGGCAATTTCCTTCATCGAATAATTTTCCCGGTGCAGCGCCAGCAGCTTGGCTTCCGATATCACGCGCCGGCGGATGTGCTCGCTGGCGGTGATGCCCGTGATGTCTTTGAGCGTGGTGTTCAGGTGGTTGGAGGTGACGTGCAGCTTTTCCGCGTAGTGCGTTACTTTTTTGAGCGCGGTATACTGCTGGTCCAGCAGCTGGAGGAACTGCCGCACCATGCCCGTTTTGCGGGAGGCGCTCCAGCTTTGCTGCTGCTGGTGCATGGAGCGGCTGATGTGACGCACGATGATCTTGAGGTAATCGCGGATGATGTCCAGCCGGTAGTGCCTTTCGGATTCATATTCGGCGCTGATCTTTTGCAGGATAAGCTCCACTTCCTGCTTAACGGGGCTGCCCACGAGGATGGCGGACGACATATGCTCTGCGCCGAACATGGACAGTTCGTGCACCAGCGGTATGTGCTGGATGAATTCATGGGTGAAGGAATACACCTGCCCCTGTGACTCTTCGGATATTTCCACCCTGCCGGGAGTGGGATTGTGGAGAAAGAACAGGCTGTCGCCACCGGTTTTAACGAGCCTGTTCTGCTCATAATAAGCGCCGCCGCCGTTGGCGATGTAAATGATCCTCAGCTCATGATCCTTCTGGGGAGCGGCGCTGGCTGAGCGGATAGACTGGATGCGGAATGGAACATTGTTCATCTGTAACATATGCTGGGTTTTATATCCCTTATAGTGCGAGCAATATGCCACTTTCAGGGGAAACAGCTGTAACCCGCCACAGCTAAGGTGCAGGAACGGATTGCGATACTATTCCGGTTGCCGGTAAACTCCGATATTTTCGGAGTTTACAACGAAAATCGGGATATTTAGTGAAGGTCTTTGCGGGAGATGCCGAGTTTTTCCATCCTGGATTCCAGGGTGGTGGGTTTTACGCGGAGGATGGCCGCGGCGCCTTTCTCCCCGCGCACCTTGCCGTTGGCCTGGCGGAGGATGGAGAGCAGGTATTCCCGTTCGGTTTGTTGCTGCACCTGCTTCAGGTCGTGCAGGTTGCTGATCACGGAGGGGGCGGAAGACTGCTGGCTGTGCAGCGGTTTGGCCAGTTGCAGCGGGCTTTTGCCATCGCTGAGGATCACGGCCTGGGTGATGACGTTTTCCAGTTCCCGGATATTGCCAGGCCAATGGAAGGTTTCCAGTTCGGTCATCATGGTGGCGGAGATGCCGGGAAAGGGCTTACGCAGTCGTTTAAATGCCTGCGCGGCGAAGTGTGTGGACAGCGGGCGTATGTCTGTACCGCGTTCGCGCAATGGCGGCAGGGTGACCGGGAAAACGTTGAGGCGATAATAGAGGTCCAGCCTGAACTCCCCGCTGCTGACGGCTTCCTCCAGGTCGCGGTGGGTAGCGGCGATCACGCGTACATTCAGCGGGATGGGCGTATTGCTGCCCAGCGGCTCTATTTCTTTTTCCTGCAGCACGCGCAGCAGCCGCGATTGCAGCTCATGCGGCATTTCGCCGATCTCATCCAGGAAAATGCTGCCGTCCTGCGCCTGCTCGAATTTTCCTTTCCTGCGGGAAGCCGCGCCGGTAAAGGCGCCGCTTTCGTAGCCGAACAGTTCTGATTCTATAAGGTCCGGCGGCAGGGAAGCACAGTTTACCCGCACAAAAGGCCCGTTGCGGTATTGGGAAAGGCGGTGAACCGCTTTGGCCACCAGTTCCTTCCCGGTGCCGCTTTCGCCAAGCAGCAGTACGGTGGTATCCTGCGGGGCCACGCGCTCCACGAGATCGAATACACGCAACAGCGAAGGATGGGCGCCGATGATGCCTTCAAAACGGTCGTCCCGCGGGAGCGAAGGCAGGGTAGTACCTTCCGCGCCGGCTGCATATTGCAGCAGCGGCGCAAGGTGTTGCAACAGGGCGAGCTGTTCCTGCGTGTATGCTTCAGCGTTACGGCTGTATAACCGGATGGTGGTATTGCCAGCTGGAACAGTGAGCGAGGCGTTGAGCCCGTGCAGTGCGGCGAGTTTTTTGAGCCAGGGCATTCGCTGCGCCGCCGCTTTAAATTTGGCCCCCTGCAAAATCGATGCAGACGAGGCTTTCTGCGGCCACGGCCACTTCATACCGGCCATTACGGCAAAAGCTTCCGGATCGATCACCTGGTATTCATCCCGCCCGATGCGCAGGAAACCGCAATGATCCGCCAGGCAATAATCGAACGGCACAGCGGTTTGAATGGCCTGCGCCAGCTGCAGCAGGCTGCGTTGCGGGGAAGCAAGCAGCGCGATCAGCGATTGTTGCAGGCGAAGGGCTTGCTGGGCCTGCGTGTTCAGCAATAAATAATCTGCCGGCTTATCAGCGGGGAATGTTCCCTTGAAAGCCGAAACGGTGTACCCGGCCTGTTCGAGCAACGCTTGCAGGCCTTTGTCCGCAGCGGGCAGCTGTATCTTTTGCAGGGGAGCGGCCATAGGGTCAGTTTAGTTGGTAAGATATCTCCTTTTGAAATCCCGCGGGTTTTCCCCGTTCATTTTCGTGAACAGCTTCGTGAAATAGGAAAGCTGCTCGAAGCCGGTGGCAAAGCAGGCTTCGCTCACTGTTTTATCCTGCAGCAGGAGGTTCTTCGCCTGGTTGATGCGGCAATGGTTCACAAAACCGGTGAAGGTCATGCCCGTATTTTTTTTGAAGTACCGGCAAAAGGCCGCGGTGGTCATGTGCACCTGCCGGGCAATCTCGTTCACATCGGGCTTTTGATGGAAATTTGCGTCGATGTAATCGTAAATGACCGCCATGCGGCTGTCTTTATGCTGCTGGTCCGCCCGGTCGTTGAGCTGCACCACTTCCGTGCTGGTGGCCATTACCTGGAAGATCTCCAGCAGGCATATCAGCTGTGCGAAATGTTCCAGCTGCTGCATTTCTTTCAGTTTGGCCGCGATCGTGATCTTGGTGAGCCCGGTGAACGACAGGCCGTATCTGGCGCGCCCGAAAAGTTCTTTGATGGACGACAGTTCCGGGGCATTGAGAAATGCGTCTCCCAGGAAATCTTCCTTCAGCTGCACCACGATCTGGTTGATCTCGCGCCCAAGGCCATAATCGAAGTTGAGATGCGGCACATCCGGGCCGATAAATATCAGGTCATTATCGATATAATTCGAGATATGCTGGCCTACATGCCGGGTGCCTGAACCGCCCTCCACGTATACGATCTCGTATTCCGGGTGGAAGTGCCAGTAGAAGTTCTTTTTGAAGCAGGAAGCATTCAGTTTGAAGGATTTTCCCTTATCCGGGTGGATCTCTTCGAGTTGCAGGTTGCTCATAACGGTACAAAATTACAGTAATTCCGGTCAATACAGTACAAATATTGATCATTCCAGAGCAAAAGGGGAGTATGGGGATATAATAATTTTGCAGATCATGCAGATAGCCTATTCACTCGCGCTGAGGCCGCAAAGAGTTTACCGGATCGCACTGAGCATCTTTTTTTTCATCCAGGGCATTGTATTTGCCAGCTGGGCCAACCGTATACCCGATTTTAAAGCCAGGTTCCAGCTGAACGACGCGGAGCTGGGCTCGCTCCTGTTCGCGCTGCCCGCGGGGCAGCTGGCGGGGATGGGGCTTTCCGGCTACCTGGTGTCCCGCTTCGGGAGCCGGGGCGTGCTCATGATCGCGGCGTTTTTGTATCCTTCTTCTTTACTGTTACTGGGCCTGGCGCCCGGTACCTTCATGCTGGCGGCTGCGCTGGCATTGTTCGGGCTCTGCGCCAACCTGATGAATATTTCCGCCAATACGCAGGCCGTGGGCGTGGAAGCGCTTTACCGCCGGAGCATCATGGCCAGCTTTCACGGGCTCTGGAGCCTGGCGGGCTTAACCGGCGGACTTGTTGCACAATGGATGGTAGTGGGGCATCAAAGCCCTTTCGTGCATTTCTGTTTTATCGTCAGCCTCTCCGTGATCCTCGCCATGCTCGGCGGCTCGTTCCTGCTGCCGCGCGATCCGGCGCGCAGCGCGGGCAAAACCAGCATCTGGGTGAAGCCTGACAGGAATATCATTCTCCTCGGGCTGATCACTTTCGCCTGTATGATCTGTGAAGGCGCCATGTTTGAATGGACGGGCGTGTATTTCAACCAGGTGGTGCATGCGCCGGTGGAATACAGCCGCATGGGCTTCATCGCTTTTATGAGCACCATGGCGGCAGGAAGGCTCACCGCGGATTATTTCATCACGAAGTTCGGCGTGAAACGCATGTTGCAGGCCAGCGGCCTGATCATCGTCACGGGATTGATGACGGCAGTGGCTTTTCCCACGCTTGCTTCCGCAACTACCGGTTTTTTAATAACAGGGCTTGGCGTGGCAGCGGTAGTTCCCTTATCTTTCAGCCTTGCCGGCAGGTCAAAAGAGATACCGCCCGGTGTGGCGCTGGCTATGGTATCGTCCATCGGGTTCTTCGGGTTTTTGCTGGGGCCGCCGCTGATCGGGTTTATTGCGGAAGGGTACGGACTTCGTTGGTCCTTCACCGTGATCGCCATATTGGGGCTGGGCACCACCATGCTCGCCGGCAGGATCAAAACAGACGAATAAGGAACACATGGACCAGGCCAGGAGAGCACGATTATCCATCGCATTATTTTTCTTCATATCCGGGTTGGGTTTTTCAACCTGGGCAAGCCGCATAGCGGACATACAGCACCGCCTGGGGCTGAACGAAGCGGAGCTGGGCAGCGTACTGTTCGCCCTGCCGCTGGGACTGATGGTCACGATGCCCGTCACCGGCGTGCTGTTGCAACGGTACAGCAGCAACCGGATCATGTTCGTTGGCGCGCTGGCCTTTAATGCCATGCTGGGCTGCCTTGGTTTCGTGACCGAGGTCTGGCAGCTGGTGATCGGCCTGTTCTGTTTCGGCGCTTCGCGCAACCTCCTCAATATTTCCATGAACGCGCAATCGGTGGGCGTACAGGCGTTGTATAACCGTTCCATCATCACTACCTTTCACGGCATATGGAGCGTGGCGGGTTTCAGCGGGGCCGGGCTTTACTGGCTGATGGTGTATTTCCATGTGGGCACCAACTGGCATTTCCTGGGAGTGGGCCTGCTGCTGGTGATATTGGGCTTCTTTGCTTACCCCGGCAGCCTTGAACAGCCGCCCGCCCCCACGGGCAGGAAATTTGCGCTGCCGGATAAAACGCTGCTGAAATACGGGCTGATCTGTTTTGCGGTGATGAGCTGCGAAGGCATGATGTACGACTGGAGCAGCATTTATTTCGCGAAAGCGGTGAATGCTTCGCGGGAAGTGGTGCCGCTGGGCTTTGCCGTGTATATGGTCGCCATGGCGGCCGGGCGCTTTGGAGGAGACAGGGTGGTGCACCGGTTCGGCGTGCCTGCCATGATCAAATACAGCGGCATGCTGATATGCTGCGGGCTGTTGCTGGCTGCGGCGCTGCCTGCGCCGGTAACGGCGGGGGCTGGTTTCATGATGATAGGTTTCGGTGTGTCGTGCGTGGTGCCGCTGGTGTTCAGCATGGCGGGAAAATCGAAAACAATGGCGAACGGGCCGGCCATTGCGGCGGTGAGTACGGTAGGTTACCTGGGCTTCCTGCTGGTGCCGCCTATGGTAGGTTTCGTGGCGGAGGCGTTCAGCCTGCGCTGGGCGTTCGGGCTGATGGCGGGTTGCGGCCTGGCCATCACTTACCTGATCCTGAAAGCGAAGCAGGAAGAGGCAGCTTCAGCAGCCTGAAAAAAGTTTCTTCATTCAATTCCCTGATACCGCCGGGTGGCAGATCGCCCAGCTCTATATCTTCAATCGCCACGCGGATCAGCCGCCTGCAGGGATGGCCTATGGCCGTTACCATTTTTCTTACCTGCCGGAACTTTCCTTCAAAGATCGTAATGCTCAGCCATGTGTGCGGAACGTTCCACGCCACTTCCCCTTCGCGCGGCAGCAGGCCGGCAGGAGCGGGCGTGATGTGAGCTTCGCAGGGAGGCGTGGTGTAATACAGGTCTCCTGAAATGCGGATGCTTACGCCGTTGCGCAGCTGCTGCAATTTTTCATCGCTGACGTGATTCTTGACCATTACCCGGTAGGTTCTGCTATGCGGTTCTTTCCCCTGGAACAGCAGGCTGGTGATCTTTTTGTTGGTGGTGAGCAGCAGCAATCCTTCCGAGGTGGCGTCCAGCCGCCCCACGGCATGTATGCCTTCCGGGAAATCAAAATCAAGTTCGCCTATCATCCGGCCGCCCGGTTCGTTGCCTTTGAACTGGGAGAGCATATTGTAAGGTTTATTCAGCAGAAAATAACGGTGCATGATGCAATGTAGGGAATGTTAAATAATTATAAATTTTGTATTAACTAATTATCAATTCTGTATTAACAAAGTGAGTAAACAGCAATATTCTCCTTAATTGCAAGCGGTTTCAATCACCCGATGCGAACACTCCAATATGCTTAATAACCCAATGCCGGCCAAATTCCATATCCGGTTTCTTCAGAACGACGGACCGGCGGAAGGAAACCGTACCATCACTGAAATTCCGCCGCAGTACCGCCCATACCTTCATCCCTTTGCCACGGCGGCGATAGAAGAGTCGCCCGGTGTAGATGTATTGCATCAGACCCTCCAGGCAAACGGTTACCTGGTGAGCAACCATGTTTTTTTTGCGAAGGAAGACGCCGAGATCACACCGCATGTTCCTGAGTCCATTTATACGCTGCATTGTATGATGAAAGGCAGCATCCGTTGCGAGCTTGCCGGCCAGGGTACCGTGTGGCTTCGCGGCGGGCAGTTCGGTTTTTTCAGGATCACGAACGACAGGCACAGGGCCTGGCTGGAGAAGGGTTCCGTCTGCGAATCATTTCATATCGATCTGAGCAGCGAGCACCTGCAGCGCCTTGCGCCTCATTCAGAAGTGATCCGGTTGCTGCTTGTACATGCCGAAAGCAACAGGGCTGCGTACATTTCACCGGCTTCAGGTATTATGCATCAGCGTTTTTATGAATTAATACAGGAGATCCGCGACATGCCGCTGGCGCACCGGCTGAAGGATATCGCCATTCCCGCGCATATAACGCTGCTGCTTACGAGTGCGCTGATGGAAGAAGAAAATGCGGGGCTGAACGACGACGACATGCTGCTGTTCGCCACTATCAGGGCTTATGCGCTCAATAACCTGGACAAGGAACTGGGCAACCGGGAGCTTGCCGCGGACTATTGCATCAGTGTTTCCAAATTAAAATACGGTTTCAAAAGAATTTACGACGAGTCGTTGCAGTCGTTTGTAAAACGTTCGCGGCTTGAAAGGGCGAAGGAGCTGATAAGCTCTACTGCGCTGCCTTTGCAGCGGATCGCCCAAATGGTAGGCTACGCGGACTATGGCAATTTTTCGAGAAGATATCATGCGTATTTCGGTCATCCTCCGAGTGAGCTAAAGAGACAATAAAAATGTCTGAACAGCTATTTTATCTTATTGTTAAATGTAGGAATTTTATAAAAAAGACACAGAGCGTTTAACCCGAAGAGTCAGAAAACCGATAAAAATCCCATTCCCGACACGCAGTTTTGCCGCGCTGCGCAGCGGGTGAGCTATTGACCGACCCTTTTACTTTTAAACCATCGCTAATCCATGACCACAGACACGCTGGAGCGCTTGCAGCGCCTTGACTATCTTATCCGTACCAAATCCACCGGAACACCACCAAAGCTGGCAGAGCGGCTGGGGATCTCCGAACGCTGCATTTACAAATATCTCAACCTGATGAAGGATTTCGGTGCGCCGATCAAGTTTTCGAATGCGCGCCAGAGCTATTATTATGATGAGGACGGATCGTTCATTGTAAATTTTTCTTTCAGAAAAGCGGCCAGCTCAGTGGTTGCGTTTTTTTTAATGTTTAATGCTTAAGATATGCCAGAACAAAGTATCAGCCTGCATGAAGACTCAGTAGCTGTTATTCCCCAGAAAGCGGAGAAGAAGGGAGGGAAGAGGATTGGTTATTATTATATCATACTAAAGAGTTTGAAGGAAAGCAGGAAGAATGATGTGGTGAAATGCATCTACATCAAAGGTCTTACGAACTTCGGATTGTGTGTCATCAAAGAGGGGTCGCGGGGAGATACAAAAGATAAGCACGGGCGAGATATTCAGGATCGGCTGAAGTGGCAGCGGGAGTTGCATGACCGGCTGGCAAAGAAAGTGAGGATGCCGAAATTGCTGGGGAGCTTTGAGGAGAATGGGAATTATTATTTGGTAATGGAATATATCAAGGGGAAGCCATTACATAGCATTATTCGCAGATCAAAAGACCTGCGGAAATCACTACTTGGCGGTGAGGCCGACGGCATACGGATGCTCCGGTATCTGGAGCAGATGGTGCAAGTCGTGAGAGATTTGCACGAAAACGGCGTGGTTCACCGGGATGTTACTATTAATAATTTTATGGTCATGCCTAATGACAAAATAGCCGTGATAGATATGGAGCTCAGCTATTCACTTACGGAGCAGTATCCTGATCCTCCGTTTACGCTTGGCACATTTGGGTATATGTCACCTGAACAGGAACAAACAGCGACGCCTACAGTCAAGGAAGATATTTTCGCGGTAGGTGCGATCTTATTGCATGCCTGGACAAATATATCACCATATAAATTTGCTGGTATGCCTATGGAGGACCTGGTACAGGCAGTACCTTTTTTTGTTGAAGAAGCGGACATTGCATCCATCATTTTGCAATGCATGAATAAGGATGCTCATATGCGTCCCATGCCGGAAACGATAATACAGGTGCTGAAAAAAAACCGACAGGACAAGGAGAAGAAGATTATCAGACCATTGCCTGTGAGACATACATTGCCGTCCGATCTATCCAGGGAGTTGCTTGACAGGGGTATACAGGCACTGGGTGAATCTGTACTTGCTGATAAGGAACAGGGTTGGTTCGCTGAACATTTATCGCAGCCCGCTGAACATACCAACGATATTAAAAAGGCGTGGTATGCCAGCTTTGGCCGCGGTGCGTCCGGAGTACTTTATTTCTTGGCGAGGGCCAGTGCCGCAGGGTATGAGGTTTCCAGGGTGGCGATACCTGTTGAGCAGGGAATTGAGCTGATCCGGAAAAAATATACAGGCCATCGGGCGGGACAAACCAATAGTGGATTGCATTTCGGCTCTGATGGCATTGCCATGGCGCTTGCAGAATGTCACCGGCTGAGTTTCCTGGGAGAAGACCAAGTTATGAGAGAGGAGTGGCCGCAGTTATTATCTCAAAATACAGAGGGTTTTGGATTGATTGGGGGGATGGCGGGTCAGGGGATTGCGAACCTGGCTTGTGCCGGCATACTAGAAGGCACCAGGGAAAAGTATTTTGCGGAAGAATTGATGAAGGCTCAGCAGGCTGACGGCAGTTGGGTAATGGGCAAGAAACGGCCGACTTATCATCTTCTGAACGGGCAGGCCGGGGTAATTTATTTTCTGCTCCGGTATGGCGCTTATTCGGGCAACAAGGATGCGACGGAAAGTGCTATAAAAGGAATTCGTCATCTTATTTCGAAAGCGGGATATAGTCCGGGAGGAGGGCTTACCTGGAAAGATACACGGAGGGAGCATTCATCAGATCACTGGTGGTGTGAAGGTTCGCCGGGTATTGCACTGATGTTCCTGAAAGCTTATGAATTGCTGGGAGATCCACTTTATGCTACCTGGGCAGGTAAAGCGCTTTCGGGCCATGATGAACGGGAAATATGGTCCGGATTGAGTTTGTGCCACGGTGTGGCTGGTTTGGGTGAGGTATACCTGGAGGCTGCACATGTATTAAAAGAAGAGCAATGGAACAATAAAGCCTGGGATTGCCTGCAGGTTATTCTGCATTCACGCCGCCTGACCTCAAAAGGAGCAGCGTATTGGTTTGTTGAAAAGGAAAGACGGCCGGTAGCGAATATCATGCTGGGAAATTCCGGTATCCTGCATTTTTTATTACGATACCAGCATACCAATAGATTCGGTTTCCCCGGTCTTTAAATATAACCGCTACTCCAATAAAGAGCAGTGAAAAAAATACTGCCTTGCCTACACGTGCTGTAGGTCGCATTAATGGTAACTAACCATTAATGCAATGCTTGGTATTAGATTTTTTATCGTTAAAATATCGTGTAGGCAGTCATAATTACCAGTAACGCTCCGGTTCAGTTTCTGACATCGTTATGTCCCAGCAATCGGCAGAGAGAGAGTTGCTACCCACTACCCATCCGCTTGTAGATGACAAGAAAGGGGAGATAACGTCATTCCCGGTTTGGGTGTAGGAACAATTTAAAACGTCTCCTCCCCATGGTTCCCGGCACGTACGGTCGAAAGAAAAACCGGTAGAAAAGGTCATGTGGCCGTTAAGGAGCAGTTGGCCTGCAGCTGTGGTTTTTTTGGAAGGTATTAAGGTTGCTACGACAGCAGAGGCAGCAAATAATACGATGCTAAGAATTGAATTATTTTTCATAAGTATATAAATATTATATTAAGTGTGTATTGCTATTTCTAACTGGCCTTTCTCCATTGGTAAACGACCTTTATCGTCCTTGATCAATATAGGAGATTTGCAGTGATAACAGTCGGATTTATCCTGTTCAGAAATAATTACTTTTCCGGTATTGGCGTCTGTAATTACCAGAATGGGCACTTGTAGGGCTCCATGGATGAAAGCAAGATCGTTTTCGTTTATTTTATTCAGAGGGAGCTGTAATCTATTCAACACTCCTTCAGGGAATCTTTTCCCGGGAAACTTTGGAAGAAAATCCCGGCTTTCCTGCGGCAGATTACATTGCAGCACCGCCATATCTCCGATCTGTTCCAGGATGTTTTTAGTCCGCAGCCAGCGGTACAATTCATTGTTTCCATCGAAGAGGATTGCATATTTATGAGTGGAGCGGACATTTCTTACCGCATAATCTGGCTGCAGGTAACGCCAGGCTCCCCGGCTATTCGTCAATTCAGAAGGGCCGGGAAGAAAATGAAGGTATCCTCCCCGCTTTACAGCTTTTGATTCCATTGCATAGATCAGCCACAACAGTGCAACGCTTTCCTGCGACCCGTCTAGACAATTTCCTGTAACAATTACATGCCCATCACCAAAAATCCAGTTAAAAGATTCATCCATGATGCCACAACGCAGCATAGTGCCCATCATATCGCCGAAACTGCCAGAACTGCCATTTAGCAACAATATTCTGGCTTTGGGATGATAAACACCAGATTCTTTTATCAGCTCTTTTTTCAGGCGGATGGAAAAGGTTGTTTTTAAAGCGGCCGGAATGGGCGATTGTAGCGCTATTTTAACGGTTCCAGGCATTTTATTCGGATTTTGGACGGTAACCTCTGAAAAATTCACTCAGATCCTCTTTGACAGTGGCAGGTAAAGCAGAAATTTTCCTGTAAACATTGCCGGAAGAGGTATAATAAAATGCGGGATTGCTATGATAAAGCTCGAAATCCCCTGCTTTATCTACACTGTCAATAAACATTACTCCTGGAATTTCAGGTATCTGTTTATGCCCGGCGTTCTTGAAAAAATGTTTTATATACTTCTGGCCACCTTTTAAGGAAAGAATGATATAATGGTTTTTCGGTACTTTTTCTTTGAACTGGATAATGCTGTCCAATGCTTTATCCCTGCAGGAAGGACAGGAAGCTTGCAGTGGCAGAACCATGAACGATATCGAATCCCCGGTCAGCACAGAATCAGGAACAAGTTGGGCTAGTTGGTGATAGGTGTCCTTCTGACGTTGTGAGTCCTGGACAAGGGTATCGTTATTCGGAGGAGCTACTGTCGCATTACATGCAAAAAGCAATGGCAGGGCATATAGAAATATTTTTTTCATATTACTTGATGCTTATGTGATTTTCCTGGTATTCCAGGCGGCGGAATGAATACTGGTTTTCTACCGGAGACATTACCTGGGCGTAAAGTTTGCCGTCTGGTGTAGTGAACATCCTGTGTAGTTCGATCCCATCTTCAAAATCTGATTCTCCTATGATTTGGAAATTTTTATCGAATATGATCAACCGGTAAGGTCTGGTATATTTTTTCGCATTGAAATCTGCTTCCGAAATGGCAGGCTTGGCGACACGGAGATACCTTTCATGGTACGGATCGTAAAATATGGAACCGTATGAATCTGAAATCATATAGATCCTACCTTCTTCCTTAACATCGTTGACGTCTTCCTTTTTGGAGTGTTTGACCGGCTTTACTTGGTATTGGCTTTTGGCGAAATAAGCGTGGTGATAATCTCTCAGGTCGGTTTCGTAAAGCAAGGTATCACTGGCAAAGCTTACCACAAAACGGCCTTCCTTGTTCATGCAATAGCTGAATTTGTTAAGTTTTCCCGCGTAGTAGTGATCAGTATAGGTATCGGGCAGATGGTAGTAGCGGGTGACTTTATCGGTTTTAAGGTCAACTGCCCATAGCAGTTTCCAAGCACGCAGGGCCGGTTTTGAACCGTTTCTTGTAGCCGGTGTTACGGCAATGAAGACGGTGTCATTTTTCAGGTAAAGTGAATTTTCGGTGGAGATGCGCCCCTTTCCCTGGTTTTCCTCACTGACGAACGGGACTTTCCTGATACGTTTACCGGCACTGTCAAGCATGTAGAATGCATCTCTTGTGGTGACGAAAATACTGTCGTAATTATGGAAATAAGCGGAATTGACGGAGTTGGGTTTAAAGAAACGATGCAGATCGATCCTGTCTGCTTGTTGGTTAGATGGATAATCGTAAAGTATAATACTAGCAGACATCTGTTCGAAAAAAGCGATGTAAGTTTTCCCGTTTAATTGCCGTACACTCCAGGATTCTAGGTCGCTGAACGATTCTTCATCCGCCAGGAAATTAATAGTGTCCTGAGTAGCAATGATATTATAGGAATGATAAGCAGGTTGCGGATGGTACAATTTCGGTTCCGGATTGCCATGTTTGCATGCAATGATGAGCAGTGATATGAATATGCTCGGTATGAAGGCTTTCATATTTAAACAATGGTAATTGATGTATAGTCATTCATGAATAGGGAATAACGTTCCAACTATGAAACGTTATTCCCGATGTATTTCATTGATCGGAGAAGATCAATTACGACTACGGAAGGGTCGGCTCGGTCGCGCTGAGTGTAACCGCCAACTGAGTACCGGTGATAGAATGGCTATCCACTACATTGGCACTCGTTGAAGAGAACCCTACGTTGAGATTGTTATTCCCCGTTTGTGTATAGGAGCAGTTTAATGCATCACCTGTAATTGGAGCACGGCAGGTCTTGTCGGGCTGATTTCCGGTAGACTGGGTCATGTGACCGTTTCCAGCCACTTGACCAGCGGCGTTTGATTTTTGGGCCGGGATGAAGGCTGCGGTAATTGCGGAAACAGCCAGCAGAGACAGACCGAGGATTGAATACTTCTTCATAATTATTAGTTTTTGGGTTTTTGGAATATTGTGAATCAATGGCCATTATGATTTAACTCAAAATTAAAATAGCCCACTGTACATTTCGTACAGTAAGCTATTCTTATATGACAATTATTTGGTCGCGGTGATATTGCAGTTGGATTTACAAGTGGTTATTTACGACAATCTAGTTCTGTGAAGGTGAATGTAAACTCCAGTTGGGTACCGGAGCCGGAATTGCTTCCGGGTACATTTGCACTGGTTGAAGAGAACCCTGCATTAACATTGTTATTACCGGTCTGCGTATAGGAGCAGTTCAATACATCACCTGGGTGAGGAGCACGACAAGTTTCCTCGGGCTGATTGCCGGTGGACATAGTCAGGTGACCTTGACAGCGTTGTTGTTTGATAGCATTGTTTTTTGAAATCGGCATGAAGGCTGCGGTAACTGTTGAAGCTGCCAAAAGCAGTAAGCTGAGCATTGAGTACTTATTCATGATCAATGTTTTGAGTTTGAGATTATTATAAATCAAATATCAAAGCGATCGGGAGCCTCTGCGAGCCTGTAGGGGGGTTCAGTTTCGGTATATGTAATCAGAGGCCTGTCGAAGCTAATGGAATTACTGCCTACTACATTAGCGGTGGTTGAGGAGAACAGTGGGTTAGGATTGTTATTGCCGGTTTGTGAATAAGAACAGTTTAATACATCGCCAGTTAGTGGAGCACGGCAGGTTCTGCCGGGTTGATTGGCGGTAGACTGGGTCATATGACCGTTACCAATCAGTTTGCCGATAGTATTAGACTTTTTGGCCGGAATAAAAGCTGCGGTGATCGCGGAGACTGTTAGCAGGGTCAAGCCGAGTATTGAATACTTTTTCATGATTAATGGCTTTGGGTTTAGGAAATATTATTGGGAGTACAAAATTAAAAGGGCCTGCTGTACATTTCGTACAGCAGGCCCTTTTGTATTGCAAATGGCTTTGCCGCGGTGTTACTGCAGTGGTTCCTTGTTCCCGTTAAACAACGCCCTGTACAGATTTGTGCCCTCTATTATCAACCCTTCGCTGTCACCGCTGGCGTGGTGTGTATCAGTATTGATCACCTTACCATCAAAAAAGCTCACAATATCTTGAACTATCGTGTGGCCTGTTATGATCCTCTTTACCTTATACAATTGTAAAGTATTATCTATTATGGCCAATTCCACTTCCGGAGTGGAGCTGCTATTGTAATAGCCCCTGTACCAATACGGCGATACCTGGCTGTTAGTGAGTGTTAGAGCCGGCTTCTTGTTTTCTGAGCTTATTGGCAGGGAATTCAAAATTGAATGATGTAACTCATTCAGTCTTACAACGGGCAGTTCCAATGCGTTTACTTCTGCGCTGATCCCGCCATGGACTACCAGGTTGTCGCCGATTTTTTCCATGATATTTTTACTCCTGAGCCATTGTCCAAGTACGCTTTGACCGCTGAGAAGATCGCTGTATTCCCTTTTGAATATCCTGGCGCTTATAAAATAATCCTTTGAAACATAATTATAGTCTCCGGTTATATTCATTATTTCATGATTGCCAAGTATAAAATGAACGTATCCCCCGCCCTTTTCCGCCTTTTCTTCCAGGGAATAGGCCAGCCACAGACATTGGGTAACCTCCCTGCCTCTGTCCATCATGTCTCCTGTTATAACAAGATGCCCATCTCCATATGTCCAGTTATATGCCGTGTCGATTATTTTGTGATTGACAAGAAATTCCCTGAAGCTTTCAAAATTCCCTTCAATATCTGAAAGTACTAGCATCTTCGATGGCTGCTGATATAAAGCCGGGGGAGGTACGGCCGCGTCTCTGATGGGAACGGTAAAATGGTGCCCACTGTTAGTATAAACAGTCTGTTCCGGAACTTTGGTGTTGACTAGTGTATCGATACCAGCGGAGGTGTTGAATATATTGTACACGAAGGCTGTATCGTGTTGATAAAGGACGTAGGGGCCATCATTCAGGAAGATTTTTTTGTCATTCGGGTTGTTTTTTTTGTTATTCAAACTGATTTTCCTGTCATTCGGGCCAAGGGCAAAGTACCTGTCAAGGAAACGGAGCCTTGCAGAGTCTGTATTGCTAATCTTGAATTTCTTTATGTACATGTATGGAGCGAATATATTGGCATGATACCCTCCTTTAGGATATAACAGCATGGACTGCAGACTATCCGGTCCCTTGTCAAGTATGTTTAAATCAAGATGGTCGCCACTATGTGGAGCATACCAGTGATGTATGTTGTCGTCTTTTTTTGCTTTTCTCGCCTGTTTCTGCCACTCTTGAAAAGTATCTTTCCCTGAGACAGTCGCGAATATTATTTCTTTTTTTCGACCATATTTCTTATAGGCGCTCTGGAAGAAATAATTATCCTCCAGTTGTCCTCTTTCGCTGAAATGGAACAAGAAAATTTTATCGCCATAATCGGCTCCCTTTATCTGGTTCCCGTTTTCATCGAGTAGCAGGAAATCTGTGAACATTCCACCAGTCGAGCTTTCTAAAGCATAAGCCGCCAGGCCTTTCTTGATGATAGGTTTATACTCAGGGTAACTCAGCGTGGGGTAGATCTTTTCCGCTAGATCTACGGCCAGTTTGGTGTTGCCTCCATGCGCCGCCCGGCTGAAGAGGAAATAGGTCTTAAGCTGATCTCTAAGTCGTCCTTTGGTCTTGTCGTGGACCAGGTTAAAAGTGCTCAAGTAATTGGAATAGTGATCGTTGAATATTGCATAGTTTTTGGGATCATCAGGGTCATTTTCAACTGCTTTAATGACGGCAAATACACGGAAGAGGTGCTCGAGTTCCGGCAACTCTTTCTTACTGCTTAAAAGCCATTCAAGATTGTCGTTGTAAATCTCGGAGTAATATATTTTTTTCAATTCGGATTGTGTAAGCCCGTATTTTTGTTTATCGAGGCAGATAGCGAAAAATTTCCCATGCCTTTCGTTCTCTATTGAAGCAACAAGGGAAGCTTTTACAACATCCCATACCGGTGAAGGGTATTGGGACGAATATCTGGCAATTGACTGGTAAAGTATCTCGGACTTTTTGTCCAGATATTTGTTCCATGCCTTCATTTCCTGCATGCTGGCTGGATTAGCAGAACTCTTTCGATACGGGAGGGCAAGCTGCTCGAATTTAGGGTAAAGTTCCTTATAAAAGAAGTCATATGTCCGGCTTCCTGGCCCGGAAACTTGTATCCCATTTTTGTCCACCTGTATAGACACCTCGTCTCCAGGCATCAGGAACATATACCGGAAATATCCGGTTTCCCTCATTTGCATATTTACGATCGTGACTGTGCTCGCATTGATGGCAATATCGGTTTTTGCAGGCAACTTATAATAGTTGACAGATCCATCAGGTCCTGGCAGGTATTCCAGCGTATAAGGATCATAGTACTGGATACGTAAAGAATCATCGGCGCCCGTTGCCGTTGCGGACAACCTCAGTTGGATCTTAATCGGTTTTTCATGCGCGGGAGTGGAGGCGAATAGCGGTAAGCCGCATAACAGTATTGCCAATATTGGATACAATGATTTCATATTCTATTGGATGGTTTAATAATCGATTCAACGCTGCTAGTATCCGGGATTCTGAATAACCCCCGGTCTTGCCACGTCCTGTAGAGGAAGAGGAGGGACCGCCTTTTCATTCGGATATGACAGACGGCTGGCCTCGGGAACGGCCGGGTCTGTTCTGATAATGTCCTGCTTCCAGCGAAGAACATCAAACAGGCGGTCCCCTTCAAAAGCCAGTTCTTTCCTGCGTTCTTTCCTGATAGCATCCCGTAGTTGATCGCCGGTCAGCTGTACAGGTGCGGCGGCAGGGTTTGCTCTTTGAATGATCAAATTGAGATAATGCTTTGCGCTGTCTTCTTTTTGCAGATGAAAACAAGCCTCAGCAGCATTGAGATACATTTCCGAGCAGCGGATCAATGGTTTGAAGTAAGACAATGAAGCAGGATTGACATCGCTGACCGCACCACCGGCATATTTGTTTACTTTCCAGCCGCTGCTTGAAGTAGTCACCCATTTGGTTCTTACGTCCTGGCTGTCTTCTGTAATGATTCCAGCAACGTCGGCTGTGGCGACGAACTGCGTAACCAATTGGTAATACAGGTTCGAGAACAAGCCGCCTATACTATATCCTAAAGTTTTGCTTGCCATAGGCACAAGTAGGAAAAAGGACTCATTTTGAGACGGGTTGGTTTTTCTGAAGATTTCATCCGGATACCCGTTTGCGATTGTCAGAAGCGGTGTTTTTTCCATGGAAACTTGTGCTTGGCGCAAAGCGGATTCATAGTCCCCTTTGTACAGGTATATTTTTGAAAGTAACGCGACTGCCAGTTTCCGGTTTATCAGCATCAGGTTGTCAGAGTTTTCTGGTAGCAGCTTGGAGGCCCGTTCCAGGTCTTCCAGGATATGCTGGTACACTTCCGCAACTGTCGCTCTTCCGTTTGTGGGAGCGTATATGTTGGATGATGAAGTGTAAACAACGCCCAAATGCCGTGCGTCGGCGGTGAAATTGTAGGGCTGGGCGAAAAGATTGACAAGCATAAAGTATGAATATGCCCTGAAAGTAAGCGCTACGCCGAGCACCTTGTCTGCTTTCGCGGGGTCTTCCTGTGCAAATTCTGATGTTTTTTCAATTACATAGTTGCTGTTGACAATGAGCTTGTAAAAAACATACGATAAGCCATTGATGTTAAGTGATGATGCACCAGGTTCTGCTGTTTTATCATCGGATATCTGTGTCCAGCTATACATCCTCAGGAAATTAGAGGAGCCCGTCACCGGTTTGATATTGTCGGCGGCAAGTTCAGGGTAGATGTCTGTATAGGTGCCGTATCCGCTACTTAGCATCGGATATAAGCCGAGCATTAATTGTTCACATGTCTTCAGGTCTTTAACATAACTTTCTCTTGGAAGTACGTTTTGCGGAGGGGCGTCAAGAAAAGATTTTCCGCAGCCTGCCGCGGTAACGGAAAAGATGACCGCGGCAATTATATTGGATATGTGGATTTTTTTCATGCTAATTTTTTTAAAAGGATACATTAACGCCGATCGAATATGTTTTTGAGTTTGGATAGGCGAACCCGCCTACGCCTCCAGGGTTTATTATATCCGGGTCCACATCGTCAGCCCGTGACCAGAGCGCGATATTGTTAGCCTGTGCGTACAAATTGACTGTTTCGAGTTTTGCCAGGGTCAGCCAGGCATGTGGCAACTGCCACGTAAATTTCAGGTTCTGGAAGCGGATGTAATCGGACTTTTGAAGGTATCTCGTGGAGTTCAGGTAACCGGGATTGATGTTATTTAATTTCCTGACAGGATTGGCAGCGTGGTCACCAGGTTTTCGCCACCTGTCCAGCGCTGTAACTGGCACATTATGATAGGGGTATAATCCGTCATCAAGCAGCATGCTGTTAAGATTGTTGTAAAAATGCCCTCCGTACTGGTAATAGAACATCGCCTGTAACTCGAAGTTCTTCCAGCTTATGGTACTGGTTACACTACCGAAACCATCAGGCTGTGATTTACCGACAAATTGTTTGGCGGCCTTGTTGTAGTCCCCTGTGGGTTTCATTGAGGCGTCATACCAAAGCGGCTGTCCATTTTCGGGATTCACCCCCACCCATATTGGAAGATAGAAGCTGTTCATTTCTCTTCCTTCTTCGTTAGATATGATGTTGGATACGGAATACACATTTTTATTCGCTTTTATCAGCTTATTGCTGTTTTTACTCCAGTTGCCCCGCAGATTCAGGCGGAAGTTTTTTTCTTGTATTATGTTGCCTGCCACACTTATTTCAAGACCGCTGTTACGAATGTCGCCAATGTTTTCTGTAACGCCAGCATATCCCGCAAAACTCGGCAGAACGATGCGATAAAGAAGATCCTTGGTGTATTTATAGTACATATCCACGTCAGCGGTAACCCTGCTGTTGAAGAACGCGGTCTGCAAACCGGCATTCCATTGGTTGGTTTTTTCCCATTTGATATAGGGGTTGCCAGGCGTGCTCCTGTTCCAAACCACAGGAGCGTTTAAGTACAGCGTTCTATCCAGTAAACTGTATTTCAGTAATGGGTTAACTGCCGCTGCGTTACCTGCCAGGCCAATGCTCCCCCTGAGTTTGAAAAAATTTACAATGTGCCCGACAGAACGCATGAAAGGTTCTTCGCTGACGATCCACGCACCCCCTAACGACCAGTAATTCCCAAAAGGATTGGCATCGCCAAAAACTGATGCCCCATCGCGCCGCCAGCTACCTGAGACATAGTACTTTTTCTTGTAGTCATAGTTCAGCAATACGAATTGCGAAAGCGTAGTGTTTTTGCCGGTTACGCTACTGGCATTTTCTATGGCGTATTCCGGGTTTGAAACGTCAGTATAATAGGGATTGGTGGTGTTACCATAGGCGCCTTTGGCTGAGATATTTGTTATTTTACTGTTCCTGATCTGCGCCTCCTGGCCAGCAAGCACATCGATGTGATGTTGAAGCCCGATCTGCGTCTGAAATTTTAAGGTATTGATCCAGAGAATGTTAGCATTCCGGGTATTATAGTCCTCTATTTTGCCACCTACGGGATAATCCAGCCTGGGGTCCAGGCGTTCTTTGTTCTCGGTCTGCATAAAGTCGACACCTAGTTGTGTATTGAAGTTGAAATGACGGAGGAAAGAAACATCCGCATTTACAGTGGTCAGACCCCTGAAAGCGATTGTTCTATTGAAGTTGTAATCCACTTCCATTGCCGGGTTAGGCTGCCTGGAGTTGTAATAATTCCCCCACTCATAAATGTTAAGGTATTGACCATCGGATTTGCGGACCGGAAGGAGAGGGGAAAGAACATCGGTGGAAGGAGCTCCTGCAACTGGTCCCTCTGACTGATAACCTGCTTCCTGGACATTATAGGAAAACATTGAGCTCATCCCGAATTTCAGCCAGTCTGTTACCTTGTTATCTAAGTTGAAGCGTACAGATGCTCTTTCATACCCAGTTTTTTTGACGATACCATTCTGCTTGGTATACTCAAAGTTGATATAGTATGTCTGCGCAGGAGTGCCGCCACTGATGGATAAGTTATTGGACAGGGTGATCGCTGGGTTCCTGTATATTTCACGCTTCCAGTCGGGCTGGGCATAAAAGTTGGTATCGTTCCCTGATACCTGGTAAGGGAATTTTTTATAAAGATCGGATGTTATGGCCTCGTCGGTCCATCCCACCGGATCAGTATTCCTATATGTTTCATACAACAGTTCGAGATACTCGGCCTGATTGAGCATTTTGGGAATGGACGACGGGCGTACGGCTGCATCTGTCTGGTGACTGAAGACAAATTTTGGTTTACCGACACGCCCTCTTTTGGTGGTTACCAATATCACGCCGTTGCTTGCCTTTGACCCGTAAAGGGCAATGGCCGCTGCATCTTTAAGCACAGAGATCTCAGCTATGTCATCCGGATTGATCTGTGCAAGTGGATTGGATAGCGGAGTGTAGGCATCAGTCGCGGCCATCCTGGTGAACGTTTCCTGGGTCACCTGCATCCCGTCCACCACGACCAACGGGTTCCTCACAGAGGAACCTCCCAATACCTCTGTGCCTGTGGATATCCCACGAACGATCATGTTGCTCAGCCCGGCACCAGGCTGGCCTGTGCCGCCTGAAATACGCATGCCTGGAACCAGGCCCTGGAGGCTCTTGTCGAACGAGCGGTTCGGTAAGGACTTGATATCCGCGCCTTTAACTGTACTAACGGCACCAGTTACACTCCGTTTCGTGGAGGTGCCATACGCAACTACGACCGTTTCGTCGAGGTTACTAATACTGGGTTTTAGATAAAAGACAGTACTGGCTTCTGTTCCCAGAACTTTTTCTTCTGGCTCAAAACCGGTATATCTTGCCTGGATAACCAGTTGTTTTGCGGGTACGTTCATAATGGAAAAACTGCCAGTGCCCGATGTGGTCGTCCCGATATTGGTGCCCTTGATCTGCACCGTCGCGCCCGGCAAAGGCTGCCCGTCTTTGTCGAGCACCGAGCCGCTCACCGTGCGGAAAAGCGACTCCTTATTTTCTTTCGGTTTCACAGCCACCGCTTTCAATACGATCGCCTTATCCATGATCGTCCAGCTGATGCCGCGGTTCTTCATCAGTGTTTCCAATACGTCCTCCAGCTTCGCATCCGTCACGGTGATACTCACGGGATCATTCACCCGCAGGCTTCCCGTGGCACTGTACATGAAATACAACCCCGTCTGCTTCTCAATGTCTTTCATTACACTCTTTAATGCTACCTGCTCCGCTTTCAATGTCACTTTAAAATCAAATTGATGAACATTTGCGCTTGTGGATAAGTGCAGGAATAACACCATCCACAGCATTGCGAATCCCCGCAATGATAGAACAGGATACTGTCTCATAGATTTTTTGTTAAACGTTAGTTAAGGTTTGTTTTTAGTGGCTAGTCACGGTTGCGATTATGATAAAATCCAATTACATTATTGCAGTTAATACAATTACATTCACATCGACGCTAACGCTTTATTACTATTAAGACATAATAAATTTCCTTACGGGTGAATCCGCTATGTAAAGGAATTGTTATGAGCTTCAAAGAGATTCTCATAACGGGAATGGAACGCTCAGGTTAACACAGATAAAGTTATTTTTTAAAAGAAAGTATTATCTTCGCCACAGCATCATCCTTCCGGTTTAGCTAACCTTTTTCTCCATCATTAATTAATCTTTATTTTTTTCCACCCGGCGCTTTATATGTGCAGGTTGAATTTATTTTGCCGCGTGGGTTGATTCATACTTGGCATGACAGCAGATCAACAAATGAACTTATTGGAAAGGCTGAAAGCCGGCGACAGCGAGGCTTTCGATGAAGTTTACACCTCTTACCGCAAATGGCTCTGGATCGCCGCCCTCGGCATCCTCCAGAATGAAGCCGATGCGGAAGAAGTGGTGCAGGAATTTTTTATCGAATTCTGGCAACGAATGGAACAACGGCAGTTTGATGATATCCAGCATCTGAAGAACTACCTCTTCATCAGCGTCCGCAACCGCTGCCTCAATAAACTACAGCGCGACAAAGTCGCCCGCAAACGCAACGAACAAATGTTGCAACACACAGAGCTGTCCGTTTCCTACAACCAGCTGGAGAATTCCGAACTACAGCAACAACTCAGGGAAGCCATCGCCAAACTGCCGCCCATCCGGTCGAAAGTATTTAAATTGGGTTACCTCTTTAATTATACCCGCCGGCAGATCGCCGCCATGCTCAACGTCAGCGAAGAAACCGTTAAAAAACACATGATCCTGGCCTTGAAAGACCTGCGGCTCGCACTAAAGAACCGCGATGAATGACATTTTCACCCGCTGTCAGCATAAGCCGGCTTCCTTTCTCTCAAAAACCGGGACGGGCCATTCACCCATACTCCCTTAAATCTTGTCTTTAATATATTATGAACATTCCGGAAGAAGAGCATATTTTCCAATTGATGAGCGAAAAACTGGCCGGCATTATATCGCCGGAAGATGACGCCCGTCTTTGCCACCTGATAGAATCCGACCCGCCAACGCGGGCCGCCTGGGAAGAATACCGTTCCCGGTTCCCGAAGGAGCACCTGGATAATCAATTCGCCGCGGCAGACCAGATCCGCTGGAAACCGCTTCCCCTTCGCAGGAAAATATTCAAATGGCAATACGCCGCCGCAGCAGCCGCCATCGCCATTGGCGTATTCATGCTGCTGCCCGGCCGCGATCCGCTTCCTCAAACCACCACCCCGCCAACAGCGGGCATCCGGCTTACCCTGGCGGACGGGCAGCAGCTCAGCCCCGGCCAGCCGGCCTCTTCCGCCCAAAAGGGATTCAGCCTGGAGAAAGACAGCCTGCTGGTGGCAGCAGACGCACCCGCACCCGGCGGCTATAACGAGCTGGAAGTGCCTACCGGCATGGACTACCGCGTGGCCCTGCCCGACGGTTCCGTCGTTTGGCTGAATGCGGCTTCTAAGCTCACTTTCCCGTTCGCATTCACCGGCCCGGAAAGAAAAGTCACCATTCACGGCGAAGCTTTTTTTGAAGTAGTCCCGGACCCCGGCCACCCCTTTATCGTGGAAACGCCCAATGGCAGGGTAGAAGTGCTGGGCACCAGCTTCAACGTGAACAGTTACGACAGCAGCAAAGTAAAAGTGTCCCTGCTCACCGGCGCCGTACAGGTACGCCAGGGCGAACAGGCCATGCTGCTGAAACCCGGACGCCAGGCCGTGATCACCCCCACGGGCAGCATGCAGGAAACTTCCTTCGCCGAAGAGCAGACCCTCAGCTGGCGCAAGGGCTGGTTCTGGTTCGAAGACACCCGCCTGGCAGACATCAGCGGCGTCATCAGCCGCTGGTACGGCGTAGAGATAAAAATGGACGGGGAAGAAGTGGCCAGGCAGGTTTTCACCGGCCGGCTGGACAAAAGCACCGCGCTGAAAGTATTCCTCGAGCAGCTGAAATCCACCACCGTGATCGATTATTATTTCGATGACGCAGGCGCTTTACACTTCAAATAAGTTCCCTTATGATATGCCAGGCAGGCCGCAGGAATGCGGCCTGCCTTTTTTGTTGCCGGTTGTCATACTCGCCGCTGCACCACCCGGGAAGGCATGCAGCCCGCCATCAGCGGGATACTTTGTTCTGCTCGTTCAACGGAACATTCGCTGTTGGCCTGGGCAGTTGCACGGTTAAAGCCGGAAACGCCAGCAGGAGAGGGGCAGGCATTCCTGCAAACATTCCGCCTTTTTTATCCCCCCATTGGTAAATCCCTCCCCATACCTCCGTCTGTATAAATGATTTTTGAGCCAAACCCTTGTAGCCACGCTCTGCAATGGTTTGCATAAGGAAATGTCTTTACCATCCGTAACAAAATCGTTTTAGCAAACAAAACATTTTATATTTTACCGCAACTATGGTACACAGATCGAAAAACAGCAAACCGGGCCGGTCATGGATCGGCTTTTTGTATGCATGCGGCGCAGGCCTGGCTCTCAGCCAGCCGGCGGCGGCACAGTCCGCCCAATGGCCCTTGCAGGATTTATCCGCCTTCAGGCAGCCAGGCAGCAGCTGGCAGCTCGCCTCAGACGTTCAGGCACGCCTCGGTAAACCCAACGTGCTCGAAACCTCCAAAGGCGCCGGCGTTCTTGTAAACCTCCCGGGTAAAAAGCAGCACGGGCAGGATCTTTTCACCAGCCAGGAATTCGGGGACATAGACCTGGAACTGGATTACATGATGGCGGAAGGTTCCAACTCAGGCATCTACTTCCAGGGCCGCTACGAACTCCAGCTGCTGGACAGCTGGGGCGTTGCCAATCCACGCCCGGGCGACAACGGCGGTATTTACGAACGCTGGGACGACAGCAAGCCCGAAGGCCAGAAAGGCTACCAGGGCTACGCCCCGCGCCAGAACGCCAGCAAGGCTCCCGGCCTCTGGCAGCACCTGAAAGTGTCTTTCCAGGCGCCCCGCTTCGACGCCTCAGGCAACAAAATTGAAAATGCCCGCATTATCCGCGCAGAGCTGAACGGCGTGCTCATCCACGAAAATGTTGTGCTGGAAGGCCCCACCCGCGGCTCCATCGGCGGCGGCGACGAAAAAGCGACCGGCCCCATCCGCATCCAGGGCGATCATGGCGCAGTTGCCTTCCGCAACATTTCCATCAGGGAATTCAAAACTCCCCGTCCCGAACTTTCCGCGCTGCAATACAGCGTGTTTGGCGGACGGTATACTAAAGACCTGTTCCTCACCGCCAAACCGCGGGCAACAGGCGCTTCAAAGGTATTGACGGCCAACGCAGGCCCCTTGTCGCCAGAGTACGTGCTGCAATACACCGGCACACTGAATGTGAAAGAAGCCGGCGAATATAACCTCGGCCTCAGCATGCAGGGCGGCGGCGGATTCATAAAAATAAACGGCAAGAACGTCACCGAATTCGGCCAGAACCGCGGTAAAGTACAGCTACCCGCAGGCGAGGTGCCCATCGAGATCGTTTATGCGCGTTCCGGCGAATGGGGCAACCCCTCGCTGGGCATGGTCATTTCCGGCCCCGGCGTGCGCGACTTTTACACCGGCGACGCCATTACGCCCGACGATACCGACCCGATCATGGTAAACGCGGACCAGAACACCATTCTCCGCAGTTTTATCGACGTGCCGGGCAGCCAGCAGAAAGTGGTTCACGCAGTGTCGGTAGGCAGTCCTGAAAAAGTGCATTACACTTACGATATGGATAAAGGCATGCTGGTACAGGTATGGCGCGGCCGCTTCCTTGAAACCACGCCTATGTGGCATGAAAGGGGCAACGGTACCGCACGCCCGCAGGGAGCCATCCAGCGTTTCGGCACGCCGTTCTTTACCCTCGGCAGGCTTGCTTCCCAGCAGGACGCATGGAACGCGGATTCTACCGGCAGCGGTTACCGCCCCAAAGGATATGTGCTGGATGAAAACGACAGGCCCACCTTCCGTTACCAGATCCACGGCAGCACCGTTACCGATGCCATCCGTGTGTTTGAAGACGGCCACGGCCTCAGCCGCGAACTGACCGTTTCAGAACCGGCGGCTGATCTCTATGCCAAGCTCGCGGAAGGCGCACAGATCGAAGCGCTGGACAAGAACCTGTACCTCGTGGATGGAAAAGCCTGGTACCTGCAACTGCAGGACGCCGGCGGAGCCAAACCCATCGTGCGCGATGCGGCAGGCAAAAAAGAACTGATCATCCCCGTGAAAGGCAAGCTCAGCTATTCTATCCTTTTCTAACCAACTTTACTGACAGACACCAGTATGAAAAATATCATAAAGAAAGCGGCGATATACCTGTTGCCGCTCATTGCACAACTACCGGCACAGGCGCAGGAAACGCCGAAGGAAGAAGATTATTTCAGGATCATGAAGATGAGCGCGCCGGAAGGCACCCTGCTGGAAGTAGGCGGCCTGACCGTGCTGCCCAATGGCGACCTGGGCGTGGCTACCCGCCGCGGCGACGTGTTCATCGTTGAAAATCCCACCAGCCGCAGGCCTTTCTTCCGCAAATTCGCCAGCGGCCTGCACGAGATACTTGGTCTTGCGTATAAAAACGGTTCCCTCTACTGTGCACAGCGCGGCGAGCTCACCCGGCTGGAAGACACGAACATGGACGGCAGGGCCGACGTGTATGAGACCGTATATGCATGGCCTATCTCAGGCCACTATCATGAATACAGCTTCGGCCCGAAACTGGCGCCCGACGGATCGTTTTTCGTATCCGGCAACGTGGCTTTCGGTAACGAGGAATGGTGGCGCGGTGAAAGCCGCGTTCCCTGGCGCGGCTGGATGATGCACATTTCGGCGGACGGTTCCACGATGGAACCCTGGGCTACCGGCATGCGCTCTCCCTGCGGCCTCGGCATGATCAACGGCGAACTGTTCTATTCAGAGAACCAGGGCGACTGGATGGGCTCGGGCGGCGTATGGCAGGTGAAAAAAGGCGACTTCGTTGGGCACCCCGCGGGTCTCCGCTGGACCACCCTGCCCAACTCACCGCTGAAGCTGACGGAAGAGCAGGTTTATGCCCAGGTGGATCAGCGCAGAACGCGCAACGCCGAAGGCCGTGCCGTTAAACCGGAGAACGTGGTGGATGAAAAATTCAAGACCATGTACGAGGTGAAAAAAGCGATACCGCAGCTGAAAACACCCGCAGTATGGCTGCCGCACGGTGTGCTGGGTATTTCCAACTCAGAGATACTGCCTATCCCCGAAGGTACTTTCGGTCCCTTTGCCGGCCAGGTGCTGGTGGGCGACCAGGGCCAGAGCAAGATCATGCGCGTGGTGATGGAAAAAGTGAACGGCGAATACCAGGGCGTTGCGTTCGACTTCCGCGGCGGCTTCCAGAGCGGCGTGCTGCGCATGGCCTGGGGCAACGACGGCTCCTTGTTTGTAGGCGAGACCAACCGTGGCTGGGGTTCTGCCGGCGATGCGAACGAAGGCCTGCAGCGCCTGGTGTGGAACAACCGCATCCCTTTTGAAATGCAGACGGTAAAAGCAATGCCCGACGGTTTCGAGATAGAGTTCACCCTGCCGGTGGATAAAAAATCCGCTGAAGACCTTGCTTCCTACTCCGTGGAAAGTTTCATTTATAAATATCACCCGGTGTATGGCAGTCCTACCGTGAACACCGAAAAATGTAATGTAAAAGGTGTGAAAGTGTCTGACGATGGCATGAAAGTGCGGATCATCGTAGATAACCTGCGCCAGTACTACATTCATAACATCACGCTGGAAGGCGTGCGCGCCCGCGACCAGTTCTATTCACTGGTGCACCCCTCAGGATATTATACGCTGAACAATATCCCCGAAGGCCCGAAGCTGGCTATGAGCGAAGTGAGCACGCGCAACTCCGCCGCCGAAACGAAGGCCGCGGAAGAAGCTGCCGCGAAAGCCGCCGCTGCCAAAGCCAAAACGACGGCAGGCAAAACCACCGCCAAGCCCGCTGAAACCGCTGCAAAGGCAGCGCCCAAAGTGGCCACCTTCGAAGAAGTAAAGCCGCTGCTCGCAAAATATACCTGCAGCGCCTGCCACAATGCGGAGAAAAAACAGGTGGGCCCGGCGTTTAAGGACATTGCCAAAAAGAGGTACACCAACGAAATGATGGTGAAGCTGATCTACAACCCCAACCCTGAAAACTGGCCGGGCTACGCTACAGAAATGCCGCCCATGCCGCAGGTGCCAAAAAGCGATGCATTAAAGATCGCGGGATGGATCAATTCCCTGAAGTAACGTTTGCAGATTATATAAAAAATCCCGTCCGGCTCTCAGCCAGGACGGGATTTTTTATTGGCCCGGCACGCTGGCGCAAGTCTGACGCGAGGGTTATGTGCGTAAGCTGACTTGTGCCGGTGCAGGGAATTCCCCGCCATCACTGCGTTTGCATCGCAGTGAATAGATGAAAAATATTTTCGAAAAGTTTCACCTTTTTTTCCCGAAATCTTGTCTTTAATTATAGAAGAATGTACGAGATGTAATTTGTTATTATCCCGGGAAACACCGCTCCAATATTTTCTCCGTTTAGCAGGTATGAATAGAAATCTTTAAAAATTAAACATCTAAAGATGAAAAACCAACCATTACCTGTACACGACATGTGGATCGATGAATACGAAAACCGGAAAACGATACCCGTGGCCACTTTGCCAGCCGACCTCCTGAAAGGGCTGCTGAAGTGTTCGATCGTGGAATATGAAGAGGACAAATGTTGCAGGATAGTAACCCAGCAGATCCCGCTGGAATTGTTTTCGCTCTGGCTGCAAACCGTGTACCCGAAAAAAGATATGCTGCTCCGCCCGCAAACGCCGTTCCGCAACATCATCCTTCATGTAATGCTCGGCAGCGACGTGATCACCATGATCAAAGACGGCAAACCTGTTTTGCTCGGCAGCGGCTTTATGGACCTGTTTAATCTTACGCGTTACCCGAACGAAGCGCCGTTGCAGAAGAACCAGGGCTTCCTGAGCCTGCATATCAACATCCAGCCGAAAAAAGTAAAAGAGCTGGTGAAGTGCTTTCCTGAACTGGCCGGGCTGAAGGATAAAAGGATCATGAAAGCGGACGGGAAGGTAAATAAAACATCGCTTCCGCTAAATGAAGTGACCTGGCCGATAGTACGGGACATCCTGACCTGCCGCTACATTGGCGATGCCGCGGATTTTTATCTCCGCCGCCTCTCCGTCAACCTGCTGCGGATATTCGAAGGAATGATGGACAAGCCGGTCCATCGCCTTTCCGAACGCGACCGGGAAAAAGTAGAAGAATGTTTCAATTACCTGAAGAAAAATTATGTTGACCAGCATACCGTAAAACAAATGGCCGGGATGTTCGGGATCAGCGCCGCCGTGCTGCACAAAGGTTTTCAGGCAATGTTTGGCTGCACTATCAGGCAGTTCCAGCTGGACCAGCGTTTTCGCCTGGCTTACCATTCCATGATGCACACAAAGGCTTCCTTTGGTATGATCGCTGACAAGACAGGGTTTAAAAGCGCAGGCAGTTTCATGAATGCTTTCCGGGCATATTACAAATGCGACCCGGTATTACTCATGAGGGCGCAATAAGCGTTTCTTTTTCCAGCTGAAATATGCGTACACCGGCGCTCCCAACGCCGTAATGGCAAGGCCCAGCAGCGAATTGACCACCGGCGCCTGGCCTGCAATGTACCGTGTTACATCATTCCAGATGGTGCTCACGACATAAAAACCTGCAAAACAAATGAACAGTGCCGGCAGCACAGGGTAGCCCCAGGCTTTGTAAGGGCGCGGATGCCCCGGCATTCTGGAACGCAGCAGGAAGAGGCCGACAGCGCCAAAGAGATATACCACCCAGGCAATGAAGGTGAACATATCCGCCAGCATGTCGAACGAACCGCTGACCACGAGCAGCGAGCCCCATATGCCATGCAGCCAGAGCGCGTTGCCGGGCGTAAGATACCGCGGGTGTTCCCTGCCCGCCCAGTGAAAAAACAGCCCGTCTTTCCCCATTGCATAAGTAACCCTGCAAACCGCCATGGTATTACCGTTGATGGCACCGATCGTACATATCACGATCAGTGCGGCTACAATGCTGCTGCCTGTTGTGCCCAGCGCCACCGCAATGGCGTCCGCCGCTACCAGGGGCGACCCGGCCATAACGTGTACCGGCAGTACGTAGAGATAGGCCTGGTTCACCAGCAGGTATACCAGTATGCAGATCACCACGCCGGTAAAGAGGCTCCGTGGGATGTTCCTTTGCGGGTCCTTCATTTCACCGGCCACAAAGGTTACATTGATCCATCCGTCATAAGCCATAAAAGCGCCCGTGAGGGCGGCGATAAAGCCGCTGAAAAGCGTGCCCGGCACAGGGGAGCCGGTTACGAAGTTTTGCAGGTCGCCTTTGCCGGAAAAAAAGATGCCGAACACGAGCAGCGCCACCACCACGATCTTCAGCAGGGTGCTCAGCACCTGCAGCCAGCTGCCCGCTTTCAGGCTGAGGTAATTCAGGAAGGTAAGTCCCAGCACAAGCCCCACTGCCAGCAGCTTTACGCCGGCGTTCTGCAAGGGATATAAAGTGCCCAGGAAGGGAAGATGCAACGTCACCGCATTGGCCATACCAGGCGGGAGGTCCGGCACATGCAGGAAATAATTCAGGTATTGCGCACATACGAAAGCAATGGCGGCCACAGACGCGGTGTTCAGCACAGTGAAGCCGGCCCAGCCGTACAGGAAACCGAAAAAATCGCCAAACATCCGCCGGTAGTACACGTACAGCCCGCCCGTACTGGGAAACATGGCGCCGATCTCCGCAAAAACCAGCGCACCGGCCAGCGAGAACAGTCCACCGATGATCCAGACCAGCGTGAGCCAGCCGGGCGATTGCAATTGCGCGGCCATGGTAGCGGGCTTCATGAAGATGCCGGAACCAATGATGCTGCCGACCACTATTGCTGTAGCGGCGAGGTAATTTATTTTATGGCGTTCAGCCAGCATAGTCCTGCATCAATGAGCTGAGCATACGGTGGAAGTGATGCGTTCCCTGCTCGCGGGTGACCGAGTACCGCCCATGCCCGTAAAAACGCGAGCGCACGCCCTTTTGCACGGCTTCCACTACGGCCTCGTCCTCCATTTCAACGGTATGCAGGTTGGAACCCGCGCCCGTGTTGTACAGCCGGTCTTTCCATACGTAGGTCAGGAACGTGACCTTGCAGGTGCCGGTCGTTAAAGGTTTTACGATATTGATGCTCAGGCCCCAGGGATAGAAGTTGAACATCATGTTGGGAAAAACATAGAAATAATAAGCCGCCACCTTTTTCCCGTAATCAGGCGAGGAGGGGGGCAGATCGAAACAATCCTCTTCGTCTTTCGCCATGCCCAGCTGCAGGTTGCTCCAGGGAAACAGCTCGGTGGCGTAATTCCCGTAATCGATCACGGCGTTTAAACCCGCATGCACAAAGGGAATATGAAATCCTTCGAGGTAATTCTCGCAATACAACGCCCAATTGGCTTTAATAAAATAATGTTTGGTCAGTTCCGGCCGGTACACAAATTCATCGATGGGCATCCAGCTGATGCGTTCCATCATATCCCGGAAATAAGGGAGATGATCGTTACCGGGTTGCAGGGAGGCGAACAGCATGGAGCCCCAGCGGAAGAGCGGCAGTTCGGTAAGATCGTCCTGCGGGGAAGGAAAATCTTTTACTTCTTTGAACTCCGGCATGCTCTGGAACCGGCCGTTGAGGCCGAACACGCGGCCGTGGTACCGGCAGCGCAGCTGTGAAAGCTTACAAGGTTCGTTCACGATAATGGCGCCGCGGTGGGTGCAAACGTTGCTGAGGCAGCGGATACCGGATTGCTGGTCTTTCGTGAGCACCAGCGGCTCTTCCACGAACTGCTCCATGAACGTGAAAGGATGGCAGTGGCCCGGATCGCGCAGCAGGCCTGCATCTCCCACATATTGCCAGGAAGGGCCGAAGATGCGTTGCCTGGTGAATGCGAACACTGCCGGGCTGTTGTAAAAATCAGTATGTATCGTTTTCGCTTTTGAAATATCCGGATCAACAAAAAACATAGACATAACGCCGATTTACACAGGAATTTAACGAATTCCCCGCTCAGTTGCAGGAATATTTTGCATATAGCGCTCCCGGTAGAATGTTGAAGTGGATGATCATTATTTGAACTGCATGCAGCTACATTAAAATGCCGGGATGCAACAACATCCCGGCATTTCGTTTACCGCTTCAATCCCAGCTTCCTGTAAACAAACCAGCCCAGCGCGCCGAAAACAAACGCCGGCCAGACGCTGAGGAAAAAGAGGAGCACGGCCCTGAAGAATTCCGCGCCGCGGTTCAGCGCCACAACAGCCGCGGTAGCCAGCGGCGGGCGCGACAGCCGTTCGGGGTTGAGCACCACCTGTATGTCTGCCACCTCGGGCTGGAACAGCTCCACGGTAATGGAAGAGTACATCACCTTTTCGTCGATAGCCATGTTGTTGATCGTACGGTCTATCACTGCGTCTTTCTTTGCATCTTCATAACGCGTGATGTCCAGCTCTTTTTCCGGTTTTGTATGATCCACTTTCCGGGCGGGCGTTTCGTCGGCTTTGTTGTGCAGCTGGTTGCGGAGGTGCTCCAGCGTAACATCCGTGTCTTTCAGCATGCGGTGGCTGATGAGGCTGGCCGAAGCGGTGAGCGCGCGCACCACTGTGTCCATGTAAGGCGCGGGCACTTTCAGCGTAAGAGTGGCCACGGGTATGTAACGCGTTACACGCTTCAGCGAATCGATGGAGTAGGCGAACTCGTGGGATGAGCTTTGTTCATTCCTGAGATGGCTTTCCACCACGATGCCGTTCACGGAGGTGACCAGCTTTTCGATGTTGGCGGTAGCGCTTACGACATCGCTCACCCGGCAGCGGAGGTCCGCCGTTTTGATGCGTTTGCGCGCATCGGAAGGCGTTGATGGCGCGGCAGCGGCACTGTCTGCATACGCTTCGGATTTGTTTTGGGTGGAAGTTTCAAATTTGATATTACCCGCATTGGAACAGGCATAGAGGGTCAGTATGGGAATGAGTACCCACAGCATGGAGGAACTGCGCATAAGAATAGATTTCCTGTTGATACGCCGTTCCCGGAAAAGTAACCTTAGCAAAATGTTAAAGTGCGGCGCGCGGCTTCAGCTCAAATGTTTTAGCCAGCAGCCGGAAAGATTCCATCCGCTCTTCCGCGTTCTCGGACATGGTGCTGATCACGATCTCGCTCACACCGTAATCTGCGCACATCTTTTCGATCTTTTCTTTCATCTGCTTCGGTGTGCCGCATATCATTCTCCCGCGGTTGTAGTTCACGCGCAACTGTTCGTCCGGCATGTATTCCATGTCCGCAATCTCTTCATAAGCGGGCAGGGGCGTATCCCTTCCCCGCTCGATGTTGAGGATGCGGTAGTCCATGATGGTCTGCCACCTGTCCACCAGCTCTTCGCTTTCGGAACAGAACCCGAAGATGCCTACGTTGGCCAGCGGCGCTGCCAGCGAAGGCGATGGCCTGAAACGTTCGCGGTAATGCGCCACGGTTTCGGGGCCGCCGTTGGGATTGATGAACTGCGCGAAAGAAAGCGCCGTTCCGAAATGCGCGGCAATGTTGGCGCTGCCCCCGCTGGAAGTGAGCAGCCACATGGGCGGCGCGGTAGAGGCCTGTGGAAGGGCTTTTACTTTCTCGTAAATACTGCCGGGAGGCGCATTGTCTGTCAGGAAGTGCTGCAGGTCAACGATCTGCTGAATGAAGTCCTGCTCGCTGAAAGTATTCTGCGGGTTCAGCAGGCGGGCCGTAAGCCGGTCCCCGCCCGGCGCGCGGCCAATGCCGAGGTCTATCCGTCCCGGGAACAGCGCTTCCAGCATCCTGAAATTCTCCGCGACCTTCAGCGAACTGTGGTTGGGCAACATAATGCCTGCCGCGCCGAGGCGGATCTGCTGCGTTTCCGCGCCCAGGTAAGCCATCAGCACTTCCGGCGTGGTGCCGGCTATATTGGCGATATTATGATGCTCAGACACCCAGAACCGTTCGTATCCGAGACTGTCCGTCAGTTGCGCGAGAGCTTTGGTTTCCAGCAGGGTTTCCCTTGTGTTGCTGCCGTTTCTTACTACAGACTGGTCCAGCACACTTAATTTAATCTTACTCATCTTTATAAAGATACGAAAGGATGAAATAAACGTATAAATGCCACTTGATTTGCTGATTTCATGAATTTAATTAGATTTACAGTTATAACACATGTTATAAAAAGGCTGGACAAACCAAAATCAAAGGATCGTTATGGGTAGCAATCTATCCGGCAAGGAACTGCTGGAACGGATGAAACGGGGAGACGAAGATGCTTTCACCTCGGTTTACCGTCAGTATCACCCTTCGCTTTATGTTTATATTCTACGTTATTGCAAGATACCTTCCCTCTCGGAGGACCTTGTGCATGATGTCTTTTTGAAAATATGGGAGATCAGGGGGAGGATAGACCCCGAGCGTCCTTTTACCGCTTACCTTTATAAGATTGCCCGCAACCACGTTTTCAAAACCCTGCAGAAAGTGGCCACAGACCGCGTGCTGCGGGAGCAGGTACTGGCGCGGCTGAACGGAGGTGAAGCCGTGCAGCCCGAGCAGCTGGATAACAAGGAATACGACCGTCTTTTCCACGAAGCCCTCAACCATATGCCGCCACAGCGGCTCAACGTATTCCGCCTCTGCCGGCAGGAAGGCCGCAGCTACGACGAAGCGGCGGAAATACTCGGCATTTCCCGCAATGCCGTCAAGAAACACATGGTGCTCAGCATGCGTTTCATCCACGATTACGTGTTCCGCTACGGCGGCGTTACCCTTACCATCCTTTTCCTGCAAAAAAATATTTTCTAGGGGAGGTACCCTCGGGGAGTATTTCCGGATATTATTAACAGGTACACATGAAACTGTACCGTTAGTATGTCACATTCCACTGATCCACACGAGAAACTGCTGCAGCAATACCTGGATGGCAAATGCACGCCCGGCGAGGCGGAAGCGCTGATATCCTGGCTGCAGGCTACCGGCCATCACCGGACGCTTTTGCGTAAGATGCAGGAAGAATTCCCACAAGTACTTGCGGACCAGCCAACTATAGACCAGGAGATCAGCGACCGTATGGAAGCGCGCCTCCTGCAACAGATCAGTGCTCCCCGTGTGCTGCGTATGCGCAACCGCCGCATCTGGCTGGCCGCCGCTTCAGTTTTGCTGCTGCTGGCTGCGGGCGCCATGTACCTGTTTTTGCCGGAGAGCAGCCGGCCTGCTCCGGTTGCCGTTTCCAAAACACCCGCCGCTCCGAAAGATATCGCTCCCGGCAGCGCAAAAGCCGTGCTCACGCTGGCGGATGGCAGCACCATCACGCTGGACAGTGCGGGCAACCAGGTGATACACCAGGGGCAAACGCTGGTGCAATTGCAGAACGGACAGGTGGAATACAATGCGGATAACGCCGGCCAGGCTGTAGGTTACAACATTTTATCAGTGCCGCGCGGCGGCCAGTTTACCATCGTATTGCCGGACGGCAGCCGCGTCTGGCTCAATTCCGCTTCCAAACTGCGTTACCCCACCGCCTTCTCGGGCGGGCAGCGGCTGGTGGAGCTGGAAGGTCAGGGGTATTTTGATGTGCATAAAGACGCAGAGCATCCCTTTATCGTAAAAACCAAAACGCTGGATGTGGAGGTGCTGGGTACAGGCTTCGACGTAATGGCGTACCCCGACGAGAAGTCTATGAACACCACGCTGGTGGAAGGGGCCGTGAGAGTGAAAGACGTGATGCTGAAACCCGGACAGCAGGCGAGGATGGAGTATTCCACCGGCTGCATTTACGTGGAGCCCGCGGATATACAGCAGGTGATAGCATGGAAGACCGGTTTCTTTGAATTCGACAACGCGAACCTGGCGGACATCATGCGCCAGGCTTCCCGCTGGTATGATATTGATATCGATATGGATATTACCGCCCACAACCGGGCTAAGACCTATGGAGGGCGCATCAGCCGCAATCTTCCGCTTTCTGAACTTTTGAATATGCTCGAGGCCAACGGGGCCAGCTTTAACCTTCAGGGCCGCAAACTGATCGTACGATAGATTGGCAGGCAGGCTATGACCAACAATGATTATCCACGTACCATAAACTAAACTAAACACGCTCGTTATGAAAAAATCCACTACAAGCTAACCGGCGCTGACCCATAAAAAAACCGGAAGCGCTTGCAACACTCCCGGAAATAGGATGGGTTATACCGACATCAGTCTTCAGAACTTATATCTCGTAATTCCCAAACACTACAAAAGTATGAAATTTAACTTTAGTGGCGGAGATTCCTTTGCCTGGAACTCAGCCCCGTTTTACAACGCTTTCATCGATTTTTTCCGGGTCGGTAAAAAGCGGGACGCATTCAGTAAATTCTACTTGGTTATGAAACTCACCACCTTTTTGCTGCTCGTAGCTTGTTTGCAAATCAGCGCAAAAGGCTTCTCGCAGCAGATCACACTTAAGGAAAGGAATGCTCCCCTGAAAAAGGTGCTGAAAGAAATCGCGCGGCAGGCAGGAATCTCGATCGTTTACGATGAAAGCCTGCTGGCTAAAACAAGCAGGGTAAATATTGACATAAAGGATATGCCGGTAAGACAGGCGATGAACATGCTCCTGCTGAACCAGCCTGTTTCTTTTTCCTTCGAAGGCCAGAAGATCGTTATCCAGCCTATGTCTGCCGATCTGAAGCCCATTGCGGCCGATACCGCCATCACCATATCGGGCCGTGTGACCACCGAAACGGGAGATCCTCTCCCGGGCGCCACCGTGCGCATCAACGGCACCAATACCGGTACATCCACAGACGGAGACGGCCGGTATACGCTCAAAGTGCCCAACAAGAACGTCACGCTGGTGTTCAGCATCCTGGGTTATTCATCCAAAACGCAGGCCATCGGCGGTTCTACGCTCAACGTGCAGCTGGCGCTTTCTGAAACCTCCCTCACCGAAACGGTAGTGGTGGGTTACGGCACCCAGAAAAAGGCCGTGGTAACGGGCGCTATCTCCAGCGTTCGCGCCAAAGACCTGGAAGGCATGCCTATCAACCGCATCGAGCAGGCGCTGCAGGGCCGTACCGCGGGCGTTACCATCGCCTCCAACTCCGGCCAGCCCGGCTCCGCGGCCACCGTTCGCGTGCGTGGCATCACTACTTTTAACAACAACGACCCGCTGTGGGTGATAGACGGGGTGGTAGTAGACAACGGCGGCATCGGTTACCTCAACCAGAACGACATCGAATCCATCCAGGTGCTGAAAGATGCGGCCTCACAGGCGATCTACGGTGCCCGTGCCGCTTCCGGCGTTATACTGGTGACCACTAAAAAAGGCAAGGCCGGTAAACTGACCATCAGCTACAACGGCTACTATGGCACCTCGCAGCCCGCCCGCAAGCTGGACATGCTGAATGCGACTGAGTATGCCACCCTGCGCAACGAACAATCCGTGAACGGCGGCGGTGCGCCTGTGTTTGCCGATCCCGCTTCCTATGGCAAGGGTACAGATTGGCAGGCTACCATCTTCAACAACGGCGCCAAACGCATGAACCACGAGCTGAGCATCAGCGGCGGCGGCGAAAAGTCCACCTTCTATACCTCGTTCGGTTACCTGGACCAGGAAGGCATTGTAGCAACGGACATCTCCCGCTACAAACGTTTCAACCTCCGGCTCAATTCCACCTATAAAATCACTCCCTGGCTCACCTTCGGCGAAAACATCGGCTATGCATACGATAAGTCCATAGGCCTGGGCAATACCAACAGCGAATTCGGCGGTCCTTTAAGCTCCGCCATCAACCTGGATCCCATTACGCCGGTGATCGAAACCGACCCCGCCAGGCTGGCGGGCGTGCCTTACGCGGGCAACGAAGCCAAATTAAGAAGAGACGCGCAGGGCCGTGCATACGGCATTTCCACGATCGTTGGCCAGGAAATGACCAACCCGCTGGCATATATTTCCACCCGCGTGGGCAACTACGGATGGAGCCACAACGCAGTAGGCAACGTTTACCTGGAGGCCGAACCGATCAAAGGCCTGCGCCTGCGGTCTACCATGGGTTCCAAGATCGCTTTCTGGGGCAGCGAATCCTTCACGCCGCTGTTTTTCCTGAACAGTTCCAACAACCCGGCCAACAACTCGTTCCAGCGCACCAACAATTCCGTGTTCAACTACAACTTCGAGAACACGCTGTCGTACTCCAAAGACATCAAGGCGCACAGCTTTACCATATTGCTGGGCCAGGGCGCTTATATGGACAACCGCAGCCGCGCCACTTCCGTGACATTCCAGAACGTGCCCGCGCAAACCTTCAAGGAAGCGTCCCTCAACTATAAAGTGACCAATCCCAACCGCCTTTCAGACGGCAGCGAAGGCATCGAGCACACCATTGCGTCGCTCTTTGCGCGCGTGAACTATGCTTACGACGAAAAATACCTGGTGGAAGGCATTATTCGCCGCGATGGTTCCAGCCGTTTTGGCGCGAACAATAAATACGGCGTATTCCCGTCCTTCTCACTGGGCTGGGTGCCCACCAAAGAAGCCTTCTGGCCGCAGAACAACGTCGTGGAGATGTTGAAGTTCCGCGGCGGTTACGGCGTAGTGGGCAACGATAACATCGGCGATGGCGCATACCTCGCCACCGTAGGCAGCGGCCGTAATTACACGCTCGGCAATTCAGACCTGGCGGAAGCAGGTTCCAGCCCCAATGCCCCGGCCAACCCGGACCTGAAATGGGAGGAAACAAGGCAGTCTAACGTAGGTTTCGAAGCATTGCTCTTTAAGAATTTCACCATTGAGTTCGACTGGTTCAAAAAGCTCTCCAAAGACATCCTGATGTACCCGGACATTCCCTGGTACATGGGCGCTGCGGGCAACCCGGCAGACAACGTGGGCAGCATGGAAAACAAAGGCCTGGAGTTGGCCTTAGGCTACCGCAACAGCCTGGGTGAATTTGAATTCAGCGTGAACGGTAACGTGAGCTATACCAAGAACGAGGTTACTTTTATCGGCGATAACGTGAAGTTCATTACCGTGGGCCAGGCGTCTTTCCAGACCATGAGCGCCATTACCCGTACCGAGGTGGGCCAGCCGTTCAATGCGTTTTATATGTTCAAGACCCTGGGCGTTTTCCAGAACCAGGCTGAAATTGATGCTTACGTGAACAAGAGCGGCGCCAGGATACAGCCCAATGCCAAACCCGGCGATTTCCGCTGGCAGGACCGTAACGGCGACGGCGTTATTACCAACGACGACCGGGACTACATCGGCAACCCCACGCCCAACTGGATGTACGGTATGACGCTGAATGCGGCCTATAAAGGCTTCGACCTCGTGGTATTTGCACAGGGCGCGGCCGGCAACCAGATATTCCAGGGCCTGCGCAGGCTCGATATCATGACGGCTAACTGGCAGCGTAAAGCCCTCGGCCGCTGGACCGGCGAAGGCTCCACCAACAGCTATCCCCGCCTTTCCAGCAAAGACGATAACAAGAACTTCACCAACCCTTCCGAATTCTACCTGGAAGACGGCGACTACTGGCGCCTGAAGGTGCTGCAGATCGGTTACACCCTGCCTGCCCGCCTCGTGAACAAAGCCGGGTTTGAGCGTGTACGCGTTCACGTTATGAGCGAAAACCTCATCACCTTCACCAAGTACACCGGCTACGATCCTGAGATCGGCGGCGGCGTGCTCAGCATCGACCGCGGTATCTATCCGCAGGCACGTACATTCATGGTTGGCCTGAACTTCACTTATTAATGATTAAAAGCTGATGAAAATGAAACAAAAATATTTTCCGATCATATATGCGCTGGCGGGCATCACGTTATTCAGCGCCTGCAGCGAAAGCTTCCTGGAACCGGATCTGAAGGGAACGGACATGGAAGTGAACTTTTACAAGAATGAAGCGCAGGCCCGCCAGGGACTGGTAGCCATTTACGACGTGGTGGGCTGGCAGGGCAACGGTTACGTGACCCGCGAAGGCATGGCCAACGCAGCCAGCGACGATCAGCGTGCGGGCGGCGGCGGACCCAGCGACATCAACGATCTGCAGGTCGTGACCCGATGGACGCTCACGCCCGAGATCGGCCCCCATAACGAGCTGTGGCGTAAGGGATTTTCCGGTATCTTCCGGGCGAACAAGCTGCTGGAAAAGCTCCCCGAAGTGCCTATGAACGAGGCCAGCAAAGCCCGCTTCACCGCGGAAGCAAAGTTCCTGCGCGGTTATTTTTATTTCGACCTGCTGCGCATGTTCAAAAACATCCCGCTGATCACCCGGCCGCTTACCACCGCTGAAATGCGCGAAGTAGTGCAGGCGCCGCCGGCCGACGTGTGGAAACAGATCGAAGATGATATTAAAGCCGCTATTGCCGAGCCTACTATGCCGGACCGTATTGTGAGCAACGAAGACAGGGGCCGTGTAACCAAAGGCACCGCGCACGCCATGCTCGGTAAGGTATACCTCTACCAGAAAAAATGGGCTGAAGCTGCCGCGGAACTGGCGCTGGTGAACGGTGTTACGCCCGGTCAGCCCAGCCCAACCTACGGTTACCAGTTGCTGCCTAATTTCGCGGACCTCTTCAAATCCAAACCCGAGTTCAAATACAACAGCGAATCCGTTTTCGAGATCGGCTATTCTTCCCAATCCAACGGCGGCTGGGGCTGCGTATCCTGCACGGAGGGCAATGTGCTCAACATCCTCGTGGGGCCACGCGGCTACAACCCCAAGCCCGGCGCGCCTGATTACGTTTCAGGCTGGAGCTTCCTGGTGTTCACCAAAGATTTCTACGATTTCATCCATTTCGATCCCCGCTTCAGGTATACCGTGGCAGATGTGGACAGCCTTGAGAAAAACGGATTTGCCACCTACGAAAAAGGCCACGACAATACCGGCTACTTCCTGGAAAAATTCGCAGGCCGCCAGTCTAACAGGCCCGCCAGCGGCACCATGGAGCTGAACTTCCCGCAGAATAAGTATGACATCCGCCTGGCGGACACCTACCTCATGGAAGCCGAAGCGCTGGTAATGAGCGGCCAGGGCGGCGGCCCCGGCACACGCGCCTACGCGCTGATGAACGCCGTGCGCGCCAGGGTAGGCCTGGGCGCGAGGAATGCGACGATCGACAATATTTTTGAAGAAAGGAGACTGGAGTTTGCCGGCGAAGGCATCAGGTTCTTCGACCTGATCCGCACGGGCAGGGCAGCCGCAGCGCTTGCCGGCCGCGGCTTCGATGCGAACAAACACTATGTATTCCCGATTCCCTTCCATGAGCTGCAAAGCACCAAAATGAGGCAGAACAAAGAATGGGGTGGCGACTTGTAATTCATCAAAAAAATTGTACCTAATGAAACCGATCATATATATTGCAGCATCCGTGCTGCTGCTCGCATCCTGCACGCCTGATTCCGAAAATCTGACGCTGGGCGCCAAGCCCGCCGTAAGTTTTACCGCAACGGTGCTGGCCGGCAATCCCAATAAAGTGGCCTTGCAGAACACCACCACCGGCGCATTTTCCTACACCTGGTACAACGGCGGCGCGAGCCCCGTGTCCTGGAAAAAAGTTGACACGCTCACCTTCAGCAAAAAAGGGGAGTATACTGTTTCGCTGGTAGCATATGGTGCCGGCGGTTCCTCTTCCTCTTCGCAGAAAGTGACCATCGCACAGGATATGCCGGGCGTGGATATCCTGAAAGGCGGCAACATGGAACCCGGCGCCGAAGCGCACTGGACCATCCTGAACACCGGCGGCCCGCAAACTTCCATCACCTTCACCGGCGGAAAGCTTAAATTCGTGAACCAGCCGGGTGGCAGCAATGGCGCCATTTACCAGGAACTGACCGTGAAAAAGGATGTTGAATACACCTTCTCCGGCATCGTGAAAGGCGGCGGCGCGGCGGAAACCTGGTTCGAAGTGATCTTTGGCACCACGGCCCCTGCGCAGGGTTCCGATTACTCCGGCAACAAATGGAATTCCATCAACACCTGGGCCGGTTGCGGCATCGCGGATTTTGAGGGAGACCTGGCGGTGATCGGCTGCGACGGCACCGGTAAAGACAAAGGCGGCAAGGTCACCTTTGCGGCATCGGGTAAAGTGTATATGCTGATCAAAGGCGGATGTGGCGGCGCAGGCACTTTCGGCCCGAACGGCATCACCATCGACAATGTCAAGTTCATTGAAGCTGTGCAATAGTTCATCCATGCAGGGCCGGTTGTCCCGGCCCTGCATATATTTTCCTTTTCCGATATGAAAGCAATCAACTACATCCCGGTGCTGCTGCTGGGCATCCACATCTTCGCATGCGGCGGAAAAAAGAATGACCCGGCGCCGCCGCCATACATCCCGCCCACACCGGTGGATAAAGGCTGGACCTTCGAAACCACCCCCATGTGGGCGGACGAGTTCAACTACGCCGGCCTGCCCGATAATACCAAATGGGGCTACGACGAAGGCGGGGGAGGCTGGGGCAACAACGAGCTGCAGTATTACACCCGCCGCGAAGAGAACGCTTCAGTAGGCAACGGCCTGTTGACCATTACCGCAAAAAAAGAAACTTACCAGAACAGGAACTACACCAGCACCCGCCTCATTTCCAAAGGCAAAGGCGATTTCCTGTACGGCCGCTTTGAAGTGAAAGCCAAACTGCCGGAAGGAAAAGGCACCTGGCCCGCTATCTGGATGCTGCCTACAGACTGGGCTTATGGCGACTGGCCCAAGTCCGGCGAAATAGACATCATGGAACACGTAGGCTACGACCCGAATATGGTGCACATCAGCGTGCATACGGAGGCTTACAACCATTCCATCGGCACCCAGAAGACCTCGAAACGCACGGTGAACAAAGCCATGGAAGAGTTTCACCTCTACCGTGTGGACTGGACGCCGTATGCCATCCGCGGGTATATCGACGACCAGCTGCTGTTCACTTTCGTGAACGAGCAAAAAGGTTCCGCTGCCTGGCCTTTCGACAAAAGATTCCACTTCCTGCTGAACATCGCGGTGGGTGGTAACTGGGGCGGCGCGCAGGGTGTGGATGATTCCGTGTTTCCCGCCAAAATGGAGATCGACTACGTGCGGGTCTATAAAATGATCGAAAAATGATACAAAGCATAAAACTGACCGCGCTGGCCTGCATACTGGGGATCGTCAGTTGCAAGGGCGGCGGGAAAGACCATGACAATCCCGGGCCGGGAGAGCCCAGGCCCGTTAAATCCGACGTGGCTTTCTGGCTCACGACCGGCGACCGGTCGGTATTGTTCAAACAGCAGCAAACACCGCTGGTGTTCTCCGATGCGCTTAACCAATATCCGGTAATTACGGTAGACGACAGCAAGACCTACCAGGGAATAGACGGCTTCGGCTACACGCTTACCGGCGGCAGCGCCACGCTCATCAACGGTTTGGCGGCGGACAAAAAAGAAGCGTTGCTGAACGAGCTGTTCCGCTGGGACAGTACGTTTATCGGCGTGAGCTACCTGCGCATCAGCATCGGCGCATCCGACCTGAGCGTGGCGCCCTTCAGCTACAACGATCTGCCGGCTGGGCAAACGGATCCCGGCCTGCAGCATTTCAGCATCGACATGGAGAAGACGGACCTGGTGCCGATCCTGAAAAAGATCATCGCCATCAACCCGGCCATAAAGATCATGGGTTCTCCCTGGAGCCCGCCCACCTGGATGAAGACGAACAACAACTCCAAGGGCGGCAAGCTTAAGCCTGAATATTACGGCGTGTACGCGCAATACTTCGTGAAATACGTGCAGGCCATGAAGGCGGAAGGCATTACGATAGACGCCATCACGATCCAGAATGAGCCGCTGCACCCCGGCAACAATCCCAGTATGGAAATGCAGGCGGCAGAGCAGGCAGATTTCATTAAAAACCACCTGGGCCCCGCATTTAAAGCTGCCAACATTACCACAAAGATCATCATCTACGATCATAATGCAGACCGTCCTGATTATCCCGTTACGATCCTCAACGATCCCGAAGCCAATAAATACGTGGATGGCACTGCGTTCCACCTGTACGGCGGCAGCATCACCGCGTTGACGCCTTTGCATAACGCTTACCCGGACAAGCACCTGTATTTCACGGAGCAATGGGTAGGCGGCCCGGGGAATTTCCCGGCAGATCTGTCGTGGCACGTAAGCCAGTTAATAATTGGCGCAACACGCAACTGGTGCCGCAATGTATTGGAGTGGAACCTTGCCGCCACGGCGGATTACAAGCCGCATACGGTAGGCGGCTGCACCAGCTGCCTGGGCGCGGTCACTATCGGGAGCGACTATACGCGGAATGTGGCGTATTACATTATCGCGCATGCCGCTAAATTTGTAAGGCCGGGCTCCGTGCGCATCGATTCTAATATCGAAGCGCCGCTGGAGAACGTAGCGTTTAAAACGCCGGACGGGAAAAAAGTGCTGATCGTGCTGAATAACGGTACTACAACGCAGTCCTTCAATATCAAATACAATGGCAAAACCGTCACTCCCCAGCTTGCGGCGGGTGCGGTAGGCACGTTTGTATGGTGATGCTGATCAAAATGCGTGTTTAGTAGGTTCAATAAATGGTAACGAAAGCCGGGCAGCATCTGCTCCCGGTTTTTCCTTCGAACTTTCCTTTGACCTGATAAAAAGGCCATGGCCGGGTTGGCTGCTACCCCCGGTTCTGCCTGCTTTCATCGTTTTACCATGGTTTGTAACGCGGCCGGTTGCTTCTGCGGCCGGCATTTTTTATGCCTCAAAGGTTCAGCCAGTATACGAGTTTCACCACCAGCGCCCTGTTTTTGACATAGAAAGGCTCGGGCAGGTAATTGTCCGTATACACAATGAAAAGGTCGGAGGCGGGGCGGTAACGCCACTGGAAGCGGGTATTGAGATTGATGTTCTTCAGCTGCTCATTGTACTGCATAAAGCCGGTGAAAAAGAGGGTGTTGGTCATGGTCACATCCAGCCGGGGCCCTACCAGCCAGAAGTCCTCGTTGCCCCAGGGCTTCGGCAGCTGCAGGTTGTTGTAGGTGGAGCTGAGCGCAATGCTCACGTAAGGCTGAAAGCGGTAACCGAATTCGCCGCCGAGCGTGAGCCGCTGCCCGTCCGCATAATACCCGCCGTAACGGGCTGAAAGCAAGTAGGTGAACAGGCTCTGGGGCCTGGATACATAATCCGCGCCCACGGTGCTCCAGCTGTGTTTGGTACCTGTGGCCAGGTAATGCACGTTGTAGTTCAGCGGGTCGAAGGGTTGAAGGAGTTTGATATAAGTGGTGCTGGCCCATACATTCAGCGTGTTGCGGGCGCGGAATACAAGGCCGTAGTTGAGCATCAGCTCATTGTCCGTCCGTTCCATCTTTTCCGTGAAGAAGTTGGAAGAAGTGAGCTGCGGGCCGTGGCTGAGCAATGGGCCTTTTTTCGGGAAGAACAGGCGGGTAACCTGCGGTGCAAGCCTGATGAAGCCCGTGCGGGGCACGTAACCGACTTCGGCTTTGTAGTTGCTGCCCACGTATTCGTGCTGCCAGCCAATGTTCCAGGTGCGGCTGGTGTATTGCAGATTGGCGGCATGCACGTAGTCTTTGCCGCTCGTGCCGGGACTGAAGGACCGCAGCACAAGCGCCTTCCCGGTCCAGAAATTATTCGCGGAAGCCAGGTTGTATTCCAGCCCGAAATTGCGGTTGAATCGGGAATAGACGGGCTTTCCGGCCTCCACGTTATCAGGGTTATAATTGATGGATTCTTTGTTGATGAAAATAAAACCGACGTTGGACCGTGCAAACACCTTCCGCTGCAAAGCCGCCACGGTAAAGTTCTGCGCAGGAAGCGCGGTTTCTCCCTGGCTGCCGGTCTGCATATTCATCAATCCCATCCGCCAGTTCTTGTTCAGCTTGCCGCTCAGCCGCGCACCGAAATGAATGGGCACGCCCAGGCCGATGCGGCGGGAGAAGAAGGGCCGGATGGTGGAATAGCCGAAGTTGGTGAACTGGTCGCCGTTCTCCAGGAAAAACTGCCGCCGTTCGGGAAAGAACAGCTCGAAACGGTCCAGATTCGTCACTTGTTTGTCCACGTCCACCTGCGAGAAGTCCGGGTTTACGGTAAGGTCCAGGTTGAGGGAGGAAGTGACGGCGATCTTGGCGTCCAGCCCTGCGTCGCGTCGCCATTTTTCAGGTTTGCCGTTCGTATAATCTTTATTGATACCGCCCAGCACGTAAGGGATAAGGGAGATATTGGTGCCCGGGTCCGGCGGCGGCACATCCCACACCAGTACGCCGGTATAGGCCAGTGAAGCGGAAGGGAATTGCCGGGGCACGGGCGCCCAGCTGCTTTTTTCGGTGGTCTTCAGGTCGTTGCGGCCAAAATTGATGCCCCAGCGGGTGATCCCCTTTTTATAACGGATGGTCTTAAAAGGAATGACGGCTTCAAACACCCACCTGTCCGGGTAATTCTTCACGGCGGAGCGCCATTTGTTGTCCCAGCTGAGATCCACTTTTCCGCCTTCGTACATCAGCCCGTCCCACTGCGCCCCGGCGGCATTGGCGCCGAAGGAGAAGCCATTGGTCTGGTCGTCGAACGGATCCATGAACAGGAGGAAGTTGTCGTTCTTGAGAAAAGCGAAATCCCGGCGCAGCGATTCCACCATGTAGGGGCCGGGCGCGCCGTTGTAGTTGATCACAAGAAGGTAGATGTTCTGCTGGTCGTAAGTCATTTTCACATCTGTGCGCACTTTGGCAAAACTGGTATCCATGGGGAGGATCATGTAGAAGTCGGAAGCGGAGTCCGCATCCTGCCAGGCCTGCTCGTCCACGATGCCGTCGATCTTTATGGCAGACGTGGCTTTGCGCATATGTAACTGGTAAGCGTCGTTCTTTTTCTGGGCCGTTACGGAAAGCGTAACCAGGCAGAGCAGCAGACAAATTGGTATTCGCAATTCAGGTAAAGTTTCCGGGTTAGGCCGGTTAAAGTACAAAAAAATGGGGCTGGTTGTAATACTTTGGGGAAAACAAAAAACCGGGCAACTAACCCGGAAGTTCTCTGCACGATTGCTCTTGCACCTTCCTTCGTTAATTGACCGGCTTTACCGTTACTTCACATGTCTTTTTCAGACTCCTTTACTGATAACACTCACACAACCATTCTGCCTCGTCTCATTTCAATCTGTCAACACTACTTTCCTTACTAAAATTCCTTTTCTGCTGTATACTATTGTTTGTTTGCCCCTGGCTTTTCTTCGGATCAACGGCTATATTCAAAAGTTCACTGTTCCGATTTGATAACACAAATTTAAAGCGGTGCAGACTCCTGATCTATGATAAATATCATCCTCCAGTTTTGTGATTTATCATCATATGAAATGAAAATTGAGACGAATCAAAAATGAGTGTCAATTCAACACATAAATAATTTATTATAAAAATATTTATCATGACGTCATTGTTGTTTTACGTTGATAATCAATGGTACGGAGTATTAAATGTTACAACATCTATCATGTTAGAATAATCCTGATATTAAATGTGAAAGTTGTTTTAACATTTTATTAGCGACTTTGCCGCTTAATTCGTGCCGGTGGATTATGCAATTCACTGAAAAAAAGCATCCCATGCAAAACAACGTAACTATGAAAATTATCAGCATGTCCGCAGCTATGCTTCTCACCATAGCCGCCGCGGCGCAACAGCCGGTGTATACCCGCGCAGGGCTTGAGTCGGTAACGGTATACCGTATTGGCGCGGAAATGAACCATAAGGCGAGGGTCACGCTGCCGAAAGGAAGCAGCCAGATCGTTGTTCAGCAGGTGGCCAACGCCATCGACGAAAACAGCATCCAGGTGAGCGCCGGTAATAAGGTGACGGTCATGTCCGCAGGGTTTGCGCGCAATTTCCTGAAAGAGGAAGACCTGAAAAGCCCGGCATACCTGAAGCTGGAAGACAGCCTGCAATCTGCCCGCAGGGAATTGGTGCGCACCCGGAACGCGCGTTCCGCGGAAGAAAGTACGCTCGTGCTGCTGGAAAAGAACCAGAGCCTTAGCGGCGGCACGACCGGCGGGCCCAGCGTAACGGAATTAATGAAGCTGGCAGATTATTATAAAAAGCAGCAGGTAGAGCTGCGGAACAATATTGCCTCCCTGCTGGAAAAAGAGACCCGCCAGCTGGTAGGTGTGCAGAAGCTGGAAAAGCAGCTCCGGGAAATGAGCGAAGATCCGAACGCCAGCGGCGGCCAGCTGGTATTGCAGGTAATGTCTGAAAACGGCGGCGCAACGGACCTTACAGTGAGCTACATTACACCGGCCGCGCGCTGGAGCGTGTATTACGACATGAAGGCCGTGAACACCAGCAGCCCGCTGCAATTGCTGTACAAGGCCAACGTGATGCAGAACACCGGCATCGACTGGAAAAAAGTGAAGCTTACGCTGAGCACGGGCAACCCCAGCCAGAGCGGCACCGCGCCGGTACTGGATGCCTGGTTCCTGGCGTATGCAGCGCCGCAACAACTGAACTGGGCACGTGAGAAGGATAAATTAGCTTACCAGAACAGGCTGCAGTCTGTAAAAGGCGTGGCAGTGAATGAAATGCAAGCGCCCGCGCCGCCGCCAGCCATGGTCGCAGACTCGTTCGGCGTGGATGCATACACCAGCCAGAACGAAAACCAGCTGAGCGCCACTTTCGATATCGACATCCCGTACGATGTGGCCAGCAACGGCAAACAGCACAGCGTTACGCTTAAAGAATTCTCCCTGCCCGCATCTTACAAGTACTACGCCGTGCCCAAAGCAGATGGGGACGCCTTCCTGATGGCTGAAGTAACGGATTATGAAAAGCTCAGCCTGCTGCCCGGCGAAGCCAATATCATTTTTGAAGACATGTATGTGGGCAAGTCCTTCATCGATCCCAACGCCACCACGGATACGCTGAACCTCAGCGTGGGCCGCGATAAGAAGGTGATCATCAAACGGGAGAAAGTGACGGATATGTCCGGCGTGAAATTCCTGGGCAACCAGAAACGCCAGACATTCACCTACGAGATCAGGGTGCGCAACGCGAAGAAGGAACCGGTGAACCTGTTGCTGAAAGACCAGCACCCGGTGTCTACAGACAAGAGCATGGAAATAGAGCTGGTAGACAGCGACGGCGCCGCGGTGAATCCCGAAACCGGCGTGCTTACCTGGAAGCTGAACCTGGCGCCCGGGGAAACGAAGAAAGTGCGGCTGAGTTATACTGTGAAATACCCGAAAGATAAAGTGATCGCGAATTTATAGATCGAAAGCCGGATGTATTAAGCATCCGGCTTTTCTTTACCTGTTTAGATCAGATTTCAATCTGGTCAGTTCGCCCAGCAGGGCCGTTTCCTGCACGGTATTTTCTTTGCCCAGCGTTTTCGCGATGCGTGCGATCTCGAAATTCAGCGTTTCGATCTCGGTTCTGCGTTTGTTCCGGATGTCCTGGAGGGTGGAGATCAGCTGGCCGTCGGATGATTTGCTGATGAGCAAAAGATTTTCTTTCACTTCGCCGGCATTCAGTGAAATGCCTTTTTCCTGCGCAATGGCAATGCATTCCGCGATCACTCTTTCCGCTATGGCAAGCGCGCCCGCATCACGGTGGAATATGCCGTTGTCGGTTTCCAGCAATGGGCAGACGGAGTTGAACACGCTGTTGATAATAGCTTTTCTCCAGATGATGGGCTGGATGTCGTTTTCCGCCCTGAAACGGAAACCGGGGCTGTCCAGCTGCTTCACCACGGCATCCGTTTTGGTGGTGCTATTGGTGATGGCGCCGATAGGAGAAACGGCCACGGGTTTAAAGCTGACCCTGTTATCCTCCGTCAGCTGACTGGTTACAAACAGCACGCAGCGGTAGATCTCGGGGAAACCATTGTCTGCAAACACCTGTTCGATGCCCAGCCCGTTTTGCAGGATCACGATGGGAGAGCTGCCGGTTTTGCCTTTCAGCCGGGCTGCCAGTTCTGCATTGCCATACGACTTGTTGGTAAGCACAATAATGCCGTCCAGCTCCGCGAAGTTGCTGATGGTGCTTACTTCCACGTCCGCTTCCTGTACGACGCCTTCGCGCAGCACCTGTGTCTTTTCCGTATGTGCAGGCTGCTGGTCCACACTGCCCCGCAGCAGGACGGCCTTTTTATGATCCCCGGCCAGGGCCACCGCCAGCGCTTTGCCGACGGCGCCGGCGCCAATGATGTAGATAGTATCTTTCATTTTATCCATTTGTCGTTTTGTTGCTTCCCGCACATGAGGCATGAAGCTCGGGATATCCCGGATTCGCTGTATTGTTTAATGATGATGTGACTGAAGTAGAGGAGGAATCAGCAGGAAGCCCGGCCGTGGTGCATGATCCGGGGCTTCTGTGCTCAAATATACGTATTTGCCATACATTTCTAAAAGCCTTTCTCCCGTACGATCCGATTTCGAAAATCCGCGATAAACGCGCATATTTGAGTACTTATGAAAATCACGATCACCCCTGAAGCGCCGGAAGACAAGTCTTCCGTGTATTCCCTGAACGCCGCGGCATTTGGCCAGGAGAATGAAAGCAAGCTGATAGACCTCCTGCGGAACAGTGAACATTTTATCCCTGAGCTGAGCCTGGTAGCGCGTTCGGAGAGCGGCTCGGTGGGGCATATCCTTTTTACAAAACTGGAGATCGCGGGGCCGGAAGGCGTAACGTACGGTACGCTTGCATTAGCGCCCATGGCGGTTTTGCCGTCGCTTCAACACCTGGGTATCGGTTCCCAGCTGCTGCGCGAAGGGTTGAAGCGTGCGGCGGAACAGGGTTATAGCTCGGTGATCGTGCTGGGCCACCCGGAATATTATCCCAGGTTCGGGTTTGTGCCTGCTTCGAAATGGGGCATCAGCACCAGTTATGATGTGCCGGATGAGGCCTTCATGGCCATAGAGCTAAAGCTCGGCGCGCTGGAAGGAAAGGCTGGCCTGGTAATTTATCCGAAAGAATTTAATGAAGTGTGACCCGGCCTGTTACTCCGGTTTGATCGCAAAGGAAGCGGCCCGCTCAAACTTCGCGCCCCGCTTGATGCCGGTGAGCTCGCCCAGCGCATTCAGCGAATCGATCCTGTAAGAATATTTGTATTGCACCCACACGCAGCTCCTGCGTACATACAATGAATCATCGTCCGAAAACGCGACGTTCCCCGCCTGGTAATAACGCGCATCAAACTGCATATCCGTCGGGAATTTGCGGCCCATAAAGACATGCACCATCCCGGGGTCGGCCGGCTTTGTCACCCTGAAACGGTCCAGCGAATCCGTCCATCGCAGGATGTAGCGGTAACGGCCTGTTGTATCGGCCAGCGAATAGGTCAGCAGTCTCATTTGTACCAGCGAATCCAGCAAAGGTTCCACTGCGCGGCTGCCGGTGGCAAGCAGCGAATCAGGAACACTGATGACGGTGTAGGGCAGGGGGCTGTCGTACCCGCGGATGGCGGCTTTGGCTTCTTCGCCGGGCAGCTCGTATTCTTTGCAGTCAGGGAGGTTACAGGCATTCAGGGTTGCGCCTATCAGCAGGGCGCAGCAAACGATTCTCATCATTCAGGGTATGGTTTGACCTCAAAAAGATACAACTATTTTATAACCCCTGCTCAATGCAAACGAGTTTGCCATCCATGGATGAAGCTAATACGAGCTTTTCACCAACGGGCTGAACGGTATTGACGAGGCAGTTGGAGAATTTATGTTTCCACACCAGCCGCCCGTCCGCAGCGCTGAGCGCGTATATCACGCCGGATTGCCCGGCTGCGTAAAGCACGTTCCCTCTTTCATTCACCGGGCTGGGGCAGATCTCGTAACCCATCTCCACCGGCGACTTCCACAGCAATTCCCTTTGCCCGCTCCGCGCGTTCAGTGCGATGATGTTGCCCTGCATGGTTTTGGCGTAGATCCGCTGGCTGTCCGCCGATATGCCCATAGACTCCCGCACGGAATTGAGCGAATCCCGGTAGCGCCATATTTCTTTGCCGTTCTCTGTATCCAGCACGGTCATGTATTTATCGGGAGATACCAGCCAGGCTTTTCCGTCGTATGCCACGGGCCACACGGCGGCGGGGGAGAACATGCGGTTGCTGGCGCCGTTGCTCCAGGTCCAGGCTTCGCGGCCGGTGGATGCGTCCAGCGCATAAAATTGATTTCCCCAGGAGCCAAAGAGCACTTTGCCCTGGTATACGAAAGGTTTGGTTTCCACGAAACCTTTCACGCCGCTGTAATCCCATTGCTGCCTGCCGGAGGGAATGTCCCAGGCGCGGCAATGCCCGTCCGACCCGGCCACGATGGCCAGAGGGCCGTGCAGCGCGGCAGAAGAAACGATGGCTTTGCCGGTTTGTTGTTTCCAGGCCAGCTTCCCGTTCTTCAGTTGCAGGCAATACACGAAGCCGTCTGTACAGGGCACCACCACGTACCGGTCGAAGACGAGCGGGGTGGCGTATATTTTCCCGCCTGCGGCAAATTTCCAGCGGGGCTTGCCCGTTTGCAGGTCTGCCGCTTTAATGTCGCCATTGGTATTGGTGTAGATCACCATGCCACCGGCCACGGCTACGGCGCTGCCGATGTCGCCGGCTTCCTGTATGGACCATTTTACTTTTACAGAAGGGAAGGAATCGTTCATGGCGTAGGAGGGGCGCGGCGGGTTTTGTACCCAGGCATGCCCTTCCAGTGCCACGGTATGCCAGGCGGGAAGCGTTTCCGTTCCGGGCCTGCGTTCGTTGAACGTGATGGCGCTGCCGGACACGCTGACGATATTATATCCGCCGGTGGCCGCTTTTGCGCGGAGGTTGGAGCGGCACATCACGCCGGGAATACCTTCCCAGCTGTAAGCTTTATTGGCATGGCCGTGGCCGCAGATCATCGCTTTTACATTATGACCGCGCAGGCGGTCCAGCACGTCGTACCAGTTGTTCAGCCCTTCATCCTGCGGGTAGTGGTTGATGTAGATCAGCGGCTGCTGTTTGTTCTTTTGTTTGCTGAGCTGTTCGTCCAGCCAAACGATGTTTTCCCTCGGCACCTGGCCCGGGCCCATGCGCATGTTGGGGCCGCAGTTGGTGCCGATGAAGCGGTAGCCTTTATGCTCAAAGCTGAAGGTTTCGTTGCCGAACACGGTGCGGAAGGAATTGCAGCCGCTCTCGGACCACTTGGTGTCGTGATTGCCGGGAATGATGTACCAGGGTTTGTTGAGCCGGCTGATGATGCTTTTGGCGAGCTGCAGTTCTTCATCGGAGCCGAACTCGGTCACGTCGCCGGAGAATATGACAAACTCCACCTGGGGTTGCTGGTTGATGTCACTGACGGTCCTTTCAAGGTCTTCCTGCGCGGTCTGAACGCCTATATGCGTGTCTGTTACCAATGCAAAACGGAACAGGGTATCCTGTGCATGGCTGTGCAGGGCGGGGAGAACGCCGATAAGGAAGAAGAGCAGCTTTTTCATTTGCCCAAGATACCGGTTAGATTCCGGAAATAAAATGCCGGGCGGGGTAACGGCTGCCGCGTTGCTGTTTGTCGCGGCGGATCATTTATAATCCTCCCTGACCGGGCTGAAAGTGTCAATTATCCGGCAATCCGTTACGGCATAAGCGCCATGCGGCGTGTTGGAGGGGATCAGCAGCACGTCGTGCGGCTGGAGGATATGTTTCACCCCGTCCAGCTCCATTTCGAGGGTGCCGGAAAGCAGGTACGTCATCTGCTCGTGCTCATGCTGGTGCACAGGCACGGAGGAACCGGCTTTGCCTTCCCAATAGCCGAGCGTATGCTTTTCGCCGTGCAGGAAGCGGCCTGTGAAGCCTGGCACCACCTCGCGGGCGGGCAGGTCCTGGAATGATTGCGGGTTCATCGGTTGTTTTGTTTGATAGACATATAATTCACCACCCATTGAAAAACGACGATGCCGATCACGTAGGCGCCGGCAAAGATGTTATAGGTCTGCTCCATAAACGCCATCGCGATGCCCAGCACGCCGGCTACGCCCAGCCCGATGGTGTAGATATTCACCATGCGCGGGTTGCGGGAGGGCAGCTGTCTTACGCTCAGCGGTATCATCATGGTGATGCCTACTACGGCCACCAGCATCCATGGATCCAGCCCGGTAAGCAGGTAGGAAACAATTCCTGTTACTCCGACTAATAAGCTGATAGCCACATGATTGGAAGCAGTTATTTCATTTTCATCAAGCAGGTGTTTGCCATATGGATTGAAGCGGAGGAACAGGTTGCTCAGCGGCGTGATGATCCAGGTGGAAAAGGCGAATACCACCAGTATGATGACCACGGGCATCACATAGGGCCTCAGCGTGGGGTTGTGATTGGCGAGATAGTTCAGGCCCCGGGTAGCTGCATACAAACCCAGTATCACGCCCCACTGGTATTTGGCGGTGAGGTTGCCCATGAAAAAAGCGAAGCGGAGGAAGATCCGGTACACCCAGTACCTCGCCTTCAGCGCTTCCATCATGCCGGCCTGCGCGAGTTGCAGGTTCGGGTCTATGCGGAGCGCTTCGCGGAAGTGTTGGAGGGCATCTTTGGGCGAGCCTTTTTCCAGCAGGCCCCAGCCGTAATTGGCGTGGGTGTATGCATTATCCGGGTCGTGGCGGAAGGCGCCCTCGATGCCGGCAAAGGATTCTTCCTTGCGGTTCAGCTTCAGCAACGCAGTGCTGCGGGCATTGAGCGCGTATATGTTCTCCGGGTCTATTTCAAGTGCTTGTTCAGACAGCTGCAGCGCCTGTTCAAAGCGTTTGCGGCTGTTCTGCATCATGGCGTAGAGCGCAAAATAATCGGCGTCGTAAGGTTCCAGTGCAATGGCATGCGAGAGGTCCTGCTCCGCGAGATTGTATTCTTCCTGCTGGAGGTAAATGCGGGCGCGCTGGTAGAACAGCCGGTCGTCTGCCGGGGCAATACCGATGGCATGGTTGGCCAGCTCCATGGCAGACCGGAAATCATCCAGCTGTATCTTCACTTCGCAGAACATGCTCAGGATGTCCGGGTTCTGCGGGTCCTGCGCGAGCAGGCCGCTGAGAATGGTTTGCGCTTCCCTGTATTTCTTCTGCTGCATCAAAAGGATCGCGCGTTGGAGCAACTGGTCGTGCATGCTATTTCTTGATTTTCAGGTAATGAAGGATATCGTCGTACAGGCCCGCGTCGTTGGCATACAATGCGAAGTTTTTGGCAATGGAGAACCATTCGCGGGTGCTCGCCTTGTGTTTTTTCGCGGCGTTCTGCAGGTCTTTGGTCTTAAGCGGTAAAGGCATGCCTTCCAGGAAGGAAGCTTCAAGTTTTTCTTCAATTGCCATGTCTATCACGGCGGCAATATCAGCTCCTGAGAATTCAGGAATGGATTTACTAATTCCCTCGTAATCAATATTTTCAGCGGGTTTATCTTTTAATTTGATTTTGAGCATTGCCGCCCGCGCTTCCTGGTCCGGCGGCGGCACGAATATCATCCGGTCGAAGCGGCCGGGCCTGCGGAACGCGGGGTCCAGGTGCCAGGGAATATTAGTGGCGCCCAGTATCAGGATGCCGGTGTTGTCGTTCTCCACGCCGTCCAGCTCCTGGAGGAACTGGTTGATGAGGTTCCGGCCGGCGGACTGCTTCATATCGGCCCGGCTCGCGCCGAGGGCGTCTATTTCGTCGAAGAAAAGCACGCAGGGGGTATGCTTGCGGGCATATTCAAAAATATGGTGCAGGTTCTTCTCGCTGTTGCCCAGCCACATGTCCAGGATATCGTTCAGTCCCACATTTATGAACCTGGCGTTCACCTGCCCGGCGGTGGCTTTGGCGATCATGGTCTTGCCGCAGCCGGGAGGGCCGTACAGCAAAATGCTGCCGCCGATCTTTTTACCGTAGGCCTTGTAAAGTTCGGGGTGGCGCAGCGGCTGGATGATCTTGATCTCGATCTCCTTTTTCACCTGCTCCATACCGCTAACATCTGAAAAATTGATGTCGGGCTTTTGCATAAACAGGGAAATTTCCTCTTCACCGGCTTCTTCGGAATACCCGGAGCCCTGCCCGCGCACTCGCAACTGGGCGTCCAGCTCTTCGTCGGTAAAGTTCGGGTATTGCTCCAGGATGCGCTGGTAGGTTTCGCGCGCGTTGTCCCAGGCGTTCTCTTTGAGGGACGAGCGGGTATACAGCACGAGCACGTCCAGGTTGTCCGGCTGCGATTTCAGCAGGTCTTCCAGGATCACGTTGCAGGTGGCATAGGCTTCTTTGCGGTAATAAACTTTGGCAAGACCGATCAGCGCTTTGTCGTTCTGCTCTATACCCAGTGCTTCCAGGTATTCTTTTTCCGCTTCCTCCAACCGGTTCAGGTTAAACAGGGTTTCCGCCAGGTGCAGCCTCAACGGGATATTTTCGGGAGAGAACTTGAGGGCTTCTCTCAGGCTGTCTATAGTACTTTGTGTCATAGCAACTACTAAGATATCAAATTAATTATGGATTGAGGGGGCTAGATCAGCAGCACGTCTATCCGGTGCGCCATTACGATCTGCGAGGGCCCGGACCAGGTGAACACGGTGAAATACCCGTCCTGCGAGGCCACCAGCGCCTGCGCATCCCGCTGGTCGTGCACGAACTGTGCCGCGGAAAGGTGCCGTGTGCCGCCGATGCGCGAAGGGTGCATGAGCAGCGGCGTGCCGCCAACGATGGGTTCGCTCATCAGCACTTCTTCTACGGAAGTGGAGCTGATGGCCCGGGTGATCTTCGCGCCGAAAGCCAGCAATTCCTGCTGGTCGTTGATCACGGTGGCGCCGTCTACCGCGGTGAGGCCGGTGATGTTATCCACTTCGCGGCGCAGGGCGTTCTGCCAGTAGATCTCGCTGGTCACGTTGCTGTCCAGCTTCAGCAGGTCCGCCACGCCGGAAAACGCCGGGTTTACCGGGTATTGCAGCGGGTGGATGACTGATTCCTTCCAGCGGTCGTTGCCCGCGGGCGTTACGAGCAGTATGCCGCCGCGTTTATGGGCGCGCATGCTCACGGCGATCTGTATGAGTACATTGGTAGGGTCGTTCCATAACGGAGAGGAACTGAGGCCGAGCAGCGACAGCAGCATGCCGGGGCAGTCTGCATTTACGCCGCAATGTTCATCCACTACTTTCACATTATCTCCCTGCAGCACGGCCACGTTGATGAACTTGCCCAGCCCGGCAACACGGCGGTGCTTCACTACCAGCAGGCCCGGCTCGCTTACGTCCAGCACAAAACAATAGTTGGGCAGGTTGATGGTGGTGCCCCAGATATATAATTCTTCCCCTTCCTGCCATACGCCCACATGCACGCCCGCACGTTCCACACCCGGCGCCAGCTTGGCCAGCACTTTCGGCGTGAGGGGAAGGCGCTGTTCGAACAACAAGGGTTTAACAGCCTGCGAAGGATGTAAATAGGCAAGCGAAATGCGGGTGGAAATGCCTTCTTCACGGCGCAGGCTGGCCCAGAATGCCACGTCGATCATTTTTTCTATCACCCCTTTGCAGGGCACGGTGGCCAGCTCGTCTTCACTATTGGCTTTGGCGGCAATTAGATGTTTCCGGAAATGTGCTTCTATCGTTCCCGCCACATTATTGGCGGCATTATATGTAGTGCCGGTCTTCAAGTCCATATACTTCTCATTTCGTTGCTAATTTAGACTTTTTCGAACGCAAGTACGGGGATTTTGTTATATCTTGTTCTTCAGCTGTGCCAGCTTTTCATGACGAGATCACTTATCCTATATATAATCTTATTGCACGCGTTTACAGGGGCTTACGCTCAATCTCAGCAGCCATATATCCTGAACGGCTCTGCTACACAGCGGAATTGTAATTGTTATGTGCTGACGCCCGATGAGCAGAACCTGAGCGGCACTATCTGGAATAAAAATCTCATAGACCTTACACAGTCATTCAACTACGTATTCGAGATCAATCTCGGTTGCAAGGACGGGCCGGGCGCGGACGGTATCGGCTTCATCCTGCAGACCAAAGGCACCAATCTCGGCTCTACCGGCCAGGGGCTTGGCTTTAAAGGCATTTCCCCTTCGCTGGGGGTATTGGTGGATACTTACCAGAACGCCGGGGAAAACGATCCCCCCTGGGATCACCTGTCCATACAAATGAACGGCGTAAGCGACCACCTGCTGCCCGGCGGCGACCTCGTAGCGCCCGTGATGCTGAGAGACGGGAACGAGAATATTGAAGACTGCGCCTGGCACCTTTTCCGCATTGAATGGAATGCCGTTACGCATACCATGAAAGTGAGCGTGGACAACCAGCTGAGGATCACCATGAATAAAGACCTCGTGGCGGATATCTTCGGCGGCAACCCGAAAGTTTACTGGGGGTTTGCCGGTTCCACCGGTGGCTCTTCCAACGTGCAGCAGTTTTGCGCCGCGCTGCATCCTTCCTTTGATTTCGACGGCGGGCAGATCTTCTGCGACGGCACGCCGGTCACCTTCAAAGACAATTCCAGCTCATTCGGCACCATCACCCGCTGGCGCTGGGATTTTGGCGACGGTACCGTGCTCACTACCTCTTCGCCGCAGCCGCACCTGTACGCGGAGGCCGGGAAATACGATGTGAAGCTGGTGATCGAAGACAACAGCGGCTGCATTTCAGATACGCTCAAAAATACCGTGACCATCGGCTCTTATCCTGAAGTAAAATTCGGACCGCAGCCCCTTTGCCTCGGCGACCCGCTGCAGATGGCAGATTCCACCAAAGTGAAAGTAGGCACTGCCGCCAAATGGACCTGGGATTTCGGCGGCGGCCAGCTGGCCCATACGCAAAATCCTGTGGCGCCATACACAGCGCCCGGCAATTATCCTGTGCATCTGAAAGTGGAAACCGCCGAAGGATGCGCCAGCGCGGCCACACAGGTAGTGTCCGTTTTCCCGACGCCGGTAGTGGGCGGTATGTTCAGGAATGCATGCATCGGGGAGCCTAACTTCTTCAACGGGACCAACCTCACACCCTGGATCGATATGGCGAAATGGTATTGGGTGATCGGGGAAGACACCCTGCGGCAGAGAGACGTGGCTTACCGTTTTCCCGCGGGCGGCAAATATTCCGCGAAGGTGCATGCCGTTTCGAAAGACGGATGCGTTGCCAAACCGGTGAGCGTACAGGCAAGTGTTACAGACATCAACCTGCGCGCGGGCCGCGATACGCTTATAGCCCGCGGCCAGCCGCTGCAGCTCAATGCCCTGGCAGACGGGGAGGGGCTTCATTACCAGTGGACGCCTTCCACCGGCCTCAACGATCCTTACAGCAACAACCCTGTGGCGGTATTGCAGAAAGACCAGCTGTATAATCTCATTGTTACTTCTCCTGAAGGCTGCCGCGAAGAAGACCAGCTTCTCGTGAAAGTATATGCCGGGCCGGAGTTCTATGTTCCTACCGGCTTTACGCCCAACCACGACGGGGTGAACGATAATTTCAAAGTGATCGCGCCGGGCGTGCCTAAACTGGATTTCCTCAGGGTCTGGGACCGCTGGGGCCGCCTCGTATTCGAAACTTCCGCGCTCTCCGCTGTGTGGGACGGTACGCTCAAAGGCGATCCCGCGCCGGCCGGCACTTATGTGTGGATGGTGCAGGGAATGGACTACAACGGCCGCCTCTTCAACCGAAAGGGTACCGTAACGCTTATTCGCTGACCTGGTTTCCGGGATAGCTACCGTTCTACCATATACCTGATATTGTCAAAAACTCTTTGGATCAGCCTTTTATCACTGGTGATTATTTCCGCTACTCCCTTCAGCTCATACCTGAACTCAAGATTTAACCCCCTGTTGGTCTGCAGTCCCAACGGAAGCGCCACGTCCACCAGGTATTGCTCTACATTTCCCTGCTGCGTTTGCTGCGTGGTGGTTATCAGCGAAATATCGCTGACGCTTCCTTTTATGGAGCCGTATTCGTTAAATGGATAATTGTCCAGCTTAATAATGACTTCCTGGTCCTTTTTTATTTTACCGGCGGCAAGATTCGGAACAGTGACCTGGCCGATAATCTGCGTGTTATTCGGTATGATGGAAAATGCGGGTTCTGCGTTGCTCAGGAAAGAATTGTCGTTCCAGAATTTAAGGTATTGTACCGTGCCGGCAATAGGCGCCCTGAATACATATGCCTCTTCAAACGTCTTCAATGCCGATGCCAGGTTTTGCAATGAAGAGTGTAACTCGATATGCAGTTCCTTTTCGATCTGGGTCTTTTTGATCAACAGTTCCTGGAGGGCGCTGGCGGTGGAGTGAATATTGATCTTATTCGTGGTAACGGAGCTTTTAGCCTGTTCCTTATCCAGGGAGGAAGATAGCAGGTTCAGTTTGTTCCTGTCATAGTCTGCCACGCTTAATACTTTTTGGCTGAACAGGACGGAGTCCATTTCCCTGAAACGGCTCATGATCTGCAGGTTACTGTCCATCAGCCTGGATTGGGCAACGCTGGAGTGCAGCAGGTTGCCCTGTTCCTCCTGCAGCTTTTGCAGGTTTTCCACCTGCTTGCCATACAGGTTGTCGCCGTAGTAGTTGATATATTGCTGGAGAGCGTTTACAAAGTAATAATATTTTTCGCTGAGCACTCCCAGGTTAGCACTGGCCGGAAGGCTTTGAAAAAGCTCCTGGTAGCCGGTGTTCAGGCGCTGATGCCGTTTGATCAGGGAATCGATCTTCTGGAAATCCGAAATGGAAGTGGAGGTTTCGATATATCCCATTATTTCGCCCTCCCCGGTAACGGCATGGTTCTTTTTCAGCAGCCGCAGTCTCCCGGACGTATTGCTGACCAGCTTAACGGCGGGGAAATTTGTATTTATTATAACGGTCCCGGTGTTGACGTCAGGATATTTAATGACCCAGCTTAAAATGAGGATAACAATTACGGTAGACGCAACAATTATTGTCAATCGTTTGCCAAACCTTGTGGGCATACGGCTCACAATATGATCGATCTCTTCGCTTCGCCTTATTTTTTCTATATTATCCATGTTGTTGTGCGAACATTTGTGTTTCAACCAGGGAGCAGTAGTGGCCTTTTCTTTCCATCAGCTGGTCGTGTTTTCCTGTTTCGACGATCCTTCCCTGCTTTAAGACGATGATCTGGTCCGCCTTCCGGATGGTGCTCAGGCGGTGTGCTATCACTACTACAGTTTTGTCATTAAACGTTTCGTCCAGGGCTTCAATGATCCTTTTTTCATTGATCGTGTCCAGGGAATTGGTTGCCTCATCGAAGAAAAGGTATTCCGGGTTCTTGTACAGCGCCCTGGCTATCAGTATCCGTTGCTTCTGGCCGCCGCTGATGCCGCGTCCCTGCTCGCCCAGCTTTGTCATATAACCTTTCGGCATGTTTTCGATCTCATCTGCTATGTTGGCAATGCCCACGGCCTTTTTTAAGCGGTCATAGTCCACCTTGTCTGAACTCAGCACGATATTATTTAAAATGGTATCATTAAAAATTTTACCGTCCTGCAGCACTACCCCGCATTTCTCCCGCCAGTCGAACAGTGAAATATTATTGATATTCATGTTGCCGATCTTGATCTCACCTGCAGTGGGGATGTATAATCTGAGTAATAATTTCAATAATGTTGATTTCCCGCTGCCGCTGTCGCCTACAATTGCCGTTACTTTTTTCTCCGGGATAAACAGGTTGATCTTGTTTAAGACCATTGCATGACGCGGGGCGTATTGGAAGGAGAGGTTCGATACAGTGATGTCCTTACATTCCGGCAGTTCCATGCTGTTCGTTTCCGCCGGGATCTCTTCATCTTCCAGCGCATGTATTTCGTTGATCCTTGCCAGGCTCAGCTTTGCGACCTGCGCTGATATGATGAACTGGATGAACTGTTGTACCGGCCCGTTTAACATGCCGATTATAATCTGGGTGGAGATCATAACGCCGAAGCTCATTTCGCCCTTTACCACCGCTTTGGCGCAGATGATCGTAATGATGAGGTTTTTCAGCCCTTCTATGAACTGGCCGCCAAGGTTCTGATAATTTGTGACGGACAGCAGCCTGACATTCACTTTGTACAGGCGGGCCTGGATATTCTCCCAGGCCCAGCGCTTGTCTTTCTCATAGTTATTCACTTTTATATCCTGGATCCCGGAAATTGTTTCCACCCAATAGCTCTGGTCTCTTGCCATCAGGTTAAAGTAATTGGTGTCCAGCTGCTTCCTGATCTGCATAAAGGCGATGATCCAGGCGAAATAGACGACGCTGCCGATCGCGAATGTCCAGAAAATTAAGGAGTTGTATACAGCAAGGATCACGGCAAAAACGAGGAACGTAACTGCTGAAAAGACCAGGTTCAGCGAATTGCCCATGATGAAATCCCGGATCCGCTGGTGGTCGTTGGCCCGCTGTAAAATATCCCCCATCATTTTGTTTTCGAAGAAGGAGAGGGGCAGCTTCATCAGCTTTACCAGGTAATCGGAAATGAGGGAGATGTTGATCCTGGAGGTTAAATGGAGCACGATCCAGTCTCTTACGGCGTTTCCGAGCGTCATAGACAGCAGTATCACAACATTCGCTACCAGCATGATGTTGATGAAGTTCATATCATAAGTATGAACGCCCGTGTCGATAATAGCCCTGGTAATGAACGGTATCAATGCCTGCAGCACGGTAATGAACAACATGACAAGCAACAGGTTCACGATGCTTTTCCTGTACGGCTTAAAGTAATTCAGGATGCCTGAGTAGCTTTTGCGTTTACTCCGTTTTTCACCGATATGAATGTCCTGGAAGTCTGCCTCCGGCTCTATGCCGATCACCACGCCTTTTTTTTCTTCCTGTTTCAGCCATCCCTTCCTGAATTCCTTGTGCGAATATTTTACAAGCCCTTTAGAGGGGTCAGATACGGCCACTTCCCTGGCATCGACGTCATAAACCACCACAAAGTGGTTTTCCCGCCAGTGAACGATGCAGGGAAGTGGCACGACCTCCAGCAGCTGTGTAAAGCTGCACCGGACGACCCTTGTTTTTAAACCGATCTTTTCTGCGCCATTTGTGATATTCAGCACGGAAATCCCTTCCCTTGTTGTGCCACAAAGGGTCCTTAAAAAATGCAGGTTGTAAATGCGCCCGTAATATTTTGCGATGATCTTGAGACAGGCGGGACCGCAGTCCATTTTATCCAGCTGGTACTCGACAGGAAACCTTTTAAATCCCATTGGCTATATATCATTACTGGTAGACATCGTAATGCTGCCATCGCTGCTTAGCCGGGCACTCACCCTGATATAGCTTTTTACCGCACGCCCTCCCTGGAGCATGGGTTTCCAGGCTTTCCCGGAATCCCTGAGCCCCTGCAGGATAAAATCTGAAAATGCGGATCTTGTTCCTTCGATCAGTTCAATATGCTGCAGGTCGTTCAACGGCTGCTGATCTACAAAAGCCTTGAATACCAGCACTGAATCGCCCGATGGCTGGTTTTTTTTCTCATCGTACTTTTTTTCAAGCGCATTTGCCAGCTCGTTGATGTCTCCCTTATACATGGCTGCCGGTTTATATGGTGTTATTGAATCCTTTTGACTAACCGAAGTATGATCCTTTACCTGGGCGTTGAGGCACGACGTCATGTAAAAGAAACCAAATGTGATAAGAAGTACTCTGAACATAAGTCAATTGTTTTTATGTTGGACCGGTTAATAATTACGTTTATAGTACTCTATTTCCATAGTGTATAAGCCGGGGGAGGGAGTGTGCCCGTTGATGAAGCCGTTCTCATCCACACCATGCTGAACAGAGCCATATTCGTTTTTCTGGTCATAGGTTCCATCGTCATTCACCTCTGCTGAATGCGCTATGAATCTTTCGCCCGTCTGGGTATCTGTCCACCAGATCACTGCCATATCCGCGTCCGATTTATTGGTTACCTCGTCAAATAATGTGCTGTTGGTGAGCAGGTTCTGAAAGGAGGAGCTTTCATCGCCGGGAAGATTCGAGTCGAAGAGCCACACATCGCCGCCGGCAAAAGCAAATCCCGTACAGTTGGAATTGAAATTGTCGGGGATAGATGTCATAGGCTGGCCGGTCTGGTTATTGATCACCTGCGTAACCTGGAAAGCTGTTACCGTTGTACCGTCCGGGGTTTTTATGGTAACCTCCTTAAATTGAAGCGTATAATTGGTGTACGCTACCTGGGTGGTTCTGCCGGTATCGGTGGTGATCAGCTTCCCATTGGCATCGCGCTGCCAGGGGCCTTCTTCAGTTGATGATTCCGGTGGCTGGTAATCATCCCCGCCGCCATCGTTATCCCACCAGTCCTCGTCCGTGGGGTCGTTGTCTGCATCGTCCCAGTCATAACCATCTTCAGGGTCATATCCCGGATCTTCTTCCTCCTCCTCCTCTTCTTCTTCATCATCGGGGATCTCTCCGACCACCACAACTTCCGGCAGCTCGATGTACTCTCCATCCGAAGTTCCGCCTTTTAATTTAAACATTTCATTTTCTGACAGGTCGTCCAGTAATGCCGAAGCATTGAAGAAAGCGACGCTTTTTGGGCCTTTTTTTCTTTTCATGGGTTTTAGAATTAATAGTGGTAATTAACAAATCTTCCAAAGTTGTCTGTGATTATCGGGATATTCATCTGTGTATTGATGTGCTGTTTATTCTGATGGGACCAGGAGAAGATCTTGATGGTTTTATCCCAGTCCTTGTACATGATGTCCAGGTACGCCCTGGAATTATTAGGGATGTAGAAATCCCCGGATTCAAACGTTATCAGCTTTAAAGGAAAAAATTCTTCCCTGCTAAACGAGTATCCGTCGTTGGTAACGACGGCTTTTTCTTCTTCCTCGTAAGTCCAGATATCAATGAAGGGGAACGAATACTCAAAGCCTTCGGTAAATTTTCCGCCATCCTGCCAGATCTTGTAATATGTTTTTCCTGTTTTTTTCCAGGTCCAGTTGGTGATATTATATATCCCATCGTTTTTTATGGCTTCGAGGAGCTTGCCGGCGTCATCCTGGCGGATCATCAGGTCGATGTCGTCGTCCCAGTCCATTATTTTGTTATGCCTCACAGCGCCCAGCAGGGTTCCGGCATGCAGCCCGATCTTTACACCGGCGGCCTTTGCTTTTGCCTGGATGTACGCCAGCATTTCCAATGCTTTTGTTTTATCGTCCTTATCCCACACGTTGTAATTTTCAAAGAAATGGACGATGGATGCGGACCTTGCCTGGTATGACCACGAAGCGGTTTCGTTAAAGGCAAACCAGCCGGTATCGCCGGCATATATTGTCAGGTTTTTATTCAGGGATTCCGTTAATATCTGCTCATCCAAAGGCTGCCGGATAGCTTTGAAGCTTAGCAGCTTATCCGCTCCCTTTTTATTGACGGCATAGAAATAATACCCCCAGAAAAAGCCAAAATGGCTGAGACAGATCGAATTTACCGGAGCATGGTTTTTTACTTTATCATAGGGGAATAAAATATCCCATTCATCACTGATGGTATTAATTTGCCTGGCAATCTGGCCGTGCGTGGCGGCAAGTGTTACGCCTTCCTCGAGTACAATGCAGAGATCAGCGTCCCGGTTCGTTTTAAAATCATTCCAGATGGCGTAATGCGCCTGGAACAATTCCACTTCCTTATCCGTCATTTCAATCCCGTATTTATCCCTGAACTCCATGTTTTCAACAGGGAGAGATTTGCTGACAGGGATCATTTCCGAATCCAGCACTGACACCGATATCTTATCCGAGACGTCTTTCAGCAACTTATAAACTATCATGGACCGGTGTTTTTTGAATGTTCTTCAGGATAGCTTCCGCTAAATATAGATCCTGGGGATAGGTGATCTTAATGTTTTCATAATTTCCTTCGGAGAGATGGACCGTCTTCCCGCTGCGTTCCACTACTGTGGCGTCGTCAAAAAAATCATCTTCATAGGCCTGCCCGAAGGCAGTGAGCAAAATGTCACGGGTAAAGACCTGCGGGTTCTGGATGACCTTCACATTTGTCCTGTTCAGCGCTTTGTTGTTCAAACCATCCACCAGCCTGAGTGTATTGACGGCATTGACGGCCGGCGCACAGGCGCCGTGTATCTTTGCCGTATTATAGGCATCTGTGATCGTCCTTTTGCTGACAAACGGCCTCACGATATCATGTATCCCGATCAATGAGTCCTGTTCAAACGGGAAAACATCCAGCACGTTCTTCACGGAATGAAACCTTTGCATTCCCCCGTATACGATGTGGTGAGGGATATCGACGTTGTATTCCGTTAATATATTTTCCCACAACAGCCTGTCTGTTTTGTTAAGCACCAGGATCCGTTCAATTTCGGGAACAAGATTGTAAAAGGTTAAAAATGTATGCAGGATGATCGGGACGCCGTCTATATGAGTGAACTGTTTAGGGGTGGTATTGCTGAAGCGGTTTCCTTTACCTGCTGCAAGTAAGATCACGTACTTCTTCATAGGGGGAATTTGGGTCTTTTAATGTTCTGAAAGAAGGGTTACACCCGCAATATATTTAAAAATTGATTCAGATCACAAAATTCCAGGTTAATTTCTGGCGATTGGCCAATGATAAATTCAATAGATTGAAAATGAACTACTTGGTGTAGTGGCGGCACGGGAAATAGCTGCCGGTAATTAACCTGTCCGCATTATTTTTGCGTTATGCTGCAACTCAATAAAGTACACCATATCGCTATTATCTGTTCGGATTACGAACGGTCCAAAACGTTTTATATGGAAGTGCTGGGTTTCACGGTGCAGGCGGAAATCTACCGCGCCGCCCGCGATTCCTGGAAGCTGGACCTTGCGCTGAATGGTAACTACCTCATCGAACTGTTCTCTTTTCCCGAGCCGCCGCCGCGCGTTTCATCGCCGGAAGCCCGCGGGTTGCGGCACCTGGCATTCGAAGTGGATAACGTGGAAAAGGCCGTGGCCGCTTTGCTGGAGAAAGGAGTGGTGCCTGAACCCGTGCGCATCGATGAGTTCACCGGGAAGAAATTCGCTTTCTTTACCGACCCGGACGGTTTGCCGCTGGAGCTGTATGAAAAATAACAATGACGGGTTCTCCGGATAATGCTTATTTGATCCCCGCCGCAGGATGCTCCCAGGGTTGGCGGTAGGGCCGTTGCAACAGGCCTGTGGCCTCGCGGTCGTTTACGATGATCCGTTGTTTCGGGTCATACACTACGGGCCTGCCGGTTTGCATGGAAATGTTGGCCAGTATGCAGCTCGCCGTTGAAATATGCCCCTCTTCAATATCCGCTACCGGTCTGCCTTTGCTGGCAATAGCCTCCAGGAAATTGATCATATGCAGGCGTGTGGCGGGCGCTGCGTTCAGCTCAATGCCTTTCTCAGTCACGTCTTCAGGATATTTTTCTTTTTCGTACACCACGTCTTTATGGACCGGTTCGCCTTTGCCCTGCGGGATGAAATCGTAGCTCATGGTGCTGGCTTTCAGCGTGCCTTTTTCGCCATACAGCGTGAACGCCCAGGGATACTTGGGATCGGCGGGCGTGCCCCAGGTGCGGTGCTGCCATACGCAGTTGAGGCCGTCGTATTCGAATATGGCGGTTTGTGTATCGGAGATGTTGGACTTGCCTTCTTTCTGCACGTAAATGCCGCCGGTGGAGCTGATGCGTTTGGGCCAGCCCAGCTGCAGCATCCAGCGCACGGTATCCAGCATATGGACGCACATATCGCCGATGATGCCGTTGCCGTATTCGTTGAATGTGCGCCACCAGCGGGTATGCGGCATACCGTCGAAGGGGCGGAGGGGCGCGGGGCCGGTCCACATCTCGTAATCGAAGTAATCGGGAACGGCTTGCAGCGGCGGGTTGCCGTTGGCGCGCATGTGATAGTAGCAGCACATTTCCACGTGAGAAATTTTGCCTAACAGTCCCGCATCTACGATGTTCTTTTTCGCTTCTATCAGGTGCGGGGTGCTTTTTCGCTGGGTGCCTACCTGCACTACCTTGCCGTACTTCCTGGCGGCGGCCACCATGGCTTCGCCTTCCAGCACGTCCACGCTGATGGGCTTTTGCACATATACGTTCGCGCCGGCTTTCAGCGCGTCTATGCACTGAAGGGCATGCCAGTGGTCAGGCGTGCCGATCAGCACGATATCCAGCTCATTTTCGGCCAGCAGCTTGCGGTAATCCCTGTAAAGCTTAGGCACGGCGCCGCTCTTCTGCCTTTGCGCCACCATGGCGCCCGCTTCGGTGAGCAGCTGGTTGTCCGCATCGCAGAGGGCCACCACGTTCACAGGCGCTACCTGTATGAGGCGGAACAGGTCGCTCTTGCCGTACCAGCCGGTGCCGATGAGGCCCACGCGCAATGGTTTGGGAGGATGCAGCACGTCCAGCGCGCTGGCGCCGAGAGCGGATAATACCAGCGATGCGGTGGCGCCTTTCAAAAAGTGGCGGCGGTTAATGGAGAACTGTGTCATGACCGTGGAATGTGTTCTTGGTTTTCAGATCAAATAAAAATACAAAAAAAAGGCCGTCCCACAAGAGACGGCCTGGTTTTCATTGTGCTAACGTGTATGCTAATCAACAATCTCGTCCGAAGCGGGAATATTTTTCTCAAACCCGACGTACCCCTTGTTCTGGTTGATCACCCCGTTCGGGTTGGCTTGCAGGGACTGTGACGGCACGGGCCAGAACACATGGTACGGGCTGATGGTGTATTTATCGCCGTGATTGGTCACTACGCCATCGCGGTAGAAGGTATTTTTCTCAATGATCCTGTCGTAGAAGAAATTGTTCTCGGTGAAGTTATCCATCTGGTAGCTCTTGCCGTTATAAGCAGGCTTGCCGGTCCTGGCAAAGATCAGCGCAATGCGTGTAAGCTCTGTTTTACGGGGCTCTTCATAGAACAGCTCGCGGGCCCTTTCGTCCAGGATGGTGCTGATGTTCACTTCCGCGGCAGTAATGGGCGCGGCCAGCGCGCGGGTCCTCACTTCATTGATATCGTTCGCTGCCAGGCCGGGCTGGTCTTTCCAGTAATAAGCCTCCGCGCGCAGCAGGTATGTTTCGGCTAGGCGGAATATGTACCAGTCGGTATGCCCGCCCTGCATGGGAGAGTTCTCCGTATCGGGGATGAAGACCTTGTAATGCGGCCACCCGAACCAGCTGCGGATGGTATCGGTACAAAGCAGGCCACCGCTGCTGTTGCGCAGTTGGAGATTCTTCAGGTACCAGGGGTCGTTGGAGTTTTTGAGCCCCATATCGTTGTACACGAGGTCTTCCATGTTCATCCAGTTGCCTTTTTTATGGCGCAGGTCGTTCGTGTCCGACCAGATGTCGTACAGGCTGTAGGGCGTGGGCCTGCACCGGCCGATGCCCCTGCCGTAGAAATTGCTTTGCACGTATGCCGGGTTGGTGTTGTCGTTGGTGCCTTTTTTGCCGGAAGGCGTGCTTAAGTTGGTACCCCAGAAAGGAACGGCCTGGCGCATGATGCGCATGCCGCCGTCGAAGCCGCCGTCCCCGAAGCGGTCTATGATCATAAACAGGCCTTCTTTATTTTCACCGAGCGATTTGTTTTCGGGGCGGTGGAGGTCCCAGATCACATTCTTTTTGGTGGAACCGAAAGGCTGGCGCATGAGGGCATACTGTCCGCCGTTGATCAGCGCGGTGGCGGATGCAATGGCGTCGTCGAACCTGCCCAGCGCGAGGTTCACTTTGGTGAGCAGGTGCAGGATGGCGCCTTTGGTTACCTCGCCGCGGTTCACGTTGTCGCCCACCCAGTCCTTGGCCGAATCCAGGTCTTTTTTAATGTATTCCAGGATCACGTCGCGTTTGGTGGAAAAGAAATCTGTTTTCGGCGCGGTATGTTCCTTCATCACGGCCGGCACATCGCCAAACTGCATGCAGAGGCGGTAGTAGCGCATGGCGCGGTGGAAATAGGCGGAGCCGAGTATGGCATTCCTTTCGGCGTCGCTGGCATACTTGGCGTTGTCTATCCTGGAGATCACGGTATTGGCGTATTTGATGCCTTTATATCCTTCGCTCCAGTAATGAAAGATCCTAGCACGGTCTGCGTTGTTCAGGTTGGCAAGGTCCGGCGTGATGAGCAGGTTAAGGTCCTGTGCGGGGCCGGATTTATCCGTGGTGCCTTCTACCGTTATCTCGGAGAAAATCATCTCGGTGAGAATAGGCGGGTTGTCCCCGTAATATTCTATCCTGGCATTGCGTGCGCAGGCCACCAGCGCGGCGCGCATGGCTCCCGCGTCCACGTAGGTGAGGTCGGGTTCGTAAAAGGATAATGGTTCGGGCTTCAGCCAGTCCTTGTTGCAGCTGCTGGAAACCATTACCGCGGCGCTTATGATGGCGAAGAAAGTGATATGTTTTGATCGGAATAGCATAACTCGGTTTTTTGTGGAATCAATTAAAGCGTAACGTTCAGGCCGAATGACCAGTTGCGGGCAGGCGGGTTGTTGTTGCCGTACACATATTCGGCATCCCAGAAGTTCCAATGCGGCTGGTAAATTCCGGCATTGCTCACGTTGGCGAACAGCTTGAAGCTTTCGATGCCGTATTTGTTGATCAGTTTCGGAGGAATGGTGTACGCCAGCGCAACCGTGCTCAGGCGGATGAACGAGGCTTTGCGGTACACGTCGAAGCTGAGGCTGCCGTTGTTGGAGAACAGCCTGGCCGCATCGTTGATGGGATTCTCAGGCGTCCAGTACGGCATGATATAGGAGTTCTGGCGGTCTATGAACCCGCTGTTGTTCTTCGCCATATTATACGTAGCCTGCTGACCCCAGTTGGAATAGAACATAAAGGAAAGGTCGAAATTCCTGTAAGAGAAGTCGTTCCGGAAGGTCCACTGGAAGCGGGGGGAACGGTAGCCGAGGAACTGGCGGTCGTCGTCGGTGAATTTGCCGTCGCCGTTCTTGTCCTCAAGCTTGAAGTCGCCGGGTTTCACACCATATTTGGCGGCTTCGGCGGCTTCGTTCTGCTGCCATACGCCGAGGATGCGCATGTCCCATATCGCATCCAGGTCGTGGCCGATAAACCAGCGGTTGGCGCGGTCGTCCAGCTCGCGGCGGTCTATCACTTTGCCGCTGGCGTCTTTGATGTCCACCGGGCCGTAGAGGCTCAGTATTTTATTCCTGTTCAGCGAGAAGTTGAGATTGCTTCTCCACTTGAAATTTTTCTGGTCAATGTTCACGCTGGTCAGGCTAAGCTCAAAGCCTTTGTTCTGCACTTCGCCGAGATTGTCCATTACGTTGAAGTAGCCGGTAACGTCGGAGATGGTTTTCAGCACCAGCAGGTCCTTTGTACGTTTGTCATACACGTCCACGGAACCGGTGAGCCTGTTCTTGAGCACACCGAAGTCGAGCCCGAGGTTGTAGGAAGTGCTTTTTTCCCATTTGAGGTCGGGGTTGGCCATGCGGTTGCCATACAGCTGCGATACGAGCACCAGCTGGCCGCTGGGCGTGATGTACTGGTATTTGCCGGTCTGCAGGTCGCCCAACGCCTGGTAGCGGCCTATTTCACGGTTGCCGTTCACGCCCCAGGATACACGCAGTTTACCGAAGTCGAGCCAGGGAAGGTTCACAAAGCTTTCTTTCGAAAACACCCAGCCGAAGCCCAGCGCAGGAAAGCTCGCGCGCGGGTTGGAGGAGCCGAAGGCGGAATAGCCGTCTCTGCGGATGGAAGCGGTGAGCAGGTATTTCTGCTGGAAGCCATAGTTGAGGCGGGCCATCATCGCATCGCCGGTAGACACGGAGTCGAAGCTGGAGATCACGGGTTTGATGCCCGCGGCGATGTTGTGCCAGGTGAGGTTGTCGTTCGGCGCAAAACCTTCGTTTTCCATCTGGTTGCGCCAGTTCTGGTATTTTTCGGCATTGAACAGCAGCGTCACGTCGAAATCGTGATCGCCGTATGATTTCACCCAGCTCAGGATGTTGTCCAGCTGCCAGTTGTAGATATTTTCCTGCCTCCTTACGGCATAGCCTCCGCGGGCGGTGTAACGGAAGTCTTTCGCCAGGTTGGCATTGAAGTAACGGGCAAATTCGAAGTTGGGCGTGAAGTTCACCTGGTAGGAGAAACCGTAGCCCAGGTTGCCTTTCAGGTAAAGAGAACCGAACAGGGTGTTGAATTTCTGCAGGCGGTCCTGGTATACGTTGTCCAGGAAAGGATTGGTGTTGTTGCCCACGTCGTCGTTCGGGCTGTCGCGCAGGGTCACGCCATCGTCCTTGTATTTTTCACCCCAGGGCGAAGCGTTCACCATCTGCCCCCAGTTCACCGGTACCTGGCTTTCGTCACGGTCGGCAAACTGCATGTTCACGCCCACGGTAGCCCAGTCTGCCGCTCTTGCTTCGATGTTGATACGGGTGCGGAAAGTAGAGAATTTATCGCCTACGATAAAGCCTTCGTTGTTGGTATAACCTGCGGAAATGTAATAGGTCACCCTGTCGCCGCGGCCGCCCACGCTGATGGTATGGTCGTTGCGCAGGCCGTCCTGGAACATCTGGTTGTACCAGTTGGTCTGTTTGCCGGCTTTATAGTTGCGCACTTCCACGGGCAGTATCTTCAGGCGGTTCAGCCAGATGTCCAGCGGGTCGCCCTGCGAGTTGTCGTACGCTTTCCATTGATCGATGGTGATGTCGGAGGGCAGCGTGCGCGGATCGTCGAAGCGGTATGGCTGCGCGCCGGCGTTCACGCTTTTCATCACGTCGGTCCTCCACTTTACGAAGCCCGGCCCGTCGTACAAGGGCTGGTCCATGGCAAGGGTGGAAAGACCGATGTTGGAATTCAGCGTCACGGTAGGTTTGGCTTTGGAGCCGCGTTTGGTGGTGATGAGCACTACGCCCTTGGCGGATTTGGCGCCGTAAACGGCGGCCGCGCTGGCGTCTTTCAGCACGTCTATAGTCTGTATGTCGTTAGGGTTGATGTCGCTGAGCGCGCCCGGGTAGATCACGCCATCCAGCACGATCAGCGGGGAATAGCCCGCGCTCACGGACGAACGGCCGCGCACCACCAGGTCGCCGCCGCCTTTGGCGGAGTTGGAGGAGGTAACGTTGAGGCCGGGAATGTTGCCGCGGAGCGCATCCTGCACGCTGGAGGGATTTTCATTCTCCAGCTGCGTTACTTTCACCTGGGCCACGGCGCCGGTCACATCAGCTTTTTTACGGGTGCCGTAACCTACCACCACCAGCTGGTCCAGCTCGGTGGCATTGTCTTTCAGGATGATATTCCATGAAGCGGTGGATGCTACGGGCGCTTTGAGGGTCTGGTAACCGATGAAGGAAAATACCAGCACGCCGTTGTCCGGCACGTCTTTCAGTTCAAAATTCCCGTTCTCATCCGAGGAAGTTCCTTTTGAAGTGCCTTCTATTACCACGGTTACGCCCGGTAAAGCGCGGCCCGTCTGGTCTTTGACGGTTCCTTTCACCGTTTTGACGAACCTGGTGTGGAGAAGGCGGCTGGCATCGTTATACCTGGCAAAGGCGGGATTACCGGCCAGAATCAGCATAAAGGTAAGCGCACAACAGCCCGAGGATAGCAATACAAGCTTGCTCCTGATACTAATTGTCATTTTGGATCAGTTTGTGGATTTAGAAAATGGAAACGATATGTGAGTGTGTGGAATCTGGAATAATGAATAGAACGCGGATCGAAAGCGAGTTTTAACGTGAAATAATTGTGTTAGCCGTTACGAGGATGTCGATTAGATTTCGTCTCTTCAAAGTGGAATGTTCACTGTTCACCTGTTAATCCGCAACCAATTTAATAATTGCAATCGATTTAATCCCGGCGATCATGGAAAAAATAGAGTTACAACGTTTGAAATAGATTTCGTATCATGCCAGGCATAATTCAGTCTGCATGAAAAGAGGGGTCACTATAAAAGACATTGCCAAAAAACTGAATATGTCGGTTTCGACCGTTTCGAAGGCGTTGAATAATGATGCGTCCATCAGTATTTACACCAGCGAGCGGGTGAAAGCGCTGGCCAAACAGCTGAACTATATACCCAACGAGGCCGCCCGGCATTTTAAGCTCGCCAAATCGTTCACCCTGGGGCTGATCATTCCCGATATACTGGACCAATATTACGCGGTAGCCGCCAACGGCGTGGAAGAAACCGCGGAGAAGCGCGGCTATAACGTGATCCTCACGCAATCGCATGAGGATGAGCAGAAGGAAGAAAAGATCGTGGATGTGATGATCCGCAACCGGGTAGACGGAGTGATCGTTTCCATCACGAAGAACCGGGTGGATATGGCGCCGTTCCAGAAACTGCTGTCCATCGGCATTCCCGTGGTCTGCATCGGGCGCGAGCCCAAATCGGGGCAGTTCGATTATGTTTCATCCAACAACCACGACGGCGGGATAATGGCCACGGAATTCCTGGTGGGCAAAGGCCACCGGCACATTGCGCACCTCATGGGCCCCTCGGGCATGCGCACCAGCCAGGCGCGCTTTGAAGGATATAAGCAGGCGCTGGCCAAACATGGCATCCCGTTCCGGGAAGAGCTGGTGGAAAGCGTGGACCTCACGCGCGCAGGCACTTTCAGCGCCATGAAGCGCCTCATGCAATTGCCGGAACCCCCTACGGCTATTGTTACATTCAAAAACTACGTTACGCTCGACGCGATAGATTACCTGAAAAAACATCATCCCGCGCTGGTGGATAAAATGCAGTTCACCGGCTTCGGCAACCTGCCCATCCTCCATCATCTCGATCACAAGCCGCTGGCCTCCATCGAGGAAAGTTCCTTCGAAATGGGGGAAGAGGCGGCGCGCATTTTATTTGAGCGCATCGGGGAGGAAGATGAAGGCGCGGAAACGGTGTACCGCAGCAGCCAGCTGCCATGCAGGCTGGTGGTGCACGACGATACGGAAGAAGATATACAGTGATAAAAGATCTCAGCGGTAGATCCAGAGCAGCACGGGCTTGCGGGATCTGTCCAGGTAAGGCTGGATACTGGCGAAATACCGTGGGTTCAGCGTAGGGCAACCATCGCTGCGGCAAATGCCGTCGCGGGTTTCCGCCAGCGGCACGCAGGAGTGGGCATGCAGCACCACGAATCTCTCAAAGGCGCGCGAATTGCTGGCATCCAGCCCGTGGAGCTTGTACGCCGTTCCGAAACGGCCGCTGTATTTCCCGCCGATGCGGTATTTGCCGGGAGAGGAACATAAGCTGCCGGGCTCGTTGGAAAAAGGCACGGTCTCCATCCTGTAATCGGGCCCCTGGCCGTGGCAAACGAGCGCTTCGCTCACCGGCTTGTTCTTTTCAAGATCAAAAAATACGAAACGTTTATTGCCGGAAAATACCCCGAAGTCTATAAAGCAGGCGTAATGCGTGTTATACCCGTTGCGGCGGGCGTATTCGCGCAGTTCTTTCACTTTGCGGCTGAGTTTTTGCATGCTCATGGAGGGCGGCTTTACCTCGGCGGGAACGGAAGGGAGCACCCGCGCCGGTTTTTTTTCGTTGCAGGCGGCGAGGGAAAGGAGCAATACAGGGATGAGATAATTCCGCAAAGGCATGGCTTAATGATGCAAAATACTTTTCTTTCCATAAAAAACCAGGGCATGTTATACGAAGCGCAGGCAAGGGCCGAAATGGAGGTCTGGCAGATGAAGATGCAAAAGGCGCCGTCTTTTACGGACCGGCTCTCCAAAAAAGTGCAGACCCGCATCAACCGCCTGATACCGGAAAAAGTACACAATGCCATCACCGCGACCATCAAACAAATGGTAAGGGGCGTATTATACGGTTCCGCCTATACGGCTCCGAAGAAGCCTGAATTCCCATCGTTCTTCGAGCTGGAAGACGCGGTGCGCCGGCGGGTGGACGTCTATAAAAAAACCGCTGCGGCGGAAGGCGGCGTTACCGGCGCGGGCGGCCTGCTGCTGGGGCTGGCCGATTTTCCTATCCTGCTGGGCATGAAGCTCAAGCTGCTTTTCGATATCGCGGCCTTTTACGGTTTCGATGTAAATGATTACAGGGAAAGGGTTTACATCCTCAATATCTTCCAGCTGGCATTCAGCAGCCAGCAGCACCGGCGCAAAGTGTTTGAGCAGATCACGGACTGGGACCGCAAAAGCAAAGAAATGCCGGAAGATATCAATGCCTTCGACTGGCTGAGCTTCCAGCAGGAATACCGCGACCATATTGATCTGGCCAAGCTCGGCCAGCTGCTGCCCGTGGTGGGCGCCGCCGTGGGCGTGGTCGTAAATTACCGGCTGGTGGAAAGGCTGGGCGTAACGGCTATGAATGCGTACAGAATGAGGATACTCAAATAAAAGATACACCCCAAACGTATTCTCCCGCTTTATTAATTCCCCGATATGCGCGAACTTTGGCGCAGGTATGAAAGTTTGTATTGCGGAAAAGCCCAGCGTGGCCAGGGATATTGCGGAAGTGCTGGGCGCTAAACAAAGAAAAGACGGTTATTATGAAGGCAACGGCTTCCAGGTGACGTGGACGTTCGGGCATTTCTGCACCCTCAAAGAGCCGCACGACTACTATGAATACTGGAAATACTGGCGGCTGGAAGACCTGCCTATGATCCCGCCGCACTTCGGCATCAAGCTGATCGAGAACGCGGGCGTGCAGAAGCAGTTCAAAGTGATCGAGGAACTGGTGAGCCAGTCGGAAGAAGTGATCAACTGTGGCGATGCCGGGCAGGAAGGCGAGCTGATCCAGCGCTGGGTGCTGCTCAAAGCCAAATGCACCGCCCCCGTGAAAAGGCTTTGGATATCGTCGCTCACCGAAGAAGCGATCCGTAACGGGTTCAGCCAGCTGCGTGAAAGCAGCCAGTACGACAATCTCTATGCCGCCGGCAGCGCCCGCGCCATCGGCGACTGGTTGCTGGGTATGAACGCCACACGGCTGTTCACCAAAAAATTTGCGCAGGGAAAGGCCGTGCTGTCCATCGGCAGGGTGCAAACGCCCACGCTGGCCATGATCGTGGCGCGGCAGAAAGAGATCAACGCATTTGTATCCGCCGAGTACTGGGAGCTGAAGACCATTTACAAAAAAGTGGAGTTCACCGCCACGATAGACCGCATCGCGCAGCCCGAACGCGCGGAGAAAGGACTGGCCTATCTGAAGGAACATCCTTTTGAGATCACTTCGTTCGAGCGGAAAGAAGGTAAGGAAGGCAATCCCCGCCTGTTCGACCTCACGGCGCTGCAGGTGGAAGCCAATAAAAAATACGGCTACTCGGCAGACGATACGCTAAAACACATTCAAAACCTCTACGAAAAAAAGCTCGTTACCTACCCGCGCGTAGATACCACGTACCTCTCTGAAGACCTTCATCCCAAGATCGAAGGCATCCTCAAAGACATGACACCCTACGCCAGCCTCATTGCGCCCATCCTGCAAAAGCCCATCCCGAAACTCAAATCGGTCTTCGACGATAAAAAAGTAACGGATCACCACGCCATCATTCCCACAGGCATGTACCCCGAAAACCTGCACCTGGATGAAAAGCGTATTTACGACCTGGTGGCCCGCCGCTTCATTGCAGCGTTCTACCCGGAATGTAAGATTTCCAACACGACTGTTTTGGGCAAGGTGGGCCAGGTGGAATTCAAGGTAACGGGTAAGCAGATATTGGAGCCCGGCTGGAAAGAAGTGTATGCCAACGATGCGCCCGCGCAGAAGGAAGGAGAAGAGCAGGAAGAAGGGGAAAAAATACTGCCTGTATTTGAAGTGGGAGAGAGCGGCCCGCATGAACCGCGCATTCACAAGGGTAAAACTTCACCGCCTAAGCCCTACACGGAAGCCACTTTGCTGCGTGCCATGGAAACCGCCGGCAAGCAGGTGGAAGATGAGGAAATGCGCGAGCTGCTGAAAGACAATGGTATCGGCCGGCCTTCCACCCGCGCGAACATCATCGAAACCCTGTTCCGCAGAAAATACATCGAAAAGAAAAAGAAGAACATCTTTGCCACACAAACCGGCATGGACCTCATAGATACTATCCAGAACGAGCTGCTGAAAAGCCCTGAGCTGACAGGGAACTGGGAACGCAAGCTGCGCCTGATCGAAAAAGGGGAATACGCCATGGAAACCTTCAAGCAGGAGCTGATCCAAATGGTGGTGGACCTCACGCAGGAAGTGAAGAGCAATACCGGCAGATCCATTACTATTGCGCCTGAAGCGCCGCCGGTAAAAGAGGAGGAACCGAAACCGAAGGCGCCGAAAAAAACCGTTGAGCTGGACAGCCTGCAATGTCCTAAATGCAAAGCCCACCCGGTGAAGAAAGGGAACACGGCTTATGGCTGCGGCAATTTCTCGGTCTGCGGGTTTAAGATACCATTCGAAATATTTGGCAAAAAGCTCAGCGATAAACAGTTGGCAGACCTGCTTACCAAAGGAAAGACCGGCAAGATCAAAGGCCTGAAACTGGACGGCGGGGAAGTTGAAGGGAAGCTGGTGCTGGATGGAACATTCACGGTAACCGTGGAGAAAGGGTAGGCCGCTATTGACCGATACGCTTGTAATACAATACGGTGCCGGTAAGCCCGCCATGCGGCTTTAAGGCAAAGTCAGGAATAACGCCGGCTTTCTGGTAATTCATTTTTTCATACAATCCCGCCGCGCCTTCATCTTCCGCTGTATCGAGCGTCAGCAGCGTTTTGCCGCGTTCAGCGGCGATCTGTTCGGCGGCGGCCAGCAGTGCGCGGGCAATGCCCCGGCCGCGGTGTTTCACGCGCGTCATCATCTTCGCTATTTCGGCTCGGTGCGGCTGATTGTCCGGGCAATCGAGCAATAGTGTAACCGTTCCGGTTAGTTCATCGCCATCGTATGCGCCCAGCACCATCCGTTCCCCGCGGTCCGCCGCGGCAAGGGAGGCTTCCCAGAATGCAACGGCCTTTTCCCGCGAAAGCGGGTGCATGAAGCTAACGGAACCGCCATGGGCCACAGTTTCGATGATGAGTTCCGCCAGGGCCTCAATGATGGCGGGCTGGCTGTGGAGCGCTGTGATATTCATATGGTTGAAGATAAGGAATACAGTGATTTTTTCTGTGTATTGAACGTGCTGGTACTTATCCTGATGAAAAGGGCGGAAAAAGCATGATCAGTCTGCCGCAACTTTATACGATGGATCTTCCAGCACATTCACTTCGATAACTGAGGACGCATTTTGCGGCAACTGCCTGCAATCGTCGCTGAGGTGCCACAGGTGCAGCGTTTTGCCTGCCTGCCGGTACTTTGCTGTCAGTTTGTTCAGCGCTTCAATGCCAGGCATATCCGCAACGCGGCTTTCCCTGAAATCGATGATCACTTCCGCCGGGTCGCCCGCCGCATCGAATTTTTCGAGGAAAGCGGTGACGGAGCCGAAGAACAGCGGGCCGTAGATCGAACAGGTCCAGGTATGCCTTCATTGTACCGGATTAGGGCGCAAAGCTAAAAATAAAAAGCCACTGTGGCATGGCTTTAGCGGCATTGGGGTATGCTCACCCTGTTCGACATACCGCCGGTTTTCCCGCCCGGCTTCGCTTACCAGCCCGGTTTCATTTCCGCGGAGGAAGAAGCGGCGTTGCTGGAAACCATTGCAGCCGTTACGCTGAAAACATTCACCTTCCAGGGTTATAAAGCCAAAAGGCGCACGGCAAGCTTCGGTTACGATTACAGTTTTGAAAAAAGGAATTTATCAAAAGGCAGGCCCATACCGGCGGCGTTCAGCTGGCTCATCGATAAAGTAGCCGCCTGGGCGGTCTTTCAGCCGGAAGATGTGCAGGAGCTGCTGGTCACGGAATATCCCGCCGGCTCAGTGATAAACTGGCACCGCGACGCCCCGCCTTTTGATATAGTGGCGGGAATTTCCCTTTTATCCGATTGCACTTTCCGGCTGCGTCCCCATGAAGCCAAACGGCCGCTGGTATCGTTCCCGGTGGAGCGCCGCTCTGTATACCTCATTAAGGACGAAGCGCGCTCGGAATGGCAGCACAGTATCGCCCCGGTACAGCAGTTGCGGTATTCCATTACATTACGCACCATCAAAAAACAGTGAAAATGGCTTACAATGGATCATTCCGCATGCCCGTCCTCCTGGTTTTACTCGCCTGCACGGCCTGCTCCACCGCCAAAAGGGGGCTTTTTGTGAAAAGAACTCCACATGAGCAATATGCCAGCAACATTACTTCGGCGGGACTGAAAGAAACGGCCCTCGGAAACGCCTGGTTCGCCGCGGCGGACAAAGCGCTGGCCCGCCCGCTCACCGTGTCGCTGCCCTACCGCGAAACCGGTTATTTTTCCCCTGAAAAGCCCGATGCTGCGGGGTATGCTTTTAATGTGCGGAGAGGCGAAAAGATCATCGTGCAGGTAAGCGTGAAACTGCCGGGCGATATATTGCTGTTCACCGACCTCTGGCAGCCGGCGGAAAATAATACGACGGCTTACATCGCGTCTGCGGACACCCTTACGCGCAGGCTGGAGCATGAGGCATCCGGCGACGGCCGCCTGGTGCTGCGCCTGCAACCGGAGCTGCTGCGGGGCGGGGAATATACTATTTCCATCACCACCGCCGCCAGCCTTGCTTTTCCCGTGAGCTCGGGTACCAATGCCAAAATAGGCAGCTTCTGGGGCGACGCCCGCGACCGTGGCGCGCGCAGCCATGAAGGCGTGGATATTTTCGGGAAATTCAGAACGCCCGTGGTGGCCGCGGCAGACGGGTATGTGACCCGCGCGGGGGAAAATAACCTGGGCGGGAAAGTGATATTCATGCAACCCGAGCAAAAAGATTATACGCTCTACTACGCGCACCTGGACGAGCAGCTGGTTTCCCCCGGCCAGCGTGTATCCGCGGGCGATACGCTCGGTTTAATGGGCAATACCGGCAACGCCCGCAACACGCCTACGCACCTGCATTTCGGCATCTATGCCCGCGGTGGCGCGGTGGATCCTTTGCCTTTTATCCGTTCTTTTAAAGAAGAAGCGCCCGCCGTTACGGCTTCGCTCGGTCTGCTGGCGGGCGCGGCCCGCACTTCCCGGGCGGTATCGCTGCTGGCTTCGCCTGAAAAGAACGGCGCGTTAATGGCTAAGCTGCCGGCCAACCAGGTTTTGCAGGTGCTGGCGGCTTACAGGAACTGGTATAAAGTTTTGCTGCCGGATCAAAAGGAAGGATTTGTTGAAAGTGCAGCGGTTACCGCAAAACCTTACCGAGAGCGGTCCTTGAAAGACACTGCCCGGCTGCTGGATCTCCCGGCCGCTACGGCGGGCGTTAAAACGGTGATCCCGAAAGGCGGGAACATTGCGGTGCTGGGCACATTCAACGGGTACCAGTTTGTGCGGTTCGGGGAGGAGGAAGGATGGATGGAAGAGTGATGTGCGCGGAAATATTTCATGCGGCAAAGCGCATTATGGAGAAAAGCGGCCAGGATAACGAAAGTGATGTGTGTGAAGATGCAGGATGTGTGGAAGCGCTTTTTAGAATAAAGCCGCCTGCACCACTACCGGTTTTTTCTTCGGCGGGGCGGGCCTGGGCGGCGCAACCAGCTGCCCGGGGAATATCTCGTATACTTTCGATTCCTCGTAACGGGATGCAACAGCCACTTTCACGTTGCCTGCATGCCGGGAGAATATGTCCAGCGCCAGCGCGGGATCGTTGTTGTCGCGGGAAAGGTGGGAGAGCAGGAGCACCTGCATGCCTTCGGGTTTGTGCTGCCTGAACAGGTCCAGCGCCTGCTGGTTGGAAAGGTGCCCGTGGCCGCCGCGGATGCGGTTCTTCAGGAAAATGGGATACCGTCCTTTCTCCAGCATGTCCGTATCGTAATTCGCTTCCAGGAAAGCGGCATGGCACTGCCGGAAATGATGCACCAGCTGGTCGCAGCACCGACCGATGTCTGTGAATACCCCGATGGTAACGCCGTTGCCGGTTACGAGGAAACTGTGGGGGTCGCAGGCGTCGTGGTATTTAACGAAGGCGGTTACCTGCAATTGCCCGATGGTAACGGGCTCCTGCGGTTTAAAGACAATGCCTTCCAGCTGCATACGGCTGTGGTGAAGGGTTTGCCCGGTGATGTAAACGGGGAGGCGGTATTTTTTGGCCAGCACCGGCACGCCGCTGATGTGGTCCGTATGTTCGTGGGAGATGAATATGGCTTTTACGGTGTCCATCTTCAGGCCGAGGCGTTTCATGCGGCGCTCGGTTTCGCGGCAGGAAATACCCGCGTCTACCAGGATCGCTTCTTCGGCGTTCCCTATGTAGTAACAGTTCCCGTTACTGCCTGAATTTAAGGATGTGATGAACAACGACATGCAGCTGCAAAGAAACAGATTTTAATTCACATCATAGGGAATGGATACCAGCATTTCAATCCGGCCTTCCGCCAGGGCGGTAAGCTCGAATTTTCCTTCATGCAGCTCGGCCACGTAAGCGATCAGGCTGCAAATGCGCTGGTCCAGGAAAGCCTGGAGGCTCTCGTTGCTGATGCCGGAGATGGAGCTGGACAGGGTGCGGTCGTTCGGATTGGCGAGGTACACGCCTTTGAGGGTTACGGCATCCTGCCCGAAAGTAATGTCCAGCTGCGGCTTTTCTTTCATGTCTGCATTGCGGTGCATGCGGAAAAGCAGGTTGAGCAGCAGCTGCTTCACCAGGAATTCATCCACATACGCCACCTCGCGGTCGCTTTCCGCGCGGAAGCTCACCCAGCTGGCAAACAGCGGGGCATACCGCTCGTCTTCCACCAGGTTCTTCAGCAGCTTCACGATCTGCGTCGGCGCTCTTTTCGAAGTCAGGGATTTGTTCAGTATATGCTGGATGATACGCACATTCTGCAAAAGAAATTCCAGTTCAATCACCTGCAGTTTGATCGCAGCGGCCTGCCGGTTGATCTTTTCCCCGCTTTTTTCCAGGCTGAACTGCCCTGATCCATATAACTCAATCAATTCAACGCTGGATAAAATACCGGATAGAATGGACCTGATTTCATGGAATACATCTTCGATAAGACCCTTATTTTCAGGAAATTTACTAGCTCCCGTAGAAGAAATCATTATGCAACCCTTGTTTTATGTATTCAGTTTAAAAAAAGCCGCTTTTATACGAACGGTTAACGTGTTCTTTAAAATTACAATATTTTGGATTATAACAGTTCATTTTTTATCACGCCGCCGCTCAATTTAGTAAGAACGGATGCATCCGGCAATGGGCGGCAAAGCACGTCCAGGTGCCGCTGATGGTGCGCATCGGTGCCGGTGAATTGCACCAGGCCCGCGTTCACCAGCTGCAACGCCATTTTCTGCACCCGCGTGCCGTAATACCCGTGCAGGGAAAGGATGTTCACCTGCAACAGCACGCCGGCCTCCTGCAGGTCATGATAAAAATCGAGGTCGCCATGCTGGTACATATACCTTTCCGGATGCGCGAGGATGGGCTCGTAGCCGGCCATTTTCAGGTTGAAGAAAACGGAGCGGTAATTGACAGGCAGCGCCACGAAAGGAAATTCCACCAGCAGGTATTTCCCGTTGATGGTCAGCAGCGGTGTTTTATCTTCCAGCAGCGATTCAAAATAATCGTCCATCAGGTATTCCGCCGCCGCATCCAGCTCCACGCCGATGCCGGCTTTTTCCACTTCGGCCCGCAGGGCGTCCAGCGCGGGCAGGATAGTGTCCGCATCGTTGTACCAGATGCCGCTCATAACGTGCGGGGTGGTGATCAGCTTTGTATAGCCCAACGAATGCAGCTGCCGTATCAGGGAAAGAGAGTCGTCTATGGTCTTGGCGCCATCGTCTAACCCCGGCAGCAGGTGTGAATGCATGTCCTGCCGGTTCAAATCAAAATGCATTTTTTTCTCCTTTTATGGTGTTGGCCACCGTTAAGAAAATGATGCGGAGGTCCAGGTAAATAGACCAATGCTCCATGTACCAGATATCATGCTCCACGCGTTTGCGCAGATGGCTTTCGTCGGTGATCTCGCCCCTGAAGCCGTTTACCTGCGCCCAGCCGCTGATGCCGGGTTTCAGGTAGTGGCGGATCATATACTGCTGTATGATCCGGGAATATTCTTCGGTATGTTTCAGCATATGCGGCCGGGGGCCGATGATGGACATATCGCCGGCCAGCACGTTGAGGAACTGCGGGATCTCGTCCAGGTTGGTTTTGCGCAGGATGCGCCCGACGCGCGTAAAACGGCGGTCGTTTCGGGTGGCCTGCTTGTCGTTGGCCTCCTTGTTCACATACATGCTGCGCAGCTTCAGGCAGCGGAAAGTTTTATTGTTGCGGCCGGTGCGGTGCTGCACGAAAAATACGGGCCCTTTGGATTCGAGCCTGATCAGGATGGCCAGCAAGGGAATGAGCCAGCTGAGCAGGAAAATGGTGACCAGCCCGCTGAAAAGCAGGTCGAACAAGCGTTTGCGGATCTGGTTGGCCAGATCGTCCAGCGGTTCGGAGCGCAGGGAGATCACGGGGATGTTGTTGAGATAATCCACGTAGATCTGCCGGTTCACGAACATCCTGAAATCGGGCACGAACCGGAAGTGAATGAAATGCTGCTCCGCCTCGTAGGCCAGCGTGTAGAGGTACGGGTTCTCCTCGGGCGACAGCGTGGAGTAGATCTCCCTGATGTTATTGTCTTTCGCATACGGCACGCATTCCTTCAGCCCGCCTATCACGGGGTAATAGGAGAGCTCGTTCACTTTGTTGTATTCTTCAAAATACCCTTCGAACTTCAGGTTGCTTTTTTCGGTCACCAGGTTGTCCGCCAGTTTTTTGGACATTTCGTTGTACCCCAGTATCACCATTTTCCTTTCCACGTCCTTGCTTTTGAGAAGGGAATTGGTGACCCAGAAGAAAAGCAGCCGGTTGAACACCACCATGATGGAAAAGAGGGCGCAGTACATGAGCACGAAGAAGCGGGAATACAGCTCGCCGTAAAGGAAAAGGAACAGCAGCAGCATGAGCAGGTAGAATATGATGGCCTGCACGGTTTTGCGCGCCATTCTTTCGTAGCTCAATTGCTGCGTGAGCGCGTAGATGCCGGTGGTGTACAGGCCGATGGCCCATGCCACGTTGGATACGAGCAGGAACGCGTCTGCCCCGGTATGTATTTGCAGGTCGTACTGGCGGAGGCCGAAGCCGGCCACGAAAAATATGGCGTTGAGCCAGATGAAATCCAGCACGATGATCTGTATGAGACTGATTTTAAGATAGCGGCTTAACATAGTTGCTGATTACGGTTAACGACAATTGCTTCGAAACGGCCCATCACGCCGGATATGGCCAGGTGCTCCGCGGCATAGGCCCGGGCATTGTTGGTAATGCCGGCGCTTTCGCTGCTCACGGCAAGGGCCACGCCTTCGTTCAGCGCCTGCTGGTCTTCCGCGTTCACGAGAATGCCCATCCGGTATCGGTCCACCAGCGCGTGCAGGCCCGAGCCCGGGTTGGCGGTAACGAGCGCAAGCCCGCCCACAGCCAGTATGGTACTGAGCTTGGAAGGCATTACGAGGTCGGACGCGCCGGCTTTCTGGATCACTAAATGCACATCGGCCATATTGAGAAAACGGTTGAATTTTTCAAACGGCTGGATCGGGTAAAAGATCACATTTTCCAGTTCCAGCTGCTCGGCCATGGCTTCCAGCCTGGATTTGTAAGGCCCCGAGCCGCATACGACGAACTTCAGGTCCGGCCGGTTGCGCATGGCCTTCGCCGTATGCAGGATGGCTTCCAGCCCCTGCTTTTCGCCGATGGCGCCGGAATAAAGGATCACCTTGTCCTCCGGCCGGAACCCGTATTCCTGCTTAAGCGCGGCTTTATCGTCCACGGGGTAGAACAGTGAAGTGTCCACCCAGTTGGGGAAGAACTGCACGTTCTTCGGTATTTTCTGGCCAATGCGCTGCATCATGCCGTCTGAAATGCTGCTCACCACGTCGGCCCGTTTGAGAATGTAACGCTCCACGCCAAACAGCATGTTGATGAGCTTGTCCGAACGGATCATCTGCAGGTCGCGCGCGGCCTCTATCTGCAGGTCCTGGATATGGTAGAGGAACTGTGCGCCGCGCAGCTTTTTGTACAGCACAGCCAGCAGCCCCAGCTGGAAAGAAGGCGCCACGGTGATCACCAGGTCATGTTTTTTCCCGGGGATGAGCTGTAATAATTTAAAAAAAGCAGACATGGAAAACGACAGGTCGAGCAGCATGCGTTTTTTGCCGGTAGGCTGCGCCGGCACATATTGAGGGCAGCGGTAGACCTTGAGGTTACCACCATGGCTCACTTCTTTTTTATACCAGCGCTTGTGCCGGTCGTACGGCTTTTGCACTTCCCATTGCGGGTAGTAAGGGTAGGAGGTGATCACGGTGCATTGATAGCCGTTCTCCACCAGCCAGTTGATCATTTCCCCGTTATATTTTCCGATCCCGGTGGGCTCAGGGGAAAAGTTTCCACCGATCAGCAATACTCTTTTAGGCATTTGTTTTCATCGTTCTTTTTCGCACAAAGGTTGCAGGGTTGCCGGCGTATATCTGCCATGGCTCCAGGTCTCTGGTGGCGACTGATTTTACGGTTAAAATAGCGTGCGACCCGCAGGACACGCCCGGGCACACAATAGATCCGGCGCCGATCCACACCCCGTCGCCCAGCCGGATCTTGCCGAGGCGGTACGGGAAATCGGTCTGCGTGTAGTCGTGGTTGCCGGTGAGCAGCAGCGCGCCCTGCGACACGCATACGTGGCTGCCGATATGCACGTCTTCCAGGTTATCTATCCACACTGATTCCCCGATCCAGCAATGGTCGCCGATGGTGAGGCGCCAGGGATTCTTGATGCGCACCTTGGTCTTGATCACGAGCCCTTTTCCCACCTTTGCGCCGAAAAGGCGCAGCAGCCTGGATTTGAGGCCCATGGGCCAGGGAAAGGCGCTGTTCATGATATAATAATTCACGAAATACCAGCTGAGCACTTTCCATTTCGGGCCGGCCTTGTAAGTGCCGGTGTTGAATGCGGACAGATCGGTCGTCATTTCCATCAGATGGCAATGTTATAATCGGTTCTTAACAGTTCTATGAGCTTTTCCTTCCGGGTATCGCCCTTTAGCTTCTCTTCAAATTCCTTCATGTTCACATCCACCAGCAGGCGGTACCAGTATCCCTGCATAAAATGGAAGATGAAGCCTTTGTAGCCGTCCAGGAAGCCGAAACGGAGGAAGTAGCGGAAAAAGAAGTACAGGCTGGCCCTGGCGCCGGGAGACAGGGAAGCGTATACCTTTTCTTTCAGGTAACGTTTGCGTTTTGCCTGCGAGCTTTCGTTCTGCAGCAGCCTGCCGTCGTTTTCCAGGAACTGGTATTTGATGTTCAGCAGGTCCACCATTTCGCGGATGGCATAGTTGTTATGTTTGTTCACCCACCAGTGGATGGAGTTCAGGTTATGGTCTACGATATGCTCTTTCAGCATCAGGGTGCCTTCTCCCGAAAGTACGATGTGCTCGTCCATCCAGCGCTGCTCTATGCTGCCCGCGCCGTTGCGCCAGATGCGCAGCAGGGTATGCGGATAAAAGCCGCCGTAACGGATCCATTTGTCTTTGAACAGCACTTTCCGGCGGATGTAGATGCCGGTGATATTATCCGGGATGTTCGCTTCGTTGATCTCTTTTACCAGGGCGGGTTCCAGGTATTCGTCCGCATCCATGCGCATCACCCAGGGGTTCTGGATGCCGCAGTTGTCCAGCGCCCACTGGAACTGCACGGCGTAGTTTACCCATTTGTTGCGGAAGATGCGCGCGCCGAAAGATTCGGCGATGGCCACGGTATCGTCTGTGGATCCGGCGTCTATGATACAGATGTCGTCGCTCACCTGCCGCATGCTTTCGAGGCAGCGGGCGATGTGCTTTTGTTCGTTAAAGGTTAATATGATCACGGAGATCTTCATGACGCTTTCTTTTTGCCGGAGTGTTTATACATGCTCACATAATCGGAGGCCAGCCTGGCCTCGTTGAAATCTTCCTGCACTTTTACGACGGCCGCCGCGTTGATGCGGGCGCGTGCTTCGTGGCTGTTGTAGGCGGTGATGAGCTTGTTCCTCACTTCCTCCACTTCGCTGATGCCGGTCACCCAGCCCAGGTCGTTCCTTTTCACATAAGGCGCCAGGCCTACGTGCTCGCTTACCAGCACAGGCGTTCCTACGGCAAGGCTTTCCAGCACCACCATCGCGAAATTCTCGTTGTGCGAGGTGAGCGCAAAAAGGTCTGAACCCGCCAGGAAAGCGAATTTTTCTTCTTTATCCTTCCAGCCCGCCCATTCCACTTTATCATCCAGCCCCAGCCGGGCAATGAGGGCGCGCAGCTCGGCGAGATACGCTTCGTCGCCGCTGCCGGCTATTTTGAGCAGGAAGGGGAATTCGACTTTAGACAGCGCCTGCAGCAGAATGTCCAGCCCTTTTTTGGGATGGATGCGAGAAAAGAAGCTGATGGTGAAAACCTCGTTGGCTTTGCGCTGGTAGCTGCCTTCGGGCAGGCTCACGAGGTTATGGATGATCTCGTTGTCCCAGTTGTTGTTGATGCGCAGGCAGTCGTCGCGCTCCATATCGGAGGTGGTGTGCAGGTAGGTGCGGCGCAGCAGGTGTTTGCCCAGCACATTGTGCAGTATTTTTTTAGAAAGCTTGTTGCGGTGGTTGAACACAAAGTCGCATAGCACGCCGCGCGGGCTCAGCACCGGGCGGATGCCCCTGATGGAGCAGATGAGCGAAGCGCCCATCACCAGGAAGTTCCACCAGCTGTGGATGTGCACCACGTCGTAATCGTTGGCGGTGGCCCAGGTGGTGCTCCACAGGCTGGGCGATACGTGCGTATGGTCTTTGGTGATGCGGGGGAAATATTTCACTTCCACGCCGTTCACCACCTGTGTTTCTTTGACAGGCACATCCAGCTCCTGTTCGCCATTGGCGGTGGTGGTATACACCATTACGCGATGCCCGAGGTTGGCCAGCCCTTCCGCCAGCTTCGATACGCTGATGATGGGGCCGCCGTAGATATAGGCTGGTTTGTACGAAGGGACGATAAACAGAATTTTCATATCAGAATTTATTTCCTTTATAGGTTAACTTTTGATAGATGCCTTTTACGTTGCGGGCTTTCGCATATAGCTCGTAAATGTATTTGCGGAAGTTGGGCGTGGGCAGGTTCAGCTCCTGCAGCATCCGGTGATGTTCCGCCTGCATTTTGCCTGTCACGGATACGGAAAACGAGCCGCCGTGCAGCCGGTATTCCCCCAGGGGCCTGGGTATATACCCCTTTCGTACGGAAGGGTCCAGGCAAACGGACAGCAGGAATTTGGAATCCGCGGAGTACTTCAGGCTTTTGTCGAACCCGCGGTGTTTGTCGTAAATGCGCCGCGTCCAGAAGGAGCTTTGCTGGGCGAACGGTACGCGCCGCAGCTGGCGGATGGCCTGGAAGCCAAGCGGAACGGCTTTGTAGGAAAAGATCACTTCGCTGTGCTCGTTGATGTAATTCACATCGCCGTATACTAGATCGCATTGCTGCTTTTCGAATTTCTCCACCACTTTTTCCAGGGTGTAAGGCAGCAGGCGGTCGTCTGCATTGATGTAGCAGAGGTATTTGCCCTTGGCTTTGTCGAAGCCTTTACGCAGGGCGTCGTACATGCCTTCGTCCTTTTCGGAAATGATGACGTCTATCAGTCCGCGGTTGGCGGAAACGATCTCCATGGTACTGTCTGTGCTCGCCCCGTCTACCACGATGATCTCGAAATTGCGGTAGGTCTGGTTAAAGATGCTGTCCAGCGTTTCTTTGATAAATTCCTGCCCGTTGTATACCGGTATAACTATTGAGACCAATGCTGACATATAATCTGACATATATTTTCGTTAATGGGTAATTGTCCTGAATTTTTTGATCACCGCCGGGTTGCCCGCCACGATGGCGTATTCCGGCACATCCTTCGTTACCACGGAGCCCGCCGCGATAATGGAATGCGAGCCGATGCGGATGCCGGGAAGGATGATCACACGGGTGCCGATCCATACGTCGTTGCCGATCACCACCGGCTTGCGCGGCGTGTTGCCCTGTTCGCGCATGGGAATGTCCGTCCGTTCAAAATTGTGGCTGCCGGAAAGGATGGTCACTTCCGGGCCGAACATCACATCGTCGCCGATGATGGTATCGTTCCCGATCCAGCAATCCACGTTCAGCCCGGTGTAATTGCCGATCACAACGTTCTGCCCGCTGCCGAAGCGCACGTTGCGGCTTACTTTGATGTTTTTCCCCGCGCTGAGGAATATCTTTGAGGCCAGCCAGGTGCGGAAAGGAAGCGCAAGCACTCCCAGCGGCCGCGGCGGATCAGGCAGCCAGCTGGCGATGCTGTAATAGAGGTACAGCAAAAAGCTTTTGTACAACGAAACGTTGGAACGTTTGAGGAAGTACAGGGGATTGTCCCTGTACATTTTGACCTTTCCTGTTTTGGCGTCTACTTTTTCCTGGAATAACTGTTCTGTTGTCATGGATCAAAGGGTTTATGCATGGACAGGTAAACTGTAAGCCGGGTCTTCTTCTTCCTGCTCGCTTACCAGCGCGTAATAATTATTCATGATAATGGCGGCCAGCCCCGGTATGTACAGCCGCAGGTGCTGGAAGGGGGAGAAGAGGAAGGTCCAGATCAGCCCTATGAATATCAGCACCAGTACGGGGTACAGCGCCAGGTCCTGCCCGTTGCGGATAATGTACAATCCCATTTTCACGACCTGCCAGAAGAGGAACAGCACCGCCAGGAATCCGCCGAGCCCCCAGTTCACCCAGGCGCCCATCAGCACGGAATGGCTGGGAACCAGGATGGTACGGCTTTTCACGCGTTCCGGATTCAGCTCCGCGTCGTGGTACATCAGCAATATCATGTGGTATTTTAATGATTTGTCTTCCGCCCAGCTGCCATGCCCGAACAAAGGTTTGTCCGCAATAGCGGCGCCGGCGGCAAAGGTCTCCGCGCGGCCGGTCATAAGCAGTTCCAGCGGGTTGTAAGGATTAGCCAGCCGTTCTATCTGCGTGCGCGAGTGCTCGCCGCCTATTTCGCCGTTCAGCACGGAACGGACATAAAAAGTATATGCTACCTGGAACAGCACGGCGAACAGCACAGCGAAAAAGATGATCTTTTGCCGGGAGATCTGCACGTTGTTGTTCATCAGATAGGTGATCACCGCGCCGATGAAGAAGATCACGCCGGTAGACCGGCTGTCGAACGCGAAACAGAGCAGGCTGGCCCCGATCAGGACGGTGAGCGCCATTTTCAGCTCACCGCGCTTATACAGCTGGTACAGCACCAGGTACACGGCCATGGTGAGGATGGGGGCGATCTTGAACTTGAAATAGCTCATGTCCGAATCCACGATATCGTCTGTATAGATAATGTTCTTGATCATGGTCATGAACAGGAAGAACAGGATGGTAGAGGTATCGTTCAGGGTTTTGAAGAGTACAATGAACGAAAGTATGGCGATGATGGTAGCCGCCCATCCGCGCATGTAGTTCTGCGGGGTGTTGCCCACTATCAGCAGGTCCGTCACCATTTGAAAAAACAGCAGCACAAGCAGCGCAACCAGTATCTTTTTAAGATACGGGTAGGTCTTCAGATCTTCAGGCCGGTAGGTGAACGGCGCGGCCAGTATCACCAGCAGCTCGCTGAGCCAGAGCTGGCCTACGAGGTTCACCTTGATGGTGCTGAGCATGGTGTACAGGAACACGCCTGCTTTTTTTATATTCATTCTGCTGCCATTTGGTGAGTAACTACCGGCGCTTTCTGCGCGGCAAACCGGAGGATATGCTCCAGCCGCCTGCGGTTCACGCCGGCGCTGTATTCTTTCATGAAATCTTCCCGCAGCAGGCCTCCCAGCGGACCTTTCCCTGAAAAGGAATGCACCGCGTGGCGGAAGGAAGCGGGGGTGTTGGCCACAATGAAATTATCGCTCAATACGCCTTCCACGCCTTTGGAAGTAGCGATCACCGGGGTGCTGAGCGCCATGGCCTCCAGGCATTTGAGGCGGGTGCCGCTGCCGTGCAGCAGGGGAATGAGCACGCCGGCGGACTGTGCGATGTAAGGTTTGATATCCGGCACTTTGCCGATGGCTTTGATGTTCTTCCATTCAGTGGCGCCTTTCAGCTGCTGCAAAGCTTCTTTGGAGTGGCGGCCCACCAGCAGCAGCTCGAACTTCTCCGCCAGCTCGTCGTTCCACACCTGGTCTACCAGCCATTTCAGCCCCTCGAAGTTCATGAACATGGAAAAGTTGGCGGTCATGGCCAGCCGGCGCGGGTTCCTTTCTTCCCGGAGGGTATAATCGTTCTCGTCCAGGAAGTTGGGCACCACGAATATTTTTTTCGGGTCAATGAAAGCGGCGTGATATTGCCTGTCGGGCTCGCTGACGGTCATCACCGCCGCGGCCTGCGGGAAGTAGCGTTGTTCGTGTGTTCTTTCCAGGTTCACCAGCTGGCTGCGGCGCAGCTTCTGCACGAGGCCCTGGGCGGGCTTCTGCTGCGTATGCTCGGCCTGCGCGTTATGGGTGCCCAGTATCACGGGTATCCGGCTGGCGTTGAACCAGGGAATGTATTGTCCTACAAAACCATAGTCGAGAACCGCCACTTCGATGTTGGTGATGCTGCAGATACTGGCGAAAAGCTTCAGTACGGCGGGGTCCTGCCGGAAATAAAATTTCCCCGTCAGCCTGTCTGCCAGCGTGAGCGCCGGTGGTGTGCAGGTGTAAAACGTTACGCCGGGGATGGCATGTTCGTCCAGGTCCACCTGCTCTTTGTTGCCGATAATGGCATGAACGCTGTGCCCCAGGGAGGCCAGCGCTTTGAGCAGGTAACAGCTCCTGATCTTTTCCCCGCCGTTTTGCGGAAAGGGTGATATGGTGGTGAAGAATAAAATGTTCATGGTCAGTTTGCGTTTAATACCGGGCTTTTACGGGTGATCTTCGCCAGGGCCTTGCCGGCCATTTCTGTCAGTTTCTGCAATTCGTATGGTGAAAGGCCGAAGAACCTGATCAATACTGCCAGCGATACGACCGCCAGGCAGCCGGTGGCCAGCAGCCGTACAAAACCCGCTTCCATGGTGTAAGTGGGAATGAGGGCAATGCAGGCCGCGATGGAAACGGGCAGCAGCGAATGCCATACCACGTTCACCATAAAGCTGCGCACCGGTATGCCGGTAAGGCGTTTGGCCGCCAGCATGCGGTAGGCCGCGATCACGCATTCGATCAGCAGGCTGAGCGCGAGCACGGCGGCAGGAGGGAAGCCCGCCTGCAAAAGGAAATATGCGCCGGGAATGTTCAGCAGCAGGAGGGAGAACAGCACGAGCTGGAAGGTCTTGATCCTCCCCACTGCCTGCACGGCCATCTGCAGGCCGCCGGAAAGCTGGTACACGAGCGATCCCGCAATGATCAGGCGGCAGAAGGCCACGGTATGGTCCGGGTAATTTTTTAACCAGATATGAAGGATATAAGGCATTTCGATAATGGCCGGTATGGCGAAGAAGCTCAGCAGGAAGAACGCGAATTTGCAGGCCATAAGGCTCAGCATCACCATACGTTCGCGGTTGCCGCTGCCTTCGCTTTTCACGAGCTGCGGGTTCAGCGCCTGCAGCATGGTCACGGCAAAGTAGCTCAGCTGCGCATTCACCTGGTTGGCAATGGCAAATGCGGCATTGATCACCGTTCCGAAAAAAACGTTCAGCACCATGGCAATACCCTGCGTTTTGGCGATCACGCCTGAAGCGCCTACCATGGCCCAGCCGGAGTAGGAGAACATTTCCCTGAGCAGGCCGCGGTCGAAATACTTCGCGCTGATGCGGCTTTCGGGATAACGCGCGGCGCAGTAGCTCCATTTGAAAAGCAGCAGCGCCACCAGCAGCAGGGCCAGGCCCGCGGAATAGAACACGAGCTTGTCCCCGCCCAGGTAAGCCAGGCTCACCGCGAGCGCGAGCTTTATTACAGATTCCACGATGCCCATCAGCGCCAGCAGCAGCATATTCTCATGGGTGTTGATCATGGCGTCGTAAGGCACGGACACGATGGTGAAAAAGGCACTGGCGGTCATAAAATGGAAAATGACGCGCGCGGCGCCCAGCCTTTCCGGGGGGATGTTCAACACGTGGTTGAATAAATAGATACCTGATAACTCCAGCAATCCGACCACGATTACGCTTATGAAGAGGTGCAGCCAGATGCCGGAGTTAAATGCTTTTTTGAGTTGAAGCAGGTTGCCGGAGCCGAGGAAAAACGACATATACCGCTGGGTGCTGAGCGTCATGGAGCTGTTCAGAAAGCTCAGCATGGCCACAATGCCCGCCACCAGGTTGAATATCCCGTAATCCACGGCTCCAAGGCCGTTCAATACAAGGCGCGTGGCATACAATGCGATCAGCATGGTGACCAGCATCTTGCCGTATAGGAACCCCGTATTTAAAACTACTTTGTTTGCTGCCTGCATTATTAACCCATCAGATGTTCAAATTGTGCAATATCTTTTTTGCGGAACAGCTCCACGTCGGAGGCCACCATTTCGCGCACGAGGTCCTGCAGATCGTATTTCGGTTCCCAGCCCAGTTTGGTTTTGGACTTCGTGGGGTCGCCAATAAGCAGGTCCACTTCGGTGGGGCGGAAATATTTGGGATCCACCGCTACCACTTCTTTGCCGATAGGCAGGATGTAATCTTTATTGCGGCAGGCGGTCACCACGGCGATCTCGTTCACGCCTTCGCCGGTGAATTCCAGCTCGATGCCCAGCTCGTCGAACGCCATGCGTACGAAGTCGCGTACGGGGGTGGTGATGCCGGTGGCGATCACGTAGTCTTCCGGCTGATCCTGCTGCAGGATGCGCCACATGGCTTCCACGTAATCTTTTGCATGGCCCCAGTCGCGGCGTGCGTCAAGGTTGCCGAGGTATAATTTGTCCTGCAGGCCCAGCACGATGGCTGCGGCGGCGCGGGTGATCTTGCGGGTAACGAAGGTTTCGCCGCGCAGCGGGCTCTCGTGGTTAAAGAGGATGCCGTTGCAGGCGTACATGCCGTAGGCTTCACGGTAGTTCACGGTGATCCAGTAGGCGTATAATTTTGCCACAGCGTAAGGGCTGCGGGGGTAGAAAGGCGTGGTCTCTTTCTGCGGCACTTCCTGTACAAGGCCGTACAGCTCTGAAGTGCTGGCCTGGTACACGCGGCATTTGTGTTCCATTTTCAGGATGCGCAATGCTTCCAGGACGCGCAGCGTGCCGATGCCGTCCGCATTGGCGGTGTATTCCGGCGTATCGAAGCTCACGCGCACATGGCTCATGGCGGCGAGATTGTAAATTTCGTCGGGCTGGGTTTCCTGGATGATGCGGATAAGGTTGGTGCTGTCTGTCATATCGCCGTAATGAAGGCGGAAGCGCACGTCCTGGCTGTGAGGGTCCTGGTAAAGATGGTCGATCCTTTCTGTATTGATAAGGGATGCGCGGCGTTTGATGCCATGTACCATGTATCCTTTCTCAAGGAGGAGTTCCGCGAGGTAAGCCCCGTCCTGTCCGTTCACGCCGGTTATTAAAGCTACTTTCATATGATGCTGTTTTAGTTAATTATATCGCGTTGATGAGGGAAAATTGTTTTTTGACGAAATCGCTGTATGCAAGGTGGATGCCGGTTTCCAGGTCCACGCTGTGTTTCCAGCCAAGGCTGTGCAGGCGGCTTACATCCAGCAGCTTGCGGGGCGTGCCGTCCGGCTTGCTGCTGTCGAAAATGATCTCGCCTTCGTAATTCGTTACGGCCTTTACGGTTTCCGCCAGCTCGCGGATGCTGAGGTCTTCGCCGGTGCCTACGTTGATGGTTTCGGCGCCGTCGTAGTGATGCATGAGGTACACGCAGGCGTCCGCCAGATCGTCGGCAAACAGGAACTCGCGTTTAGGCGTTCCCGTTCCCCAAACGGTCACGGAAGGTTTACCGGCGGTGCGCGCTTCGTGGAAGCGGCGGATGAGGGCGGGCAGTACATGCGAATTCTCGGGATGGTAATTGTCGCCGATGCCGTATAAGTTGGTGGGCATTACGCTGATGAAGTTGCAGCCGTATTGCTGTCGGTAGGCTTCACAGAGTTTGATGCCGGTTATTTTGGCAATGGCGTAAGGCTCGTTGGTGGCTTCCAGGGGGCCGGTCAGCAGGCTGTCTTCGGTGATGGGCTGGGGGGCCATGCGGGGGTAGATGCAGGAGCTGCCGAGGAACATCAGCTTGTTCACCTTGTTCTCGTACGCGGCATGTATGATATTGGCCGCGATCATCAGGTTGTCGTACAGGAATTCCGCGCGGTACGTATTGTTCGCATGAATGCCGCCTACTTTCGCGGCGGCCAGGAACACATAATCCGGCTTTTCGGTGCTGAAAAATTCGTTCACAGCCTGTTGGTTGCGCAGGTCCAGCTCGCCTGAGGTGCGCAGCAGGAGGTTCTGGTACCCAAGGGATATGAGCTTCTTTTTGATGGCGCCGCCCACCATTCCACGGTGCCCGGCGATATAGATCTTATCTGTTAGTTTCATCTGTCAATATTTATCTTTTTAAAGGCCAGATGGAATCTCGCATGAAGATGCTCGGTTTCATCTGTTAGTTTTTTGCTTTTACAATAGTTCGGGACGGTTTTCTTTGATCCACTGGTGCAGCTGCTTTACATCCTGGCCTTTCCCTTTCTGCATGACGAGTATAGCGCCGGGGGTATCCACTACCACCATGTTCTCAACCCCTACCAGGGCCACCAGCTTTTCTTTCCCGATCACCATGCTGGTTTCGGGATTGCTGTTGATGAACACGGCCTGGTCGTTGCTATACTTGTAATGCTGCGCGAGCGCCTGGGTGAGGGCTTCGTAGCTGCCTACGTCGCTCCAGTCCATGTCGCTCGGCACCACTTTTACGCGGCTGCTTTTTTCCATCACGGCATAGTCGATACTGTCTGCCGGGATGGCTTGCATGTTTTCGAGGGAAAGTTTGCCGGTATCCAGCCATTCCTTTGCGGCCACGGCGGCGGTGGCGTAGATCTCAGGGGCGTACTGTTCCAGCTCTTCGAGCATCACGGCTGCCCGTGCGCAGAAGATGCCGCTGTTCCAGAGGTAATCGCCGCTTTGCAGCATTTTTTCGGCGTTGGCGGCGTCAGGCTTTTCAACAAAACGCACCACGTCGTTGCCTTTGTACTGGATGTAGCCGTAACCGGTTTCGGGGTAGGCGGGCTGCAGGCCGATGGTCACGAGGTGATCCTGTGAAGCCAGCTTGTGCGCTGCCCTGATGGTTTCTTCGTAACGCTCCGGTGTGCCGATGAGATGGTCTGCGGGCGTGATCAGCAGTATTTCATTGGGGTCTGCCACAAAAGCCGCGAGGGCAATGGCTGCGGCGGTGTTACGGCCAACAGGTTCCGCGAGCATGGCAGGGCCTTTCGCCCCGGCCGCGGTTAGTTGTGTTACGATGTCGGCGGCCTGTTCTTCATTGACGATGGCCGTAACTTCCGTGCAGGCAAATGCGTTGCGGAGCCAGGTGATTTGCAGCAGGCTCCGGCCGTCGAAGAGCGGCAGCAGCTGCTTGGGCGTACGGCGGTTGGAAAGGGGCCACAGGCGCGTACCGGCGCCGCCGCATAACAGGATATGATGCATGCTGTTTTAAATTGGTTCGGGTTAATGTCAGATTGCGGGTACCATCATTACTTCGTCTGCCGCAACATTGGCCACCATATTGTAGCCCAGGCTGCTCAGCACCGCTTTCACGCGGTTCTTGCCCAGTTCCACAATGCGCCCGCGGTAGTGCATCAGCGGGCCGGCGGTCACTTCCACCATGTCGTTGTGCCGCAGCGGGAATTTCTCAAGGGAAACGTCTTTGTAGTCGCGAAGGAAACGCTGGATGAGCTCAATCTCATGGTCAGGGATCATGGCCGGCTTACCCAGCCAGTACACGAAATTGATGATACCTTCCGTTTCACGCACCAGCTGCTTTTTGCTGTCTGGCACGCGCACAAAAACATAAGAGGAAAAAAGCGGCTCTTCCACTACTTTACGCCGGTCGCTCCATTGGCGGGCCACCTGGTTCAAAGGGCAATAGCTTTCGATCTGCCTTCTTTCAAGTGCGGAGGCTACTTTCTTTTCCCATCTCGGCTTGGTATACACGGCATACCAGGAGTTTGTTTCGTGTTGCATACGGTTAATTTTTACTGGTTAACGGATCAATGATCAATCGGGTTTTCATAACGGGGAACGTTAAAGGCGGGTGTATCGGCATGGCTTCGCCACCTCAGTCACATGGACTGCCAGTATTCGGTTTTTCAATAATTTCTTTTCTCATCTAATATGTTCAGGCACAATTGTGCTTAGTTTCTTTGTTCCGGACAGGAATGCCTTCCGGCTTTCCTGGTAAATGCCCCGTACATATGTTTTGTTCGTGGCGCATGTGTGGTTGTTTTTTGATTTGAAAGAACCGGGAAATGAGCGAATCATTCCCCGGTCACAGATCATATGTTACACCTTAAATATGCTCCTGATGAACTTCTTCTTCTTCTGCTGCTTGTTCAGCTCTTCCACGTAACCATAGCCGTAGCTCTGGGTGGTCACGCCGCGCGGCTTCACGCCGTTGAACACGATGTTCAGCTTCCCGGCCTCGCGGCTGCGGTACAGCTCGTCTATCATCTTCAGGTGGATCCTCGGCGTTACCTGCTGCCTTACCACGTACAGCGTCGCATCCGTGAAAGGCGCCAGCAGCTTAGCGTCTGTTACAATGCCCACGGGGGCGGTATCGATGATCACATAATCGAACATGGTTTTCAGCGTGTTCAGCATTTCCTGCAAACGGCCGTTCAGTATCAGCTCCGTCGGGTTGGGCGGAATCACGCCCGCGGGGAGGATGAACAGGTGGTCGTTGCCCGGCACGGGTTTCAGCATTTCCGGCAGCGGCGTTTTGCCTACCAGGAAGTTCGTAATGCCCGGCTCCCTGGGAATGCCCAGCATTTTGCTGATCATGGGCTTGCGAAGATCAAATTCCAGCAGCACCACTTTTTTGCGGATCAGCGAAAGGCTGATAGCCAGGTTGATGGAAATGAAGCTCTTGCCTTCGCCGGAAATGGAAGAGGTAACGAGCAGCGTTTTGTTGTCGCCGTTCACGCCCAGGTAGGAAAGGGAGGTCCTGAGCGAGCGGAACTGCTCTGCCACCAGGCTCCGCTTGCCATCGGCTATTACCACGGATTCCTTGTTGTCGTCGTGCATGATCTCGGCCACGATCGGCGCATCGGTCGCTTTTTCGATGTCTGCGCGCTGTTCGACCTCGCGGTTCATCATATCCCTGATGGTGATGATGCCTGCCACGAAGGCCACGCCGATGCCGATGGCCAGGGCCAGTACGGTCATTCTTTTCGGGCTGAAGGGGAGGCCGGCGGATTGCGCGGCATCCACGATGCGGCTGTCTGATATGGCCGCGGCATAAGCCAGGGCGGTTTCTTCCCGCTTCTGCAGCAGGAAGGTGTAAATGTTATTCTTGATGATCTGCTGGCGGCTTACCTCCAGCAGGGCCCTTTCTTTACCGGGTACGCTGTGCAGCATGCCCATAAAGCGGCCGTTGGCGCTTTCGAGCTTTTCTTTACCGGCTTCCAGGTTGGAACGCAGGCTCTGGATGTTTTCCAGGATGCCAGGCTTCAGCTTGGCGATCTGGCGGTCCAGCGCGGTGAGCACAGGACTGTTCTCCGCGGTGGTCTTACTGAGCTTCTCGCGTTCCATCTCGGCTTCGTTCAGCCTGCCGATCAGTTCCAGCAGCACGGGGTCTGTAAGGCCCAGGGTGGCGGGCACCACGTTCTCGCCTGCATTTCTGCCGGTCACATATTTTTCGATGGATTCCAGTACGGAGAGCTGCATGTTCACTTCGTTCAGCTTGCTGTCGTTCTCCTGCACGCTGGCAAGGAACAGCTTGCTTTGCTCGCCGATGTCCACAATGCCGGCGGAGGATTTGAACTGCTCCACCTGCCGTTCCACCTGGTTCAGCTCCCTGGTCACGATGCGGAGGCGTTCCTCCACGAAGCTCATGGTGCTGGCGGCTACGCGGTTCTTGTCTTCAATGGCGGCATGGTTGTACACGCGCACCAGTTCGTTCACGATGGCTTCACCGCGCATGGGGCTTACGTCGTTATAGTCGAGTTTGATAACGGTGGCCATTTTGGAGACCGGCGTTACCTGGAGGTTGTTCAGTAAGTTCTGGGCCGTTTTCTTTTCGCTGCTGATCTGCAGGTAACACTTGTGTTTCGGCATATGCGTGCCGGGCCTTGGTTTTATTACCATCCAGCCCCAGCGGGTGTTTACCGTATCGAAAACAGGGTAGGCCACATGGTCCAGCATCACGGTGCGGCGGGCTGAATCGTAGGATACGTCTACTTTTTCAGGGATGCCGTCTTTTATTTTTCCCGGTTCCAGGAACACGAATTCGAGCGGCGCATATTGATAGCTGAGCACATCGTTCAGCTGCCCTTCTTCATACATTTCACCGTACAGCTGCAGGTTGCGGGCTACCTGGCCGGCCAGCGTGCGGGAGGCCAGTATCTGCATCTCGTTCTCAATGTTCTTGTCTGAACCAAAAAGATCGAGGCTGCTCATCAGGTCCTGCTCGCCGCCCAGTTGTTTGGATTCTTCTTTCACAAGCAAAGTGGCGGAAACTTTGTAAACAGGCGTAGCGTAACGCAGGTAAGCGAATGCGGCCACGACGGCGGCGATCACCGCCAGCACAAAGAGGGGCCAGTGCGACAGATAACGGTACCTGATCAGCGCCAGCAGGTCTACCTGTTCCTGTGGCTGCATGCGTTTCTGCATGCCGGGTTGCTGGCCGTTAGGCCGTGTGATGTGCACGTTGTTGTTCATGTCTCTCGCGTTAATTGTTCACTATCAGCCTGTCCACCAGGATCACTACGAGGCTCAGCGCGCTGAGCACGATGGGGATCACTGTGTTTGCTTTGCTGGTGGTGGCTACTTTGGCTTTGGAAGGTTCCACATATACAATGTCATTAGGTTTCAGGTAAAAATAGGGGGAGCCCAGCATGCTGGCATCGTTCAGGTTCAGCCTGCGCGTGGTTCTTACGCCGTCCTGCTCGCGGATCAGCAATACATTCTCTTTTTTGCCGAATATGGTGATGTCGCCTGCCATGCCCAGCGCTTCAAGAATGGAGATCTTTTCGCTGGAAACATTCACAACAGTAGGGCGGGCCACTTCACCGAGCACGGTTACGCGGTAGTTGAGGAAGCGGATGCTTACTACAGGATCTACCAGCAGCTTGCGGTCTATCAGCCGCCGGCGGATCGTGTCCGTCAGCGCGGTTTTGGTAAGACCGTCTGCCTTGATAGTGCCCAGCACGGGGAAATCGATCGTGCCCTGCTGGTTCACGAGGTATCCCGCAACAGGATTGCCTGCTGCCGGCGCCATGGTGATGTTCCCGGCGGCAGTGTTTGAACCGGGAGAGTACGTATTGGGCAGGTTGTACATCATGGCTTCCTGCGGGTTCGCGGCGCTCACGTTGATCTGGAGGATGTCGTTCTTTTGAACGACGGGTTCAAAATCAACCTTCACGGCGGCGAGCGTGGTATCGTTCAGGTTATTGAAGTAGGCGGCTTGTTTGGTGTTCACGCAGGAGGTAAATAAACAGCCTGCCAGCGCGATGATTGCTAAGGTTTTTCTAAAGTATGGTTTCGGTCTTTCTGTCATCTGATCGGGTTTCGTTAAAATGTGATATGATCACATTACAAAACTACCACAGATGCGCTTTTTCAGAACTACTCACTATAGTATTAATAACGCAACATGGATGAAACGTGCTACTCATTAAAGTAGTCATTCAATACAGGCTGTTGCTCCAGATCTTCGAAATGAGCTCGCTCTTGGATGCAACGTTGAGTTTCTGGTAGATCTTTTTCAGGTGCTGGTTCACGGTAAACACAGTCACAAAGAGCTTTTCAGCCATTTCCTTGTAGGTGTAACCTTCTTTGAGCAGGTGAAGCAATTCGTATTCCCGTTTCGTGAGTTTGTCTTTCACGTATTCCAAGGGGTCTTTGCTTACGTGATCGATCAGCAGGTGCGCTGCTTTGGGAGAGAGGGTGCCGCCCTGGTTAATGGCGTCGAGGATGGAATGATATATCTCCATCAGCCGGCTGGTTTTTATTATATATCCCGCCGCGCCTTTCATGATGGATTCTATGACATATTGTTTGCCATCATGCCCGGAAAGCACGATGATCTTGGCTTCCGGGTAAATGCGCTTCAGTTCTTCCATGCCTGAAATCCCTGATTCGCCCGGGAGGGAGATATCCAGTAATATGGCTTTAACATCCGGATCTTTGTACGGTAAGGCTTTAAACTCCTCCATGGAACGGCATGCAAAAACGACTTTGCACTCCTGGAAGTCCTCCAGGAACTCCTTGTAGTTGTTAAGCTGGAAATGGTTGTCTTCAATAATTCCGATCGATATCATATTACGGGTAACATTATGCGATATGGTCTATAAAGGGTCTCTATATCAAATATAATTCCAAATTTCTTGCAAGCAATTCAAAAACAGCATTAAATTATTAACAAGCATCTAATAACGCATTACTTACTTAAGTAAGTAATAAATAAATTTCATATTAGTTGTAGATTTATATAACCGGAATTTTCCACAATTGCAATAAAAGTGGGGCGATCGTGCTGAAGTGCCGGATTCAATTGTTATCTTGCTTATCCATACACCTGTGTGCAGTTACCATATCTGACCATCCGGGAGACGGCTTCCGGACGTCCATGAAAACCTATATAGAAGACAATGAAGCCACAGCATTATATAAAAGTAACCCATTTGCTGAACGGGATCAAAGAGCCCGTATTGATTATCGAACCGACCGAGGGAATAGTCGAAAAGGCCAACAAGGCGGCGATAGATAAACTGGGGCTCTCCGTGACAGGCAAAACACTGAACGTTCCGTTCAAAGATGAATTTATGCTTGTTTCCGACAACGGTAGCAACGAAGAGACCCATATCGGCTTCTCCGCCAATCGTATCAGTATTGCACAAAAAGAATATATACTGGCCATCGGCAGAACCTCCGACAGTGAACAGCAGCTCCGCATACAGCTCCGCAATCTGGAGCAGGAAAAGGCTTTACAGGAGATGAAAACGAATTTCATGTCCATGACCTCGCACGAGTTCAGGACGCCGCTAACGGCCATAGCCGCGGCGGTAGACCTGCTGGAGACCCGCATCAAGCTGGACAGCATGATGAACCCGTTCTACCAGCAAAACATCCTCAAGATCTCCAACGAGGTATTTAACCTGAACACCATGCTGGACGAGATACTCACGCTCAGCAAGATCGTTTCCAACAATTATGAAGTAAATAAAACGCCGGTGAATGCGGTAAAGGTGATCGATTACCTGAACTACCAGTATTTTTCCGAAAGGAAAGATGAACGGAAGCTGGAAGTGAAGGTGGTGGGAGAGCCGCGCAAGATACCGGTGGACAAGGAACAATTTTCGAAAATACTGACCAACCTGATCAGTAATGCCTTTAAGTATTCCACTCATGAAAATCCGCAGATCAAACTGCATTATCACGCCCACAAGCTGGTGATCTCTATTTCCGACCATGGTATCGGTATCCCGCAGAAAGACATTCCGCACCTGTTCAATTCTTTTTACCGCGGCAGCAATGTTGACGGTATAGATGGCACGGGTCTTGGACTGGCTATCGTGAAAACCTTTACCGAGATGAACGGCGGAGAGATCAAGGTTACCAGCGAAAAGGGCAAAGGCACGAAATTCTCACTTACATTCAGGTATGCATGAACAGGACCATTTTATTGATTGAAGACAAACCCGCTTTAACCGACACGCTGAAAACCTTGCTGGAACTGCATGAATTTAATGTGCTCACCGCCAGCAACGGCGAAGAAGGTGTAGCCCATGCCAGGCAACACCATCCGGACCTTGTGATCAGTGACATCTTTATGCCGGTAATCAACGGTTACGAATTGCTGGAGATCTTTAAGAAAGACAGCCAGCTGCGGAACATTCCCGTATTGATGCTCACGGCCAAAACGGCCATTGATGAAATCAACCTCGCCATGAAAAAGGGCGCGGCGGGTTATGTAACCAAACCTTTTTTATTCCGGAACCTGCACGCTACGATCACCAGGCTGATCCTATAACCCCAGGTTCCATTGTATGCCCAGCATACCGCCGGTGTTGCCGCCGAAGTCCCCCCAATCGAAGGCAAGCCCGGCATTCACTGTTATTCCCTTTACCGGCGTAGGCCAGATGATCTCCTGCAGCGTGTACCATTGCGTCATGGTAGACGTGATGGGCTCTTCATGGTAATTGCCGAAGTTGCGCGTGAAAGTGAGCAGCGTGCGCGCTTTCAGTATCTGCGCAATATTATATTTCGCGCCCAGGTGCAGCCCGGTCACGCGGTTGTTGATGACGTTCCAGCCTCTTTTGATCACCGAATCCCTTGGCTGGTTCCAGTCGATCGGCTCCACGTCCTCAAAGTATTTGCTGCCGCGCGTACGGTTGATGAACAGCGGCGTGCCGATGATGTTGCCGCGGTATTCCCAGCCGGTGAGATATACGCCGTTGTTGTAATAACTTTCGCGCACCCGCAGCGGCAGCCAGTCGTTCATCTTTTTGGTGTTGATGAACTCGACGGTGGCCTTCTCCAGGATGGGGTCCTCTTTTTTGTTCACATAGCTGAGGCCCAGCAGGCGGTCCGTATTCTTGATATCAATGTTCTGCCCGGTTTCGAACATGCTTTGGTTGTACAGCAGCAGCTTCAGGTTATCGTTCTCCCACTGGATGCCGCCTTCCAGCACGCCGCGGTGGTCGCCGGGGCGGTTGGGCGCTATCTGGGTGTTGATCACCGTGCCATCGTCAGCCACCTTGCCGATCAGGATGTCCCAGTAATTAGAGAACGTATTTTTGATCGGTGGAAGATCGAAGCGGTTGCCGCCCCACACCGCGAAATGCTGGATGCCGCCGTACACTTTCAGGCGCTCCTTGCCGACGCGCAGGTACAGCATCTTTTCATGCAGGAACGCGCCTTTGATATACTGCTGGTCGCCCATCCAGCCGTGGCTGAACTGGCCTTTCAGCTGCACCCAGCCGTTGGTGAAAGGAATGTTCACATAATCTTTTAATGCAATGCTCACTTTCGGGACAGGCAAAGCGTTGCCGCTGATGCCCCAGGAGCCGGAGCTAAGCTCAGGGTCTGCCTCGCCGCTCACTTCCTCGTACCGGCCCGCGCGCAGCTCCAGGTTGCGGAACCCCGCCTTTATATACCCTTCTTCGAAGAATGTTTCGGAGAAATGGTTGTTGTTATAAAGGTTGAAACCGTATTTAAGATAGAGGTCGCCGCTGGCGTTCAGCGCATGGCTGTTACGCAGCATGATGTGCGAGGAAAGATCGGATTTGCGGTCGCTGATAGTACCAAAGCGTTTGGCGGTGAGCCAGAGCGGCTGGTAGTCTTTGGACGCCACGGTGCCTGTAACGCCTGCCTGTACCTGCAGTGAGTCGGTAAAGCGCGGAGTGCCGTTGAGTGGAATTTCTGGGCTCTGCTGGGCTATTACGGGCATGGAAAGGCCTATAAAGAATATGGTTATCGTAAGTCGCATAAGTTACCCTGCAAATTAGCGGTAACCCGGCGGTTCCAGCCTACTTAAACTAGTACTTATGAAGGCGGGCAGCCGGAAAATGCTACTCAAAAGGGGAGGATAACAAACTCAGCGCCGGTAGAGCACCACATCTTCCCCGCCTGCTTCGGCATCCAGCACCTGGTCCAGCCAGTCCGCAGGCAGCGCGAAAATATTCGGAAGGCCGCCCAGCAGTTCCAGCCAGCCGCTCATTTCGTCGGATGCTTCGATGGTTTCGCCGCTGAGGGTATCGAACACGAGGAAAGTGACCTCGCCGGGGTAGGTGTACACCTTGTAGGCGGCTACGCGCGTCACATCGTCCCATTGCAGGGTATTGTCAATGTCCTCGTCGTATTTCACGGACAGCTGTTCTTCGTCGAAATAAATATCCATCGGGCAAAAATATTCAATTGTTGCGGGAATTACGGCTGTTGAATTTTAACATTTTATTTCCGGCGTTTCGGGGTAAATTTATCCTTCATCAAATAAAAAGGAGGTATTCATGCAATCTACAGGATATTCATGGAAACCTTCGGTTGGTATCGCCTAACCGGGTTACTCCATTCAAGAAAACTGTTTTAGACGCGGACGCGTCACAGGGTGTGCTTTCGGGCACACCCTTTTTTATCTTACCTGCCCGTCTCCATACACCACCCATTTCTCCGTCACCAGTTTTTCCAGCGCAAATGGCCCGCGGGCATGCAGCTTCTGGGTGGAAATGCCGATCTCGGCGCCCAGCCCGAACACGCCGCCATCGGTGAACCGGGTGGAGGCGTTCACATATACTGCCGCGGCGTCCACCTCCCGTAGAAAACGTTCGCTGAGCGCTTCGTTGCGGCTCACGATCGCTTCGGAATGGCGGGAAGAGAAAGTGCGGATATGCTCCAGCGCTTCTTCTGCGTTGTTCACCACCTTCACGGAACATTTAAAATCGAGGAACTCGCGGCCGAAATCTTCCGGCTGCGCGTGCTGCAGCTGCGGGTAACCAGCCGCCGCAAGAATGGGGAATGCCTGTTCATCCGCGAATACCTCCACGTTGTAAGCGGAAAGGGAAGGAGAGAGCTGTGTGAGGAATGGCCCGGCCACCGCCCTGTCCACGATCACCGTATCCAGGGCATTGCAGACGCTGGGGCGCGATACCTTTGCGTTGGTCACGATGCGCACGGCCTTATCGAGGTCTGCGGTGCTTTCCACGTAGGTATGGCAAACGCCGGCCCCGGTTTCGATCACTGGCACGCGGGAATGTTCGCGCACATGGTCTATCAGCTGCTGTGAGCCGCGGGGAATGATGATGTCGATATATTTTACGGCCGTCAGCATTTCGGTGATCAGCGCACGGTCCGCAGGCAGCAGCACCACGGCGTCTTCAGCTACGCCAAATTCTTTCAGCGTTTCGCGAATGAGCCGCACGAGGATGGTGTTGGTATCAAACGCATCGGTGCCGCCGCGCAGCACGCAGGCATTGCCGGAGCGGATGCAGAGCGCCGCCACGTCTACCGTTACATTCGGCCGCGATTCGTAAATAACGCCCACCACGCCCAGCGGCACGGAGAGCTTACGCACCAGCAGGCCGTTATCCAGCTTTTTTTCGGACAGTACCTGGTTGGCGGGGTCGGGCAGGCGGGCAATGTCTTCCAGGCTTTCCGCCAGCGCCGCGATGCGCGCGGTATTGAGCAGCAGGCGGTCTTTTTTCGGATCGCTGTCTGCCATGCGGTCCAGGTCTTTTTTATTCTCGCGGATGATCGCCTCCGAATTGTCTGCCAGGCGCACGGCGAGCCTGCGCAGCAGCGCCTGCTTGCTGGAATCTTCCAGGGATTTTACCGAGAGGGTGGCCAGTTGCGCTTTTTCAAGCAGTGGTATGATGGATTGCATGATGGTCTTTTTTACAGTAAAACGATATCGTCCGCGTGCGCCACTTCCAGGTTCTGCGTGCGGCCTCCGCCGAGGGAGTCAGACGATACCTTGGCCCTTGCCACGGCGATCACCTGTTCGTTCTCATTTACAATTTCGAACACTTCCCCGCATTCAAATTTCTCCAGCACCTGTTTAACACCCACTGCCAGCAGGCTGTGCCGTTTTTCCAGGGCTTTGTGCGCGCCTTCGTCTACCAGCAGCCTGCCGGTTACCAGGCTGCCGCTGGCCAGCCATTTTTTGCGGGCGGGCATGCTGCAGGGTTGCGGGAGGCAGCGGGTGCCGGTTTTGCCGGCCGTGGCCAGCGCAATGCCGTCCGGCGTACTGATGCCGAATATCACCACTTCGATGCCCATACGGGTGGCCAGGCGGGTAAAGGTCAGCTTGGATACCATGCCGCCGAGGCCGAGGGAGGATTTTTTCGTATCTGCCAGGCCCAGTGCGCTTTTGTCTATCACCGGTATTTCGGGAACGATCTTTCCTTCCTTATCGAGCACGCCGCCCACGGAGGTGCTGAACAGCAGCTGCGATGCGCCGAAGCCCACGGCAATGAGCGTGGCCAGTTCGTCGTTGTCGGAGAATTTCAGCTCCAGGTCGCTCACCACGTCGTTTTCATTCGCGATGGGGATGATGCCGCTGGCCCACAGCTCCTCGTAGGTCTTTTTAAGCTGCAGGAACTGGTGTCGGCTGGAAAAATGCCTCCGCTCGCAAAGACTTTGCGCGATGGGGATGCCGTATGCGGAAAAATAGTGAGTGTACCGGTTGAGGAGTATCGGGTTGCCGATGGCGGCCGCGGCCTTGCGCTCGCTGATGGAGCCGCTGTAGCCTTTCAGGTAATGTTTGCCGGCGGCCACAGCGCCGGACGAAACGAGCACAATGTTATACTGGCTGTGCACAGCGGATACCTGCTGTGCTATTTCCGCTATCACATTTTCATTCAGCTCGCCGTTCTCACGTGTAATGGATGCCGTTCCGAATTTTATAACGAGGATGGGTTTGGTTGAAGTTTTCATGCCGGCATAAAAATATTCAAACCAACCGGCTTCTGCAAGCGGGAAGAAAGAACTAGGTCAATTGGGCGGTACGCCGGTCGAGACTGTCCAAAAAAATCGAGACGCTTTTCGTGTCGAATTTAGGAAGTACCAGCTCGTCGATCTTCACCAGCCCGGTCCTGAGCTTCTCAAACAGGCGGAACTGGTAAAGCTTGGGCAGGGAGGAGTTCCGGACGGCTTTCCTGATCTGTTCCAGCGTGGCCCTCCCGTCTTTTACAGTAAGGTAGTCGATGAAACACAACGGGCCTTTCGGCGTGCAATACACTAGTCTGGATGCCATAATGTTTAGTTTTTTGATCTTGAATCGTCGTGAAGAGAATGAAAGATAACACTTTTGTGTGAGAAACTGCTGTGTATTAACATAAATTAAAGTTTTGTTTTGCTGGGCCAATACCCAGCAGTTATACTGGCGGGCTGGGCTAGATTTGCTAAAAATATTAGTAAAATGAAAGCTGTTAACCATCGGAATGGCCTCACCTTTTATGCCGTTCAGCCAATTGAAGAGAAGCCCGTATCGTATGTTTCAACCCCCATTAAAGCCGGTTTTCCCTCGCCCGCGCAGGATTATGCCGAAGAAGATATAGACCTGGTGCACCTGCTTGGGATGGACAAGCCTTCCGTGTTCGTGGTGCGGGTGGACGGGCATTCTATGACGGACGCGCATTTGCCCGATAAGAGTTACCTCGTGGTGGACCGTTCCCTTAAACCTATGCCCAATGATATTGTCGTAGCGATCCTCAACGGCGAGTTTACCGTGAAAACCCTGGTGAAGTCCACCGCCGGCTGGATGCTGTACCCGGAGAACGCCATGTACGACCCGATCCTGGTGAGAGAGGGAGACAGCTTCCAGGTCTGGGGCGTGGTGGCGCAGGTGGTGATAGACCGGCGCGAGATGCGGAAGCGTTACTGAGGGGGCTTTCGTTATGGGAACATTTGCAAGACCACCGGCTGTAAAAGCATATAACCAGCTTATACAAAAGAGGCTGAACATCCGTTCAGCCTCTTTTTCGTTTATGCGTTCCGTTTATTTCCTGATATCAGCAGCACTACGCCTACCACTGCGATAATGCCTCCCGCGTAGGTGGGCCAGCCTATCCACCGGTTCTCTTTTTTGTTCACTTCCACCGGCCCTACGTCCAGCACTTCTTTTTCAGTGGTAACGGAAAAGCCACGGATCAATACCATGACGATGCCGATAACGATCAGGATAATGCCCAGTGTTTTCATATGCGTGCGTTTACCCGTAGAAGCGGCAATTAACATGCCACCGGCATTTTGGAGGGAAATTGGGGAGAATGGGTTACAATATCAGCCTGGAATGCCCCCGATAATGCGGTTTTGGCCGGAACTGATGACCTGGTAGGTACGTGGCGTAATGCCTTCTGTTTTTTTGAACACCCTGATGAAATAGTTCACATCCGAAAACCCGCACATATCGCTTACGCGGCTCACGCTGTGATTGGTCTGGCTCAGCAGCTGCTTGGCCATGTTCACCCTTTCGCGGTTGATGTATTCCAGCGGGGTGAGGCCGAACTGCTCGCGGAACCATTTGAAGAATATGTTGCGGCTCAGGTAGGCGTGCCTGCTGAGCGTATCTACCGCGATCTTTTCCGTGAGGTGCTCGCGGATGTAATTCAGCACGAAATGCTGGCGGCTGTGATTGTTGCTGGTACGGGCTTCGGAGATCACCTGCTGCATGTGCTGGCTCTGCATAAGGCGGATGAGCAGCTCCTTCAGGTTCAGGTCCGCAAAGATGTTCTTCGTGGTTTCGCCGCTGCTGCAAATGCGGATGAGCTTGTTGATAAGGCCGGATACCTCGTCGTCGTTCTCAAAATGATAGGTGTTGAACTGGAGTTTCCAGTTGCTGTGCTCATCAGGACTTTGATAATAGTTATTGAGATAATTCACCGTTTCGCGCACATACTGCCCGTCTACCGCCAGCGCAATGCACTGGGTGGGCGTTTCCATGTCCGCATCCGGGAAATCTATTTCCATGGGCTGGTTGGCCGGGAAAATGACCGTTTCGCCGGGCAGGTAGTCGAACGCGGGGCTGCCGGGCAGGTGCATTACCTTTTTGCCGCGCACCATGCTGGAGATGAGGAAATCGTTGAAGGAAAGCGGTACCCTGAACGACCGTTCGTAACATTCGTAGACGTTCAGTTCACAGTTGTTGAGATTAAAAACGCGGCGGTTCTCCACCAGCGTTCTGAGCTGCCTGGGAGGCGTGAGCTCGATCGGTTCCAGGAAACTTTTACGGGCCATAAGCGAACAACATATTACAATTTAAGAAATTTTTATTGTTGTGCCGGCAAATCAGGTACGATTGTGCTATTTAAAAGTACAAATGTCGATAGTTATTAATATAAATCTGGTCAATTTAGCAGGAGAAAGACTTTCGAAGAGCGATATCCTATGAGAAACAGTCGCTCGGATTATCAAGTGTTAATGTTCCGGGCAGTGGGGTGATAGCCGCTGCCCGGTTAATCTGAGTATGAGAGCAAGCACGTTATTGATTTGATCCGGAAACTGCCGGCGCGTATGGCCTCCCAGCATTTCAGACTCACGATAATGAGAAGGTTTGCCCCGCGATGGGTTCCGGGCAACATCAGGTTTCCGCCGGGAGACAGGGTGTGCCCCAGGCGGGATTTTTTGACGTAATTTGCGCCCTTCAGCAAAGTTTTTTTCAAAATGGACGGACAATACCGCAAAGATATTTACCCTGGCCTGGAAGTGGGCATTATCCTGAAAAAGGACCAACGTAGCGGCAAAAAGACATATGGAATTGTAAAGGATCTGCTCACCTCCGCGGCCTATCATTCCCGCGGCATCAAAGTGAGGCTGGAAGACGGACAGGTAGGAAGAGTAGCAGAAATTATCGGTTAAACGGAAGCTTATTATCTTTCATTGTTCTGTGACCGGAAAGCCGTCAGCACCCCGCTGGCGGTTTTTCATTTACTTTTTCGTTCCGGTGATTTACACAGGCACAACAATTGCAGGTACAGTAGTATGAATACATTCCACATTACATACAACAGCCATAACGTTCCCGTGTACAGGGAAGAGGAGGACCTTTACGTCGTTACACTGCCGGGGAAAACGCTCTACCTTTTGCGGAAAGAAGATAACGAAGGCGCCGCCCACTGGTTTGAGGAAGGAGCGGATAATGAAACGCCTGAAACAAAGGAGATCGGTATTGCCATTGAGCAGGCAGTGATGGGCTCCGTGGAGAACGGAAAATAATCCGTTCCGCACAACCGGTTTCTCCCGATGAAAGGCATCTTTGCGGGATAATCCGCTCAAATATGCCATTAGAATTTATTACCATTGAGGGCGCCAGGGAAAACAACCTCAAAAATGTTTCCCTGCGCATCCCGAAAAGGGCCATCACTATTTTCACCGGCGTATCCGGCTCCGGGAAATCTTCGATCGTATTCGAAACCATTGCGACGGAAGCCAAACGCCAGCTGCACGAAACCTTCACCGCCTTTATCCGCAATTTCCTGCCGCATTACGGCCAGCCCGATGCAGACGCCATCAAAGGGCTTTCTACGGCCATCGTGGTAGACCAGAAGCGCATCGGCGGCAATTCCCGTTCCACGCTCGGCACTATTACAGACATCAGCCCGCTGCTGCGCCTGCTTTTTTCACGCTATGGCGAGCCCAGGGTGGGTACGGCTTCCAACGTTTTTTCCTTCAACGATCCCGCCGGTATGTGCCCCGAATGCCAGGGCGTGGGCCGTAAGCTGGGGCTGGACCTGGATAAGTTCCTCGACAAATCCAAAAGCCTGAACGAAGGCGCCATCCTGTTCCCCGTGTTTGCGGTGGGCACCTGGTACTGGAAGAACTATGCCTTCTCCGGTTTTTTTGATGTGGATAAAAAGTTGGAGGACTACAGTCCTGAAGAATGGGAAAAGCTGGTATACGCACCCATTGAAAAATTTGAGCTGGAAACCGCTTCAGGCCCGCTCAATATCACGTACGAAGGGCTGGCCGTGAAATTCGACCGGCTGTATATCAAAAAAGAAGGCAGCATGGCCGACGTAACGGCCAAACGGGTACAGCCTTTTATCACAGATGTGATCTGCCCGGCCTGCAAAGGCGCGCGGCTGAATGAAACTTCACTGTCATCCAAAGTGCTCGGGTATAATATCGCGGAAATGGCCGCCATGCAGGTAGACGAGCTGGCGGAGCTGCTGCGCACCATAGACGATCCTGTTGCCCTGCCCGTGGCGGCCGGGCTGCTGGAGCGTTTGCAGCACCTAGTGGATATCGGCCTGGACTATGTGAGCCTCGACCGGGAAACCGCCACACTTTCCGGCGGCGAAAGCCAGCGCGTGAAAATGGTGCGCCACCTCAGCAGCAGCCTGGTGGATATGATGTATATCTTCGACGAGCCCAGTATTGGCCTGCATCCGCGGGACGTGCACCGGCTGAACAACCTGCTGAGGCTGCTGCGCGATAAAGGCAATACTGTGATCGTGGTGGAGCACGACCCCGCGGTGATCCGCATTGCAGATCACATTGTGGACGTAGGTCCCAAAGCGGGCTCCAATGGCGGCACCATCATGTACGAAGGCGATTTTGAAGGATTGCTGCAGGCGCCCACGCTCACCGGCCGGTTCATGAAACAGCAGCTGCCCGTGAAAGCAACATTCCGGCAGCCTTCCGGGCATATCACCATTGGCCCGGCATCGCTGCATAACGTGAACAATATCAAAGTGGATATTCCCACCGGCGTGCTCACCGCCGTTACAGGTGTAGCCGGCTCCGGTAAAAGCACACTCATCAACCGCCTGCTGCCACGACAGTACCCGGATGTGGTGATGATAGACCAAAGCGCAGTAGGCGCCAATTCCCGCTCCAACCCGGCCACGTATTCGGGCATGATGGACATTATCCGCAAGCTGTTCAGCACGGAGAATAATGTGAGCGCATCCCTTTTCAGCTTCAACTCCGAAGGCGCCTGCGAGAACTGCAACGGGCAGGGAGTTATCTACACCGATCTCGCTTTTATGGAAGGGATCAAAACCATCTGCGAAAAATGCGAAGGCCGGCGTTTTCACGACGATGTGCTGCAATACCGCTACCAGGGCAGGAATATCAGCGAAGTGCTCACCATGACCATTGCCGAAGCGCTCGGCTTTTTCACCAAAAAGGAGCTGCGCAAAACCCTGCAGGCGCTGCACGACGTGGGGCTGGATTACCTCACGCTCGGCCAGCCGCTCAGCACATTGTCCGGCGGCGAATGCCAGCGCCTGAAGCTCGCCGGGGAACTGCATAAGAAAGGCAGCATCTATATCATGGACGAGCCTACTACCGGGCTGCATATGTCAGACATAGCGCACCTGCTCAAAATGATCAATCGCCTGGTGGACACCGGCAATACCGTGATCGTGATAGAGCACAACCTGGACGTGGTGCGGAATGCGGATTGGGTGATAGACATGGGGCCGGAAGCGGGGCACAAAGGAGGGCAGGTTATTTTCCAGGGAACACCGGCGGACCTGCTGAAAACGGAACATTCGCTGACGGGGAAATTCCTGGCCATGGAAGAGCATTGAGAAAATATATTTGCGTAACCGAAAGGTTTCTCTATATTTGTAACCGAAAGGTTACTTAATTAACCTGAGCACATTTATGAGAAGGGACGTATTCCAGGCCATCGCGGACCCCACCCGCCGTGAGATCATTCACATGCTGGCGGCGAAGCCGATGAACCTGAACGCAGTGGCGGAAAATTTCGATATCAGCCGCCCGGCGGTATCCAAGCACATCCGCATCCTCACGGAATGCGGGCTGGTAGTGGTCCGGCAGCAGGGCAGGGAACGTTTTTGCCATGCGGAGCTGCAGGCATTAAAACAGGTGAATGAATGGACGGACCAGTACCGCACTTTCTGGAACAAAAAGCTGGATGCGCTCGGGGCCTTCCTGGAGAAAGAAGAACAGGCCGCGCGCAAAAAGAAAAAATAACCGCTTAATTAAATCCTGCTCATATGAAACATGAACCGCTTGTAGTGGAGCGCACGTACAATGCGCCGCCCGCCAGGGTATGGGAAGCCATTACGGACCATGCAAAAATGAAAGAATGGTATTTCGATTTATCCGGCTTCAAACCGGAAGTGGGCTTCGAATTCACTTTTCCCGGCCAGGGCCATGACGGCAAAGATTTCCTGCATCTCTGCACCGTTACGGAAGTGGTGCCGGGTAAAAAACTGGTGCATTCCTGGAAGTATAAAGACCTTCCCGGTGAATCGCTGCTCACCTGGGAACTGTTCCCCGAAGGCAACGGCACCCGCGTGAAGCTGACGCATGCAGGCCTGGAAACTTTCCCGCAGGACGACCGCAGCTTCTCCCGCGAAAGCTTCACCGGCGGCTGGACGGAAATCCTGGGCAAGAACCTCAAAGAGTTCGTGGAAAAATAAACATGGATATAATGCAAAATGCCGTCTCGCAGAGACGGCATTTTGCATTATAAAAGATTACAGCCAGATCATCTGCGTGAATGCGCCATTGGCGGCAATGTCCCATACCTCCACGCGTACCCACTTCCTGCCGGCCAGGTTTACAGGCCAGCGGAAGGTCTGTTTCCCGAAAGCCTGGGTCTGCGACAGGTTGATCCGCTGGCGGTAAACCCTGTCTCCGTCTCCCGAGATGATTTCCGCAAAACCGAGCGGGAAGGTCCAGCTCAGCTGCATGGTAACGGTAGCTTTCCCGGACGCTGGTAATTTCAGCGTTTCCCCGGCTCCTTTCCCGTTGATGTTAAACGAAGGGATCAGCACCTCTCCTGTGGACACAAAGAACTTCCCGTTCCTGATGGCGTCCAGAACGGGCTGCCAGCCATCGTCATAATCCGGCAGCTTGTCCATTTGCAGGTAGTTCACATTTAAGTGGGCGTACATTTCATTCTGATGGGTAATGGTAAAGATATCCGCTTCGGCGATGACATGTTTTTTTAATCCCCAGTTAGCCATATCGTCCATTAAATGCAGCACTCTTTTACTGAGGGTCTGCCATGAAAGGTCCGCGGGTATGGCTTTCCAGGCGGCGCCCATATAGGTGTCTGATTTGAAGAAGTCTTCGTGCCGGTACTTGTCCGGGTAGCCGGTAGATGCCTTGGTTCTGGCATGCGCCACCCAGGCGAGACCTTTTTCAAGCTCCAGCAGCTTGAGCATTTCATGTTTATCCCCCACATGATACACTTTGCCATATTCGGCCGTCTCCGTGATAAACGGCACATCCGCCTTCCTGGACATCACCCAGTAAACAGGTTTGGGGAAAAATGCCAGCCAGTGCCCGCCATAAAAATTATTGGCCTCTTCGCCGGGCAGCAACAGGAAGCCGGTATCGGAAAGGCGCCTGGTTTGTTCGAATAATGCGTGCAGCTCTTTTAACCTGGGCGTATCAGGCCCTTTGGGATGCCCGGGACCGTGGAATTCCGCCAGCTTTACAATATCCAGACCGGCTTTTTTGAGCACGTCCACAAACTCGGGCTTTTCCGGAACGGGTTTGCCGGCGAGCACCACCGAGGAAATAAATTCATTATGAAAATGGCTGGCCATGGTCTTATAGCCCGGCAGCGGGGCATAGGAATCATTATTCGTAAATTTCTTTACTTCGTCGAGCGCGCCGGCGGCCTTACCTGCGCTGATCAGGCAAAAATAATTCAGCCGCTGCATGGTACCGGGAGGAGCGTTGAACCAGGGAACATACCTTTTGTCGCCGATAGGATCCTGCCTGATGCCGATCCCAAAATCAGGCACAAGGTCCAGGTAATTATTGCCGTACCAGGTAAACTTCAAATTGAACGCCTCATCCAGCGGGTAAAAATATTGATGCGGGGCGGGAAACAAGGCCAGGCTGCCGTTTTCATTCTCCCCGATGATGGTCCTGTACTTTACTTCGAGATCGGTGGAGGGCGTTTGCTGCGCGGGTGCTGCATATTGCATTTCATCTTTCACGTCCGCCCAGCTGATGTTTTTCCAGTTGCCTTTTTTACTGACCAGGCCGGCGTCGTACAGTATGGCCGTGGAATCTTTTGTTGTTGAAACGACCGCGGCGATGTTGAACAAAGGGCTTCCGTTGTAAAGCGTGATCTCCAGGCTACCCCTGAATAACGCCGTTTTCAGCTCACCGATCCGGATGACGGTTCTGGTGCCTTCGCTGGATACGCCGGCGCTTCGTTTATCGAATTGCACCAGTTCAGTGGTGTAAGGCCGCGTGGGCACCTTGTCGAAAAATACATCCCATCCGCCGCTGGAAGGGCTCAATGTTCTTTTGCCGGTTCTCAGGATAAATACGGGATCGAGGTTGGCAGCAACCTCCGTGGAGGCATTGGCGCGGGTTAACCGGATGCTGCTGAACAACGGCTGTGCGCCGTCCAGGTTGAGGATCATCCTGCCCGTGCCTGAAGCGCCGGCGGGCCAGTTGACGGTAATGAGCTGCTTATTAACGGTAACGGTTGCGCCATTTTTTTTGAAGCCGCTGAGGTCCACCGGGTTTTGCGCTTTCAGAGAATGGCCACAGGCCAGCAAAAGCAGGAAGGCAAGTTTTTTCATACAGGATAATATTGCCTGATAAGATAAAAGAAATATCCTGATTTTTCCTGCTTTTAATTGGTAAAAACATTATCGCGGGTGAGATCGTAGAACAGGTTCTGCAGCTGGTGAAGGTGCAGCAGCGGGCGGCCATAGGGCAGGGGGCCGTTTGCGGAAAGCGCTACCGGCTGAAAGGAACCGGCCATATCGCGGATGTAAACGCTGTCTTTATGGGTGTATTTGTACATGTACGTATCAGGGTCTTCTCCATAATCTTTCTCTCCCGGTAAAAAGCCGAATTGCAGCAGATGATCGGCCTCCAGGGCAACGGGGTGCACTTTCTCCAGCGGCAGCCTGCTTTTGGGCAGTCCTGAATTGTAGATATATCCTTCCAGGATGCCTTCCACGCGGAAGGGCGTTTCGATCATGTTGTAATCATAGTACCAAACAATGTTGCCAATGCGGATGTCTGTTTCGTCCATCATGACTTAAAAAATTATACTGTAATGATACGGTATAATTCTGTTTCAGCCCCGCATGGGAAGGGAAAAAGGAAAAGCCCGGCAGGCGCCTGCCGGGACAGTCTCCCATGGTTGGTTCCTGAACTGTTATTTCCGTTCGTACTGGCAGCATTCCGGCAGCTTGTTGTACACGGCGTCCGGCGCTTTCTGTTTTTCGGTATCATGCCCTGCGGCGGCGATCTTTTGCTGGATGGCCCCGTTTTTGATCTTCGCCGGGTCGTAGCTTACTTTCAGCTGTTTGGTCTTTACGTCCCACACGGCGGTTCTCACACCGGGCACGGCAGCGGCCTCTTCTATGCGCTCCTTGCACATCTCGCAGTTGCCGTATACTTTAAAGCTGTCTGTCTGTTTGGCCTGTGCAAAAGCGCCGCCTGCGGTAAGTAACAGCATGGGAAGGGCCATAAAAGAGAATGTCTTTTTCATATGTTGCTGAATTAAGTTGAGATGAATGTGCTGGCAGTACTGACAATACAAAAGTAACCGCGTGTGGCGGATAAAGTGTTACATAATTTTGTATTTGTTTTACAGGTTACTGCAGCTCCAGCCGCACTTGCCGGTAAATGTTCCAGGGCATTTCGCGCTGGCAGCCGGTGTAGTTTTCGCCGCAGTTGATCTTCATGCGCAGCTTCAGGTCGTTCACCATGACGGCGGAAGAGATCTTGCCGTCCTTCTTCCGCACGGTGCTGTGGATAATGAAGTATTCCCTGCCGGCCTGCACGATGTATTGCCCGGGCCCGGCGGGCATCACCATCTGAAAATTGTTCACGGTATCGCCTGCAACCGGCACGGCGAGGTCGTCCGCAAAATATTGCAGGCAGGTTTGGGCGGGAGGGAGGAAAGATGTTTTGATCTCCACACTACGGGCGTTGCTTGCGGTCATTTGCGCAATGATCTGCAGGCAGTCCTGCCCCTTGAGGATGGTTTTCCCGTTGGAAAAATCGCCGGTCACCGGGGAAGCTTTGTTAATGCTGTCGCCCTTCTTCAACAGCTTGCCCGCGCCGGACTGGTGGCTCACGGCCACGAAAAAAGTATTAAAGTCGGTGATGGCCCCGGTCATTCCCGGCTGGCCGATAGGCGGGATGTGCAGGGAACCGGAAGGATGAAGTGAAATGCGGTAGGGCTTTACAGCAAGGGCTTCCGCGCTGCCGTCCGTCGTGTCTTTGGCAGAGATGGTGCGCTGCGAAAGCCAGCGGATCTCGTCATAGGGAATGCCCGCGCTGTCTTTCACGACCTTCAGCTCGCATATAGCCGTGGTGGTGCTTTTCCACTGGCCGTTCTGGTGATAGTCCGTTACCATCCGGTAGCGGTAGGTTTCGCCTTCAGCATATTTGCGTTCGAAAGGGGATTGCGCCTTTGTACAAAGGGGAAGGCACAGCAGCAAGAACAGGTATCGCATAGAGGGGTAATTGTATTAACGTTTGTTATGCTTGCTGCACAATGTGCCGCAGCTTCTCCGTGATCTCGGGAATAGTGCCCAGCCCGTCCACCTGTGTTACGGGCATCAGCGTTTCCAGGTAGCGGATGGCGGGCCTGGTTTCCTTTTCAAAGATCGTGATCCTTTTCAGGTGGGTGTTCGCGTTCTGATCGTCCAGCCTGCCGGATGTTTCGGCTCTTTTTTTTGCGCGTTCCAGCAGTACTTCTGCAGGCACGTTGATGTTGATGGTATGAGAAATGGACAACCCGTTCCGCCGCAGGATGCGCAGCAATGTGTCCACCTGCGGGATGGTGCGCGGGTAACCATCCAGTATGATGCCTTTTTCCTGCTGATGCTCCAGTATGATACGTTCCAGCAGTTCTTCCATCACTTCATCCGGCACCAGCTCGCCTTTTTCCTCGTATTCCTGCATCTGTTTACCGATGGGCGTTTGCCGTGCTTTTTCTTCCCTGATACGGTCGCCGGTGGAGATGTGCGCATAGCCAAGCTCAGTTTCCAGTATTTCGCATTGCGTGCCCTTGCCGGAATAGGGAGGGCCGGTGATCAAAAGGATGTCCATGCGATAAATTTACCTTTTATTTTCAAACGGAAAATGTGCAATATTGCAAACCGCAGTTTCCCTGCGGACAATCAGCATTCAAACAAATTACAACATGCAGGCAATCATCGATGCAACGGAATCATTCGTAAAACAGGAGCTCGCGGGCGCGGAAGGCGGCCACGACTGGTGGCACATCTACAGGGTATGGCAGCAGGCGCGCCACATCGCGGCGAAGGAGCAGGTAGACGTGCTGGTGGTGGAGCTGGCGGCCCTGCTGCATGATATCGCGGATTCCAAATTCCACAACGGCGACGAACAGGTGGGCCCGGCGAAAGCGGAAGCCTTTCTCCAAACGCAGCCGGTGCCGCAGCACGTTACGGATCATGTGGTGAACATCATCAAACATATTTCCTTCAAAGGCGGCAACAGTACCCGTGAATTCCATTCCCCGGAACTGGGCGTGGTGCAGGATGCGGACCGGCTGGACGCCCTGGGCGCCGTGGGCATTGCGCGCGCTTTTAACTACGGCGGCTTTAAGAACCGCGCTTTGTACGACCCTGCGGTTGCGCCGCAGCTGAATATGACAAAGGAAGAATACAAACATTCCGCCGCGCCCACCATCAATCATTTCTACGAGAAGCTGCTGCTGCTGAAAGACCGTATGAATACCGCCACCGGCAAAGCCCTCGCGGAAGAAAGGCATGCATTCATGGAAGCGTACCTGGCGCAGTTTTACAGGGAATGGAACGGGGAGGTGTAGGCTGTTGTGTAAAAAACAAAACCTGCACGCCGATGAACGGCGTGCAGGTTTTGCTGAATAACATACCAGGCATCAGGCCTGCGCCATCTGCCGGCAGTACTTCTTACGGTATTCCTGCGGCGTGAGCCCGGTCACTTTTTTGAATACGCTCCTGAAAGTTTTCAGGTCGTTGTAACCCACGTCGTACATCAGGGTGCTGATGTTCTGCGCGTTTTGCTCCAGCGCTTTTTTGGCGGATTCGATCTTCACGCGCTGGAGGTATTCCAGCGGCGTGTTGTGGGTGGCATTCTTGAACCGGCGGATGAAGTTCCGCTTGCTCATGCTGGTTTGCTCCGCGATCTGTTCAATGGATATGGGAAGGTGATAATTCTTTTCGATGTACGACTGCGCGCGGAGGATCTCATCGTCCTCGTGGCGGCGCTGCCCCTGGAACACCAGGAAGTGGCTCTGGTTCATCCGGTCGATGTCTATGGAGAACATTTTGCTGATCTGGATGCCAACGTCGCGGCCCACGAATTTCTCTACCAGGTACAGTACGAGGTTGAGCGACGAAAAGGCGCCGCCGCTGGAATAAATGCCGTCATCGTCCGTGATCACCCGGTCGCTGAGCACGCTGGCCTTGGGATAGCGCTGCTGCATGTCGGGGATGGCCATCCAGTGGGAGGTGCAGGTCTTTCCGTCGAACATCCCGGCTTCCGCCAGGAAGTAGCTGCCCAGGCAAAGACTGGCCACTTCGGCGCCCATCTTTTGCATGTCGCTGATCCATTCAATGATGCCGCGGTTCTTTTGCAGCACATTATCCGGCTGGCCGTGAAAGGCGGGCACGATGATCAGGTCCGTCTGCTTCACTTCTTCCATGGATTTGTAACAAAAGAACAGGGCGGGAACATTCAGCTGGATGTGTTTGACCTTTTCACTGACCAGCTCCACTTTAAACGCCGGTTCCTTGCCAGCCATTCTGAGCAGCTGGTTGGCGCCTTCGAATACATCCAGTACACCCGCTACAGCAGAAAGAATGGCTTCTTCATAAATTACCAGAGATACTACTTTCATGGTGGTTTGTGCATTGATTAGTGTAAATATAGAGTAAAGAACTGGCACAAAAAGCCCTCTTCTCTGGCATGAACTCCCCGCAGCTTTAAGCCTCCTGAAGGGGCTGCCATACCTGTTCTTTACGTTGTTTTTTAGCGGATCTCCCGCTATGGCAGCGCATCGGGGGCATGTTCACAGTGCCGCGGAAGGGGGTAGTTGCGCCAAACAAGTTTGCGTGCGACGGTTTTACCGCAACCGGACGGCCGGTGTATTAAAAACGGACATTTCCGACGATTGTAGAATGCATAGTGAATTGATTAATAATAACATGGCTTTCTGGCATTCCAATTGTCGCATGTTGGCCACCTAACCAATAAAATTTATCCCATGCTGAAAAGCAACCTGATCATGGCCTGGCGCACCCTGTTGCGGAACAGGGTTTCCTCCTTCATCAATATCGCCGGGCTGGCGCTGGGGCTTGCCATTGGTATGCTTATCCTGCTGTATACCGGCTACGAAACGAGTTTCGATCATTTTCATACGGACCTGGAGAATATTCACCAGCTGATGCGCAACCATGTGGAGGGCGGGGAGATCGTCACTTCCGAGTCTGTGCCTGGGCCTATGGCCGCGGCGCTGAAAGAACAGGTGCCGGAGATCAGGTATGCCGCGCGTGCCACGTTCTCTGCCCGGCAGATAGTTACGGCTGGCGGCAAAAGCCTGTATGAAGAAGGTATGTATGCAGACCCAGACCTGTTCCGCATGATGAACTTCCCGGCGGTTTCGGGGGATGCCGTTGCTTCGCTGGCCGGCTCCGGTTCCGCCGTGATCACGGAAAGCGCGGCCGTCAGGCTGTTCGGCACGGCGGACGCTACCGGCAAACTTTTCACCCATAATGGAACACAGGCCTTTAAAGTAGGCGCCGTTATCCGCGACCTGCCGCCCAACAGCTCCCTCCGGTTCGACCTCGTGATGCCCATGAGGGCGTACGAGCAGGAAAACCCGGATTGGACGGACAGCTGGAGCACCAACAGGATGCATACCTGGCTCGCATTTCAGCCGGGCGTCGATAAAAATACCGTTCAATCCAAGCTTAAACATTTTGCACCAGCGCAGGCTGCCGGTAGTAAAGCCGAGTTCTTCGCATTCCCTTTGAAAGATAAACGCCTGTATGCTGAGTTCAGGAACGGGAAGGCAGACGGCGGGCTGATTCAGGCCCTCATTATGCTTGGCGTGATCGGCGTGTTCGTGCTGCTCATTGCTTGTGTGAATTTTATGAACCTCGCCACCGCACAATCGGAGAAACGCGCGAAGGAAGTAGGCGTACGTAAAACCATGGGGGCTTCGCGCAGCGGCATTGCTGCCCAATTCCTGCTGGAGGCGCTGCTGATGGCGTTCATCGCGCTGCTGCTGGGAGCTTTGCTGGCTAAGCTCGCCTTGCCGGGCTTCAACCGCTTTTTGCAAAAGAGCGTCACTTTCAACCTGCAAAACTGGAAGATACTCTTGTCCATGTTGATCCTGGGCGTATTTACCGGCCTGGTGGCCGGCAGCTATCCCGCTCTTTTCCTGAGCCGCTTCCAGCCCGTAAAGGTGCTGAAAGGCGCTGTGAAAGCCGGGCGCGGCGGTTCATGGCTGCGCAGGGGGCTGGTCACGTTCCAGTTCCTGATCGCCATTTTCCTGATCATCGGTACCATCGTTGTGATACAGCAGACCAAACACATGAAGCAGCGGCCCATCGGGTATATTGCGGACAACCTGGTGCTTGTTCCCGCGAAAGGCCAGCTGGCGGAACATTTCGATATCGTCAAACGTGATATTTCGGAAGTGCCTGGTGTAGTGGCTGTATCCGGCGGCACCAACGATCTCCTGCATTTCGGTTCATACAGCACCGGGATACAGTGGCCCGGGAAAACAGCAGACCAGGATTTTAGCGTAGCCGTTACCTCTGTGCAATACGACTGGGTGAAGACCACCGGTCTTACACTGGCCGCCGGCCGCGATTTCAGCGCATCCTTCGGCGGCGATTCGCTGAATTGCCTGCTGAATGAAACCGCTGTGCGGAGAATGGGGCTGAAAGAACCGCTGATCGGCACAAAGATCGGCGATCACACCCTGGTGGGCGTGGTGAAAGATTTTGTGTACAACAATCCCACCGGTCTTCCCGGCCCTATGATCATTTATTACAACAACGGCAGCACCGGCAACATCCTTGTGCGCATGGCGGGCGACGGAGACTGGAAGCAACGCATGGCGCGGATAGAAGCCGCAGTGAAAAAAAGCCACCCGGCATATCCCTTCGAATTCAGCTTTGTAAAAGAAGAATACCAGCGGAAGTTCGAAGGCTTCAGGATGATGGGGCAGCTGGCAAGCGTATTTGGTGGCATGGCTATTTTTATTGCCTGCATGGGCCTGTTTGCACTGAGCGCTTTCGTGATAGAGCGGCGCACGCGCGAGATCGGTATACGGAAAGTGATGGGCGCCGGCGAATCGGGTATATGGTTAATGCTTTCCACCGATTTTATGAAGCCGGTGCTGCTGGCATTTTTGCTCGCGGTGCCGCTGGCAGCCTGGGTATTGCAGCAGGGGCTGCAGCAAATAGAATACCGCGTAGCGCTCAGCTGGTGGATATTTGCCATCGCAGGCGGCCTGGTGATCGCGGTGTCGCTGGCTACCATTAGCTGGCAGGGCCTGAAGGCCGCTTACAGGAACCCAGTGGATTCGCTGAAAGTGGAATGAGGCTCCCTTTGAAATAAATTTTCAAATTCTTCATATGCTGCTGACATAAGGTTGTCAACCCCCGGTTCTTACTTTGTATCAACAAAACAAAAAACCTCTTCACATGGCAAACACAACCTTAACCTCCGCAATCCCCGCTATCAATGCAGACGCAATGCTGGAACACTGGCAGGGCCACCGCAGGCTTACCCGTAAAATGATCGAAACGTTCCCTGAAAACGAATTGTTTACCCATTCCGTTGCCGGCATGCGCCCTTTTGCCGGGCTGGTAATGGAAATGTTAAGGATCGCCGCGGGCGGTATTCACGGCATTGTCGGCGGGAACTGGAATGCGCACAAACGCTTCAGCTGGTATGGCGAAAACGATACGCCCCCCGCTACCAAAAAGGAGCTGCTGGAAGCATGGGACGAGGTAACGGCAGAGCTGGACGCCAACTGGCCGAAGATCACGGAAGAACGTTTCCAGGAGCAGTTGCATGCATTCGGCAACGAAAGCTGGGCCGGCCCGGCATACTCGATCATCCAGTATTTCGTGGACAACGAGATCCACCACCGCGGCCAGGGATATGTATACCTGCGCTCGCTGGGCATTACGCCTCCCGGCTTCTGGGAAAGGTGGTAAGCGAAGGATATTAAGAACCCCGGCCAACACCGGGGTTTTGTTTTTATTGTACTACCGGGAAATCCGCTGTATTGTTCACGGTCACCGCATGCTCAAGTGTGTCAGGCACAGGATCGGGCAGGGAAGGGGTGACCCATTGCTGCCGGAAACGGCCGATGCTGCGGTCTATCACGGTGAGACTGGAGGCCGCGAATGGGGGCAGGTACCGCATGTAAAGCACGGTATCGATCCGGCGGCCGATCAGTTTGTTGTCCCGCCCATAAGAACCCTGGCGGACCAGCAGCGTGTCATACGGGTTCTGCGCCACCGTCACGCGCAGCTTCAACACTTTGGTGGGCTGTGCGGTGAGCGTTACGTTGTTATATTTCCGCGTTTGCAGCTCAACCCAGGTGCCGTTGACGAAATAGTCATTCTCAGCCGCTTTTACTTTAAAGAAGATGCTTTTACCATCCGCTCCAAAGCGGATGCTGAAGTGACCGGCCCCGTCGGTGACCGCACTGTCTTTCAGATCGTGGCAGGACTCACCGTAAAAATTATACCTGCAGCCTCCGATCACTACCGGTACGCCCGCCAGGGGCGCGCGGGTAACAGCGTCTAACACAACGCCGTCCACCTGCGTTACGACATGGGATGGAACATTTTTCCGGCAGGCGGAAAAAAAGGCGGATAAGATAAAAAGGAATGAGTAAAAACGAAGCATTGAACAGGTTTGAAGGGTCAATATCAGTTTAAAAAAGGCAGGTGTAATATTCGGATTTACCGTCTGACCGGAAATTAATATAAAAATAACCGTTCTTGTCTGTAGTGGCTTTCCCGGGTGCTATCAAACCTTCCGGCATTGCTTTTTTCCTGCAACCGGCCACCAGCATGAAAGAGATCAAAAGGGACAAGGGAAATAGCCTCATAGCCGGACAGTTTATAACTTATAACTTTCCTGAAGCGTTCAGGCAGCGGGAAAAGTTACAGGCTTGTGCCGCGTCGTTTAAAATTGTACTTTAACCGCGTTGACCAATAAAACCAGTATCATATGCGTCTGCTGCTATCCATATTCCTGCTTTTCAGCCTGCACCTCCAGGCGCAACCGGTGAAAGTGGCCGTTGCCGGCATTTCTCACGGCCATTCCGGCTGGATACTCGGCCGCGCGAATAAAGGGGATATTCAACTGGCAGGAATTTACGAACCCGATACCGCGCTTATACGGCAGACCATCCGCCGTTACAAGCTCCCGGAAAAATTATTCTACACCAACCTCAACGCCATGCTCGACGCGGTGAAACCCGAAGCGGTGCTGGCATTCGGTTCGGTATACAGTCATCTCGAGGTGACCGAAGCCTGCGCCCCGCGCGGCATTCACGTAATGGTCGAAAAGCCGATGGCCACTACGCTGGCGCAGGCCCTCCGCATGGATTCGCTGGCTGCCAGGCATAACATTAAGCTGCTCACCAATTACGAGACCAGCTGGTATCCTTCCGTGGCAAAAGCTTTCCAGCTGGTGAACGACAGCGGTTATGCCGGCACTATCCGAAAAGTGGTGATCCACGACGGCCACCAGGGCCCGAAAGAGATCGGCTGCAGTCCTGAATTCCTGGCCTGGCTTACAGACCCCGTGCTGAACGGCGGCGGCGCGCTGATAGATTTCGGCTGCTACGGCGCCAATATCATGACCACGCTCATGAAAGGCCAGAAGCCCCTGGCAGTGACGGCCGTAACACGGCAATACAAGCCCGCCGTATATCCCAAAGTGGACGACGACGCTACCATCATCGTGGATTACCCCGATGCGCAATGCATCATCCAGGCTTCGTGGAACTGGCCTTTTAACCGGAAAGACATGGAAGTGTACGGCGATAAAGGTTATATCTTTGCGCCCGACGCCAAAACCCTGCAGCTGCGGAATTCCCAGGAAAGCGGGGCGCAGGAACGCAAGGTTACGGCCAGCGACGTGAAAGTGTATGAAGATCCTTTCGTATACCTGGCAGCGGTAGTGCGCGGCAAGGAAACCATACCGCCCTACGGCGTGTATTCGCAGGAGAACAACCTGATGGTGGTGCGCATCCTGGAAGCAGCCCGGGAATCGGCCCGTACGGGTAAAACAGTGGAACTGAAATAATACTGAAACCAGCTTGTTACAGCAGCATCCGGAGGCATACGCCGCCCTCTCCCTTGTGGGGCACGGGATTTGAAGGTAATGTCCCGGTATTAACAATTCACCGCCTGAAATTGTAATAGTTAAGGTAAAATGCAGCCAATGGAATCGAACGATCAACCGGAGAAACCAGTCATTTCGAAGGGAATAGATACCTTCTTCATCAATGTTCACGACATATTTCGGTTCATCAGCCGTTTTTTCAGGGAAGTGCTGCGCCCGCCGCTGGAAGTAAAGGAATTCATCCGCCAGTGCTATATGGTAGGCTACAAATCGCTGGCCCTCATCAGCCTGACGGGGTTTATCACCGGCCTGGTGTTCACCAAGCAGAGCCGGCCGTCCCTGGCGGAATTCGGGGCCACTTCCTGGCTGCCCTCGCTGATATCCATCGCGGTGATAAGGGCGCTGGCGCCGCTGGTGACCGCATTGATCTGCGCCGGTAAAGTGGGCTCGGGCATAGGGGCGGAGCTGGCTTCCATGAAGGTGACGGAGCAGATAGACGCCATGGAAGTATCCGCCATCAACCCGTTCAAATACCTGGTGGTTACCCGCATCATGGCCTGCACCGTATGCCTTCCGCTGCTGATGGCCTACACGGCGCTGGTGGGCATGATGGGGTCTTACCTGGACATTCACCTGAACGAGCAGACCAGCCTTGCGGCTTTCTTCAACAAGGCATTCAACGACATCTCCTTCCTGGACCTGTTTGCCTCGCTGGGCAAGTCGCTCACCTTCGGTTTTACCATCGGCGTGGTAAGCTGCTACCTGGGCTACAATGCCACGCAAGGCACTACGGGCGTGGGAAAGGCGGCGAATATCTCCGTAGTGGTGAGCATGTTCCTGATATTCATTGAAGAGATCATTATCGTGCAGATCGTCAATTCGATCCGCTAAACCAGTATGAAACCATTTACGCCTGAAATAGATTACGACAATACGGTGATCTCCATAGCGGGTCTCTACAAGTCCTTCGGCGCCAACCATGTGCTGCGGGGTGTGGACCTGAAGCTACATAAAGGGGAAAATATCGTGGTGCTGGGCCGTTCCGGCACGGGCAAAAGCGTGCTGATCAAGATCATTGCCGGCCTGCTGAAGCCTGACGCCGGCACCGTGAACGTGCTGGGCCAGGAAGTGCCGGAGCTGGGGCCCTTAGCATTGCGCGAGCTGCGTATGAAAGTGGGCTTCTGTTTCCAGAATGGCGCGCTGTACGACAGCATGACCGTGGGCGAGAACCTCGCTTTCCCGCTGAAACGGAATGAACCCGCCATGAAAGCCGAACAGCGCGACAGGCTGGTGGATATTGTGCTGGATGCCGTGGGGCTTTCGCATACCGTAGACCAGATGCCGGCAGAGCTTTCCGGCGGGCAGCGCAAGCGTATCGGCATCGGCCGCACGCTCATCCTTCGCCCGGAGATCATGCTGTACGATGAACCGACGGCCGGTCTTGATCCCATTACCTGCACCGAGATCAACAACCTGATCAACGAAGTGCAGCGCAGGTTCAAGACCAGCTCCATCATCATCACGCACGACCTCACCTGCGCCCGCGCCACCGGCGATGAAATAGCGGTGATGAAGGAAGGGAAATTTATCAAACAAGGGAGCTTCGATGAAGTGTTCGCTGACAACGACGAGCTGATCAGGGAATTTTATGATTATAACTTTACGCAATAGACCATGAAAGATCAAAGCAACAAAAGATCCGTAATAGTAGGCATATTCGTATTCGCCGGCATGATCATTATGGCGGCGGGCATACTGGTGCTGGGCGGCCAGAAAAAGACCTTCATGAGCTCCCTGCAGGTGGTGGCCATGTTCCAGGACATCGGCGGGCTTGCCAAGGGAGACAACGTGTGGTATTCCGGCGTAAAGGTCGGCACCATCAAAAGCATCACCTTTACCGGTTCGCATGCCATTGCGGTAAGGATGGATATTGAAAAGAAAAGCCGCGAGTTCATCCATAAAGATGTGCGCGCGAAGATAAGCTCGGACGGGCTCGTGGGCAACAAGATCGTTGCGCTCACAGGCGGAAGCGCCGAAGTGCCGCCCGTGGACGACGGCGATACGATCATCGTGGAAACCAGCATCAGCACAGATGAGATCATGAACACCCTGCAGGTGAACAATAAAAGCCTGGTAGAGATCACCGGCAACCTGAAAGAGATCACGAAGAACATCCGCAACGGCCAGGGCACGCTCGGCAAGCTGATCGCGGACGATGCCGTGTACAACAACCTGGAAGGCACACTGGCCACTTTACAGAAAACCGCCGCCAACACCCAGCGCCTCACGGAGGGGCTTGCGGCTTACACCGCGCAGCTGAAGAACGAAGGCACGCTGGCGAACGACCTGGTGACGGATACCGTCGTGTTCGCCAAGCTCCGCTCCACCATGACGCAGCTGGAAACCGTGTCGCAGGGTATGGACAGCGTGGTGCTGAACCTGAAGGGCGCCAGCCAGGGCATCAACGAGAACCTTCGCAGCAGCAACACTCCCGCCGGCGTGCTCCTCAACGACGAACAAACCGCCACGTCCCTCAAACATACCATCGGCAACCTCGAAACCAGCTCGGAAAAACTGAATGAGAACCTGGAAGCGCTGAAACATAATTTCCTCTTCCGCGGTTACTTCCGCAGGAAAGCAAAAGCCGAGGCGAAAGAGAAGGCCAGGCTGGAGCAGGAAGCGAAGAAGCAGCAATTGCCGTGATTGTTTGTGGATGCAAATAATAGAAGGCCGTCCCGGATTTGCGGGGCGGCCTTCGTTTTTTAATCACCCTTTTGCCCAACCTTCAGCCACACGATCGCCAGCAATATCAGCGCTACGCCGCACCACTGCAAAGCGTCCAGCTGTTCGCCCAGCAGCATGCCCGCAGCAATAACTGCAACCGGCAGCTCGGCCGTCATCACCACGGCGCTCACGCCCGCGCCAATGCGCGGCATGCCTTTGGCGAACAATACCGGCGGTATGATGGTGCCGAAAAGCGCCAGCAGCACCGTCCATTTCCAGAGACCATGGTCGGTGAACGGCTGCGTGGCCAGGCTGTGAATATTCACCAGCCCGATGCCCAGCGTGGAGCCGGTCATGATCACCGCGCTTTTGCGCAAAGGGTGCAGCCCGTTGCCATAACGGCTGTTGGCCACGATGTAAATAGCATACAAAAAGGCGGAACCCAGCGCCAGCAGGATGCCGGTGAGCCAGGCGGCGGAATCCCGGGTTTCCGCAACCACAGGTGTTTCTTTCAGTATGCCGCCTGCCAGCACGGAACCTGCCAGTATCAACAGGGTGGAAACGGTCTGCAGCCATCCCGGGCGCTGTTTGAACAGCAGCCAGTCCAGCAATATGCCCATCCACACGAACTGCATGAGCAGCACGATGGCCAGCGATGCGGGAATGTAACGCACGGAAAGGTAATACACAAAAGAAGTAAGGCCGATGGCCGCGCCGGTCCACAACAGGGGCCAGTTCACGCGGAAACGTATCTTTTCGCGCAGCAGCACCAGCAGCCAGAGCACGGCCATGCCCAGCAGGGCCTGTGTGAAAGAGATCTCCGCGGCTTGGTACCCTTCGCGGTACGCCAGTTTAACGATAGTAGAAAGTACGCCGTAGCTGCATGCTCCGGCAAACACCATGAGAATATATCGGGTCATTGAAAGTTCGGTTGTTTAAACGCTTGAAATATGATCGCTTGAGAAGGAAGCGCATGCGCAAACAACCAGGGCCATACGTGCCCGGGGAAAGTGTTTCATCCTGTGAGGGGAGGAATGATCCGCTGGTTATCTGGCTTGCAGGGTAACCGCGGGAGGAGGTGTGCTGGTAAGCATGGTATACATGGCGAAAAGATTATTCCGTGCAATTTAGGAAATTGCAGCTACAAATAAAAGCTATGGAACAGATCAGGATCAGGGAAGCGACGTTAAACGACCTGGATGTGCTGCTCACATTCGAACAGGGCATTATTGCCGCGGAGCGTCCGTTCGACCCCACCATCAAAGAAGGGGAAGTGCATTATTACGACATCGCCGCGATGATCTACGAGCCGCATATTTCGGTGGTGGTGGCGGAGGCGGACGGGAAGGTCATCGGCTCCGGTTATGCCCGTATCGAAGACGCAAAGCCCTTTCTTAAGCATACGCAGCATGCTTATCTCGGTTTTATGTACGTAGTGCCCGAATTCAGGGGGAAAGGGGTGAACAGCCTCATCGTCGGGAACCTGGCGGAATGGGCGCGCAGGCAGGGCATCAGGGAAATGATCCTGGAAGTGTATCATCAGAACGGACCCGCGGTGAGGGCGTACGAAAAAGCCGGTTTCGCCGGGCACCTGCTGCAGATGCGCATGCCCATCTGAGCCTATTCCATCGTAACCGCCGTTTTGTTGTATTTGTTACGGTATTCAACAGGAGAGAGGCCGGTCGTTTTTTTGAATACGGTGCGGAAAGCCTTGTTGTCCGAATAACCCACGTCGTACATGATCTCGGTAATGTTCTTGCGGCTGGTCTCGAAACCTTTCTTGGCGGCTTCCACCTTTACCCGCTGGATGTATTCGGACACGGTGTTGCAGGTCGCTTTTTTGAAGCGGCGCTCCAGGCTGCGGCGGCTGATGGCGAACTGGGACGTAAGCTGATCTACCGTGATCTTTTCCTGGTAATTTTCTTCAATAAAGGTCTGTATCTCGCGGATGGGATCGTCGTCGTGCTCTTTCTGCCCCTTGAACATGAGGAAGGCAGACTGGCTGCTGCGGTCTATCTCGATCGCGAAATATTTCGCGCACATGATCGCTATTTCCCGGTCCGTATACTTTTCCACGATATGCAGCAGCAGGTTCCAGAAAGAGTTGGCGCCGCCGCTGGAATAAATTCCCTGCTCGTCGGTAATGATCTGGTCGCTTACCAGGTTCACATCGGGGAACATCCTGCGGAAGTCGTTAACGGAAAGCCAGTGGGTGGCGATCTGCCTGCCCTTCAACAACCCGGTGGACGCAAGAAGGAACGCCCCCACGCACAGGCTGGCTACTTCCGCGCCTTTCCCGTGCTGCCCGCGGATCCAGGGCAGGAAATCTTTGTTAATGTCGATCACCTCTTCCATAATGCCGTTAACAGCGGGGATAATGATCAGGTCCGTTTTAGGCACTTCCGATACAACAGTATCGGGGCGCACGGTAAAGGCCTTGTCGTACACCTGGCCTTCCTCTGAAATACCCACCATCTGGACGTTGAAGAGCGCCGGCCTGTCGCGGCGCACCAGGAAGTCGTTGCATTGTGTGAACATCCTGTAGGCGCCTTCAATGCAGCCTAAAGCGGCAGCGCCCCGCGGTATGAGAATCGAGATGTGTTTCATAAATCAAAAATAATAATAAAAGTTGTCGCATCATCCCCTGCAATTTGCCGTTTTTGCACCCTGTGAGTTAACGAAGGCAGGATTACATTTGTATAACATACCGAAATAAAGCAAAATCCGCAACAATGGTTGAAGTATTTAAAACAAATGTGACCAGGCCCCTGCTGGCTAAGCTGCTGGTGGGCATGATCAATGGTGAAATACCCGGCCACCGGGCCAATTTCGACCTGGAGGACTGCGACCGCATCCTCCGCGTGGTTTGTACGGAAGGGGATGTGCATTCTGCCCGCATCATTGAACTTTTAGCAGGTTTCGGTTGTTCAGCAGAGGTGCTGGACGATGAAGCCCCGCTCCCGCGCCGGTTCTACTGCCTGGCGCACGCCCGGAGCCTGGCCAGCCAATGAGCTCGTTTACTTCATCATAAAAACTTAACAAATGGCACAAGTAAGTCCTTATCTGAATTTCAAAGGCACCTGCGAAGAAGCGTTCAACTTCTACAAGTCCGTTTTCGGCGGTGAATTTATGAACGGCATCATGCGGTTCAGCAGCATGCCTGAGCATTGCAAACCAGGAGATGAGAACCTGGTGATGCACGTAGCGCTCACCATTCCAGGGGGCAGCGTCATCATGGGCAGCGACTTCCCGGATTCTTTCGGTGAGTTCAAGAGAGGAAACGACTTCTCCCTGGCTATTTCGGCTGAATCGGAGGCCGAAGCCAAAAAGCTGTTTGAATCACTGAGCGCGGGCGGCGCGGTAGACATGCCGCTGGACAAAGCTCCATGGGGCGCATTGTTCGGCCAGCTGAAAGACCGGTTTGGCATCACCTGGGCCGTGAATTACCAGTACGAGCCTGCTCCCCAGAACTAAAGAACTGTTAAGCCCCGATCTGTCTGCAAAGGCTCACGGCAACCGCCCGTGAGCCTTTGTTATTTTTATGCTTAATATTGTGTTATAACAGCTAAGAAAACTATGGAGTTAGGCATCAGCACGTTCGGTGAAGTAAGGCCCGAAGGCGTGGCAGGCGGGGCAACAGAATCGCATCTCAGGATGCAGGAACTGCTGGCGGAAGCAAAGCTGGCGGATGAAACCGGCCTGGACGTATTCGCGCTCGGGGAACATCACCGCCCCGACTTTATCATATCCGCGCCCGAGGTGGCGCTGGCAGGCATTGCCACCATCACCAAAAATATCAGGCTCAGCAGCAGCGTAACCGTGCTGAGTTCGGCGGATCCTGTGCGCACTTTCCAGAACTTCGCCACGCTCGACCTTTTGAGCAACGGTCGCGCGGAGATCATGGCAGGCAGGGGAAGCTTTACCGAATCGTTCCCCCTCTTCGGCTACAGCCTGGGCGATTATGATGCTTTGTTCATCGAAAAGCTGACCATGCTGCTGGAAATAAACCGGCAGGAAATGATGAGCTGGAAAGGGAAATACCGCGCGCCTTTCAGCAACCGCGGCATTTACCCGCGGCCGCTGCAACCTTCGCTGCCCATCTGGCTGGCTGCAGGCGGCACGCCCGCATCGGCCAAACGCGCAGGCCGGCTGAACCTTCCGCTTACGCTGGCCATACTCGGCGGCAAACCCGCGCAGTACGTTCCCTTCATCAACCTCTACCGCGAAGCGGCCGCGGAAGCGGGGCACGACCCGGCGAAGCTGCAGCTGGGCATCAATTCACAGTTCTACGTGGCGGACGATTCGGACCAGGCGGCGGATGAATTTTACCCTTCCTACGAAATACTCATGAACCGCGTAGGCCGCGAACGCGGCTGGCAGCCTATGACGCGCGAGCAGTTCGAATACCTCCGCCTGCCGGACGGACCGCTGTTCGTAGGCAGCGTACAGGAGATCACAGACAAGATCATTTACCAGCATACACTGTTTAACCACACCCGCTTCCTGGCGCAGATCGTGAAAGGATATATCCATCACGACAAAGTGCTGCACGCCATCAGGCTGTTCGGCACGCAGGTGGCGCCCGCCGTAAGGGAAGCGATCGGAAGCCGAGACATTTAAATGCAAAGAATAAATCAAAAAAAATACGTTTGTAGCGAAATCCCTGATATGAAAAGATCCCTGTTCCTGTTACTGATCCCTTTCACTGCATTTTCGCAGGATAATAATCTTGATTTTGAAAAGCTGGGCCCAAATGGCAAACAACCCGCGGACTGGGGCGTGCCTGTACCGCAGGGTAACCACTACGGCTATACGGTGCTGTCGGACAGCATTGCTTATTCCGGCAAATATTCAGTAGTGATAGAAAAACGCGACACTGCCCGGAAAGGTGGGTTCGGATCGCTGGAAATGTCTGTGCCCGCGGAATTCAAAGGAAAAAGGGTGCGGCTGGAAGGGTATGTGAGAACCGAAGATGTAAAAGGCGGATGGGCCGGCCTTTATATGCGCGTAGACGGAACCAGGGAATTCGATAACATGGAAAAACGCGGTATCACCGGTACCACGGACTGGCAGAAATACAGCGTGGAACTGGCGCTCAGCGACGATGCGGACAAGATCGCCATCGGCGCGCTGCTGGTGGGCGAAGGGAAAATGTGGATCGACCGGCTGAGCCTGAGCGTTGACGGGAAAGACCTCGCTGATGTGCCCCGGTTCATCAAAGGAATACCTGCGCCTGAACAACTGGCCTGGCTGAAACAACATGCGATGCCGCTGAAGGCTGTGGATGCAGAAAGCGGTTCCGGCGACCTGGAAGGCCTGAAAACGCTCGTAGGCGACGCCCGCATCGTATCGCTTGGCGAACCTACGCACGGCACCAGCGAGGCTTTCCGCATGAAACACCGCCTGCTGGAATTCCTGGTAAAAGAAATGGGCTTCAACCTCTTTTCCATCGAGGCGAATATGCCGGAATGCAATGCCATCAATCAATTTGTGCTGAACGGCGCCGGCGATCCGAAAAAGCTGCTTGATACCATGTATTTCTGGACCTGGAACACGCAGGAAGTTCTGGACATGATCACCTGGATGCGCACTTACAACATCGCGCATCCGCAGCGGCCGGTGCAGTTCACAGGATTTGATATGCAATTCGCCGCAGGAGCGGTGCAGGGCCTGGAGGATTTCATGGCCGCGTATGCGCCTTCTCAAAATGTGCTGGCCGATTCCATCGGGGCGCAGAGCAGGCGGCTTCAGCGGCAGAAACGCTCCAATACCGCAGGGGAGATGGCGAAGACATTGAACACTTCTCTTTCCGATATGAAACAATACCTGGAAGCCAACCGGCAAACCCTTACGGCCGCTGCCGGGCAGGAAAAATATGGCTGGGCGTTACAGTATATCACGGTATTGAGCCAGTTTGCCGTGCTGGATGCCACCGGCATGAACCGGGACCGCAGCATGGCCGATAACGTAGCCTGGCTGGCGCAGCAATACCCGGGCAGCAAGCTGGTGCTGTGGGCGCACAACGGGCATGTGGCAAAAGGGAAGGCGCGCATGGGCGGCCATCTGGACAAAACGTTCGGCAGGCAGATGAAAGTGATCGGCTTTAGCGCGGGCGAAGGCACTTATACCGCCGTGGAATCCGGCAAGGGACTATTCAGCGGTCATCCGCTCAGCGCACCGGAGCCCGGCACATTCGAGCTGTACGCAAGGAATAGCGGGCTGGGTAATTTTATACTGGACGTGCGGCGCGAAAAACTCCAGGATCCGCATGCAGCCTGGCTGCTGAAGAAAATACGCCTGCGCATGATCGGCTCTATGGCTATGCTCCCGAAGTACCAGTTCGCCGCCTCCATTCTCCCCGACGAATACGACGCGATCATTTACCTGGATAAGACCAGGGCCAGCGATTGTTTCCAGGCGGCTAAAAAAGGAAGCTGAATCAGGCCATCACGGCCTGTTCCATAAAGAATCCCTCGATCATGCCGATCTCTTTCGCGAACATGGTCTTTTTCCTTTTTCCAAAATAAAGCGTGTTCTCGATCGTGTTCTTCCCTTCCCACACCAGCTTCAGCTGCCCGGTTTGCAGCTCCTGCCTGCAAAGGAAGTCGGGTATCACGGCAAAACCTTTGCTGCCGCTCATGCACCGCACGATGGAACATTTGTTGGGCACAATATAATTGGGCCTGAAATCCGGGTGCCGGGAAAAGTTGAGATGCCAGAACCTGCGCAGATTTTCCATATCCGCCGCGGTGCTGTACCAGGTTTGTTCCTTCAGCCAGTTCTCAGCACCCTCCAGGTCTTTCTCCTCCAGCCGCTGGCGGAATTCTTTACTGTCCTGTTTCCCGCCGCTTACCAGCACGATCCTTTCCTTGGAAAAAGGGACATACTCGATGTTGGCCTGGCTGCCTTTCTGTGGCGTCACGATCAGGTCCAGCAGGCCATGGTCCAGGTCGTGCTGCATATCCAGGTAGTCGCCGAACTTAATGCTGACGTTGAACGGGAGGGAAGAGATATATTGTTCCAGCGTGAACTGGTACGTTTCCAGGCACATGCCGATGCTGACGGAAGGTTTATGCGTGTCGGAGCTCCTGAAAAAATGTTCTTCCGCCAACTCCAGCCGGTTGAGGGCCTCCAGGATGTAGTTGTACAGCATCTTGGCGCGCTCGGTAGGCACCATTTTGCGCGCCGCCCGGTCGAACAGCTTGTAGCCAACATAGGTCTCCAGCGAATTGAGATGCAGGCTTACGCCCGGCTGGGAAATATACAGCTGCTGCGCTGTGGCGGTCAGCGACCCGGTTTCATAAATGGTTTTGAAGGTGCGGAACCACTCCAGGTTAAGTGCCATAACTATTATTTTAATGATACAAATGTATGATTTAACTTATTATGATAATGGAATAGCCAGGGGTACTTTTGCAGATACAAATCAAAGATCAGATCATGCAACAAGTACAAACGGAAGCGGCAGCTGTTGCCCTTCCTCCTGAAACCCGCTCCGGCAAAGGCATTCCGCCAGCACTATGGGCGCTTACCATCAGCGCCTTTGCCATCGGCACCACGGAATTTGTGGCCGTGGGCATTTTACCGACCATTGCTGAAAGCCTGAACGTAAGCGTATCCGCCTCCGGCCTCCTGGTCAGCATTTATGCGCTGGGCGTGGCAGTAGGCGGCCCTATATTGACCGTGCTCACCAGCAAAGTGCCTCGCAAGCCGCTGCTGGTGTCGCTGATGCTGCTGTTCGTTGCCGGGCATATTGCGTCAGCTCTTGCGCCGGACTTCTTCTCACTGCTCACCGCCCGTTTTATTTCCGGTTTCGCGCATGCCGTGTTCTTCGGTGTGGGCGCAACCATCGCCCCTACGCTGGTAGCGCCTGATAAAAAAGCCTCGGCCATCGCGATCATGTTCGCCGGGCTTACGATCGCCATTATCGTCGGCGTACCGCTGGGCACTTTTATCGGCCAGCACTTTGGCTGGCGCGCCACATTCGGCGGTGTGGCCATACTTGGGTTGATCGCTTTTGCGGCCACATGGCTGCTGGTGCCGGACAAGATCAGCAGCGGCCCGGTGCTGCCGCTGAAAGAGCAGCTGAAAGTATTGCGCAATACGGATGTGCTGATCGTCCTGGCCATCACGGCCTTCGGCTACGGCGGCACTTTCGTGGTGTTCACCTACCTGGCCAGCCTGCTGGAGCAAATTACCGGCTTTTCCGCGTCTTCCGTGGGTTTGCTGCTGCTGGTCTATGGCGTGGCAATCGCGCTGGGCAATATGTGGGGAGGAAAGGTGAGCAATCATAATCCCGCCAGGATATTGACCAGGATGTTCATCGCGCAGGCCGCGGTGCTGGCGCTGTTCTCCTTCACGGCGCCGTTCCAGGTTCCAGCCGTAGTTACCCTGTTCCTTATCGGCGGACTGTCTTTCGCCACCGTGCCGGGTTTACAGTTATATGTAGTGCAGCTGGCGCAGAAATACCTGCCGGGTACGGAAGGCATTGCATCGTCGCTGAACATCTCTGCTTTTAACCTCGGCATTGCTATCGGCGCATATGTGGGCGGCGTGGTGGTAGACAGTCGGCTGGGCCTTGTATCCACGCCCTGGGCGGGCGCTTTGTTCGTATTGCTGGGCGCGGGGCTCACGGTATGGAGCTACCGGCGCAACCGGTAAGGTTTGCGGGAACGGGGATTTTTTATAACTTACCGTCTCAAACAGGAAATGGTGTCTTCCTGACCCAACCGCTCTAAACAAGCTGATGGCGCCTGCAAATTCTACGGCTCATGCCGGTGAACAGTTATTTGTAGGTATGAAAAATCTCCTCCGCAACTTCGAACAAATCTTTGTAGCAAAACATCTGCTCTTCTGGACGCTGATAGCCATCCCGGTATCGCTGGCCGCGGGTTCCGCAGTCGCTTTATTTCTCTGGCTGCTGGACCTTGTGACCGTATTCCGCTGGCAGCATGAATGGCTGCTGTACCTGCTGCCGCTGGCGGGTGTGGGCATTCATTTTATGTACAGGCTCGCAGGGAAAAATGCTGAGGCGGGCAATAACCTCATCATGGATGAGATCCATCAGCCGGGCGGCGGCGTGCCGGCACGGATGGCGCCGCTGGTGCTGGTTACCACCCTTGTTACACACCTGTTTGGCGGCTCGGCGGGCAGGGAAGGCACTGCGGTGCAGATGGGCGGCAGCCTTGCGCAATTGCTCGGCCGGTGGTTCAGGCTGAAGCCGGAAGATATCCGTGTCATTCTCATGATGGGCATTGCAGCGGGGTTTGGCGCAGTGTTCGGCACACCGCTCACCGGCGCCGTGTTTGCGCTGGAAGTGCTGGCCATCGGCCGCATCAAATACAACGCATTGCTGCCCTGCCTCATGGCCAGCCTGTTTGCGGACATCGTTTGCAGTGCCTGGGGCATTCATCATACGCATTACGATATCCAATTCTCCGCCCCGCTGGATTACCTGCTGCTCCTGAAAGTGATCGTTGCCGGTGTAGCTTTCGGCCTGGCAGGCAACCTGTTCGCCACCGCCACCCACCAGGTGAAAAAGCTGGGTAACAGCGTTTTTAAAACTCGGCAATGGCTGATGCCTGTGGCAGGCGGCTTCATGGTTATCTTGCTTTTTTTTATGGCGGGAACGGGCGATTACCTCGGCCTGGGCGTTACGTCCAAAGACCCCGGGGGCATATCCATCGTCAACGCTTTCCGCCCGCAGGGCGTAACGGACTGGAGCTGGTTATGGAAACTGGTATTTACGGCCGTTACCCTCGGCATGGGCTTCAAAGGGGGAGAAGTGACGCCGCTGTTCTTCATCGGCGCTGCGCTCGGTCATACCATCGCGGTGTATACCGGCGCCCCGGTGGATCTCTTCGCCGGCCTTGGGTTCATTGCCGTTTTCGCGGGCGCTACCAACACGCCGATCGCCTGCACGCTCATGGGCGTTGAATTATTCGGCCCCGATCATGTGCTGTATTTTGCGGTGGCTTGTTTTACAGCCTATTATTTCAGCGGTCATTCCGGCATTTATGCGTCCCAGCGTAAGGTTGTTTCGAAGCTGGGAGAGGAAGCGTAATGTATTGAATGCCAATCGATGGCAATGCTATTGGGCTTGATTGGCACAGTTTTCGCAATACCCTGCCCGGAAATAGTCCAATCAAAAAATCTTCGATCATGAAACAGTTATTAGCGGCAGCAGCGATCAGTGTATCACTCTTCGCCTGCCAGAGCAGGGCGGATAATGCAGCCGCCATCCAGGCGGCACGTAAAGCAGCCATCGATTCAATGAATACCGTGAACCAGGTGAATATGGCCAGGCAGCATGTGATCGACTCCATGAAAGCAGTAAATGCCAAAGCCACCCGTGTGCGCAGCAATGCTTCTTCCGCAGGGAACGATGTTGCAGCGGCGCCTGTGAACAATACAACCGCCACGCCGGCCGCACCGGCTAAAAAAGGCTGGAGCCATACCGCCAAGGGCGCGGTAGTAGGTGCAGGCGCGGGAGCCATTACCGGCGCTATCGTGAATAAGGACCGCCTGAAAGGCGCCGCCATCGGTACGATCATCGGTGCGGGCGTGGGTGCGGGCACCGGCGCGATCGTTGATCACCAGAAGAAAAAAAGACAATCCGCCCAGTAACCACTGCGGCTTCATATAAAAAAGCGGGCGCTTCGTAAGGAGCGCCCGCTTTTTGTTTTAATGATTGTCGTCGCGGCTCCTGCACACCCTCCCCGCAATGACGGTCTTTCGCAATGTTGGCGCGCCCTGTTACCTGGTACGGGGCATTATTGGCACGCTATTTTCGGCAGTAAGGGTATGAAAATATCTTCTTTTCGTATAGCCCTGGCCTTTTGCGCCTTATCAGCCTGCGCGCAGCCTTCATCGCAAAAAGCGGCGCGGGAAGATTCCGTTCGGCAGGCAGCTGCGCCCGCCGCACCCGAAGCCCTGCTGACGCCCGGCGAAAGCGCCGGGAAATTCAGGCTTGGCCAGGATATGGATTCCATCTTCGCGCTGCTGGGCAAGCCTGACGATGGCGATGCCGCGATGGGCAAAGCCTGGGGCATCTGGCATGGTGTGGATACCATTGCGGTGTATTCCACTTATGCAGACAGTAACATGAACCGCCGCACTGCCCGCCAGATCGTGGTTTCAGGAGAAGATTACCGCACGGGGAACGGCATCGGCCGCAACACGCCGCTGAAAACCATCCGCGAAAGTTTTCCAGCCCTGCAACCCGCCGCCACCTACGTGAGCGATACCAACGACACGCTTTGGGTATACGACGAACAAGCCGCCGGCATTGCCTTCGATATCCGGAAAAAGGACGGGCAGCTGCTTTGCAGCGCCGTAACGATACACAACAGGCAGGAACCGGTGACGGCCACCTACCTCACTATTCACGCTGGTTGGAAGAAGCTGCCTTAGCAGAATAGATATGAGGTTTGCAAAATTTCGACAACGGTAAACTCCTGAAAAAATGAGCTGAGCAGGTTTCTCAGTGCTTCAACGGAACTACCATGTTCCAGGTCTTATCCACCTGGTAAGGCTTTGGCCCGGAGCCCGTTGCGGCGAACAGGTGTGTGGGTTTCCCGTTTTCGAACAGGAGGAAAGGTCTTTCGAAATTGGCCTGTTTGGTGGTGGTGCCGTCGTTCCAGCGGATGAGGCGGGAATAGGCTTTCACGGGATCGGAAAGTTTCCAGTCCACCCCGTTTTTGGATGTAGCATGAATGCCGCCACCTTCTTCTCCGCAAATATGACCGAAGCGGTCTTTCATGATCAGCTCATAATGATCGCCGGCATACCATACAAACGGGTCTTCCACATCATTATCCATTTTGTTCTTGCTATGGAATGAAAATACTGGAGCGTCTGAAAGCCTTTCGTACGGCCCTTTGTAGCTGTTTCTGCTCATGGCCGCGCCCAGCAGCAGGGGCGGGTCGTAGTTCTTTGAAGAGGACTTATACATCAGGTAAATGCTGCCGTCAGGCAATGCTACGGGAGAGGGGTTGGAGGTGATGGAGGCATCCCACCTGCCGGGGCGCGGTTCGATCACGGGGCGGTCCATTCTTTTCCATGGCCCGTATACGGAGTCTGCAACGGCCACGCCTGCACGTTTATTCATCCAGGCGCGCTGGGCACGGCCGTCCGCCCACACATCTTCGCGGTTATCCGGAACGGGAAAATCGTATACGGTGCCCATGTAATAAAGCAGGTATTGTTTGCCGTATTGCAGTATCCTTGGGTTATGCGTTGTATACCCATCAAAAAAACCTTTGCCGCGCGCGGGCAGCACTACTTCTTCGAAAGTATAAGGCCCTTCGGGCGTATCGGAAACGGCGCGCACGATCTGCGAATTGGTGACCCAGTTGCCAAAACCCAGCTCTTTGGACCAGCGGGAGGCAAACATATGATAACGCCCGTCTTCTCCCTTCACCACGCTCGGATCCCACACCCAGTACCCGTCCATCATAAAACCGCCGTTCACCGGCGCGGGCAGTATCTTGTCTGCAAACGCGCCTTCCTGCCTGAACGCGGCGGCAGTGGAGATAGCAGGCAACAGCAGCCCTGCGGACAATGTGCGGATAAAATCCCTTCTTTCCATATCAGCCAATATAGCAACCAGGGATGGTATTTACAAACATGGCGGGCAGTGATCAGTTTTCGGAGAGCTGTTTCACCGTGTTCAGCGCTTTGGGCCACATCTCGCTGAACATTTCAATGAATTCGTCCTGCATATCGGTATAGATATGTAGCTCTGTTTTTCCGCCGGCGTTTTTGAGCGTGTAGGTTTCTTTTGCGCCGCCCCAGCCTCCCGCTTCGGCGGGTGAATAATCTTCCTCGCCTTTCATAAGGGTGCCTTCGTGGGTGATCTCCATGTATTCGTTGGGAATAACGTCTGTGATGCTGGAAATCATGCCTTCGCCGTTACTGTCAACGAAACGGGCCTTGCTGCCCTTTTTCCAGTCTGTTTCGGCGCGGCCTTCGCCGAAAGCGCGGGCCCATTCAGTGTAAGTATCCTTGCCCCATAAGACCTGCCATACTTTTTCACGGGGCGCGTCGATGGTGATGCTGAAGGTGAGATGTTTCATAATCGTAGTTTGATTGTGCTACAAAGTTGACGTACTTTTTTGAAACATACAGGGTCTGATCGTGACAAATAACAGGGGGATTTTGTCATTGCTGTTGCAGGATTTATTTGTCGTAAATTGCTGTTGAACACCAAAACGACCCGTACATGCAGTTTAAGAACCGTACTATTTTTATCACCGGCGCCAGCAGGGGCATCGGCGAGGCGATTGCGCTGAAACTGGCTGCCGAAGGCGCCAATATTGTGATCGCGGCCAAGAGCGTCGTGGAAGACCCGAGGCTGGGAGGTACTATCTATTCTGCCGCCAAAGCGGTGGAAGCAGCCGGCGGCAAAGCGCTGGCCGTGCAGGTGGATATCAGGGACGAAGCCCAGGTGGAAGCAGCCGTTCAGCAGGCGGCGGATCATTTCGGGGGGATCGATATCCTGATCAACAATGCTTCGGCCATCCAGCTCACAAATACGGAACAAACGCCCGCCAAACGTTTCGACCTGATGTACGACATCAATGTGCGCGGTACTTTCCTCGTTACGCAGCACTGCATTCCTTTCCTGAAAAAAGGGATCAACGCCCACATCCTCACGCTTTCCCCGCCGGTGAACCTGGCCCCGCAATGGCTGGGCGCGCACGCGGCTTATACGGTGAGCAAATACAGCATGAGCATGTTCACGCTGGGCTGGGCTGAGGAGCTGAAGGCCGCGGGCGTTGCCGCCAATTCGTTATGGCCCGCCACCACCATCGCCACTGCGGCAGTGCGCAACCTGCTGGGCGGTGAAGCGCTGGTGAATATGAGCCGCAAGCCGGATATTGTTGCGGACGCTGCATTCCATATCCTGAAGCGCGCGTCTGCCTCCTGCACGGGCAATAATTTTACAGATGAAGAAGTGCTGCGGTCCGAAGGGATCACCGACTTCGCCAGTTATGCGGTGGTGGCCGGCGGCAGGCTGCAGCCGGACCTGTTCCTGTAAAACCCATTAAACTGGCCGGGTAATTTTCTTTCCGGCCTTAAATTTTGGATAATGCCAAATTAATTATAATTTAATCTCGCGTAAGAGCCGCTTCACCTGGCTTTATGCCCACGCAATGAAATACCAACACCATTTATGAGAACTGAAGAAGCTGCGTTCCATTCAGACGATGAGCTGGTCGCCATGATCAGACAGGATGACGCCGGCGCCTTCGAGGCTGTATATAATAAATACGCGTCGCAGCTCTTTCATGCGGCCAACGCCATCCTGAAAGACCGCGAGGCCTGCGAGGACATCATCCAGGAACTGTTCACTGACCTCTGGATCAAACGGCAGCGCCTCAACATTCATAACCTCAAAGCATACCTTTTTGCCGCCGCCAGGAACAATGTGCTCATGACCATCCGCTCCGGGAAGATAAAGATCGATATCTCGGAACTGGAACAGCTCGTGGCGCAAAGCACCGCGTCAGACGGGATCAACGAAAAAGAACTGCAGCAATGCATAGACCGGAACGTGGCCATGCTTCCCCAGAAATGCCGCACCATTTTTATCCTCAGCCGGGAGGAAAAGCTCTCCCACAAAGAGATCGCCAGCCAGCTTAATATCTCCAGCAAAACAGTCGAAAACCAGATGACCATCGCCCTGAAACGGCTGAAATCCTCGCTTGGGGACTTCATGTTCTTCTTTCTCTGAAATTTTTTTTATGCTCCTTTGGGGGATAGGACTGTTTCCTGCATCTTAACGTATATCGGTAATGAAAAAAAGAAGATCCATAAGAAAAAAGGATGACGGCAGGCTGGAAGACCTGGTCGGCCGGTATTTCAGGAAGGCAGAAGAATCCGGCGTTGAAGACAGCGGCGATTTTGACAGCGAAGGCGTTTTCAGTCGCATCGGCAGCAACATATCAGCGAAAAGAAGACAGGTAAGGATATTCTGGGCGGCGGCAGCCGGCATTCTCCTTTTGCTGGGCGTAACCGCTTTGTGGCGGTACCCGGCGAAAAACGACCCGGTAGCAATGATGACGGAACGGGCCGCCGGCCCCGGGCGCGTTTTGCAGGTACAGCTCGAAGACGGCACAGCCGTGTGGCTCAATGCCGGCAGTAAATTGCGCTATCAGGCCGGTTTTGCGGCAGACAGGCGGGAGGTTTTCATCGAAGGCGAAGCTTATCTTGAAGTAAGCAAGGATGCCAAAAGACCTTTCCTTGTGCGAACGGGGAATGTCGTTACGCGGGTGCTGGGCACCTCGTTCAACGTAGCGGCCTATCCGGAAGACACACTGGTGGAAGTTACGGTATTGACCGGGAAAGTAGGCCTGGGCAACACGCCGCTTTCTCCCGGGCAGCAGGCCGCCTGCAGCCAGGATGGAAAAATAGTTGCATTCCGCGAAAATATAGACGCCGGGGAAGCTATCCGGTGGAAGGAACATAAAATGATCTACAGCGGCAAAAGATTGTCGCAGGTAGCAGCGTCACTGGAAAGGTGGTATGGCGTAGAGATCAGGCCGGACGCACATCTTGCCGGCTGTACCATCTCTGCGGACTTCACCGGCGCGCCGGTGGAAAGCGTTGTGGCCGTACTGGCGCAGCTTGTCAACGGCAAGGTTGTCCGCAACGCCGGCGGCTACCGCATTACAGGGAAAGGATGCAGTGAATAAACCAAACGGAACTATGGAATCATAATATCAAAAGCAAAGACCGGGTAAATTCCACGACCCCGGCATGCCTGGAAAAATTTCTACGTACACTTTAATGTTTAAAAATTATGAAAGGATCTCTATCTGCGAAGAGTAGAGCATGCCCTCTTTTGTCCCGTGCCACCGCCTGCCGGGCATTCACAGGCGCATTGATATTACTGGCTTTTTTACTGATGCAGGCAAGCGGCGTATCCGCCCAGGACGTCCTGGGAAGAGGCGTTACCATTACACTGAAAGACAAGCCGCTGGATGAGGCCTTGCAGGAAATATCCGCCGCATCGAAGGTCAAATTTGCTTACCCGGACAAATTGGTGAAGCAACAAAAGCTGATCACCCGCCGCTACGACAACGCCCGCCTGGAGCAGGTGCTGGACGATATGCTGAAAGAAAGCGGGCTGATGCACCAGGTGGTGGGCGATATCGTTGTCATCAAAAAAGCGCCGACCGCCACGGCGCCTGCCTCCGGGCAGGACAGGATCACCGCAAGGGGCATGGTTGCCGATTCTTCGGGCGCGCCGTTGTTCGGGGTTTCTGTAATGTTGAAGGGCAGCCCGTCCGTGGGCACGAGCACAAATGAAAGCGGCGCTTTCTCGCTGCAGGTGCCGGCTGACGCCACCCTTGTATTTTCCATGATAGGCTTTATCCCGCAGGAAGCGGCAGTGAAGGGAGACCAGCAGCTGCGCATCACGCTGAAAGAGAACAGGACGGGTTTGAACGAAGTGGTGGTGGTAGGGTTCGGTACACAGCGCAAAATTACATTGACGGGTTCCGTGGCTTCCATACAGACCAAAGAGCTGAAACAATCCGCAGTGTCCAATCTTTCCAGCGCGCTGGTTGGAAGATTGCCGGGCCTCATTGCCCGCCAGTCCAGCGGCGAGCCAGGCGCAAACGGCTCAGCCATCTGGCTGCGCGGCCAGTCCACCTATTCCGGCGGAAACGGGCCGCTGATCATGATCGATGGCGTGCCGCGCGACGGGTTCGAATTTATCGACCCCAACGAAGTAGAATCCATCACTATCCTGAAAGACGCTTCTTCCACGGCGGTATACGGCGTACGCGGCGCAAACGGCGTAGTGCTCGTTACCACCAAAAGAGGAACAGTAGGCAAACCTTCCGTGCAGTTCAACGTAGAATCCGCCATGAACAAGCCGACGCGCCTGCCGGAATATCTTAACTCCGTGGAATATTTCCGTTATTACCGCGCCGGGCTCGTCAACGACGGCCGTCTTGCGGAAGCGGAGAAATATACGGATGAATATATCTCAAGGTACGACCGCAGCATAGACTGGCCGGCCGAACTGGAATACGAATACCTTTATCCGAATGTGGACTGGCTGGATTATATGCTGAAGGACCATTCCTGGCGCACTACCGCCAATGTCAACGTCCGCGGCGGCGCGCAGAAGTTCAAATACTTCGTATCCGGTTCCTATTTCACGGAAGATGGTATTTATAACCACGACAATGCTATTAAGGACTATAACATCCAGGCCAACGAAAAGCGGTTCAATTTCCGTTCGAACATAGACATGGAGATCAGCAAATGGTTCAAGGCCGAGCTGGGCCTTTCCACCATCGTCCGCTACCGCAACTATCCAACGCCTACAGCAAGCGATTACTTCGTTTCGCTGAAAACGACCGCTCCTTACGAGATGCCGGTATTCAATCCGGACGGTTCCATTGCGGAACCTGCACGCGGCAACAGCAATCCATATGCGCAGCTGACGCAGCGCGGTTATAAGCGGATGCTGAACTCGTACCTCCAGGGAACCGTAGGGTTTACCGCGGACCTGCGCTTTATCACACAGGGGCTCACCGCCCGTACCCGCTTCTCCTATGATGCGCTGAGCAACGGTGGTTTTGAACGCTCGAAGAACTACTGGTCTTTTTTATACCAGGGGAATGGCAGCTATGAACAGGTGAAGCAGGGGCAGGACTTCCTCAACTACGCCACGATGAACGATTACTGGCAAACGCAGATCAACCCTGAGTTCTATATTAACTATGACCGCCGCTTTGGTAAACATGACGTTTCCGCCATGGGCCTTTACAGGTTGAAGAACGAGTCCCGCAGGGCCGGGAATTTCGTGGATGCGCTGCCGAGAAGGGAACAGGGGCTGGTGGGCCGTTTAGCTTACGGGTACAACGAAAAATATTTCGCGGAAGTTAACTTCGGTTATAACGGCTCGGAAAATTTTATGACGGGCAGGCGTTTCGGTTTCTTTCCTTCCTTCTCGGCGGGATGGGTGATCAACCGCGAGGCCTTTATGGAAAACGTAAGATGGATCGACCTGCTGAAGGTCAGGCTCTCACACGGCAAGGTGGGCAACCAGGACCCCGGTACCCGCTTCGCTTATCAAAGCCAGTGGAACCTCTCCGCCGGCGGTTATAATTTCGGGACCGACTACCAGAACAGCATGCCGGGCGCGCTCGAAGGAAAGACCGGCAACCCGCTCACCTCCTGGGAAACCGCCCGGATGACCAACCTCGGCCTGGACTTCAATGTGAAGAACAGCCTGCTGTCGCTCACAGCGGATGTATTTTATGAAAAACGCAGCGGTATCTTCACCACTTCCTCTCGCATTACGTCCGCGCTGATGGGCATTCCCGACGGCAATCTCCCGACCCTCAACGCGGGCATGGTGGAGAACAGAGGTTTCGAGGTGGACCTGAAACACCAGAAAATGCTGGGCAGGCATTTTTCGTATTTCGTCCGCGGCAACTATACCTACGCACGCAACAAGATACTGGACTACCTGGAAGAACCCTCATCCGACCGCCCCTGGCAAACCCGCAAGGGCCGCACGCTCAATGATATCCTCACCTATGTGGCCACCGGGTATTTCCAGAGCCAGGATGAGATATCCAAAGCCCCGTCGCAGGCCTTCTTCGGCACGGTGCAACCCGGCGACATCCGTTATCTGGATGTGAATGGAGACGGTATCATTGATTCATACGACAGGACATTTATCGGCAAGGACTCAGAGCCCACCTCCATCATGGGCGCATCCACAGGCTTCTCTTACAAAGGGTTCGATTTCAGCGTGCTGTTCCAGGGCGGGTTCGGGAGATGGCTTTTCACGGACGGCTCTACCATGTTCGGCACCAATTACGAATTCAGGCAGGTGATGTATACCGTAGGCACCGATTACTGGACGCCGGAGCGTCCCAATGCGCAGTTCCCCAGGGCCATGAGCCAGAAAACGCCTAACAATACCGAGCGCAGCACGCATTACCTGCGCAATGGCAATTATGTAAGGCTCAAGAACATGGAGATCGGGTATTCCCTTCCCATACACCTGATCAAACGGCTCGGCATGGCAAACGTGCGCATATACGCCAATGGCAACAACCTTTATACCTGGGACAAAGTGAAGCTCTTTGACCCGGAAGAGAACTATGGATCTCCTTCCTATCCGCTCATGACGACCTATAATTTCGGTATCAACGTTGGATTTTAACCGCTTCGAAAAATTTCAGCATGCAAAAGTTAAAAGTATATATACTGATGATGCTGGCCGCCTCTCTGTTTGCGGCCTGCAACAAGTTCCTGGACGTGGTGCCCAGGGAGTTCCACCAGGAAGAAGATCTTTTCAAGGATATCCAGCAGGCCGAAAAAGAGGTGGCTGTGCTGTACAGCCGCCTGCCCTGGGATTTTAATGCGGACGATGGCGCCAATGGCACCGTGCTGTCCGCCGGCTCCGACGAAGCCTACCATAACTGGGACCAGAGCAATGCCCGTTTATACGAACAGGGAGCCTGGAACCCGCTCTCCAACCCGCTGGGCAATTACAACGGCATGTACGAGAATGTCCGCATTGCTTATCATTTCCTGGAGAATATCGATAAAGTGCCGGTGCTGGAAGCAAGTATCCGCGAGCAGTATGAAACCATCGTCATCCCCCGTTACAAGAACGAGGTCAAATTCCTGCTGGCGTTCTATTACTTCGAGCTGTTCAAGCGGTATGGCCCCGTTCCGATCGTGGACCGGTATTACCGCATAGCGGAAATGAACGAGTTGCTGAAGAAAGACCGCCGCCCGGTGAATGAGCTGGTGCAGTTCATTGTAAAGCTTTGTGACGAGGCCGCGCCGGGTTTGCCTTTGACATATGAAGCCGATCCCAATGAAGTGGGCCGTGTTACAAGAGGTGCGGCGCTGGCATTGAAGGCAAAGACGCTCTTATATGCGGCCAGCCCGCTGTTCAACGGGGGAGAAGTGGACGGGCAGCCCGTTAACGTGAACGGCCAGTCTGTAAAAAATACGCTGCTTGCCCTGAAGAACAGCGACGGAACACCCCTGTTCAACCAGCAATACGACGCCAATAAATGGAAACTGGCTGCCGATGCAGCTATGGAGGTGATCAACCTGGGGCAATACAACCTGCATCCCGTGCAGCAGGAGCTGTTTTACAAGAGGAACTTCACAGAAGTGATCTTTCATAAGCAGGGGAAGTCTTACGGCGCCTCCTGGGACAGGAACCTGATGCCGAATGGAACGGATTATGGCGCTTCCGGCTCGCTCAGCATGACGAATGCCATGATCAATTCCTATGAAATGGATAACGGCCTCCCGGTGGATGATCCCCATTCCGGCTATGATCCTGATATCTGGGTAGATACCACCATGCGCGTGTTCCGCGACAGGACCTGGAAAACGGCCAACGTGCGCATCCGCGGCATGTACCATCACCGCGATCCCCGTTTTTATACGGATGTATATTTCAACGGTATGCCGCTGCTGCACCGGAACGTGATCACTGAATTCGTGACCAACGCAGGGAGCAATAACGACGGTTGGGGCAACAAGACCGGGCAGAATACCCGTACGGGATATTACGTTCAGAAATGGGTGGATCCCACTCAGAACCCGAAAGACAGGCCTAACAGCAACATGCGCAATTTCCCGGTATTCAGGCTGGCCGATGTATACCTCTGGTATGCGGAAGCCATGAATGAATTCCTGCCGGCTCCCAACGGCGACGTCTATCATTACATCAACGAGGTGCGCAAACGCGTTAAAATGCCTGCGCTTCCTGTAGCCGGCAGGGCGGAAGACCTTACCAAACAAGGCATGCGCCGGCGGATCCACAATGAAAGGAAGATAGAGCTGGCAATGGAAGGGCACCGTTTCTTCGATACCCGGCGCTGGCTGATCGCGCATACGCCTGAATGTACCCAGCTGATGGGACTCAACATCAATGGCGGCGGCGCGGATTTCTACAAGCCGACGCCGGTGCGCACCGGGGCAAGAGTGTTTAATATTTACCACTACCTGATGCCGATACCCACCGTGGAGATCACCAAAGCTCCCGGCGTACTGGTGCAGAATTATGGTTGGGAACGATAAATACAAAAACGGAGATCGTGTAAAGAGGGCTGGTCCGGCAAAGCCGGTGCCGGCCCTTTTCCTTTTTGGGAAAAAGAACAGCTGTGTGACATTGTTTGAGTAATATTTTAATATGTACTGAAAATCAAACAGTTGAAAAATATATCCAAAATGCTTATACATGTTTTTTTACCCATTATTAGAAGAAGTCCATATAAAATGCATAAAATCTGGATAAAATTTAAGAATTTAGGGGTTACGTTTTAAAATATACAAAATGAGCCAAGTACCCGCTACCTTATTTGACAAAGTATGGGATTCGCATGTAGTCAGGAAGATTGAAGACGGACCTGATGTATTCTTTATCGACCGGCATTTTATTCACGAGGTGACCAGCCCGGTTGCTTTCCTGGGATTGGAAGGCCGCGGCGTGAAAGTGATGTTCCCTGAAAAGACATTTGCCACGGCAGACCACAATACGCCTACCATCAACCAGCATTTACCCGTACAGGACCCGCTTTCCGCCAACCAGCTGAAAGCCCTGGAAACCAATACTTCCAAATACGGCATTTCCCACTGGGGCCTCGGCAACCCGAAGAACGGTATCGTGCACGTGGTAGGGCCCGAGAACGGCATCACCCTGCCGGGCATGACCATCGTATGCGGTGACTCTCATACCTCCACCCATGGCGCATTTGGTGCGATCGCGTTCGGCATCGGCACTTCCGAAGTGGAAATGGTGCTGTCGTCTCAATGCATCATGCAGCCCAAGCCGAAGAAGATGCGTATTAAAGTGAACGGCAAGCTGGGCAAAGGTGTTACGCCCAAAGACGTGACCCTTTACATTATTTCCCGCCTTACCGCAGCAGGCGCTACCGGATACTTTGTAGAGTACGCCGGCGAAGTGTTTGAGAACATGAGCATGGAAGGCCGCATGACGGTTTGTAACATGAGCATCGAAATGGGTGCGCGCGGCGGCATCATTGCGCCGGACGAAACCACTTTCGCCTATATCAAAGGCCGCGAGAAAGCCCCGAAGGGCGCCGCCTGGGACAAGGCGCTCGCTTACTGGAAAACGCTCAGAACAGACGAAGGCGCCACATTCGACAAAGAATATGTATACAACGCCGCGGATATTGAGCCGATGATCACCTACGGCACCAATCCCGGTATGGGCATGGGCATCACCCAGCACATCCCCGCCGCGGAAGCAGGCGGCAGCAAAGCCAGCTACGAAAAATCCCTGCAATACATGGGGTTTGCCGAAGAAGAGCCGATGCTGGGCAAAAAAGTGGATTACGTTTTCATCGGCAGCTGCACCAACGGGCGCATCGAAGATTTCCGCGCATTTGCAGCCATCGTGAAAGGCCGTAAAAAAGCCGAGCACGTGACCGCCTGGATCGTTCCCGGTTCGCACATCGTGGAGCAGCAGATCAAAGACGAAGGCATACTGGACATCCTCACAGAAGCCGGCTTCCAGCTGCGCCAGCCCGGCTGTTCGGCCTGCCTGGCTATGAACGACGATAAAGTGCCCGCAGGCAAATATGCAGTGAGCACCAGCAACCGCAACTTCGAAGGAAGGCAGGGCCCCGGCTCCCGCACCATGCTGGCCAGTCCGCTGGTAGCGGCCGCAGCAGCGGTAACCGGTGTGGTGACCGACCCACGCACTCTTATGGCTTAATTCTGAACATTCAAAAAAAGACGCGAACAGCAAATACAATGGCTTACGATAAATTCACGGTATTAACGAGCACGGCAGTGCCTATGCCAATTGAAAATGTGGACACAGACCAGATCATTCCCGCCCGCTTCCTGAAAGCGACGGAACGCAAGGGTTTTGGCGATAACCTTTTCCGCGACTGGCGTTATAATGGAGACGATACGCCGAAGAAAGATTTCGTGCTGAACAATCCGATCTACTCCGGCAAGATCCTCGTGGCAGGCAAGAACTTCGGCAGCGGCAGCAGCCGTGAGCACGCCGCCTGGGCCATCTACGACTACGGTTTCCGCTGCGTGGTATCCAGCTTTTTTGCGGACATCTTTAAAAACAACTCGCTGAACATCGGCATCCTGCCGGTAACCGTGAGCCCCGCTTTCCTGGACAAGATATTCACCGCCATAGAAGCGGACCCGAAAGCGGAACTGACCGTGGACCTCGCAAAACAGTCCATCACCATTGCAGCTACCGGCGAAAGCGAATCTTTCGATATCAACAGCTACAAAAAACATAACCTGATGAACGGCTTCGATGATATCGATTATCTCCAGGCCATGAAGGATGAGATACAGGCGTTTGCGGAAAAAAGTCTTTACTGATTATGTCAAAATCCCCACGTTATATAGAGGTGATGGATACCACGCTGCGCGACGGCGAACAAACCAGCGGGGTGTCTTTCTCGCCCCTGGAAAAGCTGACCATCGCGCAGCTGCTGCTTACCGAAGTGAAGGTGGACCGGATAGAGATCGCCTCCGCCCGTGTATCCGAGGGAGAATTTGCCGCCGTAAAAGGCATTACCAAGTGGGCCAAACAAAAAGGCCTGCTGCATAAAGTGGAAGTGCTCACCTTCGTGGACGGCGACGTGTCTGTACAATGGATGCAGAAAGCCGGCGCGAAAGTGATGAACCTGCTCACCAAAGGCTCGCTTAACCACCTCACGCACCAGCTCAAAAAGAAGCCCGAGCAGCACTTCGCGGAGATCGCGGCAGTGATCGCCCTGGCGAAGAAAAAAGGGCTGGAATGCAACGTGTATCTCGAAGACTGGAGCAACGGCATGCGCCATTCCCGCGAATACGTGTGGCAGTACCTGGATTTCCTGCAAACACAGCCGGTGAAGCGCATCATGCTGCCCGATACCCTGGGCGTGCTGATACCCTCCGAAGTATATGCATACATTTCCGAAACAGTGCAGCGCTACCCGCGGCTGCATTTCGATTTTCACGCCCATAACGATTACGACCTGGGCACCGCCAACGTACTGGAAGGCTTAAAGGCCGGCGCGCACGGCATTCACCTTACCATCAACGGTATGGGCGAACGCGCTGGCAACGCGCCGCTGGCAAGCGCCATTGCGGTGATGAACGATTTCCTGCCGAACCTCAAAACCGGCGTGGCGGAAAGCTCGCTCTACAGCGTGAGCAAGCTCGTGGAAACATTCTCCGGGTTCCGCATCCCGGCCAACAAGCCGGTGGTAGGGGAGAACGTGTTCACCCAAACGGCCGGCATACACGCGGATGGCGACAAAAAGAACAAGCTTTACTTCAGCGACCTGATGCCGGAACGTTTCGGCCGGCAGCGCAAATACGCGCTCGGTAAAACCAGCGGCAAGGCCAATATCGAGAACAACCTTGCACAACTGGGCATCCAGCTGTCAGAACCCGATCTCAAAAAGGTCACCCAGCGCATCATTGAGCTGGGCGACAAAAAAGAAGTGGTGACGCAGGCGGACCTTCCTTATATCATCTCCGATATTCTCGACAGCAATACCATCGAAGAGAAAGTGAAAATAGAGAACTACGTGCTGACCCATTCCAAAGCGCTCAAACCTTCCGTAACACTGCGCATGTCCATCAAAGGCGAGCAGTACGAAGAACATTCGCAGGGCGACGGGCAGTACGACGCTTTTGTGAACGCGCTCAAAAAAATATACAAAGCCCGTAAGCAGGAATTGCCCGTGCTGACGGACTATGCCGTGCGCATCCCGCCCGGCGGCAAAAGCGACGCGCTCTGCGAAACCATCATCACCTGGCGCTACAACAACCGCGAATTCAAAACCCGCGGGCTGGACAGCGATCAGACCGTGTCTGCCATCAAAGCGACGCAAAAAATGCTCAATCTCATCTAGGAACTCATTACCATCCACAATATCATGGCAACAAAACATATCCTCATTGTTCCGGGAGACGGAATCGGGCAGGAAGTAACGGCGGTCGGCAAAAAAGTGCTGGACAAGATCGCCGCGAAGTTCGGGCATACATTTACCTACGACGAAGCGCTGATCGGCCATGTGGCCATTGAAGCAACCGGCAACCCGCTGCCGGACGAGTCGCTGGAAAAAATGCGGAAAAGCGACGCCGTATTGTTCGGCGCCGTGGGTCATCCGAAATACGACAACGATCCTTCCGCGAAAGTACGTCCCGAGCAGGGCCTGCTGAAAATGCGCAAAGAGCTGGGCCTTTACGCCAACCTTCGCCCCATCAAGCTGTTCGACGAGCTGCTGGGCGCTTCCAGCATCAAGCCGGAGATACTGAAAGGGGCGGACATCCTGTTTTTCCGCGAACTGACCGGCGACATTTATTTCGGCGAAAAAGGCCGCAAAAATAATGGAGACACTGCTTACGACATCGCTGAATACAGCCGCTATGAAGTGGAGCGCATTGCCCGCAAAGCCTTTGAGGCAGCGCGCACCCGCCGTAAAAAACTTTGCTCCGTAGATAAAGCGAACGTGATCGAGACCTCGCGGCTCTGGCGGGAAGTGATCCAGAAGATCGCGCCCGAATACCCTGACGTGGAAGTAGAGCACCAGTTCGTGGACGCTACCGCCATGCTGCTGATCAAAGACCCGCGCCGCTTTGACGTGGTGGTGACCGCCAACCTGTTTGGCGACATCCTGACGGACGAAGCTTCGCAGATCGCAGGTTCCATGGGTATGCTGGCTTCCGCTTCGGTGGGAGACGGCACCGGCGTGTACGAGCCTATCCACGGTTCCGCGCACGACATCACCGGCAAAGGCGTGGCCAACCCGCTGGCATCCATCCTCTCAGCCGCGTTGCTGCTGGATATCTCTTTCGGTATGAAAGCGGAATCCGAAGCGGTGATCGCCGCGGTAGACAAGGTGCTGAAAGAAGGCTGGCGCACGAGGGATATTGCGGACAGCACTACCCCGGCGGATAAGATCCTGGGTACGGAAAGGATCGGCGAGGAAGTACTGAAGTTTATTTAAGCATAACACGAATTATTGGGTAGGGTACAGGCTGAGAGGTCTGTGCCCTTTTTTATGTTGAACTGAATTTTGAATGCCAAATCAAAAACAGGCTTATGCCGTATATGACCTATATATTATTCTGATTTTCATGGAAGATGAAGTGATTCATTTTCTTCAATACAGTAAGTCTCCTACATTTCATTACGGAAATTTGGCATTTCAGGCAAAGGGGTTTAAATTTAATATGTAGAACATAACTACTTTATCCAAAAACCACGTTGTTATGAAGAATTCCATCTATCTGCTATCCTTCCTTTTCCTGCACATTGCCTGTGCTAAAAAAACGGCCGGTCCGCAGGACAGCCTGCAATCATCATCGGCCATCACATCCAAAGCTGAAGCAGCCGCAATGGCCGCGACGCCTTACCACAACAGCCAGGTGCTGTTCAACGGCGGCAACGAAAGCATTTACCATTCCTTCCGGATTCCTTCCATCGTAAAGACCAAAAACGGCACCCTCATTGCTTTTGCCGAAGGCAGGCGCTGGAGCCCGAGCGATTGGGGAGACATTAACCTCGTGTACAAACGTTCCTTCGACAACGGCAATACCTGGACCGCGCTGGGTGAAGTAGTGGGCAGCGGCAACGGTACCTGGGGCAATCCCACGGCGGTGTACGACTGGAACAAAGGCACGAATGGCCGGGTATGGCTCTTTATGAGCTGGAACGATGGCGATAAGGCCTCCTGGAGCGACATCCAGGCCTGGGGCGACCGCCGCGTATTTGCCTCCTACAGCGACGATCACGGCGCTACCTGGAGCACCCCGCAGGATATGAGCGCCACGCTGCTGCCGCCTAATTACAAATGGGACGCTATGGGCCCCGGCATCGGCATCCAGACCATGCAGGGCAGCACCGCAGGCCGCCTGATCATTCCCGCCTACGGCCGCAACATCTACAGCGACAATAACGGCACCACCTGGCAGTACCAGCTCATACCCGGCGGAACAGACGAAGGCACCATCGTGGAACGGATGGACGGTACGCTGCTGCGCAACGACAGGCCCGGCACCACTGAATGGAATGCCGCCAAGAGAAGACGCAAATCCATCGGCAGCATCCCGGGCACCTTCTCGGCCTGGAGCGTGGACAATACCCTGAACGATCCGAAATGTGAAGGTTCCATGATCCGCTATAACACAGACGCGCCGGACCGCATCATTTTCCTCAATCCCAACCACACCTCGCAGCGCTGCAACATGACCGTGCGCATCAGCTACGACGACGGCGCCACCTGGCCCATCAGCCGCGCCATCTTTAACTGGAACACCTGCGACTATGCGCCCATCACCGTGGCCAAAGGCGGCTACAGCAGCATGATCAAAACCGCGGATTACGCCGTGGCGGCGCTGATAGAGATCAACGAGGATGTGCATGCCAGCGCCACCAGCAATAAATCCATCGAATTCCACAAATTCAATCTCCCCTGGATACTGAACGGCGCTACCGAGCCCTGATATATTTTTTCGATTTACCTGTGTGCCGGCCGGCGGGCGCTTTTGCGTTCTGCCGGCTTTTTTTTGTTGTCCGGTTCCGGACAGCTGCTTTTTTCTCCCGGTCATCAAACCTGTATTCCTTCCACCTCCGGCTTTTTTGCCTTTCATGTAAATATGTAAGCAGTGACGTATCATTCAGGCTTCTTCTTCTTAATTTTGCCATATCAATCGCCAAATAAGCCTATCATGAAGAAGATACCCCGCCTTTTTTGTATTGCTTTAATTTATGTAATTACTTACGTAAATTCGATGTTCGCTCAATCCGTTCCGTCTCCTTCCGCCATAAAAGGCAGACTTACTATCAACGAAGCGCTCAAGGCGAGCGAAGTGATCGTTCAATTGCTGCACGCGCAGAACAGGAAACTGGTGAAGATCGAATATGCCAATGCAAAGGGGGAGTTTACGTTCGATAACATCCCTGCCGGCCGTTACATGATCGTTACCCAAAGCATGGCGTTCACAAAGTATGAATCCGCGCCCTTTGAACACAGCAAGGGCACAGACCTCGGCGCGATCACGCTCAGCCCGGCCAGCACCACTCTGAAAGAAGCGTCCGTTACCGCGGCCAAACCGTTTGTGCAGCAGCAGTACGACAAAACCGTGCTGAACGTGGCCAGCTCTATATCCGCCGCGGGCAGCACCGCGCTGGAAGTGCTGGAAAAAGCGCCTGGCATCACGATCGACCAGAACGATAATATTGCCATGCGCGGCAGGCAGGGCGTGCTGTTCATGATAGACGGCAAGCTGGTGCCGATGACCGGGCAGGACCTTGCCAACCTGCTGCGCGGCATGGCGGCCAACCAGATCGAAACGATCGAGCTGATCACCAACCCCTCCGCCAAATACGACGCATCCGGCAATTCGGGGATCATAGACATCCGGCTGAAAAAGGGAAGGAACAACGGCACCAATGGCAATGCCTCTCTCAGCCTCAGCCAGGGCGTGTACCCGAAGGTCAACCCCTCGCTCAACATCAATCACAAAACGGGAAAGCTGAACCTGTTCGGCTCCTGCAATTACCTGTTCAGGCAGGATATGAATGACCTCACCATTTACCGCGATTTTTACAACGCGCAGGATGAGGTGACGGGCAGCAACAACTACGACAACTACTTCCGCTACGGCTTCCACAACCACAACATCCGCGCGGGAGCAGATTACAATCTCAATTCCCGCGTGGTGCTGGGCATGGTGGCCAACGGCATTTTCGCGCGCGGCAATATCATTTCCAACAGCCAGGCCGGATCCTTCAACGGTCAGCAGCAACGCACCGGGTATTTTACCACGCTTGGCGACAACAGTCCCAAACGCAACAACAGCAGCATCAACTTCAACTACAAACATACCCTCGATACCAGCGGCACGGAACTGACGGCAGACCTGGACTATGCCCGTTTTTCCGGCAACGAGTTCCAAAACTACACTACCGCCTACTACGACCTGGACCATGCGCCCAGCCGCCCGCCCTACAAGCTTTTCGGCGACCTCAGCGGCAAGCTCAGTATCAAATCCTTCAAAGCGGATTACACACAGCTGATCAAACCCCTCGGGCTGAAGATGGAGGCCGGCATCAAAAGCAGCTGGGTGGAATCGGACAACGACGTGCAGTTCTTCGACCGCAGCAACGGCAACGATGTGCTGGACCAGGGCAAAAGCAACCGGTTCATTTATAAGGAGAACATCAACGCGGCCTACCTCAACGGCAGCCGCAAATGGCAGAAACTCAGCCTCCAGCTGGGCCTGCGGTTGGAGAACACCAATGCGAAAGGCAACCAGGTGACCACGAAAGAGCACTTCGACCGGAACTATACGCAGCTGTTCCCCAGCGGTTACGCGGGTTATGCTTTCTCGGACAAGCACGACCTGGGCCTGAGCCTCAGCAGGCGCATCAACCGGCCCAGCTACCGCCAGCTGAACCCCTTCAAGGTTTTCCTGGACCCGCTGACCTCTTCCGCCGGCAACCCTTTCCTGAACCCGGAGATCACCCATTCCTTCGAGCTTACTTATACACTGCTGCAGCGTTACACCGCCAAAGCGGGGTACAGCCGCACGAAAGACAATATCCTCATCGTGCTGAGCCCTGACGCGGAACCCAATACCGTACTGCAAACCGGCCGTAACCTCGCCAAATTCGACTACTACAGCCTGAACCTCGGCATCCCCGTGACCGCGGGCAAATGGCTCAGCAGCAGCAACAACCTGCTGGTATATTACGGCGAGTACAAAGGCAACGTTGTAAATACGGACCTGAGCGTAAGCCGCGTTACCTTCAACCTCAACTCCAGCAACACCATCACCCTGAACACCAATACCAGCCTGGAACTGACCGGCAGCTACCAAAGCAAGGCCTACTACGGTTTCCTCGACATCGAAGATTACTGGAGCGTGAACATCGGCGCGCAGCGGCAGCTCTGGAACAAAAAAGCTTCCATCAAACTCAGCATCAGCGATATTTTCTACACCAACTGGACCGACGCCATGACGCGCCTGACGGGCTACGGCGAGCATTTCATCCAGTACCGCGATTCGCGCGTGGCAACGCTCACCTTCAGCTACAAGTTCGGCAAAGCCCAGGGTGCGGCGCCCCGCAGGAGAACCGGCGGCGCGGAAGATGAAAAGCGCAGGGCAGGTTAAAAATTGAGTACTTTTAAACCATGAGCATAGTGAATCAACTTGAAGAACTTGCGCTGGCCACCCGGCTGAAAAGGCTGGCGGACCGGCTTTCTGCGGACGTGAGCAGGATATACCGGGAGTCTGACCTGGACTTTGAGGCCAAGTGGTTCCTGATACTGGAGCTGCTGAGCCGTGAAAAAGTGCTGGGCATCACGGAGATCTCCGAATCGCTGGGGATCAGTCACCCCGCGGTAGTGCAGCTGGCGGACCAGATGCTGGGCCAGGGCCTCATTAAAGCCTCTGTGGATGAAAGGGACGCCCGCCGCCGCCTTATTTCGCTGACGCCCGCGGGCAGGCAGATGTATAAAAAGATCGGGCCTATGCTGGCCGTTATCCGTGAAGAGAACCGCAAATGGCTGGCCACCGCCCGGCACAACCTGCTGGAAACACTCACCGAGCTGGAAGCTTCGCTGGACGAGAAAAGCATGTACAAGCGTATTAAGATCAACCTGCTGGAACGTTCCGGGCGGTGATTTCTGTTTTTGCGCGATGTTTATTATTTTCAGGGCCTCAACCCGATTTGACATGCAAAGACAAAACAGAAGGAAATTCCTGGGCACCGCCGCCGCAATTGCAGCAGGCACCGCCGTTTCAGCCATGCCCGCCCCCGCGGTCAAAGGCAAATACCCCCTGGTTCACCACGTATTTTTCTGGCTGAAGAACCCCGGTTCCAAGGAAGACCGCGACAAACTGGTGGCAGGCGTTAAATCCCTTTCAAAGATACCGACGGTGAAAGAACTGCGTGTAGGCGTAGTGGCCAGCACCGAACAACGCGATGTGGTAGACGTAAGCTGGGGCGTATCCGAGCTCATGTTCTTCGAAGATGTTGCCGGCCAGGAAGCCTACCAGACCCACCCCATCCACGTTGAATTCATTAAGAACTGCAGCCCGCTGTGGGACAAAGTGATCGTTTACGACGCTATCGATGTATAAACTCACCCAAACCAATATTCCCGCCATGCGCACGGTCATACTCATTTTCCTGACCATATTTTCTTTTGCAGGCCAGGCCCAGGTGCCCGGCGCAGACCAGACGGCGGCGTACCTTCCTTTGCTGAAAGGCAAAAAAGTAGGCATGGTCGTGAACCAGACCTCCGTGATCGGCAACCGCCTGAGCGTAGACAGCCTGCACGCCCTGGGGGTTAACATCAAAGCGGTCTTCGGCCCCGAGCACGGCTTCCGCGGAAATGCCAGCAACGGGGCGCCTGTGGGCGACGAAAAGGATCCCGCGACAGGTATCCCCATCATTTCGTTATACGGCAACAAAAGGCAGCCCACGCCCAAAGAAATGGCCGCGCTCGATGTGCTCATCTTCGATATCCAGGATGTTGGCTGCCGTTTTTATACGAACATCAACACCCTCGCCGAAGTGATGGACGCCTGCGCGAAGGCCAACAAAGAGCTGATCATTTTCGACCGGCCCAATCCCAATGCTTTTGTGGACGGGCCCATCCTGAACATGGAGCTGAAATCCGGCATCGGCAAATTCCCCATTCCCATCACGCATGGCATGACCATCGGCGAATTTGCGCAGATGGTGAACGGCGAAGGCTGGCTGCCCAATAAAGCCAAATGCAGGATCAGGGTGATCAAAGTGAAAGACTACCGGCACGACATGTATTACACCCTGCCCGTAGGCCCTTCGCCCAACCTGAACACCCAGCAGTCCGTGATGCTGTATCCTTCGCTCTGCCTGTTTGAAGGCACCATCGTGAGCCAGGGCAGGGGCACTCATATACCCTTTACCGTACTGGGCGCGCCTGCGCTGAAAGGGAAGTTCGACTTCAGCTTTACGCCCAAAAGCCTCCCCGGCAAATCGGAAACCCCGCTGCACCAGGACCAGGCCTGTTACGGGCTGGACCTCCGGGACTACGACGTAAAGGCCCTGCGCGAAACAGGCAAGGTGAACATCCGCTGGATCATGGACATGTACAAGGCCTATCCCTACAAGGATAAATTCTTTGACCGCAGCCAGAGCAGGCAGATAGGCGACATCGACAAGCTGTCCGGCACCAGGCAGTTCAAAGAACAGATCATTGCCGGCGCCAGCGAAGAAGAGATCCGTAAAAGCTGGGAACCCGGCCTGGGCAAGTATAAGCAGATGCGGAAGAAATACCTTCTTTATCCCTGAAACATTCCCTTTTCATGAAGATAGTACACGGGAGATCTTAAGGAAAGATCATCCGGTACTTCGTTTTCACCTGTCCCTTTACGATTTTCTTCAGCTTGCCCGCCAGTATTTTCCGTGTGAGCGCATCCAGGTGGTCCAGGAATAAAATGCCGTCTACGTGGTCGTATTCATGCTGGATGATGCGTGCCGTCATGCCATGAAAGGTTTGCCGCCGGGGGCTTAGCTGCCGGTCCAGGTACGCGATGGTAACGGACCAGGGCCTTTGCACGGTCTCCGCAATGCCGGGTATGCTCAGGCAGCCTTCTTCATCTCCCCAGCTGCGCCCGAAGCGCCGGATGATCCTTGCATTGATAAATGTTTCTTTGATCCCCCCGTCTCCCGGGTGGAAATAATATTCGCGGCTGCGCCCGTCGAGGCTGTTGAAAGTGGACAGGCTGTCCGCCACGAATATCCTGAGCGCTTTCCCTGCCTGCGGGGCTGCGAGGCCGCAGCCGTTTGCATGTTGCATCGTTTCCCAGAGATCGTTGATGAACCGTTCCAGCCCGGGATGGTCCGGCTGAACGTCCGCGCACATTTGCCTGAGCAGGCTGTGGCCGTATGAAAGAATGGGCATTTTCATACTGCAAAAATGCCACGGCCGGCGTTCCCGGGCAATGAACCTATGTTAAGAAATCTGTTTCCTGATACGGCTGAGGCCCTGGGGCGTAATGCCGATGTAGGAGGCCACGTATTTCAGCGGTATCTGCCGCAGGATATGCGGCTGCTCGGTGAACAGACGCAGGTAACGCTCTTTGGCCGTGTATTTCAGCAATGAAAGCTCGCGCCGGCTTTTAGCCAGGAACAGCTGTTCTGCCGCAAACCGCCCGAGGTAGTTGCCGGCCTGCGTTTGCGCGTACACTTCCTGGAGGCCGGCGTAAGGGATGCTCCATAGCGTAATGTCGCTCAAGGCCTGTAAGGCATATGCAGAGGGCGTTCTGGTGAGGAAGGAATCGTAAGCGCAGGTGAACTCTTTATGAAAGCTGAAATGGAACGTCAGCTCGTTTTCTTCTCCCGGGATATAGAACCGCACAATGCCTGATTCGATGAACGAAAGATAATCCTCCGTAACGCCCGCGGGGATTATGGTTTCACCCTTCCGGAACGTTCTCCGTTCGAAATGCGCGGCAATGAACTGCCATTCGTTTTCGGGTAATCGGATGATGTTGTTGTAGTATTCCCGCAGGTATCCCATGATCAGGCGTATTTATGCTTCAAAAATACGCAATCCCGGCAGGTTGTCGCAAATCACCCTCAGAAAAGTCGGTTACGCACCTCACCGGAGTGGAATACCCGGGCTACATTTGTATCAACAAACCACACATAAAAAACCTTTCATCATGGAAAAGAGAATAAGCACCCAAAAAATCACACCCAATCTCTGGTTCACCCTGAATGCGGAAGAAGCGATCGATTACTATCTCGGTATTTTCAAGAACAGCAAAAAAGGCCGTTCCACCTATTACGGCGAGGAAGGTTTTGAAATACATAAGATCCCCGCGGGCACGCTCATGACCCAGGAATTTTACCTGGAAGGGCAGGAGTTCCTCGCGCTGAACGGCGGGCCTTATTTCCAGTTCAACGAAGCTATTTCTTTCATAGTTAACTGCGATAGCCAGGAAGAAGTGGATTATTACTGGGACAAGCTCACCCAGGGCGGCCCCGCTGAATCGCAGATGTGCGGCTGGCTGAAGGACAAGTTCGGCGTTTCCTGGCAGGTAGTACCTGTGGAGCTGACCGAAATGATGTTGTCTGACGACAAGGAAGCCGCGGCCCGCGTAACGAAAGAAGTGCTGAGCTCTAAAAAGCTCGATCTCAACAAACTGCGCGCTGCATTTGGCAAATAATACAACGGATGTTGCCAGCATAAAAAGATCCCCGGTAAATTGCCGGGGATTTGATGTTTTACTGCATCTATTTCCCGGCGATCTTATTTTTACACGAAACATACATGCAATGGAAACCTGGACTTTCGACAAGGACATAAAAGCCTTTTATGTAACCGCTTCTTCTTTCCCTGAAGGCGTGAATGCCGCGCATGAAAAGCTGCATGGGCTGGTGCCGTATTCTTCCGACCGGAAATATCTCGGTATTTCGCGGCCTGAAAACGGCAAAGGCATCGTGTACCGTGCTGCTGCTACAGAACAGGAGCCGGGAGAGCTGGAGCATCTCGGGCTGGAATCGCTGGTGCTGAAGAAAGGCGCTTATGCATCCGTGGTGGTGCACAATTACATGGACGACCTGCAAAACATCCGCCGCACTTTTGAGCAGCTGCTGCAGCGCGACGACCTGGACCCGCAGGGTTATTGCGTGGAATGGTACTTCAGCGACAAAGACGTGCAATGTATGATCCGCCTGGCGGAATAAAGTATATTTGCCGCCATGGAACCATTGACGGATAAAGAATACCTCCTCGAACGTTTCCCCGGCAAAGGCGGCTGGACCTTCGCCCGCATGCCCGGCATCAAGCCGGCTGCAAACATCCCCTTCGGCCAGCTGAAAGTGAAAGGCAGCATAGACGGCTTTCCCATCGCCAAAGCGCACCTGATGCCGCTTGGCAACGGCGAGCTGTTCCTCCCCGTAAAAGCTGAAATAAGAAAGAAGATATGGAAAAAAGCGGGAGACCGCGTGCGTATCGTTCTTTACATCGACAACGATCCGCTTATCATTCCCCATGAAATGCAGGAATGCCTGGAATACGATCCTGAAGCGAATGCGTTTTTCCAATCACTCTCCGAAACCGAGCAGCGGTATTACATCAGCTGGGTGTATGGGGCCAAACGTGAAGAGACGCGTGTGGGCAGGCTTGCCAAAGCCATGCAAAGGCTGGGCCGCAGGCAGAAATTTTACCAGCCGCAATGAGGGTTTGCTCCCGGCAATGACCTTTGCTGGGCAACGTCGGCTTATTTTAAATTTTTTATTGATTAAACTAAGCGCCAATTAAATATATTAATTTCGCGGCCGAAAAGATCATATGATACAGGAAACAGAACTGAAGAACAGGAGCGGCAACCAGTGCGAGCTCTGTGGCTCCGCCAGCGGGCTGAAAGTGTACGTGCTGCCGCAAACGCCGGCTGCCGTGAAAGACGATGCCGTTTACCTTTGCGGCAAATGCCTGGCACAGGCGGAGAAACGGGAAGACCTGGATGCGGCTCACTGGCAGCAGCACATCAGCACCGCCATGTGGAGCGAAGTGCCCGCAGTGCAGGTAATGGCCTGGCGCATGCTGAGCCGCCTCAGGAACGAGAGCTGGGCGCAGGAAAACCTGGATATGATGTACCTGGACGATGAAACCCTTGCCTGGGCCAAAGCTGCCGGCGACCAGGACAGCGACGGCGCCGTAGACCTGCACCGCGACAGCAACGGCAACGTGCTGCGCAATGAAGACACCGTGGTGCTTACTAAGTCGCTGGACGTGAAAGGAACTTCCCTCAACGCCAAAATGGGTACCGTGGTGAAGAACATCCGCCTGGTGCCGGACAATACGGAGCAGATCGAGGGAAAGATAGAAGGGCAGCTTATCGTGATCCTCACCAAATATGTAAGAAAGCAGGGCTGATGAATTTATTTTAGTAAATTCAGTGTCATGAAAAAGACCCTGTTCCTTGCCCTCATCCTGCTCAACCTCATACAGGCCCGCGCGCAGCAAACGCCCGGGAAATTTACCATAGACATCCACTACCTGCTGGCGCTGCCGGAAGGATATGAATCAGACACCTCGCGGAAATGGCCGCTGGTAATGTTCCTCCACGGTTCCGGCGAAAGCGGCAGCGACCTGGAAAAGGTAAAAAAGCACGGCCTGCCCAAGCTGGTGGAAGCCGGCAAAAAATTCCCGTTCATCGTGGTGAGCCCTCAATCCAGCGGTTTTGGCTGGGACCCCGAGCAGCTGTTCCGCATGCTGCTCGATATTAAAAAGAAATACCGGGTGGACGACGACCGGGTTTACCTCACCGGCCTGAGTATGGGCGGCTTCGGCACCTGGTCGCTGGCTGAAAAACATCCTGAATTTTTTGCCGCTATTGCGCCCATCTGCGGCGGCGGCGACGCTTCTGAAGCCTGGAAGCTGCGCTACATGCCGGTTTGGTGCTTTCACGGCGCTAAAGACAACGTGGTGCCGCTTACAGCCAGCCAGAGAATGATCGATGCGCTGAAGCCTTTAAATAAGCAGGTGAAATTCACCATATATCCCGAGGCCACGCACGACAGCTGGACGGAAACTTATGACAACGACAGTCTTTATACCTGGCTGCTTTCCCAGCGCCGCCACAAATACAAAGCTATTGAACTGGGCGAAAAACAACTGGCCCTGCGTACCGGCAGGTATGTGAACGACAGGAAAGACACCGTGGTGATAAGCATTGTGAACGGCGGTCTGCTCGCAAAAGCCGGGCAGCATACCACTCCATTAAAACCTGCCAGTCCTGACCTCTTTTTCTGGGCGGAGAATGCGCCGGCGGACGTAGAGTTCGGAAAAGAGGGATTTGTGCTCCGTACCGACCGCGAAGAGCATTTCAAAAAGATCAAATAATACCAGGTGGCCGGTAACAGCGCTCAGCTTTAAGCCGTTCTCCGCACACTCTTCTGTTTCGCTGCCAGCACCCGCCGCAGCGCGAATACTATCATTAGTATCAGCATCATTAAATATTTCCGGCAAAGATGGCGGGAGGGAGGCTGCCTGCACAGGAAAATCCGCCGGGTTGTGGAATGAAGGGCATGAACTGCGGTTGCAGGCTTTTTTTGAAAAAAAAGCGCTTTCTGTCACGCGCGGCATTTTTAATGGGTCTTGTATGTGTAATCTTTAAAAACACATCAAAATGAAACAGAGAATTTCTTTTTTTGAAGTACCCAAAGGCATGCTGGAAGGATTGATGAAAGTGGACGCTCCCGTGAAAAACTCCTCCCTCGACATAAAGCTGCAGGAACTGATCAAATGCCGCGTATCGCAGATCAATGGCTGCGCGTTTTGCCTGGATATGCATCATAAAGACGCCATTCATCACGGAGAAACCGAACAGCGCCTCCACGGCCTTAATGCCTGGCGCGAAACGCCGTATTACACACCCGCTGAAAGAGCGGCCCTCGAATTTGCCGAAGCCCTCACTATCCGCTGCGATACCAGCGATGAAATTTATGATGAGCTTACCCGGCATTTCAGCAAGGACGAGATCGCCTATCTCGCATTACAGATAGCCACCATCAACAGCTGGAACAGGCTGAACAAGGCTTTCAGGACCACGCCGGGCACTTACAAGGTAAATGCACAGTGGTAGAAGCGCTGCAAAAGCATCAGGCCGTCCCGGGTGAGGGGCGGCCTGATGTGTTTTAAAACTTGTAAGCGATACCCGCCAGGAAGTTCACCGGCGGCTGCGGCCGTGAGTAGAACCCGTCGCTGATCCAGTAATGCTCGTTGGTGATATTGCTGGCTTTCACGCTCAGGCGGAACCTTGGCTGGTTGTAGTACAGCGTGGCGTCCACCACGGTATATGCCGGCATGGAGAAGGTGTTGGTGGCGTTGTAGAACGCGTCGGACACATACATGACCCCGGCGCCGATGCCCAGGCCTTTCAGGCTGCCGTTCAGCAGGCTGTAGCTCAGCCATACATTGCCCACGTGCTCGGGCGTGCCGATGACCCTTTTCCCGAGCACGTCCTTATTGGATTTGGTGTATTTGTTCTTGTTGTAACCGTACCCGGCTACGAAGTTGAAACCGGGGAAAGGATTGCCGATCACTTCCGCTTCCACGCCCTTGCTTTCCTGTGTGCCGTCCTGCACGATGAAGTTCTGGCCATTGATCTCCTGCGTGCGCCTGATCCGGGAAACCGAGATATCGTAGTAGCTGATGGTGGCGCTCAGCTTGTTATTCAGCAGGTCCAGCTTTACGCCGCCTTCTATCTGCTCCGCCTGCTGGGGTTTAAGGGAGATCGTTGTGCCATCGGGCTGCAGCACGTCGCCCTCGTTCTTGAAGCCGTTCATGTAGTTGGCAAACAAGGCTATTTTCTCTTTCACCGGCTGGTACACGATCCCGAATTTCGGTGAGAGCGCCAGCTGGTCGAACGCGCCGGTGGTGGCCCTGGAAAGATTATTGGTGGTGCCTTTGTTCTCAAAATAATCCAGGCGCAGGCTGGCCATGACGAGCAGGTTGCCGGTGATGTTGATGACATCGGAGAAATAGGCGCCGTACGCATTCTGCCTGCTCATGATGGGCGGGGTGCTGAGCCTGGCCAGCATCTCTTCGGCCTTCTGGACCTTCACATCCCGGATAGTGGCGGATAAAACGTTCACGGTGTCCAGGATCAGGCTGGCGTATTTGTAGTTGCGGTACTGGCTCATGAAGTCCGCGCCGATCAGCAGCCGGTGGCGCAAGGAGCCTGTGTTGAACTCGCCGGTGAAGTTCTGCTGGATGTGCCTGCGGCCCACCTTGTCCGGGGAGAACACGCCCAGGGCGCGCTGGATGGAGTCGTTCCTGATCCAGGACTGGTTGAAGTACAGGAGGTCCGTATATTCACCGTTGGCCCAGGCGTAATTGGTCTGCGAGGTCCATTTTGAAGAGAGCTTATATTCAGCCTGCGCGAACACATTGCGGGAATATTGATGGCCGATGAAGGAATTATCGATCAGGGAGCGTTTGTATTCCAGCGGCAGCTGGTCGAAAGATTTGAGCGTGACGCCGCTGTTCACCGCCCAGCCTGTGTTTGAAGTGCCTTTGTAGTTCTGCATGTCGGCGTCGAGGCGCAGGGTAAGGCGGTCGCTTACCTTGTAGGTTAAGGAAGGGGCGATCACCAGCGTGCTGCCATGGCCCTGGTCCTGCCAGTCATTTTTGTTCTGCGCCGCCATGTTGATCCTGAACAGCACCGTTTTTTGCGCATTCACCGGCGCGTTGATATCAGCGGTCAGCCGGTTCAGCTCGTAGCTTCCCGTCATGAAGTTCACTTCGCCCCCGAATTTTTCGTAAGGTTTTTTGGTAACGTAGTTCACCAATCCGCCGTAGCTCACCAATGTGCCGCCAAACAGGGTGGAAGAGGGGCCTTTGACGGTTTCCACGCGCTCTACGGACACGAGGTCGATGCCGGTGCGGAGATAGGTGGCCATGCCGTTGCGGAGGTTGTCTGTGGTGAGGAAGCCGCGGGAAAAAAACGCGGGCATGCCTGCGCCGGTTTTGGCAGGGGCCGCGCCGGGTATGTTGCGGAAAGATTCTTCCAGCGTAAGCGCCATCTGTTCCGCGATCAGTTCCTTATCCACCACGTTGTACACCTGCGGGTTTTCAAGGTACTCCAGCGGCAACCTGGAGGCGGTATTGCTTCTTTTCTTCGCGGTAACTGTATACTTGTCGCCCACGATCACGACTTCGTTCAATGCTTTGGCGCTGATCTGCAGCGCGAAATCCGCGGTAACGGTTTCCCCGTCCTGCAGCGTGATGGTTCTGGCCTGCGTTTGCTGGCCCGCAAAACGCACGGTAATGGTGTACGTACCGGCAGGCAGCTCGCCGATCCTGTAGGTACCGGCCTTGTCCACCTGCACCACCGTTTTGTTGTTCAGCAGCACGGTCGCGAATTCCGCGGGCTGCCCGTCGCTGGTGGTGATCCTGCCCGTTATAACGCCGTTCTGCGTGTAGGCGCAGGCGTGACTGATGCCGGCAGCCTCCACTATGGCCGGCATGCCCATCAGCAGGAATACCGGGAATATGATGTATAATCTTTTCATGTTATGTTTTATTTGAACGCCGCAAAATTACGGCGCCTGTAACCGGCGGGTTTACGCAATCGGGAAAAATATAATGCCGCAACTGCTGCGGGTTTTACGCGATCCGGAAAAATATTCCCGCCGGCTGTCACGCGCGGCATGAAAAATGTGTCTTATCCTGGAACACAGGCGGGCCGTTCGGTTCCTTACCTTTAACCTTCGATGATAAAAAGCAGACAGTGAAAGACTACCAGAACATTCTTTTTCCCTACGCATACAATATTCTCGGCTCCGCCGAAGATGCGCAGGACGTGATGCAGGACGTGCTCACGAAATATTATACAGACGCGCGGGAAGGCATAGAAAATGAAAAGGCGTACCTGATCAGGAGCGTGATCAACCTGTCCATCAACAGGAAGACCCGCCGGAAGCTGGCCGTGCAGCCGGAAGTATGGCTGCCCGAGCCGGTGGCTACGGAATCTGCGGATGCGAATGTGCACCTGAAAGATATCCTGTCGTACTCCCTGCTGGTACTGCTGGAAAAGCTGAACGCGAAAGAACGCGCCGTGTTCATCCTGAAGGAGAGCTTCGACTACTCGCACGATGAAATTGCCGGCATACTGGGCATTACGGAAGAACATTCCCGCAAGCTGCTCAGCAGGGCCAAAACCAGGCTGTTCAAGCCCGGCGAAACGCCGGAAGTGGGCATCCGCAACGAGCGCACCAATGCCATGCTGCAAAATTATATCGACGCCATCCGCGGGCGCAACCTGCAAAAGCTGGAAGGGCTGCTGGCGGAAGACATCGCGTTCTATGCTGACGGCGGCGGAAAGGTGAACGTGTTCAGGAAGATCAGCACGGGCTTTGCCGAGGTGGCGGAGCTGCTGGATTATGTATATCATACCTATCAAACCCAATCAGCTATTAAGATCACCGAGATCAATCACCAGCCCGCTTTCCTGTTCTACGACGGGGAGCGGCTCATATCCTGCCAAGTGTTCGATATCTCCCCCCAAACCGGGAAGATCATGCAGATCAGCTCCGTGGTGGACCCGGAAAAGCTGAAGCGGATCGGGGTGTAAAAGTGAAGGTTGACGGGGCTTCCGCCTATTGGCCCTTTTATGGTACTTCGGGCTAATCTCGTATCAGCAGTAGTGTAAACCCGCTGTGGTGGCGGGTGGAAGTATGTGAAAAAACAGGCATGTCAACCATCTGTGCGCGGTTTGTGCATTTATTCATTCAAATTTTAAAATGGCCCAATTCCTGCTGACATAAGGCTGTCAACCCCCCGTTTTACATTTGACCTAACAAAAAACAAACTATATGTCCAAAGCAACTCCATCTTCCTTACGCGGCCTGGCGAACATCAGTTTTTACGCGGCAGACCTTGCTGCTGCCAAACAATGGTATACAGACCTGCTGGGCGTCGCACCTTATTTTGAAGTACCGGGCTATATCGAATTCCGCATCGGCGATTTCCAGCACGAGCTGGGCATCATAGACGCCGCTTATGCACCCAAAGCCATGGCCGCCGGGCCGGGCGGCTCCGTCACCTACTGGCATGTGGACGATGTGCAGGCCGCATTCGAAAAGCTGCTGGCACACGGCGCTAAAGAATATGAGCCCATCATCAAGCGGGGAGAAGGTTTTGTGACCGCTTCCGTAATTGATCCTTTCGGGAACGTGCTGGGCGTGATGTATAACGCGCATTACCTGGCGGTGCTGGCTGCGAAAACAGCTAAACATCCTGCATAACGGAACGGCAGCCAGTTTTGTCGTAAAACGCCCGCCGGAAAGTCGTTTTTGCCATCCTTCGGGGCGGATAATACGGTATAACTTTAAGGGATACTAAATAACGTTTTATGGCACAAACCGCTAAAGTTATCCGCCTGCCGAAACAATTCTCCGCCCGCCTGCTAAAAAGCCCGAACAAAGGCGGCTGGACCTATCTCATCTGGCCGGAGTCCGTGGGATTTTTCGGCACCTGCGGGCTGGTGAAAGTGCGCGGCACCATAGACGGCCACCCTTTCCGCAGCTCCTTTATGGCCCTGGGCGACGGCACCCACAAGCTGCCCGTAAAAGCGGAGCTGCGCGAGGTTCTCGGCAAATCGGAAGGGGACGAAGTGACCGTGGTGCTGGAGGAGCGCATCTTTGAATAAATAAAGTGTGGTTTTGACAGTTTTTCTTGCATTTGGACATATTTCTTTATACTTTAACCCATTGTAAAGCCCTTAAGTCAAAACAGTAAATTACAATGGTTAAAAGCTCCACGTTGCAGAGAAAGCTGTATGCTCTCTACTTTATTTCATTACCAATAGCGGCAGCATGCCTGCCAGGCTGCAAGCAGCCTACCGCTGAAGAAAGGCGCATCAAACTGATGGATTCCGCCTTCACCGCACGGTTCGCAGATTCTATCACCGCGACCGTAAAGCCTGAACTGGCCGAAGGCCTTTCCCTCAAGCTCTGGGGTATTGATTCCCTGGTGATATCGCCCATCGCGATCGATATAGACGATCATGGAAGGTTGTATTATACCACCACCAACCGCCAGAACCATTCCGAGTTCGATATCCGCGGGCACCGCGACTGGGAGATTCCCTCCATCAGCCTGCAAACGGTGGAAGACCGCCGCGCCTTCCTGCATAAAGAGCTGTCTCCCGAAAACAGCGCCCGCAACAAATGGCTGGAAGACCTGAACGGCGACAGCTCTCACGACTGGCGCGACCTGGCCGTTGAAAAAGACAATGTTTTCCGCCTCGAAGACCTGAACGGCGACGGCGTGGCCGACCAGTCGCAGCTGGTGGTGGATGATTTTAATAATGAAGTGGATGATGTGGCCGGCGGCGTGCTGGCAGACGGGGACGACCTGTACGTGGCCATTGCGCCCGATCTCTGGAAAATGAAAGACAAGAACGGCGATGGCATTGCCGATGAAAAGACCTCCCTTTCGCATGGCTACGGCATTCACATCGGTTTCAGCGGGCATGGCATGAGCGGTGTTGAAATGGGGCCTGATGGCAGGATCTACTGGCAGATCGGCGACATCGGTTTTAACGGCACCGGGCCTGACGGGCAAAAGTGGGAACATCCCAACAGCGGCGTAATAGCCCGCTCCAACCCCGATGGCAGCGACTTTGAAGTATTTGCCTACGGCAACCGCAATACCCACGAGTTCGTGTTCGACGAATATGCGAACCTCATCAGCGAAGACAACGACGGCGACCATCCCGGTGAAAAAGAACGGCTGGTGTACGTGGTGAACGGCGCGGACATTGGCTGGCGCAGCAACTGGCAGTACGGCAAATACCGCGACCCGCTGAACAATAATTATAAAGTATGGATGGACGAAAAAATGTACCTGCCCCGCTGGGAAGGCCAGGCTGCCTACATCACGCCCTGCATCAGCAATTTCGTGAGCGGCCCCGCCGGCATGGTGTACAATCCCGGTACCGCGCTGAGCCCCGAGTATAAGAACACTTTCTTTATCGCCGAATTTGTGGGAAGCCCCTTCAGTTCAGGCATTCATAGTTTCAAATTAAATCCCAGGGGCGCAAGCTTCGAGCTGGGCGACCACAAAAAAGTACTGGGCGGCGTATTGCCCACTGGGCTTGATTTTGGTCCAGACGGCGCATTATACGTGGCAGATTGGATAGAGGGCTGGGATACGCATAAATATGGCCGCATCTGGAAGCTGGACGACAAGAATGCAGCGGGCTCGGCTATACGAAAAGAAGTGAAGGAATTGCTGGCGGCCGATTTCAGCAAACGTAAAGAAGCCGACCTGGGCGCATTGCTGAAAAATCCTGATATGCGCGTGAGGATGAAAGCCCAGTTTGAGCTGGTAAAACGCGGCGAAAAAGGAGCGGAGGTACTGAAACAAAGCTTGCAATCAAAGGATCACCAGCTGAGCCGGGTGCATGCCATCTGGGGCATCAGCCAGCTGGCGCGAAAAGATAAACAATACGCCGCCGCGCTGCTGCCCGCGCTGAAAGACAGCGATCCCGAAATACGTGCGCAGGCCGCCAAATGGCTGGGCGACATCAAATACCGCGAAGCAGGCGCCGCGCTGGTACCTGTGCTGAAAGACACTGCCAGCCGTGCGCGTTTCTTTGCCGCCGAAGCTTTGGGCAGAATTCAATATGAGCCTGCCATTCAGCCCATCATCAGCATGCTCGAGCAGAACAACGATGTGGACGCATACCTCCGCCATGCCGGCAGCCTTGCGCTGGCGAGGATCGGCAAGGCAGAACCGGTGGTTGCATTATCGAAAAGCCCTTCCAGGGCGCTGAGAATTGCGGCGGTAGTGGCTTTGAGAAGAATGAACCATCCGGGTATTGCGGCGTTCCTGCAGGACCAGGATGAGTTCGTGGTAACAGAAACCGCCCGCGCCATCAACGACGATCTTTCCATTAAAGACGCATTACCGGCGCTGGCAGGGCTGCTCAATACTACGCCATTCACCAACGAAGCGCTGCTGCGCCGCGTGATCAGCGCCAACCTGCGTGTAGGCAATGATGCGGCACTGCAGGCCCTCACGGATTTTTCGCTGAACGATAAGAACCCTGACACTATGCGCGCGGAAGCCGTGGAAGTGATCAGCGTCTGGGCCAAACCTTCCGTGCTGGACAGGGTGGATGGCCGCCTGCGTGGTCCCGTGGAAAGGGATCCTGCCATGGTAGCCGGTAAATCGGCCGAAGCATTGACCGCTTTGCTCAAAAACAGATCCACCATCGTACGCTTAAGCGCCGCCAAAGCCATACAGCAGCTCAACATCAAATCCGCCGCTGCGGCGCTGCTGGCCTCGCTGCAAACGGACCGCGACCCGGCCGTGCGATCCGCCTCGCTGAAAGCGCTGGTGGTATTGAACGACCCGCTGGTGGAAAAAGGCATCCGGCATGCGCTGGCGGATAAAGAGAAATCCGTTCGCGTAACCGGGCTGGACCTCATGGAGAAAATGGACATCCCGAAAGATGTAATGGTGAACCTGCTCAGCAATGTAATTGCCACGCGCACCAGGGAAGAGCAGCAGGCCGCTGTGGTCACGCTGGGCAAGCTGCCGGTGGACAACAGCGGGAAGGCCATCGAAGCCCTGCTGGACAAAATGGCCGCGGGCAAGCTGAGCCCCGATATATACCTGGAACTGGGTGAGGCCATAGACAGCACGGGCTCCGGCCAGCTGGCCGCGCGTTACAAAGAGATCAGCGGCAAACTGAGCACCGATGACGTGATGGCTTCTTACGCCAGCAGCCTCCAGGGGGGCGACCCGCAGCGGGGCAGGCAGATATTTTACCGCAACCAGAACGCCCAGTGCATGAAATGCCATGCTTACGACGACCGCGGCGGCAATGCCGGCCCGCGCCTGAACGGCGTGGCCAACCGCCTTACCCGCGAGCAGATACTCGAATCGATCATTTCGCCGAGCTCCCGGCTGGCGCCGGGCTTTGGCATGGTTACGCTGGAGCTGAAAGACGGTAAAAAAATGAGCGGCGTGGTGAAAGGAGAAACCAAAACCGGCCTGAAGATCAAGGACGGCCTGGCGCCTGAAAAGGAAATTGCCAATGCGGACATCGCGAAGAAAACCTTTTCGCCTTCTTCCATGCCTGATATGAAAGCAGTGCTTTCCAAGAAGGAGATCCGCGACCTGGTGAGCTTCCTCGCTGAAGCGAAGGATGAATAAGGATGTGAATGAGCTATCCATAAAAAAGAGGAGTTGACTGTATGTCAACTCCTCTTTTGTTTTCAATATTTTGACGGGTTCGTTTGCCCGTTACAGTTATTTGTCCTATTTCCTGAGCGTTTTTTCCAGTTCGGCAAGGAAAGCCCCGAAGGCCGCGGCGATGGCTTCTTCTTTCACCGGCGGGAAATCCCCCTTTTCCGCCCTGGCGGAGCTGAACCGGTAGAGCCCTGCCTCCGGCGCCTTTTCGATGCTGAGTACGGCTTCTTCCCGGTTCATGGGAAGGTAGGCGGAAGTTTGGGCCGAATGATCGTCCAGCCAGCGTTGTGCAAACCCCGCAAAGTCCAGCAGGAGCGTGCGGGGCAGGCTGGTGAATAATTTATCGTGCAGGTAAACCTGCATGTCGCCCTCCAGGTATGCTAACGCATCCAGGCCCGTATCAGCGGTGGGTGTATCGGTAATGCTGAAGGTAATTTTTACCATATGCCGGCAAAGCTATTAATAAATTGCAAGATCAATAAAAATGGTTAAAGGTGCCCGGCTGGCCTTTTAGCCCCGGAAGATGTCGCATTCTCCCATTCAAGATACAAAAAAGCCGTATGAAACAGCTGGTTCATACGGCTTTTCTGCAAAAAGTTGAGGGAATTACCTAGAACTTATAGGCAAAGCTGCAGGCGAAATTCCGCCTTCTCTGCGGGTTTACGGACCAGTAGCCGATGTAATAGGTTTCGTTGGTGATATTGTTCACGTTGAGGGTGAAACGGAAATGATCCGCGTTGTAGAAAACGCTTGCGTTCAGCAGGGCGTAGCTGGGCAGGAAGAACTGGCCGGTCTTGCTGTTGTCTATCACCAGGTATTCGCTGGCGTAGTTGCCGCCCAGGCCCAGGCCGAAGTTGCGGAGGGAGCCGTTGCTGAACTTGTAGGTAGCCCAGAGGTTGGCAAGGTCCTGCGGGCCCTGACCGCCTATAACACGGCCTACTTCCGCATAGAAATCATCCCCGTTGCCTTCCAGCACCTCGGTTTTATTATGGCTGTAACCTGCCAGGAGGTTCAGGCCCTGTACCGGCTGGGCAGTCAGCTCCACCTCAAAGCCTTTGCTGCCTACCTTGCCGCCCTGGACGGGCGTTGCGTTAACAGGGTAGAGCACCCTGTCGGAAACTTTAATGTCATAATAAGAAAAGGTGGCCTGGAGCTTGTCGGAGAATAAGTTCGTTTTCACACCTGCTTCCCACTGGTTGGCCTGTTCAGGCTTAAAGGCCTTGAATTCTCCTGTGGGAGTGCCGCCATTGAGCACACTTTTGGGAGATACGTTAATGAACGCGTTCATATAGTTCGCAAAAACTGACACCTTGTTCAATACCGGCTGGAATACCAGGCCAAACTTGGGCGACAGGGCGAACTGGTCGTATTCATCTCCCTTGGTTTCTTCTTTGCCGTCGCCGGGGGTATAAAAGTAATCCGCTCTCAGGCTGGCCATTACGCTCAGGGCCGGGGTGATGTTGAGCACATCGGAGGCGTAAGCGCTGTAGGAGCTGTTCTCATTATGGGCGAGGGTTGCGGGAAGGGTTGCAATGAGGTTGCCTACCGATTCTTTGGTCAGGAAGATCGGGTTGTCCGGGTCCGCTTCCTGCACATCCCCCCAGGGAGTGACCCTCCGGATAGTGCCTCCGCCGGAGCTGTTATCTGAAATGTTGCGGTGGTAGAAGTCGAGGCCCACCAACACCCTGTTACGCAGGCTGCCGATCTTGAAATCGCCGTTAAAGTTCTGCTGGATGTCCGTTGTTGTTACGGTCTGGTCCTGGTTCGTCACTGTCTGATCGAACCATTCGTCTCCGCCGGCATTATCCCAGATATACATATAAATACCGTTGGACCTTACATTCGCGCGGGATACCACGGTCTGGGAGGTCCACTGGCCGGACAGCTTATATACCATCTGGCCCTGTATGTTGAAGCGCGGGTTACGGATGGTCAGGTCGTTGCTGGTAAAGGACAATTTGTCGTTCAGCCCCAGTTCCTGCATATTCTTGAACACGAGCGGGGTGGCGCGGTCTGAATGGAAGAATACCGGAGGAACGGCCCTTTCTTCTTCCAGTAACTCCGCCATCAGGGTAAAGGTCAGCCGGTCGCTCATTTCATAGGTCAATGCGGGGGATATGAAGAATGACTTCTTAAAGCCTGCGTCCTGGAAGTGGTTTTCAGAGTGATAGGCGGCATTCACGCGCAGCGCGATCTTTTCGGTTTTGCTCAGCGGCGTGTTTACGTCCGCGGTAACCCTGTTCAGTCCATAGCTGCCGAAAGTATAGGCCACTTCGCCGCCGAAATTGAAATAAGGTTTTTTGGTCACGGTATTGATCATTCCGCCGTAGCTATATACAGAACCGCCGAACAGGGTGCCTGATGGTCCTTTGATGACCTCGATGGATTCCACATTGGCAGGGTCCATATTGCCGCTTACGATGCCGGGAAGGCCGTTGGAAAGGGCAGGCTGTGCGTCAAAGCCCCTCAGCGCGAAATAAGTGGCGCCGTCTGTAGCGCGGCCGGTGGATTCCCAGGTACGGGTGATGCCGGGTATGTTGCGCATCGCATCGTCGTAGGTGGTGATGTTCTGCTGCTTCATGATCTCGGAGGAAACCGTGTTGTACACCTGCGGGTTCTCCAGGTTCTTCAGCGGCATTTTCGCCACGATGTTGTTCTCTTTCGTCGGGGATTTGGTGGAGATGATCACTTCCTGCAACTGGGCGGAATTGGCATTCAGCACAAAATCGACCTGTTGCGTTTCGCCCGCCGCCACGCTGATCTGCTTCACCTGTGAGGCAACAGATACGGCGGAAACCTTGAGGTTCCAGGCGCCCGGTTTTACATTCTTTATGAGGTATTCTCCGTTTTCGTTGGTAATTGCGCCCCATTTGGTCTGCTCTATCCTTACCGTCACATTCGCGGCGGGTTTACCGTCGCTGGTGGTGATGGTGCCTTTCACGAAGGCGGTGCCCTGCGCAAATAACGCGGTGACAGAAAACAGGAAGGTGCAAATGAGTAGTAGCCTTTTGGTCATTGGTTGTCGTACTTATGGTGTAAAATAAGAGACGGCAAAGGTCCGGCGACGAAAAGGGAATGATTTTCGAATTTGGGAAAATTTTTGAAGAGGTGGGGTAAATGACATTGATGTGACATGAACCAGGCGGGATATCCTTATTTTTTTCATGGTCAAACCTATAAATTTGTTCCGCAAACTGATCACCAAAATTATCCCCGGTATTTTCCGGCCACGTTGTTTTCACTGCTTACAGTTTACTTTCATTTCACATTGAGTTAATATTGATTCCGGATATTGCACACCAGACCAATCAACTTTATGTTGGATTCACTCACTAAAGCCTTTACCGATCTTATTGCGGAAAACAGGGAAAGCGAAGCGTACCAGCTGCTCTACAGGCATTACCATGCCACGCTGCTGGACTTTTCGGCCGCCTACCTGAAGGCCCGCGAACCGGCGGAAGAGATCGTGAACGATGTGCTGCTGAAGGTCTGGCAGATGAAAGGCAATATCGTGCAGATCAGCAATCTCCGCGCTTATCTTTTCACCGCCGTCCGGAACGCCTCGCTGGATCAGCTGGCCCGCCTGAAACGCGAGCAGCGCCTGCTTTCCGATATCCCCCTGCGCGACATGGCCACAGACGATCCCGAGAGCCTGGTGATATCTATGGAGCTGTACGACTGCATCCGCAACGCCATCAACGCCCTGCCGCCCCGCTGCCGCCAGATCTACGAAATGGTGCGGCTGGAAGGGATGCGCAACAAAGACGTTTCCGAAAAACTGAACATCTCCGTTAACACCATCGACGTGCAGCTGGCCATTGCCCTGAAGCGGCTGGTAAATGCGGTGAGCTCATTCAATAAGGAACGTACGCTTTCCAAAGAAGTCTGAAATTCAGCAACGGTCAAATCCTCACCCAAAGCGGGATTCCCGCCTCCAAAAAAAAATCTTCGCTTTTTTTTGTTTCCCCTTAGTAGAATGGAACGGCTTTCCGGTCTTATTGGAAACCGGTACACTTACCGGCATCCATTATGAACCAAATGAAAGATTCCAACAGGATATGGGTATTGATGGGCAGGCAGCTGTCCCACTCCATTACACCTGCAGAAGAACAGGAATTAAAAGAACTGCTCACGCAGGACCCCGAGCTTTGGTATTCCTATGAACTCATCCAGGCGGTGAACAACCTGGATAACGTGACCAATGAATTTATAGACGAGATCAAACAGTTGCTGGACGGCCCTGCCGAACCGGAAAAACTCAATGCCATCCTGAACAGCAGGCTGGAAGACGTGCGGGGAGAGGAGTCGGAACCGGTGCGAGTGAGGAGATACAGGCCTTTTGTACGCATCGCCGCCGTGGTAGCGGGCCTGGCGGCTATTACCTGGGCCGGGCTCACTTTCCTGAAACCGTCAGGGCTGGCGCTCGTGCAGCAGGGTATGAACGAGATCGTGGCGCCGCATGGCTCCAAAACGCAGATCACGCTGGCCGATGGCACGGAGATATGGCTGAACGCGGGCAGCAGGCTTACCTATCCCAAGAATTTCAGTCTCGAACACCGCGAAGTATCGCTGGAAGGGGAGGCTTTCTTCAAAGTAAAACACAACGACCTGCATGCATTCGTAGTGCACACGCAGGAGGCGGATATACGGGACCTCGGCACTTCCTTTAACGTAAAAGCCTACGCAGGCGGCGCCACCACCGAAACCACGCTCATTGAAGGCGCGCTGGAAGTGTCCCTCAAAAAAGACCCTTCCCGGAAAATAAGGATGAAGCCGAACGAAAAGCTGGTGCTGCGCAATGCCGCGCCGGAAGCGGAAAACACAACCGCGGAAGAGCCCGCGCCTGAAATGAAACTGACCGCCGTGGTGCCGTTCACACAAACGAACGATATCGTGGAAACCGCCTGGGTGGACAATAAGCTCATTTTCCGCGACGAACGGTTTGAAGACCTCGCGGCCATGATGGAAAAGCGTTACAACGTATCCATCATCATCCAAAACGAAGAAGTGAAAGATTACCAGCTCACGGGCATATTCAAGAACGAAAGCATAGAAGAAGCGCTGCAGCTATTGCAGGTGATCGCACCGTTTAAATACAGCATACAACATGAAAAGGTCATCATTAACAAATAGGCGGGGAGCCGGGTAACCGGTTGCCGTAAACAGAAAGAGGAATGCGTCAACATCCCCCTTTCTTTATACTGATTTTTATTTGGAAGTGCAGGTGAGACTGGCGGCTTCCAAAAACCAATAAAAGCTAAAAGTATGAAAAAAAATCTACTTAATGGTTCGCTATGCCATTATGTGAATGTCAAGCAAATTGAAAGAACTATGCGACTGACGCTATTGGCTGTTTTTCTATTTTGCATGCAGTTGTCTGCCAAGGTGTATTCCCAGAAAGACATGAAGCTTTCGCTGAATGTTAAAGAAGTAAAGCTTTCCAACGCACTGTTAAAGATCGAATCGGCCACCGGCTGCCGTTTTTTCTATAATTCGAAAGAGCCGGCCCTGAAAAGGACCGTGTCTTATACCAGCAATGGCGTGCAGAAGCTCGGCGATGTACTCGCCGCGCTGCTGGCCACTTCCAACCTGAATTACAAAGTTTTGTCAGACAGTGTGATCGCCATTACCGCCTCGCCCGACCAGCAGTTCCTTTCCATCAGGGGCGTGGTGAAGGATAACAAAGGCACCCTGCTGCCCGGCGTGACCATCCTCGTAAAAGGCACTACCAGCGGCACCGTTACCAATCCTGAAGGCCGTTTTGAGTTGAACGCCCCGGAAGACGCCGTGCTGGTGGTTTCCTATGTCGGTTTCCAGACGCGTGAACTGCCGGTGAACGGCAAAACTTTGTTCGACATCGTATTGGAAGAAGAACTGAAGGGACTGAACGAAGTGATCGTTGTAGGTTACGGCACACAAAAGAAAGCGTCTACCACCGCCGCCATTTCCACGCTCAAAGGGCAGGACATTGCGCGCACGCCCGTAGCCAATGTGAACAACAGCATCGCGGGCAGGGTGTCCGGCGTACTGGCCTTCCAGGGCAGCGGCGAACCCGGTGCGGACGCGGCCAGCCTCAGGGTGAGGGGCGTTGGCACCACCGGCTCCAGGAACGGCGCGCTGACCATCGTGGATGGTGTGCCGAGGCCTTTTTCACAGATCAACCCGAACGAGATCGAAAGCTTTACCGTGCTGAAAGACGCCGCGGCCATTGCGCCTTACGGTCTTGCCGGCGCCAACGGCGTAGTGCTCATCACCACCAAACGCGGCAAACAGGGTAAGGTAGAGCTCGGCTTCAACACCTGGTACGGTGTGCAAAGGCCCACCCAATACCCCAAATACCTGGATTCCTACGGCTTTGCCAGCACGCTCAACGCCGCCAACAAAAACGCGGGCCTGCCGCCGGCGTATTCGGAAGAGCAGCTGCAGAAATATAAAGACGGCTCCGATCCGGACCATTACCCGAACAGCGACTGGCTGGGCGACGTGATCGATTTCAACGCGCCGATGACCTCGCAGAACCTCACGTTCTCCGGCGGTTCAGACAAAGTGCGCTTCTTCAGCTCGCTCGGCCACCTCTACCAGCAAGGCTCCGTGGATGTGATCAAATACCGCCGTTACAACCTTGCTTCCAACGTGGACGTGAACGCCACCAAAAACACGGTTATATCGCTGGACGTGAAAGGAACCCTGGAAGTGACGGACAATCCCGGCTCCACGAGCGGCACCGGCATTTATACATCCGTTACCAAAAATCCCCCGCTGCTGGTCAACCAGCTGAAATTCAGCAATGGCCTTCCCGGCAACGGCCTGCTGCCTTCCATCTACGAAAGCGGCTACAACCGTCGGAAAGGCAATATGCTGTTCACACAATTATCCATCGAACAGGCGATACCCTTTGTGCCGGGCCTTTCGCTGAAAGCCGTTGGCGCCTACGACAAGAACTACAACACCGGCAAACAGTGGCAGCTGCCTTACAGCATCTGGTCGCTGAACGCGCAGGACGAGTTCGTGGAAACCAAAGCCGGCGTGCCTTCGCCGCAGCTGAGCCAGGATTTCGACGAAGCGGTGAACACCACGCTGCAGGGCTATATCACCTACAAACAAACTTTCGGTAAACATAACGTGAACGTGCTGGGCGTGGCCGAGCTGCGCCAGGGAGACAATAATACCTTCGGCGCTTCCCGCCTCAACTACCAGGTTACGCTCGATGAGCTGTCGCTCGGCAGCTCCTCCAAAACAGACCTGGACAACAGCGGCTCTTCCGGCTCTTACAAGCAGCTGGGCTTCGTGTACAGGCTCGGTTATGATTACGCGCAGAAATACCTGGTGGAATTTTCCGGCCGCTACGACGGGCATTATTTCTTTGCGCCCGGCAAAAGGTTCGCGTTTTTTCCGGCCTTCTCGCTCGGCTGGAGGCTGTCTGAAGAACACTTCATCAAAGACAATTACAAATGGATCGATAACCTGAAGCTGCGCGCCTCTTACGGCATTTCCGGCAACCTGGCGGGCGCTCCCTTCCAGTACCTGAGCAGCTACGGGCTGAACAGCAGCTACGGCTTCGGCGGCACACAGTTCACACAGGTGCAGGGCGTGTTCGAAAGGAACGAATCCAACCCCAACATTACCTGGGAGACCGCGAAGAAAGCGGACATCGGCATCGAGGGGATGTTCCTGCAGGGAAAGATCGGCATCGAGCTGGACTTCTTCAAAGAACGCCGCAGCGACATGCTCGTGGCGCCTAACGCCGTAGTGCCTGTTGAATATGGCATCGGTATTTCGCAGGTGAATGCCGGCATCATGGACAACCAGGGCTTTGACTTTTCCGTGAACACCAACCATGCTTTCAACAATGGCATTACGCTTGGCGGGGGGCTGAATTTCTCTTACGCAAAGAATAAACTGGTGGAAACCTTTGAGAACGCCGCCACGAAGAACAACCCGAACCGCAGCCGTACCGGCCGCCCGCTGGACACACAGTTCGGCCTGCAGGCCATCGGCTTTTTCCAGTCGCAGGAAGAAATAGATGCCGCGCCCAAACAGTTCGGCACCCTGCGCCCCGGCGATATCCGGTATGCGGACATCAACGGCGATAAAAAGATCACGGACGACGACCAGGTGGTGATCGGCGATCCCGCCTTCCCGCAGGTGATCTTCGGCATCAACCTCAACGCGGGCTGGAAAGGCATAGACCTCAGCATGCTGTGGCAGGGCGCCACGCAAAGCAGCTTCCAGCTTACCAACGAAGCCTCCCTTCCTTTCTTCAACGGCGCGAAAATATTTGAAGAACAGCTGGACTACTGGACGCCGGAGAACAGGAACGCCAAATACCCGGTGATCATGCCTTCGCCCAGTACCAACAGCCAGCAGGTGTCTTCTTTCTGGCAGAAAGACGGGTCTTATATCAGGCTGAAAAACATAGAGCTGGGCTATTCGCTGCCTGTGAACGTGATGAGCAGGCTGAGGATGTCCAATATCCGCCTTTACCTCGCCGCGCAGAACCTGCTCACTTTCTCCGCCGAAAAATATCTCGATCCCGAGATCGGCGTGAGCAGCGCCAGCAAAAGAGCCCGGTATTATTTCCAGCAGAAGGTGCTCTCCTTCGGATTAAACGTCAATTTCTAACCAGAAAAACCAACGGACATGAAACTCAGGAAACTATTCTATATAGCAGGCTGCTGCATAATGCTCGCTTCCTGCGACAATTCGCTCGATATTGAACCTACGGACCAGCTCACCGACGCATCTGTCTGGAAAACGCCCACCAACGCCGGCCTGTTCCTCAACGATATTTACAACAACCTGAACCCCGGCCCGCAAAGCACCGTGTTCACCAACCTGCCTTCGGAGATCAGTAACGACCCGCTGGACAATTTTTCCGACAACAGCATCAGCGGCCCGCTTGCAGGCATTCCTTCGTACGAGAACTTTGCGCAGGGCTCTTACGGTCCGTCCACGCCCATATTCACGCCGCACTGGAAGAACATGTACGCCAATATCCGCAAGTGCAATGTGTTCATCAAGAACGTGTCCGCTTCCGGCTTCGACGAGGCCACCAAAAAAGGCTTGCTGGCACAGGCGAAATTCCTGCGCGCGTACTTCTACAAATCCCTGATGGACATCTACGGCGGCGTGCCCCTCATTACTATTCCTTTAAACCAGGCGGAGCAGGGCGATGCGATCTTTTACCCGCGCAATACCTGGGAAGAATGCGTGGCATTTATCCAGAAGGAATGCGAAGAAGCCGCTGCGGACCTTCCGCTGAAAGTGGCCGCCAAAGACGCCGGGAGGGCTACCAAAGGCGCGGCATGGGCGCTGAAAGGCGAAACCGAGCTGTATGCATCCAAATGGGCCGACGCGGCAGCCACCCACAAAAAGATCATGGAATCCGGCGCCGGTTACGACCTGTATCCCGATTACGGCGCGCTGTTCCTGCCCGCCAATGAGAACAACGTGGAAGTGATCTTCGACATCCAGTATGCCGCCAATATCAGGGGCAACATCAAGGAAAAATACTGGAACCCCGTGAAAGTGAGCGACGGCGGCGGCTGGGGCGCGGTGAACCCCACGCAGAACCTGGTGGACGACTACGAATTCCTGGACGGGAAAACCGAAGCGGAAGGCTCCGCGCTCTTCGACCCTGAGAACCCGTACAACAACCGCGACAAACGTTTTGCCGCCACCATCATCTACGACGGTTCCCCCTGGAAAAGCGGCGTCATCTACACCCGGCTGGGCGTGGCCAACAACCCCAACGAGCTGGATGCATCCGGCGCGGGCGGCAAAGGCCGTACCGGCTATTTCATGAAAAAGGCCGTGGACCCCGCCGTGGTGCCGGGCAACAGCAGCGGGGGCAATTCCATTATCTGGCGTTATGCCGAAGTGCTGCTGAATTATGCCGAAGCGCAGAACGAAGCCGTAGGGCCAGATGAAAGCGTATACGCCGCCATCAAAAAAGTAAGGCTGAGGGCCGGCCTGCCGGAACTTCCCGCCAACCTCACCAAAGACCAGATGCGTGCGCGGATCAGGCGGGAGAGAAGGGTGGAGCTTGCTTTTGAAGGCAAACGTTTCTCAGACATCCGCCGCTGGAAAACAGCAGAAGCCATCTTTGCACAACCGCTCCGCGCCATGAAGATCACCCTGGCTGGCGGCAAACCCGTATATGAAAAAGTAAATGCAGGCGGCGGAAAGATTGCGTTCGACGCGTCTAAGAACTACCTCATGCCTATTCCTCAAAGCGTTATCGCACAAAACACGAAGATCAGACAGAACCCGAACTATTGATTTGAAAACCACTATTCAATAACCTCCAAAGTTTGTTTTATGAAAATTTCCGCGACTATCGTGGCGGCCATTGGCATGGCCATCCTCGGCGCATACTCATGCAAAAAAATGAGTGAAAAACTGGAAAAGGAAGTGCTGGACGGCAAGCGCTCCGGCGTTTCGTCCACACTCGGAATGGTATCCTACAACTGGAACAGCGTAGCCATCGGCGGCGGCGGTTATGTGACGGGTATGGCCATCCACCCTACACAAAGCAACCGCATGTACATCCGCACAGACGTGGGCGGCGCGTACAAATGGGACGGCACCAACCAGCGCTGGGTGCAGCTGCTGGACGGTATCAGCACCATACGGGTAGACGGTATGGCGCTGGACGCCAACGCGCCTGACCGTGTGTATTTTGCGCTCAACGACGGCGTGTACCGCTCCGACGACCTGGGTCAGAACTGGTCCAAAGTATTTTCCACCACCTACGACGGCAACGGCGACCTCCGCTGGGTGGGAGAATGCCTGGCCGTGGATTCCCTTACCAGCACGGTGGTTTACGCAGGCACCCGTACAGACGGCCTGTACCGCAGCACCAACACCGGCGGCGCATGGACCAAGATCACTTCCGTGCCCAACGGCACAAAGGGCGTCCGCAGCGTGGTGGTGGACCCGTCCACCAGCGTGAGCGGCCGCTCCGCAAAAGTGTATGCGGGCATTCCCGGCACCGGCATTTACCGCAGTACAGACGGTGGCACCACCTTCTCGGCCATGACCGGCGCGCCCGTCAACCCCAACCGCATGGTGGTAATGGGCGGCAAGCTATACGTAGCCCACGGCACCGGCGTTACCGTGTGGAACGGCAGCACATGGACAGACATTACGCCCTCCGGCGGAACGAACAAAAACTATTGCGGCATCGCGGTGGAATCTTACGATCATAACAAGATCGCCGTATGCCAGCGCTACTCTTCTTTCAATAATCCTTTGTACCGCTCTTCCAACGGCGGAACGAGCTGGGAGCAGCTAAACACTGCCGCCCTGCCCATTGTAAAAACAATAGAGGCTCCCTGGTGGCCCAACAGCTGGTTCTCCAGCGCCACGTCCTGCCTGGCCTTTGATCCATTGCATCACGGAGATCTTTATTATACCGACTGGTTCGGCGTATGGTTCAGCTCCAATGCATGGGCGGCAGGCTCAGTGGCCTTCACCACCCGCATCAAGGGCGATGAGGAAACCGTTGTGCTCACCCTCGCTTCCCCTCCGGGCGGCGTGCCGCTGTATTCAGGCGTGGCAGATGTGTTCGGCTTCCGGCACGACAATGTGGATGCTTATCCTTCGGCAAGACTGTACAACATCAACGAAGGCTTCAGCATCGCGTACTGCGAATCGTCTCCCGCCAACATCGCCATCCTGGGCGCTTCCGGCAACGACGGCACCGGCACCATCCTCGCTACTTCCACCAACAGCGGTACCTCATGGACCACGCGCACATTGCCTTCCGGCGTAAAGCTCGGCCGCATCTGCATTTCGTCCACCAATCCCGATAAGATGGTGTACATCGCAGGCGGCAGCCCCGGCGGCGGCGTGTATTACAGCACCAACCGCGGCAGCAGCTGGACGGCCTCAACCGGCGCGCCCACCGGCGCGGTGAATGCCATCGACGTGTGGAGCAAAGACTTTTCCATCACCGCAGATTGCGTGGACGGCAACAAGTTCTACATTTACAAAACCGGCTTCCTCTACGCTTCGACAGATGGCGGCGCCACCTGGGCGCAGCAGAACGCCACGGCCATCCCCAACAAAAATTCCTACCTGTTCGTTGCCGCAAGGCCGGGAACAGCGAATGAAGTATGGGTAAGCCTCGACGGGAACGGTCTTTACAAAACCACCAACGGCGGCACCACCTTCAGTAAGGTGACGGCGCTCACCACCTGTACCGCTTTTTCCTGGGGTGCGCCAGCATCCGGCAGCACCACGCCCACACTGTTCGCCTACGGCACCGTTGGCGGTATCAAAGGGCTGTACCGCTCTACGGACCTGGGCGTGAGCTGGGACCAGATAGACAACGGCACGCAGAAATTCCCGGCAGGCGTAAAAGCGCTGGCCGGCGACAGGACCGTGTTCGGTAAAGTGTATGTGGGCACAGGCGGCCGCGGAGTGTTATATGGACAACCATAAACCATGCATACAAAAAGATCCTTTTTAAAAGGATGCGGTATCATTTTGCTGGCCGGGCTTGGCTTTTCCGGCGCATCCGCGGGCTCGCCCGCGGATGAACGGCCCAATATCATACTCATATTGGCAGACGATATGGGGTATGGCGACCTGGGTTGTTACGGCCAGCAGATGATCCGCACTCCCAACATCGACGCGCTTGCGCGCAGCGGCATCCGCTTCACCGGCCATTACACCGGCAGCACCGTATGTGCACCATCCCGCGAGGCAATGCTCACCGGTAAACATACCGGCCACACCGCGATACGCGGCAACTTCCTGACGGACGAAAAGGAAGACCCGCCTATGCCCGGGGAAAAGGTGACCGTTGCCGAGCTGCTGAAAGGCGCCGGCTACCGCACCGGCCTGGTCGGCAAATGGGGGCTGGGAGGGGAGCAGTACGGGCCTGAAAAGCAGGGCTTCGACTATTGTTACGGCTACCTGGACCAGATACAGGCCCACAACTATTATCCGCCCTTCCTTTACGAGAACGGCATTAAAGTAATGCTACCTGAAAATGCGGACGGGAAAGAAGGCGCTTACAGTCATCACCTGTTCGTGGAAAAGACCATGCGCTTCCTGGACGGCAGTAAAAAAGAACAGCCTTTTTTCCTTTACCTGCCTTACACCATCCCGCACGGCAAGCATGTGATACCGGATAACTCCGCGTATGCGGACAAGAACTGGCCGGAGCAGCTGAAAAACTACGCCGCCATGATCTCCCTGCTGGACGCGGATATCGGCCGCATCATGAAAGTGCTGCAAGAGAAAGGGCTGGACAAAAATACGCTGATCATTTTCACCAGCGACAACGGTGCCAACCCGGCCTTTGCGAAATTCTTCAAAAGCAACGGCGCTTCAAGAGGGCAGAAGACCAGTCTTTACGAAGGCGGCATCCGCGGCCCGCTGATCGCCAGCTGGCCCGGTAAGATCGCACCGGGAACGGTTTCCACGCAGCCTACCGCCGCATGGGACCTGCTGCCTACCATTTGCGATGCGGCAGGCATTAAAGCCCCTGCGGATATCGATGGTATTTCGTTGTATAACCGGCTGCTGGGGAAACCTGTGGTAAAAGAGCATTCGTATTTTTACTGGGAATTTTATGTGTACAACTACGGCTGGAACAAACCCGGCGGCGCGCTGCCGCGCAACTGGCTGGACAGTCGGGCTGTGCGCCTTGGTAAATGGAAGGCCGTGGTGAAAAGCACGCCGGACGGGAAGAACGAGCCGCCCGAGCTGTACGATCTTGAAAAGGACGCTTCGGAAACGACCAACGTGGCCGCGGCGAACCCCGCCATCGTGAAGGAGATGCAACAGATCATGACGGCCGCCACCCGCGAGGACGCGCCTTATTTTCCATATAAAAAATAACAGGACATGCTGAAGAGTAAATACATCATTCCCGTGCTGGCCCTGCTGATGCAGGTGCTCATTTTCGGGTTCAGGGAACCGGCGAAGCTGCACACGATCAGTACCGGTAATGCGCAGGAGCTGAAAGATTTTTTTAAGTACACGCCGGACCGCCTGCCTTTTGTGAGCGCTCACCGCGGCGGCCCGCGCAAGGGTTTCCCGGAGAACTGCATCGCAACATTCGAGAACACCCTTTCCCATTGCCCCGCCACGCTGGAAATAGACCCGCGTTTTACCAAAGACGGGAAGATCGTGCTGATGCATGATGCTACGCTGGACCGCACCACCAACGGCACGGGCAAAGTGGCTGATCATACGCTGGCCGAACTCAGGAAACTGCGTTTGAAAGACACGGAGGGCAATCTCACCCGTTTCACGATCCCCACGCTGGATGAGGCTTTGGAGTGGGCCAAAGGCAAAACCATCCTCGTGATAGACGCGAAAGACGTGCCTGTTGAAGTGCGCGCCGGTAAAGTAGTGGAGCATAAAGCCGAAGGCAATGCCATCATCATCGCGTATTCCATCGACGATATCAAAAAGTGTTACCAGGTAAGCAAAGACATCGTGATGGAAGTAATGGCCTCAAAACCGCAGCAGATCGCGGAGCTGGACAAATGCGGCGTACCCTGGGAAAACCTGATCGGGTTCGTGAGCCACGATCTGCCGGAAGACAAAACGGTCTTCAGCGAGATACACCAACGCGGCAGCATGTGCATCCTGGGCAGTTCCCGGAACATAGACCGGCAGTTTATGGCGGGAAAGATCACCGCTGCGGAGCTGGAAGCGGGTTACCTGAACCTGGTACGGCATGGGGCTGATATAATCGAAGCGGACCTGGGGATCGAGTCCGGCGCGGCGCTCAGCGCTTTGCAGCAGGGGGCTTCCTCGAAGGCGAAATACTTCAGGAAGTAATTTATTTTTTCTTTTGAACCGGGGGAGGATTGCTTCCCCGGTTTTACATCACACCTCCAGCCTGAAGTCCTTACTCCCCATCACTTTCCCGTTCACCAGTATCTCCAGCATATGTTTCCCCGCGTAATGTTTGCGCGTGGTCAGGTCCTGGAACAGCTGTTTTTTGGTGATGCTCACTGTTTCGCCGGGTTGCAGGTACACTTCTTTCAGCTTGAATACCTTTTTGGACAAGGCGCCGGATGATTTCGCGTAATGCACAGCATAATCGATCACCAGCTTTTGCGCGGTATTGCTTTCACTTGCCAGTTGGAAACTGAATTGCAGCGCGTCTCCCAGCTGCAACACGGTGTTGTCTGCGCTGAACTTCTTCAGCTGTACTTTCGCATCTTCGCCAAACCCGAATATCTGCAACGCATCCCTGTCGCCTTTTTTGATAAGGGTGCGGATGGCATGTTTGATGATCCATGCGGTGTGCCGGTGGGTTTTGTCCCAGGCTTTCACCAGTTGCAGCATGTAGGCGGTATTGTCTTTCGAATGATCGTTCAGGTGGTTGGCGACCGATTTCCTGACGTACAGTTCTTCATCCGCATTCAGCTTTTCGAGGATGCTTTGCGTGAGGGAAGGGGCTTTAATGATCTCAGCCAGCTTAAAAGACCATGGCAGCCTGGGCCTGCTGCCTTCAGACGCCAGCCTTCTTACGTGATGATTCTTATCTTCCGCCCATTTGTTCATCACTTTCAGCGTTTTCTCCAGGTCTGTTTTGAGGAACTCACGGATGGCGAATTCCGATGAACCGAAGGTGGTGAAGTGTTTCAGCGCTTCCATGGAAAGGCTGAAATGGTCTTTCCCGTAGAGCGCCACAAAATCGGGCAATACCAGCGCGGTGTAGCCGGTTTTGAGGGAAGGGGCGGCTTTGTAAATTACCTCGATGGCTTTTTTATAGTCTGCGGGCAGGTGCTTGTGAAGCATTACGGAAGTATTCCTCAGCCTGCCGTTCAGTGAAAGCGCTTCCATATCGCGGGTTACGTCTTTCACGAAAGCGCCCGCATTAAAATTCTTGTCAGCTTCAGCAAAGCTCCGGGCAAAATGCTGGTAGAACGCTTTGTTGAACATTTCCTTCAGGGGATCCATACGGGTAAAAATAAAGAAAACTAAGCACAGAAAATCCTAATTTAAACGATCGGCTGATCTAATTTTTTTACGGATGAACCAGGCTATTATACAACGCATTGCTGAAAAATGCGAAGGAAAACATATCGTGGATGCGCTGGCGGCGCTGCCCGGCGCGGATTTTAATTCCCTGTTGCTGGAAGTGTTCAACCGGCGCTCGGCTGCCACAACGGCGCCGGAGTTGCTGCACCAGTACAAACAAAACCGCTTTGTAAAACCGGGGGACATGGATGCCGTTGCCCTGCTGGAAACGCAGCTGGCGGCCCTCCGCATCCTGGAAAGACTGCATTTCAAAGCGGTAACGCTTTCCCCCGTTTCCCCGCTGGGCAGCTGTTCCGTACTGGGCGCCGTGAGCCAGGAAAAGGTGATGAGCGCCGCAAGGGGAACAGAGGTGATGGCAGACGCCACGAACGCGCTCGCTTTGCATATCGCGGAGCTGAAGCAGCACGGCGGGCCCGCGGTGCTGGACCTTTGCGCGGCGCAATGCCACATCCGCACACAGCCGATGCCGTCCAAAGCCTTCACGCCGCATTTCACGATCGCCTGCCTCGTGTCTGCCGGGGTGGATAAAGGCAGCTACGGGTTTGAATGTGAAAGCATGTGCAAACATGCGGTCGCCTGGGCAGCCGTGCTGAAAGAAGTGTACGGCATTCATGAAATGCGCCTGCGTTTCCTGCAACGCGGAGGTTACCCGGACGGAGGGGCCCTGGCAGCGGCTGTTTCCCGTTCATTGACGGAACGCATTCCCGGCCTGGTGATCGAAACAGCGGAGAATAGCACCGTGAACAATTATTACACCGGTCTTCAGTTCAAAGTCGTGATACAGGTGAAGGAACAGGAATGGGAAATTGCGGACGGCGGCTTCACCACCTGGACGCAGCAGCTGCTGGGCAATAAAAAAGAACGCCTGCTGATCTCCGGGTTTGGGCTGGAATTGCTGAAGCGGGTTTCAGGATAAACTCCGGATCGTTATTCACTGCACGCGGCTAATGCCGCCAGCCGTATGCCCGCTGTCAGTGGTGTTTATTTCAGCTTTCAACTGCTGATGCGTCTTCCGCGCTAACTCAATTATCATTCGCTGCCTTGACGAGCTGAATTTCCATATTCAGCTTCACTTCATCGCTCAGCACAATACCGCCTGCTTCGGTGGTGGAATTCCAGCGTAGGCCGTAGTCTGCGCGGTGAAGATGGCCTTTCAGTGCAAAGCCCGCTTTTTGCTGGCCCCAGGGATCGATGGTGGTGCCGTTGTGCGTTACCTCCAGCTCGATGGGATGCGTTTGGCCTTTGATGGTAAGATCGCCAAGGAGCTTATATTGCTCGTCCGCTATTTTCTTCACTTTTTTGGATACAAAGCTGATGGTCGGGAATTGGGAGGCATCGAAGAATTCGCCGTTGCGAAGGTGCTCGTCCCGCTGCGCATTTTTAGTATCGATGCTGTCCGCCGCCGCTTCGAAGGTGATGGTGGCGTCGTGAAAATCGTCGCTGATGGTTTGGATGGCGCCGGAGAAACGGGTAAAGTAGCCGGTGACATTGGTGATCATCAGGTGTTTTACCTTAAAGCCGATCTCGCTGTGTGTTTCATCAATTTTCCAATTTGTCATTGCACGTTGTTTTAATGAGATAAAATTACGCAGCCGGAAAATTTCGGTAGTTGGATAGAATGCCGGAAATGGTGGACCTTTTTCCTCATATCGCCAAATAAATGTTAAAATATCAACGATACATAAGGGTTAATTGTCGGAATGAATCGACATTTTGTTCAATATTAAGCCTATCTTATGCCTGTTCTCTAATTTATTGCCAGAGGACATGCTTTTTGCAGGATTTTTGCGGGCATTTTATAACACCTTTTCTTTATTTCTTATGAAAGCAAAAAAACTGGATATTGTCCGTTTTGCCTCCAAGGGGAAAGACGGCTTCTACGATACGGTCAAGGCGCGGGCCCGGGCCTATTTTGAACATAACAACATTTCACCCTACGCCAATGCGCAAATGTGGTTCAAAACCGCGTTTATGCTGGCGTTATATTTTGTGCCCCTGATCGTGATCATCACGGGCGGGGTGAGTAATGTCTGGGTCTTTTTCGGCCTCTGGTTCCTGATGGGGCTGGGCATGAGCGGCATCGGAACGGCCGTTATGCACGATGCGAACCATGGCACGTATTCGCCGCACAAAGGCGTGAACAAGTTCATCAGCTATATCCTCGAAGTGATCGGCGGTTACACCGTGAACTGGAAAATACAGCATAATATCCTCCACCACACCTATACGAACGTTTCGGGGCTGGATGAAGATATAGACACCATGGGGCTTATCCGGCTGTCGCCCAACCAGCCCGTGAAATGGTATCACCGGTACCAGCACCTGTATGCATGGTTCTTTTATATGATCATGACCTTGTACTGGATGACGGCGAAGGATTTCTTCCAGGCCGCGCGGTATAAGAAATTCGACCTGCTGGTGAAGGAACAGCTGTCGCTGAAAGGCGCCATGTGGCGGATCGCTTCGTACAAGGCATTCTATTACTCCTACATCATGGTACTGCCGCTTATTTTTTCCGGTATGCCCTGGTATTTTGTGATCGGCGGCTTCCTGCTGATGCATTTCACGTCAGGATTGCTGCTGTCCTGCATTTTCCAGCCGTCTCATATTATGGAGACTTCCGATTTCGCCATTCCGCAGGATACGGACGCGGACGGGAAGCGGCAGATGGAAAATTCCTGGGCGGTGCATGAAATAGAGAACACTACCAATTTTGCGCCCCGCAACCGTGTGCTTTCATGGTTTGCCGGCGGATTGAATTTCCAGATAGAACATCACCTGTTCACCAATATCTGCCATGTGCACTACCGCAAGCTGGCGCCCATCGTGAAAATGACGACCAAGGAGTTCGGGTTGCCTTATAATGAGGAGCGCACCTTCCTGAAAGCCCTGCTGGCGCATGCCAGCATGCTCAGGAAACTGGGCAGGGGCATGGCGCCTTCCATGTAAAACGACTTTAAAACAGCTGTCCGTCAGCGGGCCGGAATACTTTTCCGGCCGGTTTGGCGAAAATAGCGCTACCTTTAGAGGGTTACCATTTGGGTCATCAGCACTTCTTAGCTGGACGAACTTCTTTCCGGATTAGTTATTCCTCGTTATTACCCGCTTTTAGCTCAGATACATTCCATTTCATTTAAACAAGCACACATGAACATTTACGTATCGAACCTGAGCGCTGTCGTTAATTCCGAAGACCTCACCAAACATTTTTCTACTTACGGCCAGGTTGCGTCTGCAAACGTTATTACCGATAAATACACCAGGCAGAGCAGGGGTTTTGCTTTTATCGAAATGCCTAACGACACCGAGGCACAGAAAGCGATCACCGAGCTGAACGGAACCCTGTATGAAGGCCGGAGCATCGTGGTAAACGAGGCAAAGCCCAAAAAAGACCGCTACTAAGTATCGGACAATAGCATTGATCCTTCTGCCTCGCCTGCATGTCCTCTATCCTTACGCCCATAAAACTAATTTTATGAGTATAAAAGAAATATACATGCTGCTTTACAGCAGGAATTATTATGAGCCCGCCAGCTTCACAACGTTCCGTTTTAATGGTAATACCATGTTCGTGGACCGCAGGGCTGGCGTGCCCTTTTCTTTGCATGAAGAAGAAGGGCAGGTTTACCTGAACATGGAGCCCCAGCGGGGAGCCGGGGAGGAATTACTCCGCATTGAAACCAACCATCCCGATGGCAGGCCGTTTCACTTTTTCGGGAAGAACAGCGGCCGGGAGATATTCATGCTGGACTGATCCTGCTTTGGTTATGACCGTGTTTTTTTCTGAAGATAACCGGTCAGCTTACCGAAGGTAGCGCCAAAACCCTCGTGCATACTTTCGTTGATAGCAATGAAACCTGCTGTTTCCCCCTCGCTGGCGTCCAGCGGCTGTACATGAAGCGAGATAGTGGTTTTGCCATTCTGTTCCGCAAATGCGCAGCGGTAGAGCATCTCCAGCGGCAGCTCTATATCAAACGGCGCTTTTACCACATTAGCCTTTTCGTCCGCAAACCCATTGGTGAATTCCAGCAGGTCATATGGCTGGATCTTGCGGAACAGGAACCTGCCGTAAGAAACATGGCCGTTGAAATCCATTTTGAAATGAAAGATGCCGCCGGGCCTGAAATCGAGGCTCATCACGCTGTTGCGGCTTTCTACGGGGCCCCACCATTCATTCAGCGCATCCGCGTCGGCGAAGGCGTTGAACACCAGTTCTTTCGGCGCGTCAAATTCATAGCTCAGCCTGAGCTCTGCCTGTTGAGGATTCATTTTTCCGGTTTTTTAGTGTTTTGAATTTTATGAAGGTATTTGTCGAGCGAAGTGAACTTCTCCTGCCAGAACTGCCTGCATTGTTGCGCCCAGTCCGCCACTTCTCCCAATTTATCCAGCCTGGCCTCGCAATATCTTTCCCTGCCTTGTTTTTTGATGACTATCAGCCCGCATTCCGTAAGTATCTTCACATGAAGGGACACGGCCTGCCGGGTCACGTCGAAATTATCCGCGATCTCGTTCAGGTTCAGCGAACGCTGTGCGAGCATTTCTATAATCTGCCTGCGGGTAGGGTCCGCTATGGCCTGAAAAACATCTCTTCTGACTTCCATAAATATGCAAGTATTTACTTGCAAATATAAACGCAAGCATTTACTTGCGCAAATATTTTTTAACCAGGAAGTAACAGGATGCTTATATACTAAATATTAAATTTTCGTATATATTTGTGTATTAACTAAACTTATTACCCAATCCCTACTTATGGAACAACTGAATGCAAAGCAGGAGGACATACTTACTTCTCCCAAGCTCTCCTTCAACGGCGATGGCGCCACCTACTTCGGCATCCTGATCGTAAACGCGCTGCTGATGCTGGTTACACTCGGATTTTATTACCCCTGGGCAAGAGCCAAACAATTGCAATACCTCTATTCCTCTACTGAAATGGAAGGCTCCCGCTTTTCCTGGAACGGTACCGGCGCTGAGATATTTAAAGGTTTTATCAAAGTAGTCGGCATCCTGGCGCTGCTATACATCGTAATGGGCATCCTCGCCTGGGCGCAGTTGCCTGTGCTGGCGGTGCTGGTGTACATCGCTTTTTTTGTGCTGGTCGTGCCGGTGGCTATTCATGGCGCTAACCGCTACCATTGGTCCAGAACTTCCTGGAGGAGCATCCGCTTCGGCTACCGTGGCATCCGTGGCGAATTCATTAAACTCTTCATCAAAGAAATGCTGCTCACCATCTTTACCCTCGGCATCTACGGTTCCTGGGCGGTGATGAACATCCGCAGCTATATTGTCGGCAATATCCGCTTCGGCAGCGGCGAGTTCTATTATGACGGCGACGGCTGGGAATTCTTCAAGCTGAACCTGAAAGGTTATTTCCTGACCCTTATCACCTTTGGCATTTACTTCTTCTGGTGGCAGGCGGATATTTTCCGTTACAGCATCGACAAGCTGCGCCTGAACCATGGGGACAAGTCGTACGAAATGCGCTCCACCGCATCCGGCGGAGCTTTCGCCGGGCTGCTGATCGTGAATTTACTGATCTTCATTTTCACGCTGGGGATTGGTTACGCCTGGGTACAGGTGCGCACCATCCAGTTCATGATGAACAACGTGGAGATCGACGGCAACATTGTGCTGGCGGACCTTGAGCAAACGGAAGAAGAATACAGGGATGCTACCGGCGAAGACCTTGCCGATATGTTTGACCTGAGCATCATTTAATCATGTTCAAAGGGAATTATTACAATCACCAGGTGGCCAGGGCGATCCCTGTCAACATCCACCTGTTCACCGAAAGCCTGCAGCTGGATATCACCGCAGCCGGCGCGCCTCCCCGCAAGCTGCACTGGCTTTTCACGGAGATCAGCACGCACGTGGCCCCCGGCTTCATCCGCATTACCCGTAAGGGAGAGGAGGAAGGTACGCTGGAAGTGACCGACCCGGTTTTTGTAAAGGAATTCCTTGAAAGATACAAACACACCCGAAGCGCCGGTTTACATCAGCTGGTGCTTCGCGGTGGCGTTAAGGCAAGCCTGATCATTATGCTCGTCATCATCGGCGCGCTGCTGGCAGGCCATTTTTATTTTTTACCCTGGTGCGTGAACCGCGTGGTGGGGCAACTGCCGCCTACCTTCGACAAAGAGCTGGGAGACCTTGCCCGCAACAGCCTCCACGAAACGCCGGACAAAGATGGCAGCCGGCTGCTGGCGCAGTTTGCAGCACAAATGAAATGGGGCACACAGGAAAAGCTTGATTTTACCGTTGTAGACAGCGATGTGGAAAATGCCTATTCGCTGCCGGGCGGCTACGTGGTCGTATACACGGGATTACTGAAAAAGCTGGAGACCCCTGAGCAACTGGCGGCGCTGCTGGGGCACGAAGTGGCGCATATTACACATCGTCATGGCGTACGAAAGATTTGCCAGGAGGTCAGCACCAGCATGCTCATCTCTTTTGCCCTTGGGAACAGCGGGGCTGTCAATCTCCTTTATTCCGAAGCCGCTTCGCTGCATAATCTTACTTATTCCCGCGAATACGAGCGGGAAGCGGATATCGGCGGCATGGAAACCCTCCGCCGCAACCGCATCAACCAGCTGGGCATGCTGCAATTGCTGCGGGAGCTGCAAAAGCTCGACGGGAAAGTGGCCGTCCCGGAATTTGTGAGGTCGCATCCGCTTACCGGCAACCGCCTGAATTATGTGCGCCGCGATGCGGAAGAACATCCCGCCGCATTTGACCGGCATGAAAAGATGGAGGTGCTTTTTAAGCAATTGCAGGCCCGTTATCGTTGATTATTAATGAATGCCGGACTTTCCCCCGAAGCTGGTAAATAAGCCGTTAAAACGCTATTTTTATCCATTATTTCCTATACCGCCATGCCACTCCGTACCTTAACGATCCTGTTCCTGCTGCTGTTCGTTTTCCCCGGGCAAATACACGCCCAGCAATGCAACACTACTTTTCTTTCCACCGTCAAACTGAATACCGACGCTGCCGGCAATGCCGTGGTGTATACTTCCGACGGGAACATCGTGGTGGCCGGGCAGGTAAAGGTGAACGGGAAATGGGACGGGCTGATCATGAAAACAGACCCTCTCGGAACTCCGCTATGGACGCGCTCTTTCGGTACCGCGCGCAACGAGATGTTCGTTAAGGTCAAAGAAACGGCGGACAAAGGTTTTATCCTCACCGGCAGCATCGAAGACCGCATCCTTCCCAGGATCTGGGTGATGAAAACGGATGCGGACGGGCAGATGGTCTGGCAACGGACCATCAGCACAGAGGGTGTACCCCACGCAGGCAAGGACATCATTGAATTATCAGGCGGCGGGTATGCGCTCATTGCCAATCTCAGCGACAGCACCGCACAGTCCGACGGCCTGCTGCTGCGCCTGGACGAAAACGGCGTCCAGATCTGGGGGCAGATCTTCGACGGGGGCGGCGCGGACGGGTTTCACAGCCTGCTGGAAATGAACGGGGAACTGCTGGTGACGGGGTTCGTCACCGGCGACCTGAAAGACGCCATACTGATGCGTGCGGAGCTGGAAGACGGCGATCCTATCTCCACCCTGCAATACCAGCGTTTCGCGGATCATGACGAGGAAGGCATTGCCCTGAACGCTATCCCGGGCGGTTACAGCCTGGGCATGAAAATAGCGGAAAAAGAAACCGGGTACGACGATTACGATACCCACCTGCTCACGATGAAAGTAACGGGCGGCAATAATTACGTGATCCAGCGCCAGCTGCTTTTCCCCATCAGCGGGCGGAGGCTGAAGAACCTGCAGGTGAAGCCCTGTGCGGGCGATGGTTTTGTATATACCATAAGCGGTGAATGGTACATGGGTTTCCCGCAGATAGGCCGGAGTGAAAAAGACGGCCGGCAGGAATGGAGCCGCGATTATAAAAACACATTCATCACCGATTTCAATGGACTGGACATTACCGGGAACAACGGTTACGTAGTGACCGGCCAGACCTTCGACCGCGCCATATGCCTGCTGAAGACAGACCTTTTCGGCATAGCCGGCAGCTGCGCATCCAACTCTTACCGTGGCGATGGCGGCGGGTACGACCAGGTAACCGGTACCGGGTACGTGTGGAAGACCCACCGGCATCCTCCCATTGGCTCCTATGTTATGGCAATGACAGTGGCAGAGCAGGCTGTGGGCAACACAACGGTCTGTGCCAACCAATACTGCGATCCCGCACCTCCGGCAGACAATGGCGACAACTGCGCCACTTCTTTCCTCACCACCGTCAAGGAAAGTTATTCCACCACGCTTGTGGATGCCGTAAGAACCAGCGACGGCGACATCATGGCCATTGGCAGCAGAAGTTACTACTGGAGCAACCGGCCGCAGGCCATCAAGCTGAAACCCGGCGGCAACGTGCGCTGGGCCAAACAGATCAATCCAAAGACATCGGAAGACGGTTACTCCGGTTTCACAAGGGTGATCAACACATCAGACAATAACCTGCTGGTCGTGGGAGACGACGCCGTGGTCATCAATCACGGAGTATCCGATTCCGTCATGGTCATGAAAATGGATTACGATGGGAATGTGCTGTGGGCAAAGCGTATTGCGCAATGGTATAGCGAAAGCGTTGCGGCGGTGCAGGAAACGGAAGACGGCGGTTTTATCCTCGCCCTCAACCAAAGTTATGGCTCTCCGCCCGTGAATAACGTCATTATAAAGCTGGACCGGAACGGTAACCTGGTATGGCAGAAAGTTATGACCGGCACTGTCGGCGGCAACCATGTGATCCGTTCCATGATCTACGATAAAGGAAGCATTTACCTGGCGCTCGATTATTATATCAGCTACAGCGGCCCCAACCAGATCATGATCACCAGGCTGGACGGGGCGGCCGGGGAATTCAGGTGGGCGAAGCAATTCAAATCCGACGGGGAAGTGTGCAGCATACTGGGCCTTGCCCGGATCGGCGATACTTTATTTGTAGGCACGGGGCTGCTGAAAGAGATCAGCTGGGAGAATTACCAGTTCCATGGCGCCGTCGTAAAGCTGAAGGACAGCGATGGCTCGCAGATGCCCGGCTTCAGGCTGAGCAACCCCTGGATGAGCACTTCTAAAGATTATGTGTGGATGGGCAGCAGAACGGCCATTACCTTCACCAAAAGCCTGGACGATCAGCTTGTGATAGCGCATGAAAGCGCGATGAACAGAGACACGACCATCCGCATCCATAAAATGGCGCCTGACGGCAGCGTAACCTGGTCCAGGAATTTCACACAACTGAAAAAACATTCCGTGAGCACCCTGCGTGCGGATGGCAGCGGGTTCCTGGTGACGGGAAGCAAATACGGCGTAACGCTGGTGAATGAAGCACAGCACGAAGGCTACGTATTGCGTGTGAACAGCAAGGGAGAAGTGGAAGGAGGAAGCGGCGAATGCAGCAACAGCGCACTGGCAGCGAGCCCCGGCGGCGCATACACAACGCCGCTGCTGCTCACCGAAACCGCCACGGATATTACCGGCGTAACAGGCGTGCAATTAGGCGCCACGAACAAAAACGTTACCTGGCAGGAAAGCCCGGCCCTTGCTTACCCTTCCTGCGCCACCTACAGCGCCTGCCAGGCCGCTACGCTGCAGGGGCCTGACATGGCCTGCGATCTCGGACAGACCTACATCTACGAAGCGCAGAAACCGGCGGGCTGCACCGCGCCGCTCACCTGGCAGGTGGATCCGCTGTTTGCGGACATCGTTTCACAAACAGGCGGTCAAATAATTTTAAAGTTTAAAAAAGAAGGCAATACCTCTGTAAAAGCCATGCTGGATGCGGGTTGTAAAGTCCTCGCCACCACGCTGGACGTGGAAGTGCCCCAGGCTGCCGGCAAAATAGACCTCGGTGCGGACACTGTGCTCTGCAAAGACGCCACCATCAGGCTGGATGCGGGCGCTGGTTTCCTTTCCTATGAATGGAACGACGGCAGCACCCTGCAAACCCTTGATGTAAATACGCCCGGCACTTACAGGGTAACGGTAACGGATAAATGCAATAACGAATCAACCGACGAAATAAAGGTGCTGGACGCGGGGAACTTCCCCTTCAGCCTGGGACCAGACATTCTCAAATGCCGCGAGGCCTCCGTGACCGTAGCACTACCCGCCGGCTTCGGGGATTTTTCCTGGAACACGGATTATAACCTGACGGACAAACCGGCCGAAGTGATTCTTTTCCCGGAAACCGATACTGTATACATTCTGCAGGGCGGCAGGGGAGACGGATGCCTGTATAAAGATACCCTGCGGGTAAAGATACAAACACCGCTATCCATCGGTCTGCCCGCAGACCAGCACATTTGCGCCGGCGATTCGCTGGAGCTTTCAGCGGGCAACAGTTTTACGAACATCGTTTGGGGCGGCGGCGAAACCGGCAACCGCCTGATGGCCGGAACAGCCGGGGAATACACCGTGAGCGCTAAAGACGCGAATGGCTGCGGTACGAAAGACACTTTCAGGCTGGGCCTGCTGCCGGTGCCGCTGGTGACGCTGCCGAAGGAAAGCTACATCTGCCGCGGCACGCAGCAAGTGCTGAATGCGGGCAGCCAGGGCGTAAGCTACGCCTGGAGCACGGGCGCCACTACGCCGCAGATCACCGTAAGCACAGCAGGAAAATGGTGGGTGCGGGTAACAGGCAACAATGGCTGCACGGCAACGGACACTGCCTGGTTCCGGCAGGAAAGCGCGGGCCCGCAGGGTTTCCTGCCGCCTGATACGCTGATGTGCCTGCGCGGGGAAATTTTCATACCGGTAAAAGGATCATTTGCTGCCTATCACTGGAGCGACGGCAGCACCACGCCGCAGCTGTTCACCCAAACCCCCGGCGTTTACTGGCTGGAAGTGACCGACCAGGTTGGCTGCACCGGCAGGGAATATATCAACATCGGCACAAAGGAATGCGGCAGGGGCGTGTATGTCCCCACCGCGTTTACACCCAATAATGACGGCACAAACGACTACCTGCGCCCGATGGTAATGGGCAGGGTGAGCAAATATTTCTTCTCCGTATTCGACCGCTGGGGCAGGCCCGTGTTCCAGAGCAGCGAGATCGGTAAAGGCTGGGATGGCAAAGTGAACGGCATGAACGCCGTAACCGGCGCATACATCTGGACCTGCGCGTTTCAGCTGGAAGGAGAGGAGGAACAAATCAGCAAGGGATCGGCGGTGCTCATACGCTAGCGCAGCATGCCCAAAAAAAAGTGCCGGAAGCTCAGCCCCCGGCACTTTTTTTTATGCACAGATCCCATTTAACCTTGCGTGGTGACAGAATCAGCTTTTTCCGGCGCCTTTTCTATCAGCTCCATAAACTGGTCCAGTTTAGGTGTGATGATGATCTGCGTGCGCCTGTTCTTGGTTTTCCCGGCATCGCTGTCGTTGGAAGCCACGGGGTTGTATTCGCCGCGGCCGCCAGCGGTGAGCCTTTTCGGGTCCACACCGTATTCGTTCTGCAGCGACTGCACTACAGACGATGCACGAAGGGCGCTCAAATCCCAGTTGTTGCGGATATTCTTCTGCGAAATAGGCACGTTGTCCGTATTCCCTTCGATCAGCACGTCGTAATCCCTGTAATCTTTGATGATCTTGGCAATCTTGCTGAGGGTTTCACCCGCGGCAGGCGAGATCTCGTAGCTGCCTGATTTGTACAGCATGTTGTCTGACAGGGAGATGTATACGACGCCTTTCAATACCTGCACATCTACGTCCCTCAGCTCTTCCCGGCTCAGGGAGCGGGTGAGGTTGTTGGTCAGCACGAGGTTGAGCGAATCGCTCTTGTTCTTCGTATTCACCAGGTGCTGGATGTAGCGGTTGGAAGCATTGATCTCATCCACCAGTTTGGAAATGTTCACATTACCCTGGTTGCCGGAGGTGAGACATTTATCAAGGGCGGCCTGCAACGCCGCGAGGCCGGTGCGCTGTGCGGCAATCTGTTCGTCCAGGCTTTTGATTCTTGCATTGGCGCCGGAAAGATCGCGCTGGGCCGTCTGAAACTTGCCGTCCAGTTCGCGGTTCTGGTTTTGAAGGTCGTTGTAGCTGGTTTGCAGCTGCGCGAATTTTTTATTGCTCACACAGCCGGCACCCAGTATGACCGTCACCAGCATTGCCGATGTTAAAACTTGTGCTCTCATATGGTACTATTTATGGCCACAAGAGCAAAGGTTGTGCCACCAAAAAGATGATTTACTGCTGAATGACTTAAGTGTTAATGGATTAGTTGTTTATATATGGCATAAAATCAGAAAAAGATCAGGTTCGACGGGCATTGGCAATGATTGCCGGCAACTCAAGCACAAGCCCTTCGCTCACCTGCACCAAGCTGGGATTTTGCGTGCGGCATTATGCATCTATCCCACCGTGGAAGAATTCCTGATGGAGGAAGTGAATGAAGCCGTGGAGGAAGAGAAAGCGAGGTACAGGACCGTGCTGAAGAACGGACAAGTTAAAATGGAAAAGCCGCCAGCCGGTGGCTTTTCTTACATTCATACGATGAAACACCAGATCAGGAATATAACGGTATTGAAAAAAGTACTTTGGGCGGATGTACTGCTGGGTGGCAGCACAGCCCTGGCCGGTTTGATCTGGCATGTATGGCTGGCCGCTTTCCTGGGCCTGCCCGTGAAACTGGTTCTTGTTATCGCCGCTGTTACCCTGGCATACGCTCTACTGGCCCTTAGTCTTGCCATTCAAAGCCGGCCCTTCATCCCATTACTCCGGGCGCTGATCTGCGCCAATTGGGTATGGACGGTTATCAGCCTGGGAATGCTCATCTTTTATTTCAGCGGCGCCACCCCGTTCGGCGTCCTGTTTTTAATATTGCAGGTAGCAGTGGTGGGCGGACTGGCTTACTTCGAGGGGCGTCACGTTGTTAAGCTTTAAGTCCATTGAAATACGCCGTTGTTTCTTCCACCAGCGACCGCATCAGTTCACCCGCTCTGGTATGCTTCAACACCGGCGCTATCTGTCCGCCCCAGAAGAGTGCCATATCCCATTTTTCCTGGCCAAGCGCCGCATTCCTGAGCGGGGAGAGGAACATGGATTGCAGCGGGAACGGCAGGAATTGTTTTTCCTTTCCCAGAAGATCCTGAGTGATCCTGTTTGCCAGCCCCCGGCCGAGCCTGCCTGTATAAGCCCTCGTTAAAGTAGTATACCTGGCCGCGTTGGAAAACAGCATCCGGCGGTGAACGGGCAGCGCGTTGGATTCATCGCAGGCCAGGAACGCCGTGCCCACCTGTGCGGCATCTGCGCCCAAAGTGAGCGCCGCCGCAATGCCCCGGCCATTGGCAATTCCCCCGGCAGCGATCACCGGCGTGCTTACCTTTTCCCTGATCAGCTGCAGCAGCACGAAAGTGCCGGTGACGGAGGCTTCCGAAGAAGCGAGAAAAGAAGGCCTGTGGCCGCCGGCTTCAAAGCCGGAAGCAATGATCAGGTCCACACCGGTCTTTTCCAAAGCCATGGCTTCATCGAGGGTAGTGGCTGCGCCCATGGTTTTGATCCCAAGCCTGCGGCACTGCTCCATCACGTCTTCAGGCAGGGTGCCGAACATAAAGCTGAAGACCTTCGGGCGGATGTCCAGCACCGCCTGCAGCTGGTTCTCGAAACGCGGCTTGAACGGGCCGGGTTTTTCAGGCAGGGGAATGCCCGCTTCATCAAAATAAGGTTTGAATGTTTGCCGGGCCAGCTCAAACTGTTCGTCGCTGACGGTTCCTCCAGGCGCGTCCGTGTCAGACACCCAGAGGTTGAGATTATATGGCTTGCCGGTCGCGGCTTTGATCTGCCTGTCTGCCTCGTAAATTTCCTGCGGGCTCAGCGTGTAGGCGCCGTAACCGCCCAGCCCGCCTGCGTTGGAAACAACGGAAACCAGCTCAGCCGACGAGAAACCCCCGCCAAACGGGCCTTGCAGTATGGGGTAGTCTATGCCCAGGAGCGCTGTTGCTTTTGTATTGTACCACATGCGTTAAAATTAATTTATTCGCTGAGATCGCTGATCATTTTATTGACCATAAGCCATTTGCCATTGAGCCGGTGGAATGAAAGGAATTCATGGTAATGAAAATCATACATCTTCACTTTTACTTCAGCCACGGCAATAGTATTCACCACCTTGATCTCCAGGATGCTCCCTTTGAACGGTTTGCCTGAATCCTTCGGGCTCTGGCGGTGCTGAACGCCGTCGAGGTACTCGGGAAGCGTTTTCGCATAGGGCTGGCCTTTCACGTCGCCGAAGAGCAGGGTGCCGGGGTGGTAGATGTTCCTGAGCGCGTCCACATCACCCTCGTATATGCCCCGGAAATATTCGTTTTCCAGTATCCGGGCGATCGCCACGGAACCTGTTTGCTGCGTTTGCATGTTCAATTTTTTTGTGCTGACCGTTTTTTATTTTTTATCCGCGGTAATGCCCTGTTCCCGGAGCATGGATACCTGTTCGCCCGCATAACCCCAGTTGTCGGTGTCAATTTCCTGTATGGCAATATGCGTGAGGTGCGGATCTTTGTTCAGTACGCCGGTGATAAGGTCTGTAATGCCCTTTATCAACTGCTGTTTTTGTGCACGGGTGACGCCTTCCCGCGTCAGCTCTATTTTTACGTATGGCATGATGAGGTTTTTTATGCTAAAGCCGGCGAAACGGCGGCCTTCGCGGTGATATTTAGGTCCAGGTCGAAATCATTGTAAATAAGGGTGTCTCCCAGGTTCTGGAAAAAATTCCCGGAGCGGAATTTTATGCCGAACTGCGTACGGTCGATGACGATCTTACCGGCAGCGGTGAGCGTGTCGCCCGATATATTAATATCGGCGTCGAAACCGACAGGGCGGGTGATGCCTTTGATGGTCAGGTTGCCGGTAATATGGCTGCCGTCAACGGAAGTGATCTCGAACACCGCTTCGGGGTATTGTTCCGATGCAAAGAAGTCGTCAGACGCCAGGTGGCCGGCAAACTGCGCATTGGTGGCCGGGTCTGTGATGTCCAGGATGGTGATGGAGGTGGTGTCGATAACGAACCTGCCGGTGGTAAGCTGGCCTTCGTTCAGCGTGAGCGTACCCTGTTGAAGGGCGATGGTGCCGTTATGTGAGCCGGTCACTTTACGGCCGGTCCAGCCGATGATGCTCTGGCCCGTTACGATGTTGAATGTTTGTTTTTTCATGTCTTTGTGTTTTTGATGACAACACAAAGGACCGAAGAAATCCGCGGGCGGTTGCGTGACCTATGTCACATTCTGCCGGCGTTGTACAAACGGCTCAGCGTTTCCCTGGAAACGCCCAGGTAGGCGGCGATGAGGTGCTTGGGAACGAGGTTGTAGAGCTCAGGGTAGAGGCCCAGGAGTTCTTCATAGCGCGACCGGGCGTCGTTGTTCATAAAAGATAACAGCCTTTTCTGGGAAGCTACATATCCTTTGTTGGTACGCCAGCGGAAGAAACGCTCTGCCTGGTGCAGCTCGCTGCAAAGCTTTTCGCGGTCGCCGTTCGTGAGGCGCAGCACCTCTGCGTCGGTTACGCAGTCTACATTCACAGTAGCCCGGGTTCCGGCGTACAGCGCGTTGTAGTCCGAAGTCCACCAGGTGGGCATGGCAAACTGGAGGATATACATTTTCACCTGGTCGTTGATGAAGAATGCCTTCAGGCAGCCGGATACGACAAAATATTCCGCGTCCACCTTATCGCCTTCCGAGATAAGGGCCTGGCCTTTTTTAAAAGAAAGCGGCTGGAAATGGGAAAAGAAATGATCGAACTGCTCAGCAGTTAACGCAGCAGTTTTGGCAACATGCTCTTTTAATAGTGCTTTTGCATCCATAACAAACAAAGATAAATCTTTAACGCGCCAAGGCCCGCCATAAGACAAATTATATATGTACTACATAATTCCAATTTTGCCCCCGTTATTATAATAATTTAATTTCCTCTTTCACCTTAAGGGCTGAATCCGATCATAATAGTATCATACCCGATATACCCATGGTGATGTTGCTATACGTCGTCATTATCCCTTCATAAAAAGAATTTGGATTAATAAAATTTCCGCCGCATATTTGATATGTACTACATAAGTACTATTAGCCAAAACTCAACAATTTCCAGTTATGAAGAAAACTCTACTCGGTTGCACCGGGTGTATTCCCGGTATGTTCTTCCTGTTTATCCTTACCATGCTTCTCTCCCCGGATGTTCAAGGGCAAGCCAGGATATTAAATATCTCCGGTAAGGTCACAGACGAATTGGACGCTCCCGTGATCGGCGCCAGCGTCCGTATAACAGGTACCCGCCTGGGTACGCTTACCGACGAGAACGGGCGATATGCCATCGCCGTAAGTCCCACGGACTCGCTCGATTTCACCTACATCGGCTACAAAAGCATCCGCATGCCGGTGAAAAACAGGGTGGACCTGGACGTGAGGCTGCAAGCCGCCGCCGGCGGCCTGAACGAGGTAAGTGTGATCGGCTACGGCCAGCAGAAAAAGATCAGTGTGATCGGCGCGCAATCCACCTTGAACGCCGAAGAGCTGAAGCTGCCCGTCAGGGATATTGCCAGCACGCTCGGCGGAAGGATCGCCGGTATGATCACCACTTCCCGCGGCGGCGGGCCCGGGCAGGATAACTCGGGCTTCCTCGTAAGAGGCGTATCCACTTTTGGTACCAGCGTGCGCACGCCACTGATCATTATCGACGGGGTGCCCGACAGGGACCTGAATGATGTGGACCCAGAAGATATCCAGACCTTCACGGTACTAAAAGACGCAGTATCCACCGCCGTGTACGGCACCAGGGGCGCCAACGGCGTTATCATCATCAACACCAAAAAAGGCGTGGCCGGAAAACCGGCCGTGAAGGTGGAGCTCAACCAGGGCATCACCCAGTTCGTGCAGGTGCCCAAGGTGGTAGACGCGCCCACCTGGATGACGCTTTATAATGAAGCACTCACCACCAGGGGCCGGGACGCGCTCTATACAGATGAGCGTATTGACATGCACAGGACCGGCGTGGACCCGGAGCTGTACCCCAACATGGACTGGTACGATGAGATCTTCCGCAAGTTCGGAATGACGCAGCGCGCCAATCTCAACATCAGCGGCGGTTCCGACAAAGCCACTTATTATATTTCCGCCGGCTACTACGGCGAAACCGGCCTGATCAAGAACGACCCGGAGCAAACCGGCTACGATTCAAAATCTTACTACCGCCGTTATAATTTCACGGCCAATATCGGCGTGAACGTAACCAGCACCACGAAAGTGGACCTGAACATATCTTCCATCATCGACCGGAGGAACGGCCCCTGGAAAAGCGATGGCGGCAATGCCTCCAACAACCTGTTCTTACAGGTGCTGCACGTACCGCCGCACGTGATGCCCGGCAAGTATTCCAACGGTATGTACTCCATGTACCCCGGCGGCTTCAGCAGCCCCAACAGGATCGCTTTCGACGTTGGTTCCGGTAATGATTATTCCGCCACCATCCGCCCGAACCTCCGGCTGAAACAGGAGCTGGACGCGATCACCAAAGGGCTGTCTGTTTCCGGGCTGTTTGCCTTTGATATTTATACAGACGGTACTACCGCCACCAGCAAGAATTCCGCCGCGGGTTACGCCACCGGCAGGGACGCAGACGGCAACCTGATCATGCAGATCACCCGCGACGCACCGGGCACGCTGGGATTCGTTTCCGAGAGGAGCTCAACCCGGAGGATGTATTCCGAAGCGTCCCTCAACTATGGCCGCACCTTTGGTAAACACGAGGTGGGCGGGCTCTTCCTCTTTAACCAGTCTGAATACGTGAACGGCAACGCCGCCAACTTTACATCTGCCGTGCCGTTCCGCAACCGCGGCTTTACGGGAAGGGTGACCTACGGGTACGACAGCCGTTATTTCGTGGAAGGGAACTTCGGTTACACCGGTTCCGAGAACTTCAGCCCCAGTAACCGCTTCGGCTTCTTCCCGTCTGCCGGCGTGGGATACATTGTTTCGAACGAAAAATTCTACGAGCCGCTGAAAGATTTCATGCCGTACTTCAAGCTGCGTTACAGCTACGGCCTTACCGGCAACGGCGGCTTCAGCACGCGTTTCCTGTATCTGACGCAACTTTCCAAAACATCGGCTTCGGGTTATCAGTTCGGCATACCCTCATCCCTTTCACCGGCCTACAGCGGCTATGCGGAATCGCAGATCGCCACGGACCCTACCTGGGAAACATCTTACCGCCACAACCTTGGCATTGAAATGAACTTCCTCAACAACGATCTTAAGCTGGTAACGGAACTGTTCCGCGAAATGCGCAAAGGCATCCTGCGGGCGGACCAGACCATACCCGGCATTTCAGGCTTCGGCGGCGTAAACCCCACGCGCAACATCGGCATCGTGCTGAACAAAGGCATGGACGTAACGCTGACCTACCGCAAAGACCTCGCCGAGCAAAAATGGGTGAACATCACCGGTACCTTTACCTACAACAGGAACACCAACCTGGAAGACGGCCTGCCCCCGCAGCGCTACCCCTGGATGGAATGGAAAGGCAAAGAAGTGGACGCCAAAACATTATACATCGCGGAAGGGCTCTTCCAGAGCCAGGATGAGATCGACAAACACGCTATCCAGTCCGGCGATATCCGCGTGGGCGACATCAAATACAAAGACCTGAACGAAGACGGCGTTATTGATGCGAACGACATTGCGCGCATAGACGTGTCCGGCACGCCCAAAATGATGTACGGCATAAACCTTTCCTTCGGCTACAAAGGTTTCGATATCGGAGCCTTCGTACAGGGAACCGGGAAAGTATACCTGAACTACGGTATGGGCGACGGTACAAGGCCTTTCAGCTCAGGCCCCATCAGCAGCGCGCTGATGGTGATGGTGGAAGACCGCTGGACGGAAGAAAATCCCAATCCCAACGCCTTCTATCCCCGGCTGAACACCAACCAGGATCCCAATTCCAACTACCTGAACAGCACCTGGTGGCTCAAACCTTCCGACTTCATCCGCCTGAAAAGCGCCGAGATCGGTTATACGCTGAGCCAGTCGCTGGTAAGGCGTTACGGGATCAAGAACCTTCGTGTATTCGTGAACGGTACCAACCTGTTCACCATCTCCAAATGGAAACACTGGGATCCTGAGCTGAACGATACCGGCACCAGTTCAACGAACTATACCCGCGGCGAATCCTATCCCAACATCAAAGCCTACAATTTCGGCGTAAGGGCCGCTTTTTAACCGCACAAGCAAGCAAACATGAAACCGAGCACGATATGTTTATCACACATGGACATGTTAATGCGAGGTGCCATCCGGCCCTTAAAAAAATCAAATATTAACAGATGAAACGTTACATCAACTATACAACATCACTGATCCTTGCAGCGCTTTTGGTCTCAGGCTGCGAGAAAGGGTTCTTCGACAATGCTCCCAAAGACCTGCAGACCATCGAGATGGTTTTCCAGAATAAGCTGGAAGCCGAAAACTGGCTGTCTGGCGTATACAACCGCCTGCCCGACGTATGGGCGGACGGCAATGTGACCGGCAGGGGCCTTGCTGAGCTGAGCGACGAACTGGAGCTTGCCTCGCCTTCCATTATCGGGGCGGGCAGCATGAGCAGCCAGAGCGGCATCAATGTGTATACTGGTTATTACCAGGCCATCAGGCTGGCCAATATTTTCCTGGCCAATATCAATAACAGCAAGTCGAACCTGATGAAAGAGCCGAACGGGGAAGAGCTGATCCGCCAGTATACCGGCGAAGCGCGTTTCCTGCGGGCGAATTATTACTGGCTGCTGATCAGGCTGCATGGGCCGGTGGTATTGGTGGGCGACAGGATAGCCGGGGTGGACGATGATTTCCAGAAGCCGAGGAATACCTGGAGCGAATGCATCCATTACATTCTCTCGGAAATGGAAGCCGCCAAAGCCCTGGTACCCGAAAAGCACGTGGTGCCTTCCTCCGGCGAAGACGATCTTTCGCAAACAGGGCGCATCACCAAGCTGATCGTGGAAGCGGTGCAAAGCCAGGTGCTGCTGTACGACGCCAGCCCGCTTTTTAACGGCAACAGCAACTTTGCTGAATTCAGGAACCCGGACGGCAAACAGCTGATGAACCTCACCGCAGACCCGGCGAAATGGGCAAAGGCGGCGGAAGCGGCTAAGACCGCCATCGATCATGCGGAGGCCAATGGCAGGAAATTATATAAAGCGAGCGACAACGATCCTTTCCTTGCAGCTGTGAAATCCGTACGCGGTTTGTTCCTGACCGGCTGGAGCGATGAAGGCGTCTGGATCAGGACCAACACGGGATATTCCGTTTGGGAAGAAGATGCGGCGCCCCGCGCGGCCAATGGCACCAAGACCAATGCAGTACTGTCTGCGCCCCAGGAAATGGTGGACAAATACCGTATGATCAATGGCCTGAACATCGATGCACAGGGCAGCGGGTACGAGGAAACCGGGTATGCAGCCACCGGGAAGGCAGGTTTTTATGTAACGGGCACATCTAAAATGTATATCAACCGCGAGCCCCGGTTCTATGCGAACATCACCTTCAACGGCTCCACCATTCCTTTTGTGCCCAGGAGCGGCCAGACGAGAGTGGAATTCTGGCCTATGGGCAATTCCGGCAACGCGCACGGCAGCCAGTCCATGTTCCCTAAAACGGGATACCTGGTACGGAAGAACACGAATGTGAGCCGCAACCTCCAGAGCAATGCCGGCAACGTGGTGAGGCCTGCGATGTATATCCGTCTTGCCGAATTATACCTCAACTACGCCGAAGCGCTGAATGAATCAGACCCCGGCAACCCGGATATACTCAAATACCTGAATGCAGTGCGTGAGCGCGGCGGCATCCCTGAAATAGCAGCCGGGCCGGACCAGGCGGCCATGCGCGCCATCATCCAGCGGGAACGCTGCATTGAGCTGGCTTACGAAGGGCACCGCTTTTACGACATCCGCCGGTGGAAGATCCCCGATAAGCCGGAAGGCCGTCAGGGGGGCGATTTCCATGGCATGAACGTATTCGAGGGAGAAGGTCTCGGCGATGACGCGTATTACGAGCGCACGAGGACGAGCACCCGTATCTGGTACGACCGTTACAACCTGCTGCCCCTGCCGCAGAGCGAAGTGCAGAAAAATCACCAGATGGTGCAGACCATCGGTTACTAAGAATATAAAAGCAAAGCGGATAAAATTCCAAACAACGAGCCAGTAAAATGCAACGATCATTAAAAAAAATTACCAGCTCCGTGCTGTGCTGCCTTCTGCCCGCTTTTTTAGCGGCGCAGGAGGCGGGTCAGCGTAAGTTTAAAGTGCCGGTGCTGGCCGGGAAGGAGATCAACCCCGTGATCCGGATCAGGGTGGATGCGAAGGGAGAGAACGACACCCTGCGGCAGGTAACTTTGTTGCTGAAAGGCGGCGCGGGCCTGGAAAATATCCGCGTATACTCGGCGGGCACAGACAGTGCGCTGCCGAAAGCGGAAAAGATGGACAACAAAATATTATTTGCCGGAACAGCCGCTCCCGCTGCCGGTAAGATCGTGCTGAAAGGCGATGCGGTATTGCGGAAGGGCGCGAACTATTTCTGGGTGACGGTTGCCCCGGCCGCCGCTGCACCGCTGGCCGCCCGGCTGCAGATCAATGCCACGGCCATGCGGGTGAATAACCGCGACATCAACATACCGGCAGACAGATACGTTCACAGGCTGGGTGTTGCACTGCGGCAGCACCGGCAGGACGGCGTCCATACCTACCGCATTCCGGGGCTGGCCACTGCGAAGGACGGCACGCTGCTGGCGATATACGACGTGCGCCGGGAAAGCGGCAGGGACCTGCAGGGGAATATAGACATCGGCCTTTCACGAAGCACGGACAAAGGGAAAACCTGGCAACCGATGCAGATCGTGCTGGACATGGGTGCCTGGGGCAATCTGCCGGAGAAGTTCAACGGCGTGTCCGACGCGAACGTGCTGGTAGATAAAAACACCGGCCATATTTTCATCGCCGGTCTGTGGATGCATGGCGTGATCGATTCAACCGGCCGGTGGGCGGAAGGGCTTACCGCGGACAGCACCAACTGGAACCACCAGTGGAAAACAAAAGGCTCGCAACCCGGCTTCGGAGAAAAACAAACCGCTCAATTCCTCATCACAAAAAGTACGGACAACGGGGTTACATGGAGCAAGCCTGCAAACCTCACCCGTATGGTCAAGCAGGAAGACTGGTGGCTGCTGGCGCCTGCGCCGGGCGCGGGCATTACCCTGCGCGACGGTACCATCGTATTTCCCACGCAGGGCAGGGACAGCAAAGGTCGCGGCTTCTCTACCATCACCTACAGCAAAGACGGCGGGCAGACCTGGCAAACCGGTAAAAGAGCCGCCGCAGAATCCACCACCGAAAACATGGCCGTGGAGCTTGCCGATGGTTCCATTATGCTGAACATGCGCTTCGGCGGAAACAACCGTGACACTGGCCGCACGAACGGCAGGGTAGTGGCCGTTACCGGCAACCTGGGGCAGCGCTGGGCCATACATCCCACTTCGCGCAATGCGCTGCGGGAACCCGCCTGCATGGCCAGTATCATCAGGCACGACTATACGAAGAACGGGAAGAAAAGATCCGTGTTGTTATTTTCCAACCCGGATTCAAAAACAGCCAGGAAGGATCTGACCATCAAGGTTAGTTATGATGACGGCAAAACCTGGCCGGCCGCTAAAAAGATATTGCTGGACGAAGAGAAGGGCCGCGGCTATTCCTGCCTGACCAGTATTGATGATAATACGATAGGGATCCTCTATGAAAGCAGCCAGGCGGACATGGTATTCCAGGCCATAGCGCTGGACGAGCTGCTTTAAATTCCCTGCTGCAGGCCGCCGGCCTCCTGTATGGCATATAACGAAACGGAATGCAGTACGATCAGGGTGAACAGTTCCGCGGAAGAAAGATGCATCCTGAGCAGGACCACGGCTTCTTCCAGGTGTTTGCGTACAGCCCTTGGCGTTATATGGAGCTGTTCCGCGATCTCGCGGGTGGACAGGCCTTTTTCTTTGCGCAGCAGGAAGATCAGTCTTTTCTTTTCCGGTATCTGCAGCAGCGCCTTCATTAATTTTTCCCAGGCAGACCCGTCTTCCGGCGCCGGAAGCGCATCTACGGCGTCTCCCACGAGGTAGGTATATTCCTGCATCTTCCTTTTCTCCGCCGCCTTTTTGCGGGTGGCGTCTATGATCATATTCCTGGAATAGGTATACAACAGGGGGAGGATATTGTCCAGGTCCTCCACATCCTCCATTTTCATCCATAACCGGATGTAACACTGCTGCAGTATGTCTTTCGCGTCTGCATCACTATCCACGAACTTCCTGATATAACCATACAGGAACTCCTTTGTTTCCCGGAAAATTGCCTCAAAATCTCGCTGTAGCCTTTCCATGGGCATGCTGTTATTCGGGTTTTGAACCGCGCTGCAAATTGGTTTTTTATTTCCGGCAGTGCTGCTGTGCGGAAAAAAATAACAATTCCTTCATGCAAGGCGGGCTGCCCGCTATTCCAATGTTAACGAATTATGAATTCACCTCCCGGGCAGTTCCGTTTTCAGTACCTGCTGCGTGATAGGGGTGTATGAAGATCACTCCCGGACTTTTGAAGAAATATTTTGCCGGCGCCTGTACGCCGGAAGAAAAAACGCTGGTGCAGGCATACCTCTGTGCGGACGACAGCGACCTTACCCCGCTGGAAGCCCTGCTGGAAGAGGAAACGCAGCACGTCAACCCGCTGGAGATACCGCCCGTCATGCTGAAATCGATCGTTTACGGCATCCGCAAAGAGGCGTACCCTGAATTCCTGAAAGCCGCCGAAGCGCGCAACCGCCGGGGCTGGTATACCGGCATCGCGGCGGTGCTGCTGCCGTTGCTGGTATTCGTCAGCATCTATGTATTCCAGGAAAATAAAACTTCCTTCTCCACCGGCATTACAGCGGAAAAATGGGACACCGTTTCCAACCATACGGGCAGCACCGTGAAAGCCATTCTGCCCGACGGAAGCGCCATATGGCTGACGGCGAAGAGCCGGATCAGCTACCTGCCGGCACAGTATAACGTTACCGAAAGGGCCGTCCGTCTGGACGGGGAGGCTTTCTTTGAAGTGGAAGCGGACCCTTTGCACCCGTTTGTGGTCCATCATGGGGGCATCAGCACCAGGGTGCTTGGAACGGCCTTTAATATTGAAGCATACGAAAACGAGGAAGATATCCGCATTTCACTGGTACAGGGCAAGGTAGCGGTGAATGCGCCGGGAGACAGCGCCATGCGTTACCTCGCGCCCGGCGAGCAATTGATCTACAAGCGAGGGAGCGGAGATTACAGCGTAAAACCTGTGTTGTACAGCGATGCGTCCACCTGGAAAAACGGCTGGATGATCCTGGACGACGTGCCGTTGAAAGCCGCGCTGCAAAGGCTGGAACGCCAGTATGGCCTGCAGATCGACGTGCCCGCGGGAATACTGGATAACAGGAAGATCACCGCGGTATTCAAAGGAGGCACTTACCGGGAAATATTGCACAACATGCTGTTCCCCCACCGCCTGCGGTACACGGAAAAAGAGAACCGCATTTACATAGAAGCCATCAATTCAAAATAATGAATGATCGTGGTGCGCACACGTCATTCGCTTTTTTATCAATAACGTAACTAACTAACATTTATGTCTTTCATATTTACAGGGATCCTGTTGATGTTTCGGGGATATTTAAAACTATTGGCAATATTGGGGCTAATGCTGCTTGCCCTTTTCGCGCAGGCCCAGGAGCCCGTCAGCAGCCTGAAGGAACGGGTGACGGTGGACGTAAAGAGCACCGATGCAGCCGCCCTGCTGCAGGTTTTGCAGCAACAGACGACCTATACTTTCACATTCGATAACGCAGCCCTGAAAGCGCTGCCGGTCAGGAATATTAAATTCAGGAATGCAGAACTGGGGGAAGTATTACAGCATTTGAAAACGAATTACGGCCTGCAGTTCTCCGTGATGAGCAACAAAAACATAGGAGTTGTGCGCGGCAGCGCGCCGGCGCAGGCTAATGGCAAGATCAGCGGCACCATCGTGGATGAGGAGAACGGGCAGCCCATACCGGGCGTAACGGTCCGCATTGGCGCTGTTGGAGCCACCAGCGCGGCAGACGGGTCTTTCAGCATTTCCCTTCCCGCCGGGAACTATACCATCGCCCTCAGCAATATCGGCTATATAAAGAAAGAAGTGACCGATATGGAGGTGAGAGCGCAGGAAACCTCTACGCTCAATACCAGCATCAAAAGGGCCAAGGGACAGCTTGCCACGGTGGAGGTAAAAGCCTCCGCCAGGAAGGACGGTATCAATTCGCTGTACATCCAGCAAAGGAACAACGCCGCCATCAGCGACGGCATCAGCCAGGAACAGATACGCCGCACGCCCGATAACAACGTGGCGCAGGTGCTCAAACGCATCAGCGGCCTCACCGTGCAGGACGATAAGTTCGTGACCGTCAGGGGCCTGAGCGAACGGTATAACAACGTGATGGTGAACGGCGCCAGCCTTCCCAGCACAGAGCCTAACCGAAAGAATTTTTCCTTCGACATCATTCCCAGCAGCCTGGTAGACAACATCGTGGTGAATAAAACGGCCACGCCCGACATGTCCGCCGAATTCGCGGGCGGCCTGGTACAGATCAACGTCCGCGACATGCCGGTTGAGAACTATACCACCGTGGCCCTCGGCACCGGTATCAATACCCATTCCGCCGGTCATCCCATGGTATCCCTCAAAAGAGGCAAATACGATCACCTTGGTTTCGACGATGGTAACCGCACCTGGTGGAAAGACATGGACCAGCAGCAGTACCGGTCCTGGATAGGTTCAAAAAACCGTGAAGAGATCCACCGGCAGAACCTGACCATCCCGAATAATTTCGGCATGCGGAAGTTCAGCTACGTTCCCATGCAGAACTACCAGCTCGGCCTCGGCCGCAGGTACCAGTTGCCGAAAGGCAGGCTGATAGGCCTTACGCTGGCGGGTACTTACCGCCACGAAGAGCAGCGATCCAGTGAAATGCGGTATTTCCCGTCGTCGTTCTATTTCAGCGACTCGGCCAGCCGCGTGTATAATTTTACTACTTCTTTGGGCGCTCTGGCCAATATCACCTTCCAGGCGCCGCGCCACAAGCTGGCTTTCAAAAACCTTTATAACCGCCGTTTCAACACCGAAACCGCCGATATGTGGGGAAAAGATTTCGACAAGGGCAGCGGGAGCGAGGTGGAATTGTACTCCAGCATCACCACGATCAACTCCATACTGCATAACCGCCTCGAAGGCGAGCACACGCTCACCCGGCACAATATCAAAGTAGACTGGGCTGCCGACCTGATCGATGTGCGGCGCGACCAGCCGGATACGCGCTCCGTGAAATCCTATGAGTCCGTCGCATTGGGCGAAGGATATTATTTCCTGACCGAAGGCCAGGGGTTTATGGTGGAAGGTATTAATATCTTTAACGCAGCGCTGCATGAGCAAAAGAAGAACCTCGCGCTGAACATCACCCTGCCGTTCATGGTCCGCGAAACGGAGCAGAAAATAAAGCTGGGCTACAGCGGTTCTTTCCGTAAGGCGAATTATGAAAGTCTTGCTTTGAGGCTGATGAACGATGGTACCGTGAACCAGGACGTTACCAAATATTTCGGCAAGCCGGATTATGAGCTGGCCACACCCCAATACCTCCGGCCGGACCTGTTATATTACAACCTGGCGGGCGTAGGCTCGGTGGGCGACCGGCCGGCGGACAACTATGAAGGCGATCAGCGGCTGCATGGCGTGTACCTGATGGCGGACCTGAAGTTCCTGCGGCGTTTCAGGCTGGTAGGCGGCATCCGCGGCGAGCGCAACAAAATGGACGTGAACGGGATCACTTTCGATTATGCGACCGGCAGACCGGTAGATTCCCTGATGAAAATCTCCACGACGGACTGGCTGCCTTCCGCCAATCTTACCTACCAGCTCACTTCGGAGTCCAATCTCCGCCTGGCATACTCAAAAACCATGTCCAGGGCCGATTTCAGGGAGCGGTCCCGCTTCATGTATTACGAGTTCCGCGAGCGCAATGTATACCGCGGCGCCGCCAAGCTTGATGATGCTACTATCACCAACCTCGACCTTCGTTACGAATGGTACCCGGGCCCCGGGGAGATCATATCCATATCCGCTTTCTATAAAAAATTCGCCAGCCCCGTGGAGCAGATCGCTGCCCGCGGGAACGGCGGATTGCTGTTCTATTATTTCAATCTCCGCAGTTCAGAGAACAAGGGCCTTGAAGTGGACTTCCGCAAATCGCTTGGCTTCATCAGCCAATCTTCTTCTATCCTGAAGAATATCTTTATCAGCGGCAATGCCTCCATCATGAAATCGAATGTAGGCTACAATACCGATGCGCTGCTGCGCGCTTCGAACGGCGCAACGGGAGGCAACTCCACGGAATTGCCGCCGGACTCGCGTAACCGGCCGCTGCAGGGCCTTTCTCCTTATGCTGTGAATGCCGGCATCGGGTATTTCGGGGAGAATGCGGGTGTGAATCTGGGGTATAACCGCTTTGGCAAACGCATTTTAGCGGGTGGTACCTATCCCGCGGAAGACCAGTACGAGAAACCCAGGGATGTGCTGGACCTCCAGCTGAATGCCCGTTTCTTTAAGAAAAAGCTGGATGTACGTTTTAATATCAGCGACATCCTGCAGCAGGATCATATCGTATACCAGAATGCGATCGTAGGCAAACCGACGGATTCCGGCGGCGGCTCTTTCGGTACTAACCCGGACAACATCAACGATCCCAGCCCCAACGGTGATCCCAAGGGAACGAACTACGGCAAAGACCACGATTATACCTATACAAGGGTATTCAAGGGACGGAATATGAGCATCAACTTTACCTACAAATTTTAATACGAACGGCACATGAAAAAGATTATCATTATAAGCCTGATCGCGGCATGCCTTTACAGCTGCAGCAAGGAAGGGGACCTGCAAAGGAAGGACAGTTACAGGGAAATATTTGTGCAAAATTTTTCACTGGCCCCTGATGCGAGGCTTGTTGTGAGGGTGAACAACGAACTGCTGACCGACAACCTGGTGAGCCCCGGCGCATTCCGGAAGATCATCAAAACCGCTACTGGAACGCAGCAGATCCAGATAACCGATTACCGGACCGGCAAGCTGCTGCATGATACGCTGCTGCCCACGCCCGGTACAAAATTCACCATCACTCTCCTTCAGCTGGACGCTACGGGCAAGCAGAAACCCCGGCTTATTGGCGGAGGCGAAGAAGGCGATAATATCCCGGAAAAGCACGTGCTGCTGGGTTTGAATTATACCACCGCCGATCTGCCGGATTCCATGGCTGTTCGCATATACCGCCTGAACGTGGATCCTGTAACCTTTGAATTCACTGATATTGATACACTGACGCAATTTGCGGTAATCCATAAAGGGCAGCTGTCAGATTTTAAGCTAATGGATTTTTCACGGGATCCATATGTCAGCGCGTATGCTTTTGAACCGAGAAGTGCGGTCACGGGAGAAATACTTCCCGGTGGCGAAATTGACCTGGCTAATTTCATGATGCCTTTCCTGTCGTTGAATCCCACTACCGACAAGCATATTATCGCCAATCTTGATGCGATGCTGATGCCGGATAACCGTTATTCTTTCTGGAGCAGCGTACTGGTGAGTTATTGATTGTTTTAAAAAAAGGACAGGTCTGCATCAGGAAGACCTGTCCTTTTTACCTGGACTGTGCTTACCTCATTGTTTATGCTTACAAATATTCCGGGCTTTGTTCCATAGACCGACGCAGCATAGGAAACAGCATGCGTCCGAAAACTTCTTCCCTCTTACAGCGGCTGCGTAACAAATTCCCCATATCCGCTGGCATTCCCGGGATTATCATAAATATCACTGTTGTTTTATTGCCCTGTAATTGGCTGTGGTGGAGCATTCCGGCGAGTTGGTATATTAATTGCAATTAGTTACGGTAGAAACATATTCGATGATTAAAAAACTGATGTTATGAAATCTGTGCTTAAAATTATGGGTGTACTGCTGTTGGCAGCTTTTTTTGTGAGTGCCTGCAGCAAAGACACTGATCCCGCGGATGTAGACGTTTTCGCCGGCACCTTTAGAGGAAAGATCGGGTACACCGATGCAGAAAAAAATATTACCCAGGACAATGGCAGCGTATTTGTCACGAAGCTGAACAACACGTATAATTTCAGGTTCTCAGACGGCATCCCGGATCTTAACGGGGTGGAATTCCAGCGGAAAGATGATAATACGCTTGTGAGCGTAGGCTCTTCCGGAACAGGGATGATCACTATCAACAAAGACAAGCTGGTGATCGGATTTGCCAGGAACGGCAGGAACTGGTCCGCCGACTGCGGAAGGTAGCGGAAGGCCAGGAAAACATACATACAACACCCGCGTGGATACCGATCCCGCGGGTGTTGTGTTTTTAGTACACAAATTGGCTCCCCCGGGGCTTATACCCGTGAAAACCGTTTCCGGCCGGGCATTTCCACAAAATGGGGTGCCGGAAGCTTCTGTAATGAAATGTAACCCGAATATTAAATCTCCGAAACAAAATATGCATGATTTGAAATTACAGATAAGTATATTACTTTTATGACCGGAGCGCATATGATGTATGATGAGCGTTTGAAAATCTAAATCTGAAGGGTTGGCCCGTAAATATGCAGCTCCGCGTAAACCATATTGAATGCAGTTATTGTAAAAGAACCGTGCGACCGTTTTCTGAAAAAAACAAACAGTGAAACCTTTGCCTGGATGAGCATGCGTTAACGCTTCGTCCCGGCCAGTGACCGATCAATCAAAAATCTGCTGGATACGCTGATGGCCGTACCAGATATCTACTCATTTTCCTAACACAAACCAAATCTATGCTACTCATTCGTGCAAAAGAAAAGCAGCCTTCAGGCGGCTTGCGGCCCGGCCGCCAGACATGGGAGTTTCGTGGCCTGCTTACCGCGCTGCTGCTGCTCACGGTGCTTGCCGCGTTCGCAGGACCCGCCCCGGCGGTCTTTGACAAGAAAATTTCCGGTAAGGTTACCGACGGCACAGGCGCTGGCCTGCCCGGTGTGAGCGTAGCCCTGAAAGGCACCAGTACCGGTACCGTTACCAATCCTAACGGGGAGTATACGATCAACGTGCCCGACAACGGAGCGGTGCTCGTGTTCAGCTTCATAGGCTACAATCCACAGGAGATCGCCATTGGCGCCCAGGCGCGCGTGGATGTGGTGCTGGCTGCCTCCGCCAAAGGCCTCAACGAGCTGGTAGTGGTAGGTTACGGTACACAAAAGAAAGTGAACCTTACCGGCGCCGTAACGCCCGTGAACGCGGGCGAGCTGGTGAACCTGGCGCCTTCCAATCTCTCCAATGCCCTGGCCGGCCGCGCCCCCGGCGTGAACGTGACCAACACCTCCGGCCTTGCAGGCGCTTCTTCCAGCATCCGCATCCGCGGCTCGTTTGGCGACCCGCTGTTTGTAATAGACGGTGTGGTGCGCGACAAAGAAGCGTTCGACGCATTGGAAGCCGCGGAAGTGGACCAGATGAGCTTCCTCAAAGACGCCGCCACCGCCTCCATCTACGGTTCCCGCGCGGGTAACGGCGTTGTGCTGGTGACCACCAAAAAAGGCGCGAGCCAGAAACCGGTGTTCAATTTCCAGACCAACTACACCACCAACCGGCCCACGATGACGCTGCATTCAGACAAGACGAGCGCCGTGGACGAACTGACCTACCAAAACCGTGTAGCGGCTTTCCAGGGCATTGCGTTGCCCAATGGCCAGGAAGAGTTCGATTACTTCAAGGACAAAAAATACAACGCAAACGACTTCATCTGGCAAAACCCCTGGAGCATGCGCCATTCCCTCAGCGTATCCGGCGGCACCGACCGCATTACGTACTATTCCATGCTGAGCTACCGCGGCGAAGAGGGCTCTTACAAAAACCTGGAACATAAAAAAGTAAACCTCCGTTCTAACATAACTGCCAAAGTATCCGAAGCGATCAAGGTAAACCTGAACATCTCCGCGTTCCAGGAAAACCAGGACCGTTTCTTCTGGCCCTTCGGCGGAACAGAAAACGATGATGAATACGATGTGTCCGATCTTTACCGCGTTACCTTCAACTGGCCCAAGGTATTCCCTTTCTTCCTGACCGAGGACGGTCAGCCGGCGGACTACGTTACGCCGTACCCCGTGCAGCCCGTGATGGGTACCTTCCAGGCATGGAACGTGGTGGACCAGGTGACGGGCAACCGTTACATCAACCTGCGCAAACGCCAGCTGAGCACGATCCTGGGCATCGACATCAGCCTGGATAAATTCGTGAAGGGGCTTACTACCAAGGTAGTGGGCAACTACGTAGGGCAGGATTATATGCGGAAACGTTTCCTGACCTACATGAAGGCCTATTCATTCATATCCGCCGATCCCGGCGGCAACCGTTTCATTCCCGCGCCGCCGGATCCGAATAAAGTATCCACCTTTACCTTCAGCCAGAACCAGCCTTTCCTGGACTACCGGATCTCCACCCTTTGGAGCTACCAGCTGAACTGGTTCCTGAACTATAACCGGACGTTCAACAAACACAGCGTAGACGCGCTCGTGGTATTTGAGCAGGCTGAAAACGGCGGCTATGGCGCAGTTTCAAGGGCGGAAAACCCGGTACCGGTAGCGAATTTCGACCAGATGTTCGCCTATTCCGCTGACCGCCAGTTCCGCGACGCCAGCGGCTGGGAAGAAGTAGGCGCGCGCCAGTCGTGGATAGGGCGGTTGAACTATAACTACGACAGCCGTTACATTGCAGAATTCTCATTCCGTTACGACGGCAATACCCTGTTCCCCACTCACAAACGCTGGGGCTTCTTTCCCTCAGTATCCGCCGCATGGCGCCTTTCGGAAGAAGACTTTTTCCGCAATACCACCAATTTCTTCGACGAACTGAAGATCCGCGCCTCCTATGGTACAACAGGCAACGACCTGAATGTGGCCAACCAGCGCATTGCGCCTTTCTCTTACCGCAACTATTACGTGAACGCGGGCTCCTATATGTTCGGCGACCGTCTTTACACCACGATACGCCCCGGGGCCACGCCCAACCCGGAACTCACCTGGGCCACCTCCACCACGTATAACGCCGGTATCGACTTCTCCATTTTGAAAAGCAGGCTGAACGGTACGATCGACGTATTCCTACGCAAAGAGACCGACATCCTCGGTTCCCGCGAAGTAAAGCTGCCGGATAACTACGGCATGGACCTGGCGCCGGAAAACTATGCCGCGCGTTCCTGGAGAGGCGCCGAGCTTACGCTCGAATGGCGGGACAGGGCTGCGGGCAACAAGATCAACTATTCCGTGACCGGTAACCTTGGCTACGCCAAAGACCAGTGGGATGTTTATGATGAAACCGTGGCTTTCGGGCCCAACGGCAGCCGCAACTTTGAATCACGCATAGGACGCCCGGAAAACCGGATCGTGGGATACAAAGCGCTTGGCATCATCCGCACACAGGCGGAACTGGACGCGCTGTTGTCCAAAAACTTTACGCAATTCAGCCGCAAACCTTACCTGGGCGCGCTGCTGTATGAGGACGTACGCGGCGAGAATTTTACTCCCGGCCCAGATGGTAAGATCACCGCCGAGGACATGCAGCTGCTCTCCACCAACGCCACCCCGCGCATCAATTTCGGGATGGGCATCAATGTATCCTGGAAAAACTGGGCCCTGCAGACCTTCTTCCAGGGCGTAACCTCCTACGACCGCATCATCAGCAATCAGGAAGGCGCCGGCATGCGCCAGCACGGCGGCAGCGTACGCCCGTATTACCCGATCTGGGCCGGCGATGTATACACGCCTGAAACGCCCGACGGAAAATATCCGCGGCCCGTGGGCCAGAGCGGCTGGGCTGAAGCGGGCGCTGCTGCATCTTCATTCTGGATCCGCAACGGCGCTTACTTCCGCATGAAAATGCTGAACCTTGGCTACAACCTGCCCAAGAGCTGGATGCAGCGCATAGGCCTGAGCAGCGCGCAGCTGTACTTCAACGGAACCAACCTGTTCGCCTTCTCCGCCATGAAAGAATTCCATGACCCGGAGCAGAAAAACTACGATTCCTATCCTGTGATGAAAGCGTTCACCTTCGGCGCAGATATTAAGTTCTAAAAAGCATGATCATGAAAAAGATTGTAATAGCTCTCGCACTGTTTGCCGGTATGTTCGCATCCTGCAAAAGAGTGCTCGATATAGAAGACATTAATAATTACGACCCGGACCAGGTATGGAACGACGAAAACCTCGCCAACGCCTACATGGCCAACCTGTATTCGGCTTTCGGGAACTGGAGCGCCTCTGAGGACCGCTTTTCAGAACAAGTGATCGGCATTGCGCTGCCCAAAGATTTTGTGACCATTACCAACGGCAACTTCAAGTCCTGGGACTATGCCCGCATCCGGCTCATTAACCAGGCGCTGGTAGAAGTGACCAAAGGCAGGCTGAGTGATAACGCCCGCAAGGGCATCACCGGGCAGGCGCTGTTCCTGCGCGCTTTCCAGTACTTCAACATGGTAAGGCACCATGGCGGCGTACCCTACCTGAAAATACCGCAGGATAAGGATACGGACGACCTCAACGTGCCCCGCAACAGCACCGCCGAGTGTTTCGATTTCATCATCAAAGACCTGGACGATGCCATTGCCTTGTTGCCCGAGCGCATCCTATCTTCCTCAGCGGACTATGGAAGGATAGACGCTTCCTTTGCGCTGGCCTTTAAAGCAAAAGTGCTGCTGTATAAAGCCTCCCCGCAGTTCCATCCTTCCAATCCCTGGAACAATACGGATTGGGCCATGGCCTATACCGTTAATAAAAAGGCGTACGACGACCTGAAGGCGAGAGGTTACCGCCTGGTGGACAACTACAGCGATATCGCGCTTGTTGAAAAGGGCCCTGAGACCGTCTTTCCGGTGATCAATCAATATCCCGCGAAGGTCGCCGCATGGGACAACGGCGTGCGCCCCGGCTCCGAAAGCCGCGGCCCCGCTTCCGCCGTGCCCACCTGGGAAATGGTGAAGATGTTCCCCATGAAGGATGGCAAGCGTTATAACGATCCCACCAGCCCTTATTTTAAAACAGACGAGCAGTTCCTGCAAAGCTACTGGGAGAACCGCGACCCGCGCTTCGAAAAATCTGTGGTGTGGAGCGGGAAACCTTACCCGGTAAGCGGAAAGCTGGGTAAACGTTTGTACACTTCCCTGGGCATCGCGGACGTTGCGGACGACTTCGGGACCAATCCCGATGCCAAGACCAATTCTACTAACCTGGACCGTTATTCCGGCTTCTTTATCCTGAAGAACAGCCTGCTGCGCCTTACCCAGGCACAGGTGCTGCAATATGACGTGGACTTCGTGTACATGCGCTTCGCCGAAGTAATGCTGAACTACGCTGAAACCGCCAACGAAACCGGCCGGCCCGCCGAAGCGCTGGACATCCTGAAACAGATCCGCCAGCGCGCCGGTATAGAGCCTGGTGCGGACGGCAATTACGGCATCAATGCCGCAGACCGTGTTGCCCTGCGCGAAGCCATACTCGCGGAAAGGAATATCGAGCTGTGCTTTGAAGGCCACCGCTTCTGGGACCTGCGCCGCCTGCGCATGCTGGACCGCCTGGACAATACCACCAAATCCGGCGTGGAAGCCATTCCTATCAATACAGACGGCAGCAACATGCCGTTGGACTTAGCGCGGAATAAAGCCAACGCCAATGAGCTCACCGAAGTGAACTTCAAATATGTGCTGCACCAGGTGCCGCGCTCAGGCGTGAAAGTGAACACCGTGCCCGCCACGTATTATTTCTTCCCGATACACAGGGATGTATTGGACAGGAACCCGAACCTGAAGCAGAACAAGGATTGGGGAGGAGATTTTAACCCTGCGCTGGATTGAGTTTTTGCGATTAAGACCTATATGAATGGAAGGGGCTGTCCCGGCTTGGCCGGGATGGCCCTTTTCCTGTTTGGGGCTTTTGGAATTTCAGGAACGATTTAGTGCCGCGGGTGGCTCAGTTTTTGAAATACGCTATCCGGCTGATCAGCCCCTCCTCCCGGCTGAATCCATTGAAAGAAAATTGACGTTTTAAACAAAGTAATCTGACGTTTTGAACAAAGTGGCTTCGTTGTACGCGCCGTAGCTTTGCTGTATAAAAAATTACCATCATGGCTATCAAAGACAATTACAACGGGGCTTTGCAGCAGCCCATCGGCTCAGGTTTCAACGGGAGATCAACTGCGCGGGACGTTATCAAAGGTATTGACCTGCATGGAAAAACCGCCATCGTTACCGGTGGTTATGCAGGCATCGGGCTGGAAACTGTGAAAGTACTGGCCGCGGCAGGCGCGAAAGTGATCGTGCCGGCCCGCGACCTGAAAAAAGCTGCCGGCAACCTGGCGGGAATAACCAATGTAACGGTGGAAACTATGGACCTGATGGCGCCGGAAACGATCGATGCGTTTGCTGAGAGGTTCCTTGCCACGGGCGAAGCGCTCCACATCCTCGTGAACAACGCCGGCATTATGTGGGTGCCGCTTCAGCGGGATAAAAGAGGGTACGAGTCGCAGCTGGCCACCAATCACCTGGGGCATTTCCAGCTCACGGCGCGGCTGTGGCCGGCGTTGAAAAAAGCGGAAGGCGCGAGGGTGGTGAATGTGTCGTCTTTCGGCCACCAGATGGCGCCATTTAATTTTGATGATCCGCACTTCAACCACCGCGAATATGAAACCTTGCAAGGCTATGGCCAGTCCAAAACCGCGAATAACCTTTTCGCAGTAGAGCTGGATCACCAGGGAAAAGCAGCCGGCATACGCGCATTCTCCCTGCATCCCGGATCGGTAAACGGCACCGACCTCGGAAGGGTAGCACCCATGGCCCTGTTCCAGCAAATGGGCACGCACGACGCGGAAGGTAATATTTTCCCGGAAGTGGCCGCCACGCTCAAGACCATTGAACAGGGAGCGGCAACTTCCGTATGGTGCGCCACGAGCCCGCAGCTGAACGGCATCGGCGGCGTGTATTGTGAAGATGCGGATGTGGCTGAACTCGACGAAGGGAATATTGAGCACAATTACGGCGACCCGGCTTCCCTGCGGGGCGTGAAGCCCTGGTCCGTGGACGCTGAAAATGCAAAGCGGTTGTGGGCGCTGAGCGAGGAATTGACCGGTGTTTCCTTTACTGCCAGCTGATACAGGCATTTATTTGTAAATTGTACGGCATGGAATTCGAAACCATCTATATCACGCCAGAGATTAAGCTTTCGCATTTTGAAGGAAAATATTTCAAAACCGAAGTGGTGTTTGAACATCATATGCTGGTATGGTTCATTTCCGGGGAAACGAAGATCATACAGGCGGAAGCAACGTATACATTCAATGCCGGCGACGTATTCCTCATTCCCCGCAACCAGCTGGCCACCGTGATCAATTACCCGAAAGACGGCCTGCCGCATAAAGCCGTAGCGATGCACATCACGGGAGAGCGGCTGAAGGACTTCTACAGCAGGCATAAACCCGCGGGGCGCCTGCAGCCGCTGCAGAAAGTATACATCTTCAAAAAACATCCTTTGCTCGACAGCTGCCTGGCGTCGCTTATCCCTTACTTTGACCTGGGAGAGCAGCTGCCCGGGGACATTGCGCAAATTAAGATCGAAGAGGCCATCAGCATTTTAAGGTCCATAGACAAAGATATGGACGGCCTGCTGGCCAATTTCGAAGAACCCGGCAAGATCAACCTCGCCGATTTTATGGAAAGGCATTATATGTTCAACCTGCCGATGGAACGGTTTGGTTATCTCACCGGCAGGAGCGTGGCTACTTTCCGGAGAGATTTCACAAAAGCCTTCAGCACAACGCCGCAGAAATGGCTGACGGAAAAGCGGCTGAAGCTGGCGCATTACCAGATCGCCGAGCAGCAGCGGAAACCGGTGGATGTGTATTTTGAAGTCGGCTTTGAGAACCTTTCGCATTTTTCGCATGCATTTAAAAAGTATTTCGGTTACCCGCCGAATGAGCTGATCAGAAGATGAGCGGCGAGTGCCGGCTGGAACCACAGCGGAAATTAAAAAGGCCCGTAAACATTGTGTTTACGGGCCTTTTAATATGCTGAAGCAACCGGGTCAGAAAGTAATATCATCTGCCACATTCCCGCCCTGCGCGTCCGCGAACAATTGTTTGTATTTTTCACGGTAGGCGTCCTGGCGCTGGTTGTATCCCTGGAAGTCTGCCTGTATATCCGAATGGATCTCTGCATTCCATTTGGAGGCGGCCACCTGGAAATCGCCCAGGGCGATGCCGTATTTGTCCGCGATCCATTGCGCGCCGTCCAGCCCGTATTCATAGGCGATGTTGCGCGCTACTTCCAGTTCCTGGTAGAAGTGTTTGTCCGTTTTGATCTGCGTTGTATACCCCTGGTCTCCGGCAGGAGCGGCTGCGTTGCTGAATTTCGGGTGCTGGTCCGCCTGTCCGAAGTACTGGCCGAAGAGTGTCACTACATGAAACGTTTCGTCCTGCTTCATCCTTTCGGTCCAAAGCAGGCTGGCTTCCTGCCATACCGGCAATTCTACGCCGAGCGCTGTTGCCACGCCGTCTTCCGTTAGTCCGTTCGCCAGCTTTGCGCAGGCGGCGCTGTAATCTTCCAGGCTAATGCCGTGAATGGGTTCTAATAATGGATTCTGAGACATAAAAAAACTGTGTTTATAAATGATCAATGTTGTAATCTTTCAGCAGGCGGAGGTAGAATTTCTCGTTTTCCGCCGCCATATCTGGCGTGATCTTGTTCCACTCGTCGAACATGGCGCGGAGGTATTTCCTGTGTAAGGCAGGATCTTTCGGGCGGCTGTTCTCATATTCCTTCAGCAGATGCGCGGTACGCTGTTCCGCCAGGCTGCGCGCCTGGTGCAGCATGAGCTGCGCGCCGGAAGAAGGCATAAATGTGTTCTGCGTCTGGCACCAGGTACAGGTAACGTAGGTGGCAATGAAGAACATTTTCGGGATCGTTATTTTTCCCCCGCATTGTTTGCAGGTGAACTGGTCCCTGATGCGTTCGAATGCGTCCAGCTGCTCTTTGTAAAAGCCTTCCAGGTCCCGTTCGCGGGCGGTCTCCTGCAGCAACGAGATATAATGATGCGCACGTTCTTCAAATTTATGGTGGCGGTCGAAGCATGCTTCCCGGAAAGTATGGGAACCCTGGCCGAAGGAAAATGCGGGGCCAAGGATCTTTTCGTCTTTTACTTCGGTCGCTTTTTCCATCATCTGGTACAGCTGCCCGCGCAGTCCGGACAGCATGCGGCCATGCGCCCGTTTGTAGGGGTCCTGGTCTTCATCGAAAACCTTCACCAGCTCCGGGATGGCCGCAGTGCACATTTCTTCCATGCGGGCTTCCAGCTTTTCCAGGAAAGTGAACCACCGTTCCTGCGTTTGCCTGATCGTTTCTTCCATCACGAGTTGTTATCCTTCTTAATATAAATGCCGTCCGTGAGCTTGATATCCATGAAACTGAAGCCGCAATAAGCGCAGTTGGTGAGCCCGTGCCGGTAAGCCCTGCCGGCGCCGCAATTGGGGCAGTCCCGGGCTTCCATGCGGGCCGCTTCGTCCGGCACCTCGCCGCCGTAATTCTGTTGGGTGAGGGCCTGCTGCTTCAGCTTTTCCAGGTAGCTGAGCGTTTTTTTCTTTTCTTCGTCAGGCATATTTACAGGAGTTTTAACAGCTCTTCTTTTTTGGCGGCGTATTCGGCTTCGTTGATCAGCCCTTCTTCGAAAAGCAGCTTCAGCTTTTTGAGCCGGGAAGCCACATCGTCCGCCGGCGGGGCTGCGGGCTGCGGCTGCTGATGCTGCATGATCATGCCCAGGGCTACGGCCTGTTTGGCCGCATCGTTCAGGGCCGAATTATCGTTGCCGATCGCATTTGCCGTGTTGAATTGGGTGAACTTGTTCATGTCGTCCACCATGTTCATGCCGGTAACGGTATCGTAATGTTTGAGCACTTCTTCCGGCAGGGTGGCGCCGGCGATGGTGAAGTTGGTCACTTCCAGCCCCAGTTCGGCAAAATACGGCTGGATAAGCGGCTGTATCTTTTCGTTCAGGGCCGAAAGGTTGCCCGCCACATCTATTACTGCAATGCCGGCCTGGGCCAGCACTTCGGCAAACTTAGGGGCAATGAAATCGCGCAGTTCCCACTCCAGCTGCACAACGGTGAGCTGGGGATAAGTGCCTGCATATTCTTTAAAGAATTTCCCCACGTCAGTAATGCGGAGGTTGAACGAACCGAAGGCACGGACGCGCACCTGGCCGAACTGTTTGTCGCGCATCAGCACCGGCGCGGGAGTTCCCCATTTGAGATTGATGAACTGGTGGGTGTTGAAGAAATAAACATCGGCCTTGAAAGGGCTTTTGAAGCCATATTTCCAGCCTTTGAGGCGCGTGAGCACGGGGATGTTCTCGGTTTCCAGCTTATATTGCCCCGCGGTGAATACATCGCCCAGCCGGCCTTCGTTCAGGAATAATGCGGCCTGGCTTTCGCGTACGGTCAGCATTGCGCCGTTTTTGATCTCCTGGTCTCCATCCGCAAATTTCCACATCAGCATGTCCGGGTGAGGGGTTACCGATTGGATGATCTCGATAAAAGGTAATTGCATATTACGGTTAACTCATGTGAGGGATAAAAATACAACTTTCGTGGTAAACGGGCAGGCTGAAGTAAAAAAAGGTATCCCGCTGCCGGGATACCTTTTTCATATGATAAATAATAATCCGCTTACCTGTTTACGACAAAAAGCCTGGAAACTGCTTTACCGTCGATCGTCATGGTCAGCACATAGGTGCCGCTCTGGAGAACGCCTGTGTTCAGCAGCACTTTGTTAGCGCCTTTTAACACGGTTATCTTACGCTGCACCTGCAATTTGCCGGATACGTCGTAGATCTTCAGTTCCGTTGATCCTTCACGGATCGCCGTGAATTCTATGGTCGCTTCTTTCGACGCGGGATTCGGATACAATACCAGCTTTTCTTTGGTTTGTTCCGGCGCTGCCGCATCTTTTGCCATGGCGGCCTGTACCGGCGCTGTGATGCCGCCCGCGGAAAGATCGATCTCCGCCACGGAAGACCAGTCGGCATTATTGATCACATCAATGGAATGCAGCTTCACGTAACGCCCGGTCTGGGGGGTGAAATTCACCACACGCGCATCCCCTCCGGCGGCGGGCCAGGCGCCCTGGGCTGCCAGCGCCCATACCACGCTGTCCTGGCTGATGAATATTTCATATTCGTTGATCTTTCCTCCGGCGCTGCCCATATCCTGCCGGGGCAGGTAACTGAGGCTGCCGATCGTAGCGCAGGTATGAAGATCGATCACCAGGTCGTGCGGATGCACCGCGCCGCCGGTAATGTCGGACAGCCAGTAGGTGGAAGGATTGTCGTCGATGGCATGCCCTGCGCGGCCGTTAGCTGTGCCTGTTGTCGCTGTTTCTTCGGAAGATGCTGCAATAGCCCAGGTGTTCTTTGCAGGGACCGGGCCTCCTGTACAGGGCTGGAAGGAGTTGCCTTCCGTCGTGATAATGAACTGCCCGAAACGGCTGATGCCGCAACTGTTGCCGAAGGTGACGGAGCCGTTCATACCCGGACTGGTGCTGTCTGCCGCGCAGATAAACGTTTTCCAGGTGGTATCAAACGCGTTTTCGGGGCGCTTGAATAATTTCAGCACAGACGGATCTGCCGCATCGCCTACTGTCACGGCCAGCCTGCTGAAAGTGATGTGGTTCAGCGGCGCAATGGAGTCGTTCGCGCCGTAGTTGCGGATGATCCAGTAATCCGGGCTTAAGGAGCCGGCGGTGGCAGGCAGCCCGGCCGGGCGGCCGTATAAGCGGTGTGCTACCACTTCTCCACCCGGCACACGGGCGGCGTTCACGTCCAGCTGCACGCCGGGTGCTGCAAAATTATACAGGCCCGCGGCTGCTACGGTCTGGCGTTCGCTCATGCCCGTACCCACAGGCGCGGTGGAATTCGTGATAAGGCTGCCGGCCACAATGGCTGCACTGCCCGTGCCCAGGGCATCGTACAGGGTGCTGGAGGCTGCATCGTACTGGTTGAACTGGTAATAAGCGACCAGGCCTGTATCTGATGTGGGCCTGCGCACGAAATGCATTTTCTCCCTGATCTCTTCCTGCGTCATCGTGTAGTTGAATATCGCAAGTTCATCCAGCGCGCCTTTGTAATTACCGCCCTGGTTGTGGATATCATCGTTGATCGTTAATGCCTGCTGTGAAAAGTCTACCGGCGCAAAATTGCCAGTTGTAATCCAGGGCGTGCCACCGTTGAGATAGATCTTGATGGCGGTGGGTGAATAAGTCACCGCAATATGGTTCCATTCTCCCGGCACCAGGTCGATAGAAGAGGTGATGCCGTAGGATAGCGTGCTGTTCGTCACTACCAGGTTGGTATTGGCCGCATAACCCTTGAAGGCAAAGCCTATCCCCAGCCTGCTTGGGCCTTTTACAGATACTATCTGCGAGAAACTTTTTTGCAGGCCGTTCGGCTTCACCCATGCGGTAACGGTGAAGGTGTTGCTGTTGTATCCCAGCATTTTCAGCGGTATGCGGGAAGTGGCCGTACCGCTGATGTCCAGCGCCTTGCCGGCCAGGGTGTCCGCCCGGCAGATGTCTGCCTGGAAGTTCACGAACTGCGTCAGGGTGATGGTGTCGGAAACATTATTGGCATTGGTCACTTTCAACATTACATTGTACCGGCCCGGCGAGGTGTACGCCACTTTAGGGTTTTCGAGAGATGACACGGCGGGGGAGCCCCCGGGGAAATGCCATTCATAGGTAACTGCGCCCGGGGCCACGGCGGACGCGCTGTAAAACTGCACGCTGTCTGCGCTGCAAACCGCCTTCCAGCGCTCTGCGGCGATATTCGCCTCAACGCCGGAAGTTTCATACAGCTCATTTTCCCAGGCGCCCCGCGAGCTGCCGAACCGGATCTTGTTTTTAGCGGGCACTACATACAACCGGCCCTTGATATAACCCATCAGTGGCAGCGTGCTGCCTACCTGTTCCCACTGCGGCATCGCGTTGTTCCTGTACCATATTTTCGTGCCGGAACCGGTGATCGTAATAATATAAACACCGCCGTTCGTACCCCGCTGGTAGGCGATATCGCTAACGGCGGCGGCAGGAAGGTTGGGCGTGGTGATATTTGTCCAGGCTGCGCCGCCATCCGTGGAATACAGCACCTTCACGGTATTTTGTGCGTTTCCGTAAGCCGCCCAAAGCTCTCCCGGCGTTTTGCCCGTTTCGATCGCCGTGATATTGGTCTGGTTGCTGCTGGCAGCGAGGGAAGGCGTTACGTCCACCCAGGTAACGCCGCTGTCTATACTCTTCATGATCTTCTTCTGGTTCAGCAGCACATACATGGTCGCGGGGTCTCTCCGGGCAATGCGCAGGGCGTTGACTGTTTCGCCAAAGTCCTTGAAGTCCGTGGCGGACGACATATTATCCGATGATTGCACCAGTATTTTATTGTTGGACTTCTTAATGCCGAATATGTTAAAAACAAGATGGGGGTGAAACTGCAGGGAGCCGAGGTCCACATCCGGGGCAACGGTCGATTCGGTGACGGTCCCGTTTTCATTCAGAAAGCCTTTGTTCACGCCATATGCCCAGTCATAATACAACCAGCGGTCCTGGTATGGATTTACAGAACAAACTCCCGCGTCCGCGCCTTTGATGTTGCGCCAGCCGCCTGGCCCGTCGAAGCTGCGAACGAAGGTCTGGTTATGGTCGAGGCCGGCGAGCACAATGTCGCTTTTAGGCGAGGACGAGAAGCCCCATATATCCATTGAGTTGATCTCAAAGCCGGTGCCAATGATGGTGCGGCCGCCGTCAGTGGACATGCCCAGGCCGCCGTCGTTCCCTACGAGCACTACGTCGCCCACGGCGCTGATGCCCCGGATGTCTGCATGCAGGTAGTTACATGCGGCGGTATAAGGTTTTGCAAAGGTCCTGCCGCTGTCTACCGATTTAAGGATGTAATCCGGGCTGTACTGGCCCTCGTACATGACGTTCTTGTTATTCCAGTCTATATCAAAAGCTTCCACATATGCCTTGATCGTATCCGCGCTGAGCAATGTACCTGCGGAAGAAATCCGGTAGCAGGGTTTATTGCTGACGAACTGCTGGAATACGGACACCATGTCCGGGCTGGAGGGGATCGTTTTCATACCGACCATGGTGGTGCCGGTCCAGCCTGTGTTCAGGGACGTGTTCAGGTTCACCAGCAGCGAAAAGCTGGCGCCTTTATCGGTTGATTTGTAGATGCAGGCCTGGTTGCTGCCGTTCCAGACGCCGAGGTAGAACTCGTCGGGATTGCTGAAACCGGCTTCCAGCCCGAAGAAGTTATAGGTCCGGTCGTTGAGGCCGAAAGGCGTATTCAGGTTGTATTGGGAGGTTCCGCGGTGATTAGCGCCGCCTCCGCTGTTGTCGAACACTACAGCCCAGGTGTTTCCTCCATCTGTGGAGCGGTATACTTTTCTGCCGAACGTGCTGAGCACCACCTGCTGATCGTCAGTTGCGAGGGAAATGAAATAAGGTCTTTCATTGGGCGAGGCATTACGGTTCAGCTGCGGCAGCAGCGCCCAGTTGATGCCCCCGTCTGCGGACTTCAGCAAGCCGGCTTCCGTGGCGGAAAACACCAGGTCGCTGTTCAGCTTATGCGCTTCAATTTCACCATAATAATAATCGCGGTTCGCGTAAGTGTTGGTGCCGTTGGCAAAGCTGCCGTCCGTCAGCTGCCAGGTGCCGCCCTGGTCTTTGCTGACCCATAAGCCGCCATAAGAAAACCCGGCAAACAGGTTCTGCGTATTGTAGGGATTTACGTATACCCGGTCGCAGAAGCCGCCGGTTACGATGTTGTTGTTCCCGCATTTGTCACGCGTCATGTTGGCCGGGCCGATCATTTTCCAGGTGCCGAAAATGCCGTCGGGAGAAGCAGGAACGCCGGTGATGGTAGTACGGTTGGCGGCTTTGTTCTTTTTCAGGACAGGGTAGGCGCCGCCAAACCCGGCTTTGTCTTTGTAAAGCGCAGCCATGTGCATCCAGGTGCCGAAGCGGTCTATCAGCTTGCTGTCCTCATCCGGATGTTCCGCGAAATAAGCATTAAATGCGGTCTGTGCTTTCCCGACGTCCGGCCTGCGTTTCATCATTTCGGAGAACCAGGTGGTGTGAGTATGGGCATACTCATACTTTCTTTTTGCTTTTTCCTTCTTCTCGGGTTCTTCATACGCCGGCACTTCCCGGCTTTCATCGCGTTGCTGTCCGAACGTAGCGGTGCTTAACAGCACCAACGCCGTCATAACGCGGGTCATTTTGTTTATCATACAAGGGGGTTTTAGATCCTGGCTTTTTTTAGACGAGTAGCGGATAGGTCTTGGTTCAAATAAAAAGTAGCAAACAAACGCGTCTGTGAGGAAGATACGGTTAGATGCGGCTATTATTGAAACTGCGAAGGTGTGAAATGACAGTGGGATAACAATTCCTGCGCTCCGGATATAAGATTTTGTTTGTTATTCTCAAGCACGTGGTATTTCATGTATTGAAGCGGGGTGCGTTCGGGGAGCGAAAGAATTGATTTTCAGCTGAAGAAGGGAAATGAAGCAGGGCGTTAAAAAAAGGCTGCCTTGCGGGCAGCCCTTTTTCGGTATTAAAAAAGTATGAATGATCACCAGTTGCCGATCGGGAAGTTCATCACGTCGTCGATCTCATAAAGGATGCTGTTGCCGCATTGGTGTTTCCTGATAATGCGCCTCGGTTGGCCGAATTCCTGTATGGGCTGGTCCGCCGCGGTGTTGAGAGTGGAATAGATATATCGCTGCCCATCTATTTCCCTGAACACGACAAATGCGTGCCAGTCAGGGAACCCATCGAAATATTCGTATACATAGTGCGTATACTCTGAAGGGTAGAGCCTGTCTGTCGCGGGTTCCGTGGTCTGTTTCAGCACGCCGTTCAACGCGATATTGAACGTCATAAAACCTGCATTGGCTACATCACCGGGCTGGTAAATGCCTTTTGCGTTCATGGTGATGTTGTTGGGGAGGAACATGATGCAGGGCTTTTCGCCGGTGAGATACTGGCGCAGCGTATCGTTCAGGCTCTTGTTCGCGGGCGTGAGGGACAGGTGATCCAGTAATGCGCCTGTGAGGTCCATTCCCGGATCTTTTTGCAGGTATTCGAGAATGTTGCCGGCCACGATATTGGTGGGCCTCACCGTTAGGGTAAGGTCGTCAAAATGTTGCTCCGGGCCGTTGTAGGTCTGGCAGCTTAACGATGTGCGGGTATCTGTTCCCGCGGGGATCACGATGCGCGCGGCATCGGGCTGCACATGGGTGACTTCCGCCGGCACGCCGTCCAGCCAGACTTTCAGCGCGGATATATCGTTGCCCAGGTTTTCTCCGTTGAGCAGGATCGTATCGCCGGCAAAGGCGTAGCGTGGATTGACGGCTATTATTTTCGGCGAGCCGATGACTGACAGTTTAGGCCAAAGTGCGGTTTGCGGGCCGACGTGCACGACAATGCCGCCGGTCAGCACTTTATCGGGAACCAGCAATTGCAGCTTGTTTTCCGACTGGCTGAGGATGCGGGCGGGACGGTCGCTGATGAAGACTTCCGTGGACAGCCCGGTGAGGTGCAGGTTTTTCCCCGTAAGCTCCAGCGTGTCGCCGGACTGTACGCTCTGGCGGCTCACAGCCGTGATCTCCGGCACAGGCAGGGCAGGGGTTTCATCTTTGTCCCGCTTGCAGGATGCCAGCATTGTTATGGCTATAACGGTATATACTATACGCATTTCTGATCTTGTTTAAAAATTGAGAATGGCGGACATGTTGACGGTCGTATTGGGGTCTTCACCCTGCTGCTGTATGTAACCGCGGAAAATGAAAGTGTAGGAGCGCCCCGGGAATGTGGCAAATGTTTTCCTGACCAGGTGCGGCTCGTCTTCCGCCGCGCCTGTCCTTTTCACTCGGAAAGACGGGTTTTCGGCCGCCGGCACTTCAACAAAAGGCGTGATGGTCTTATATACCATACTGTCCAGCCCGGCCACTTTCCCGGTATCGATAAAAAAATCCAGCGGCCCGCTGTCCGGCGAAAGATGCACAAACCTTATACGGGCTTTGTTTTCCGGCCGGTCATTGATGTTTTCCTCAGACATGAGCACCTGGTAATAACCCAGGCTGTCCGCAAGGTAAAACGTGTACCATTTATCCTTGTCGAGCGTAGTATATTTTTCAGCGATCTTCGTTTGCCAGCTGGTATCGGTAAAGCCGACACGATGGCTGCCGGGCGCCAGCCAGTTGTAGGCGGCGGGGTTGAACACGCCCATGCCGGAGCCATTGATGTCGTTGTAGCTCCTCGTCGTTATAAAGGCCGTATCCACAAATACACGGCTGGATTTGGCGGTGAATGCCGTGCTGCCGTTGTAGATCATCACATGGGCAACATCGGGGGAAGCCGGTATGTCCGTAGCCTTGTTGCAGGCCATCACCCAGCATACAGCCGCCGGCAGCAATAATTTTAAAAGAGTATTTCGCATAGATCGGATCGTTTATTATCGGGTGATGGAAATGGTGGTGAAATGTACCTGGTTAAAGAAATCGAACCGCGCATAACCGACGTACAGTTTCCCGAACTGGTCGAACAGGATGCGGCTTACCTGGCCTATAACAGCGGTTTGCCCTGGTTGCGGCTTCGTGGCGTCCGATACGCCATGATCTATTTTATAGCCGGCTATTTTGAACACCATTTCCTTGTTCACATCTATTTTGTAGATGCAGCGGGGCTCGTCCACATAGATCTGCTCGTCGTACCCGATAAGGATATTGCCGTCGAAGTCCGCATCAAAAGAAGTGATGGTGCGCATGTCCACTTCCTTGAAAGTGCCGGAATATTGGAAGTTGTCCGGCGCATTCACGGCTTTGCCAATGATGGTCGTAACTTCTTTTGTAACCGGGTTGAATTCCCGCACGCATTCTTTCATTTCGGCACTGCCAGCCCCTTGCGCGAGGTATATTTTACCGTTTCCACCGACTACGATCCCCTTGAACGCATATATTTTGGCTTTTGCGCCGAATCCATCCGCCGTATTGGCGCTATTGTTCACAGTAGAACCGGCTTTCAGGGTTTCGGGATTGGTGCCGTCGGTGTCGTAGAACACATAATCTGCGAGGTCGTCTGCTGCGCCGGCTTCTGTGGTTACCAAGCCATCATGGGATATTTTCCGGAGTACGACCCCGCCGTCGTGCTGCCCGCCATCCAGGAAGTAAAGATTGCCCGCTTTGTCCAGTTCCATGCCTTTCACCTTGCCGATCATGGCTTTATCCGCAGGCCCGTCCACGATCGATTCAAATACCGCCCCGTTGTCGATGCAATATTTGTCGTTACGGCCTGCCAGTTTTTTTACTTCGCCGGTACGGGGATTGATCTTTAGAATACGGTGGAAGCGGAATTCGTACTCGAAAGGTTCGGTGGAGCCCGGCAGCGTCAGGCGCACCATTGGAGCATTGGTAACGGCAAGATAGATCGTGCCGTCGTCCGCGATCTTCATGGCATCGATGCTGTTCAGCCGCAGGTCGATCAGCCGGGTGGCATATTCGTTGTTGCCGCCGCCGCCAAGGGTTTTGATCTCTCCGTTGGCGAACTTCCGGATGGTCATGTTCCGCCTGTTATAGCCATGATCCGGGTTGAAATCATAAGCGCCGTTATCGATAAAATAGATTGTTCCGTCTTTATCCATACCCATATCGTGCACTGCGCCTATCGTAGCGGTGCCTACAGGCCCGTCTGCCGGTTCCAGCTCCGTGCGCCCCGTCATCAGCAAAGGGTTCACGGTTACCTGCCCGGGAACCAGGATGTCCGGCTTTTTTACCGTGAACTTAAAAGGCGCGCTCTTCACGCCGTTCACGACAATGTAGATGCTGGTTTCCCCGATCCGCGCGGAATCCGGCACCAGCACGCGGAAAGTATCCGCCGTGATGGTCTGTTTATCGTCCGTGTATTTGGATATAGGCACTTCCATCTGCGTTTGCCCGTGCGCCAGCACGGCGGCCTCGGCGTTGCCGATGAATATTTTCATGGCAGCATCTGGCTGCCCCAGTTTAACGTAGAGCGTCAGCGGCTCTCCACGCATGGCAATACCGGGGCTGGCTGTTTCCGCCTGAACAATGCCTGACTCTTTTTCCCGTATGTCCAGCTCCTTATCATATGTTTTTTTGCAGGCGAAACATAATGGGAGCAACAGCAGCAGGTAATATTTTATCTGGTTCATATGCACTGGTTGATCAGGGTTAGTAAATAAAATTAAGACCGAGGGTGTAATAAGGGCGTGGGCTGAAAGTCTGGTAGGGCCTGTCTTTTGTCCAGTTGTCGCGCTCTTTTACCACGCCGTCGTATTTGTAGTTGCGGTTATAGTCGAGGAACAATTCGCGCTTTTGATCCAGGAGGTTCTGCACGCCGGCTTTAAAATGCACATGTTTGTTCAGGCGCTGGCTCCAGGTAAAGTCCATCAGGTGCTGGCCGCGCTGCATCACATCGGGGATGCTTGCAAGCTGCTGGTCCGGCCGGTGGGAGTTATTGCCCAGCAGCACGATCATGGGGCCGGTGATGTTGTAGCCGAGCGACAGCTTGGTGCCGAGGGCCGGATCTTCGTAGTTGAGCGATGAATTCAGGATGTACGGCGCCTGCCCCTGCAGCGGGCGTTCCCGGCCGAACTGGTTACCGTCCGAACCCTGCGGCGGCATGTCTACCCGGCTGTATATCCATGCCCCGTTCACTATGAAGGAAAGGTTACGGAAGAAGGCGCCGGGGAGGAAGCTCAGGCTCTTGCGCACTTCCGCTTCCAGGCCGTAGACTTTCGTTGGGCCGGAATTGATGAACCCGATCTCGTTGATGAACGATGCGTAATAAACATCCCTGATCAGGATCTGCTCAATGGGCGCGTCCAGCTTTTTATAGAAAAAGCCGAAGTTGAACATTTCGTTTTTCAGCATGCTTTCAGGGTACCATTCCAGCCTGATATCATAGTTATCGATATTAACAGGATGCAGCTTTGGGTTACCTACATACATCAGGTAGTTCTCGATATCTGAATAGGGGAATGGGGCTACTTCACGGAATTCAGGCCGGTTAAGGGTTTTGCCGTATCCTCCGCGTACAACGATCTGCCTGGCGGGCTTCCAGTTGAGGTTTACGGAAGGCAGCACATGCGTGCGCGGATCTGTAACCAATAAAGGATAGTTGGCCTGCCCGGCCTGCAGTGAGCCTATGATACGAAGACGGTTATTTTCCACCCGCAGGCCGCCGAAAACGGAAAGGTTGGTATTTGGAACATGAATGTCTGTAGCCAGGAAATAAGACAAGTTGCGGTTATCGGCAAAATAGCTGTCGTAAGGGTTGGTTTCTTCGTACCAGGTAAGCCCGGTATTGTCCGCGCGGAAATTATCCGGGTGCATGTAATGATCCAGCATGTCTTCCGTGAGCTGGTAACCGATATGGCCGTTTTCGAAATCGCCGGTATAAGCCGAGCCGGGGTTCAGCCCGAATTGCCGGAGGTTCACGCGTCTTTCTTTCTGCTCAAAGAAGAATCCCGCTTTGGCGGACCACCAGGGCAGCAACCAATGTTCCGCTTCCGCATTGCCCTGCACGGTATTTTCGCTGATGCGCGTGTAAATGCGGCGAATGCCGAAAGTCTGCGCGGCGCTGCCTACCAGCCAGGGGTCTCCGGCAACATGCTCGGGATAAGCGCTATCCTGGCCGTTGCGGCGGTACCATATCTCGCGGGTATCGGGATCGTTCCTGCGCACGAGGGTGTAGCCCGCATTGGCGAACAGGTGGGTGTTCCCTTTGTTTTTCAGGTTCCAGTAACCGCTCAGCTGCCCGGTGTAGAGGAAAGTGCTCTGGAAGATGAGCTGGTTGTCTTTACTCTGGCCGCTGTAATCGCTTCCTCTCGACAGGATAAAGGACATCATCTGTTTGTTGCCCAGCTGGTTGACGAACTGTTTCAGTTCGAGGCGCCCGCTGTCGCCGATGGGCAGCGTATTTTGCTGAATGAGGGTGATGCGCGCGGATTGCGTGCCGCTCCGGATAACGCCTTCGGTGGAATTGGCGTTGCGGGTGTCGTAAACGGGGATGGTATTGTTTTGCGTCGTGTTGGTATAAGCGATGGAGGTGAGGTTGTTGATGTACCTGCCGCCTATTTTCCAGGCGTCGTAGTAGTTGGCCAGTATCCGTTTGTCCAGGTCGTTTTTTACCTTGAATGCCTTGAAATTATTGGGAAAGGCCTTCCAGTAGGGAGCGTTATCTTTCGGGTCGCCGGTATTAAACCTTACGATATCCGGTAAACCGTCCGGCAGTGCGCGTTTGCCGTCATCGAAGCCGAGCGCGTCGTAACGGCCGCCGGCATAAGTAGGCATGTCGCTGAAGCTGGAACCGGGGCGGTATTGGGCGGAAAGCTGCAGGTCGAACTGCCGGGTGAGCTGGCTTTTCTTGGTGTATATTTTTACGACGCCTCCCGCGAAATCGCCGGGAAGGTCCGGCGCGGGCGATTTGTAGACCAGGATGCGGTCTATCATGCTGCTGGCGATCTGGTCGTAGGAAAAAGCCTTGCTGTCCAGCTCCGTGGCGGGCGCGATGTTGTCGTTCAGGAAAGTGACGTTGTACCGGCGGTTGAGGCCGCGCACCACGATGAAACGGTCGTTTGTCACATTTACGCCGGCCACGCGGCGCACCACTTCGGCCGCATCGCGGTCCATGCTCCGGGCGATCTGTTCGTTGGAAACGCCGGACACCACGCTGCGGGCGCCGCGCACTTCTTCGATCAGCTGTGCGTCGGTGGTATTGGCCACCTTGCGGCGGGAAATGCCTTTTACCACTACTTCCTTCAGCCCCCGTTTCGGCTGCATTTTAAAACTGGCCTGGAAAGCAGCTTTGCTTTCTACTTTTATCCCGTTCAGGCTGCCGGTTTCGTAACCGATGTAGCTGAACAGGAGATTGTATTTGCCGGGCGGCACCTTATCAATGGTATAAAATCCCTTTTCATCTGTCACGGTGGCAAAGGAAGTATTGGCCACCCTTACGGTTGCGCCAATCAACGGGTCGCCGTTCTCGAAATCCACCACGCGGCCCGTGATCTTTCCGGGCACCACCTGCACCCTGGGCGATACGATGATGTTATTGCCATCGATGGTAAATTCCATGGCAGTATTGGCAGAAAGCCGGTCGAGACAGGAATGGATACCCGCACGACCGGCAAGGGTGATAGGGATGGTTACTATTTTCTTTTTTACAACGGCGGGGTCATAAATAAAACGAAAGCCTGTATTGCCGGCAATACGGTTCAGCACGGCTTCCAGCGTTTCCTGCTGTTCTGCGGCGGCTTTCGCGGCAAATGAAGGCAGCAGGCACATCAGCAGCCAGCTTAAATAAAATCGTAAAATTCTCTGATGCATATTTGTTTTTTATTGGACAATAAACGGCCGGTCCGCAGTCTGGCTGCGGTAAAACCGGGTTCGTAAATGATGATGAATAATGGTTATTTCCTGTTGACGGTCACGGTATCTCCTTTTTGTGTAAAGCGGATATTGCGGTGGGTACTGAGCAGCGCCAGCACTTTTTTGAGCGGTTCTCCTTTGGCAAAGGAGGCCGTGAACAATTCATGGCGGCATGGGGCGTCTGCAAATACAAATGCGGCGCCGTAGCGGGTGGATAGCGTAGCGGCAATGTCCTCCAGCGACTGCTCATAGAAATCCAGCTCGCCGCTGATCCATTTGCTGTAGCGGGCGCCCGGCACCTTTTGCACGGCATAGGTACTGTTTTCTCCGATCGTCAGCTGCTCATCCGGCCGCAGCTGGATGGGGTGAGGCGCTGCGCCTGTATGCACTGATACCGATCCTGTCAGCAGCGTAATGCGCATGCCCGTTTTTTGCGGATATGCCTGTATGTTAAAGGAAGTGCCGAGCACCCGGGTTTCCACGCCTTTGCTCGTTACGCTGAACGGTTTGTTGGCGTTACGGGTCACGTCAAAGAAGGCTTCGCCTTCTACCAGCAAAACTTTCCTGTCGTGTTCATTGAAGTTGGAAGGAACCAGCAATCGCGAATGGCTGTTGAGCGTAACTGCAGTGCTGTCTGCCAGCCTGATGGTCCGCACCTGGCCGGTGCCTGCATCTACCGTATCGTACAGGGGCCTTTCCGACTGAGCCATGGGCCGGCTGCCTGCGGGGCGCAGGGTATAGTAAAACGACAGTGAAGCCGCGATCAATACCGCCGCAGCGGCGGCTGCGCGGGGTATATTGAGCCAGCGGCGTTTGGCCGGCGCAACAGTGCGGAGATCGTTGCTGAACCGTTCGAATGCCTGCTGGTAGCCCTCATCGTGGACGCCTACCAGCTTGTACAGCTGCTCCGCTTCCCGGAAGGCGTGCGCCTTTTCAGGATGCGATGCAAGCCATCGGGTCCAGTACTGCACATCCTTATCAGGTGCGCCTTTGCAATAATTACAAAATGAAATGTCCGACAAAAAATCTTCCGGCAGCTCGTAACGATAATTTTCCAACGATCCTGTGTTTGTTGTTCCGTTAGTAGGACAGTGGAGGTGGACAGATCTCCATGCCGGGAAAGGGGAGTTAATGATTCCTTAACACTGGAGCGGGGGGCTGTGCTTTCAGCTGCTTCCGCAGAGCGGCAAGGGCTTCGTGTACGTAATTATAGGCGGTCTTTACCGGCTGGCCGGTGAGCCGGGCGATCTCTTCATAGCTGTGCTGCCGGAAAAAGCGCAGCTCGATCACCTGCCTGTAACGCGGCGGGAGGTTGTGCAAGGCACGCTGAAGGTTTTGCTGGCGGGCCGTTTCGTCCGCATTGCGGATCAGTATCTCTTCGTAGGAGTATTCCACTTCGTCCATTTCACCGGGCTCGAAAGGGACCGTTCTGCCCTGTTGTTTTAAGGCGGAGAGCAGCCGGTTGCGTAAGGAAACGGTGAGGTAATTTTTGAGATGGAGTATCCTGGAAAGCTCGTCCCTTTTTTGCCAGCAGTGGAGGAACAGCTCGTGGATGCAGTCGCGTATCAGTTCTTTGTCGTCCGTAAGATAACAGCCTGCGGCAAACAGCGCATGGTAGTGTGCCTGGTACAATTGTAAGATGGCATTCCTGTTATCCATTATGATGAGTAAGCGGTGAGGCGCGCTCAAAGTTACCGCATCGGCGGGCAGGGGTGTTTTAAGAAATTGTTAAGTTGGTCACCTGCAACTCACGGATGGATCTTAATTTTCGACTGGTCTATGATCTTTCCGATCTCCGCGACCAGCTCGTCGTATTGGATAGGTTTTGTTATATAGCTGTTCGCGCCGGCTTTCAGGGAAAGCAGCTTTGCATCGTCGCCTCCCCGGGAATAAGCGTTACCGCTAAGGACGATCACGGGTATCTCCTGCGTTGGCAGGTAATTCCTGATCCATTTTAATACATCCACCGCCGTGATATCGGTGGCGAGGTTATAGTCCAGCAGGATCACGTCGACGGAAGATTTCCGCAGCCTGTCTTTGCAGGCTGCAAAGCTTGAACAGGTATAAATGATGTAATCCATTCTTTGAAGGTTCAGCGCCGCAATTCTCCGGGACGCGTAATCGTCGTCCACCACCAGCACCCGCAGGCCCTTCAGTGTAAAATTACCGGTAGATTTCAGCTCTGCCACCTGCCCGGCGGAAGCGGTTTCGCAGGGGAGTGAAAATATAAAAGTGGTGCCCCGTTCTGCCATGGGTTCAATATAGATGTCGCCATGCAGGGCCCGGGCCAGCTTGCGGGCAACAGGCAATCCGAGGCCGGTCCCGTTTTCTGTTACAAAAGGTTCAAACACCCGGTTCACCTGATCAGCGGATATACCTTTTCCCTGGTCTTTTATCTCAAAGATCAGCTGATCCTTCTTCGTCATGACGGAAAACCGCACGGTGGAATTCTTTTCGGTGAACTTGATGGCATTGGAAAGAAGGTTGCCGATGATGATGCCCAGCTTGTGTTTGTCCTCATAGAGGTAAGGCGGCAGGTTTTCGGTATTGAATGCCAGTTCCACCGGCCGTTCCTGCGCCATCAGCCGGAATCGTTCTGCAATATTATCCAGCCAGCGGAACAGGTCGAATGCCTCTTTCTTTATCGGCGCTTCCAGGCCCCGTTCAATGCGCGCCCATTCGAGCGAATTATTGATGAACTCATGGGTGGCTTTGGTGGAATTAAGCATGGCATGCAGGTCCCTTATTTTCACTTCCACCACCTCCCAGGGATCCTTTCCTGTTGTGAGCGCCAGCAAATGCTGCAGGTGCCCGTAAACGATATTGAGGTCAATACGAATCTGGTGGCTGTTTTCCTGGACGTATTTACTGATGGCATACTTGGTTCTTTTTAATTCTTCGGTATAATGGGTGTAATGATACACCCGCCGGCGATAGTCGGCAATTTCATGGACGAAGAAATACAACATCAGGCAGGTCAGCATCATTACCGTACCTGTGATCATCCAGCCAATCAGTTCTTCATGGTAGACGGATATCGGGACTTTATCCAGGAAAACGGTGTGGTTGTTGACTCCAATGGCGATAATCACCAGCACGATGAAGGCCGTGGCCAGCCAGCGGATGTTCCTCCCTTCGAATAGCAGGAATGTAATTCCCAGGAGGAAGATGGCCATCGTCTGGACATGCGCGCCGGGGCCCAGGATCAGACCGAAATAAAGCGTGGATAAGCCATGAATAAAGAATGTAAGGGTAATGGCCGGCCCGGTCCTTTGCTGGTAATTCAGGAGAAGCGCCCATCCGCAGAACGCGGCCTCTGCCAGCGCTCCAAGCAATATTTCCGGGGAGCCGGTTATCCTGAACAGGAGATACCCGAAAAATAAAGCAAGCAATAAAGTCACAAAGCCCAGGATGCTGATAATGCGACCGATGTTGCGTTGTGTTGCCGCGGTGATGGCAATTGGGATTCCATTTGCGTCCTTGTCCGCCTTTGACGGGTTAATCATTAATTGGTTGATTTACGGTTGAACAGATTTTTGTCTTCTCGCGTCTCTTAAGGGCAGGGGGCTAATGGCTGGTTCTTGAGGCAAATTACCTTAATAGGGCTGTTGTTTTGTTAATTGATAGTTAATGAGTTAAGAGTTTTAACAGCATTGCATCAGTGATATGTCTCTTATGCTGCGCAACCTCGTCATTTTATACGAACGCCTACCCGGCCGGAAGTTTGTTATCTTGTGCCTATGCAGGAAATTCTAAGGCAACACATCGAGAAAATTGTACCGCTGACCGATGATGAATTTACTTTTGTCCAGTCTCACTTTACCCTTAAAAATTATAAAAAGCGGGAACTCCTTATCCGGAAAGGTGAACGCGCCAGGTATTCTTATTTCGTTGTGAAGGGCCTGCTGGCATTGAGCTTTGAGGACGATTCGGAGAAGGAACATATCGTGGCCTTTGCGATGGAGGACTGGTGGGAAAGCGATTATCGCGCCTGGTTTACGCAGACCCCGGCAAGCATGTCGTTGCAATGCCTTGAAGATACGGAGGTGTTCTGCCTTTCACTGGAAGATTACCAGCAACTGTGCGCCGGCCTCGGGAAGATGGAGCATTTTTTTCTTGGAAAAGCAAATGCCGGCCACGTCGCATCGCAGCAGCGTATATTGTCTTTCCTGACCTCGAATGCAAAGGACCGCTACAGTCAGCTGCTGGAACGTTATCCCTCGCTGTTTCAAAGAGTACCCAAAACCATGCTTGCTTCCTACCTCGGCGTTTCGCGGGAAACCCTTAGCAGGCTTACCTTCTGATCTTTTTTTTCTCCGTTGGATAATTGTGATGTTTGTCACACCGGGAATTGTATACCGTTCCCATCTTTGCAGTGTACATTTCAAAAAACTGAACTGATGGAAAAACGGATCATTAATCCCTGGAAATGGCAGGACGAGCGCGGTTATGCGCAGGCGGTGGAAGTAAAACAGGTGGAAGGCACGCTTTATTGCGCCGGGCAGGCGGCGGTGGAAGCGGACGGCCGGTCCAGCACCGCCGACATGAAAACCCAGCTGCTCCTGGCCCTGCGAAACCTGGAACAGGTTATCAGCGAGGCAGGTTATGAATGCAGTGGTATTGTGCGGTTGAATCTTTACACCACTTCCTCGGCGGAGCTTTTTTCTCATTTTGATATTTTACGGGACTGGGTAGCCAGGCACAACGTCCGGCAGGCGCTTACCATGCTGGAAGTAAAAAGCCTTTTTGAAACCCTGACCGTAGAGCTGGAAGCTACGGTGGTGAAATAACTGTAAAGCGGTTGACCGCTTGTAAACTGGAAACGGATATTGGAAACGATATCCGTTTTTTATTGCTGGAATACGCAACCGGCTGCCATAGCGTATGGTAGCCGGTTTCACCGGCAAAAAACACCCCATTCACCGAAAAACGGTTGGTCTGAATTCCACCATGAAGTTATTTTGCGGGAGATGATGAGGGGCAACATCCCAAATTTCCTGCCGGGCCTCGTACACTTTTTCCCCGCGGCCGAATACCAGTTCAATGTTCAGCTGCTCGCGTCTTACGTATAGCGTAGCCTTGTCGTATTTTTTATTTTGGTTTTTTCCTGTTTCGACATATAATCCCATAAAACGGGTATGTAAGAGGAGTCGGAATTGTCAAATGTATCGTACTGCCAGGCGGACGAGGCGGCATGGTCCTTAGCGAAGCCTATATTGTAAGTCTTGTCTTCTTTCTTTGTCAGTATTACTTCCTGCGCCGTGATAGCCTTACGTTTGGCGATGTTAACCTTCACTTTGATTTTGGAAATAACCTTCAATTTTTTACCGGCAAGCCTGATATATCCCGGCTCGGTGATCCTGAAATGTTTCGTCAATAGATCACGGACCTGTTGTTCGTCGGGCTTCGAAGTTATCACTTTCTGTATGTTGCCGGCCGTGTCCACCCAAAGCTCAAATGAATAATACAGGCCGTCCGCCGGGTCCTTATCCAAGGGAAGCATCAGTGCAGCGATCCCTGCATCCAGGTTGGTCTTATCTGTTACTTCGAATCCGGGGATATTAATCAATTCATCCTGAAAAACGGGTGTACCCGCTATAATGATTTCTCTGAGCCTTTTCTCGTTTTCCATTTTCAGCTTCCCGGGGCAGGAATGAATAACAGAAGGGCGGAACAACGGCTGCCGCGCCGGCCGGTTTATGCGCAGAATGGCATTTCTCCGGCGAATATGGATTTTCCCCCGGCGAATATCGATCAGCCTGCGTCAGTAATGCCCGGCATCGTATTTTAGGTATCGTAAAACCATATTGAAGAACGATGAAGATAACCCGGTCCATACTAAAAATTATTGAGGCTCTCTTAATACTCGGCGTATTCGGCTACCTGGCTTATGTGATGATCAATTTTGACCAGCTCAGCGGCAGGCAGTTCTTCTTTGTTATCCTCATCGCCTCCGTCATGATCAGCATCTTCGGCAAGATCGCGGCGGCGGTCATCACGGCTGTTATTGGCATCGCAGGCTGCATCTTTATGCTGGCGGACAGGGACGATGATGACCAGGACAAGATCGTCGGATCAAAACGAGTTTAATATCTGTATTATTCACCCATTAAGCATTGAAAAATGTCTACCTCTGTTATTATCATCATCATTCTGGCCGCTGTGGCCTATGGCGTATTCATGATGTTTTACATGAAAAAGCTCAAAGGCACCCGGCAAAAATACGCCGGCGACGATGCCCTGGCCCAGGCGCCGCAGATACAGGAAGAATTATTAAGGAGTCATTTCGCTGCCATAAAAAAGCAGATGCAGGATGCCCCGGTTGACGCCTTTACCCAATGCGCCTATATCACCACGGTGGGCAACAAGGTGAAATCAGCCGCCGCAACAGCGGCCAAAACCGCGGCCTGGGCCATGGTGGGGGTAAAGGCCCGTTACCACGAAGCGGATCACGCGGCTTACCTGGTACTGAGCGGCGACAGCCTTCATTATCTTTTCTTTGAAGAAGGCGAAGCCAAAGAACATCTCATCTTCGACCGCTTCCGCCTGCTCAGCGCCAGGGCTGCCGCCATTACCAATGGCGAAAAAGTGACCCGCCTGTCGTCCGTAATGGGCCAGAAACCGCTGAAAATGAGTATGGATATTGATGGGAGACTCACGGATGTTATCTATTACGGGGAAGTGCGCCGCCCGCCTGAATCTGCCCTTTACGGAGAGGGTATCATGAAAGTGCAGGGCATGGGTGAGCTACATGGGAAGTTCGGGCTGCTCGGCAGGTATTTCAAGAAGAGGTTTTACGAACAATACCCGCATCTTTCAGCTTAATATTATTTAACAACAGAGACCCGCGTAAATCCAGTGTTTACGCGGGTCTCTTAATATTATTATTCGCTATACTGCGGATGTCAGATCCTTTATAACACCGTCACTGGCTTTACAAACAGCTTACCGGTAATATTGATAGAAAAACCAGTAATAGATATACGTTGACCCCCGGATTTTCCCCGAAATTGTAAGCCTGAAGGCATTTTTCCCGCCCGGGCACGCCCGGATAAAATAACAGCCGGACACCGCCTTTTTAATGTTTAACACACGATTTATTCGTATTTTGAATAGGCCGTGCTTTTTAGCAGGGATGCAGTGAAACTGGTAAACAAAAAAGCCGCCCGGTACTTTTTGCATGAACCGCCAGCCGATATATCTCGACTATAACGCGACCACTCCCTGCGATCCGCGGGTGGTGGAGCATATGCTGCCTTATTTCACCCATCGCTTCGGCAACCCGGCCAGCGCCGATCACCTGTATGGCTGGGCGGCGCGGGAAGCAGTGGAAGAAGCGCGGGAAGCGGTGGCGGCGCTGATCGGCGCGGCACCCAAACAGATCACCTTCACTTCCGGCGCCACGGAATCCATTAATCTTGCCCTCAAAGGCCTGGCGGCAGCTCATGGGAACAAGGGGCACATCATTACCTGCCATACCGAACACAGGGCGGTGCTGGATACCTGCGCATACCTTGAAAGCACAGGCATCCGCGTAAGCCGGCTGGATACCGGCGCCGATGGCCGCGTTTCCGCGGAACAGCTGGAAGCTGCGATCGCAGGCGATACGATCTGCATTGCGCTGATGTACGGCAATAACGAAACCGGCGTATTACACCCGGTAGATGAGATCGGGCGCATCGCCAGCAGGCGGCAGGTGCCGTTCTTCTGCGACGCTACGCAGGCGGCAGGCAAGATGCCGGTGGATGTGAACGCTTCGGGGATAGACCTCATGGCATTTTCCGCACATAAACTATACGGCCCGAAGGGCGCCGGCGCATTATATGTACGCAGCCGCCGTTCCGCCGCCTTGTTGCCGCAGCAGCATGGCGGTCATCACGAACAGGGCCTGCGGAGCGGCACGCTCAATACGCCCTGTATTACCGGGTTCGGCAAGGCCGCACAGATCTGCCGGGAAGAAATGACGGCGGAAGGGCAGCGGCTGCGCCATCTGCGTGATGAACTGGAACATGCGCTTTTAAAGATTCCAGGTGTGCGGGTAAACGGCGGTAAAGACCGTCTGCCGCATGTAAGCAACCTGCTGCTCCCGCATCCTGACGCGGAAAAACTGCTGCTATCCCTTTCCGCCTGCCTGGCGATGAGCCGGGGCAGCGCATGCACTTCGGGACTGATACAGCAGCCCTCGCATGTACTGAAGGCAATGGGACTGAGCGATGAGCAGGCGGCCCGTTCAGTGCGTATCAGCCTCGGCCGTTTCACGACGCAGGAAGACATACGCCTGGCGGCTGCATACATCAGCCAGGCAATTTTATCCATTCAACCGTTGACGGCATAAGCAATGAAAGAGATCACGCAGATCATACAGGCATACGCGGCCGCCGGCGCACAGCATAAAAAAGCAGTGCTGGCCACGGTGGTGCATATCGAAGGCTCGTCGTACCGCGGTCCGGGCGCACGTATGCTCATTACGCAGGACGGTATGCTTACCGGCGCCATCAGCGGCGGCTGCCTGGAAGGTGACGTGCTGCGCAAAGCGCTCCTGGTGATGGCGGAAGAAAAACCACTGCTGATCACCTACGATACCTCCGGCGACGACGATGCCGTTATCGGCGTAAACCTGGGCTGCAATGGCATCATCCGCATATTGCTGGAACCTGTGCCGGCAGGGGGTGAGAACAACGCGGTAAGCCTGCTGCAGGCAGCCGCCGCACAACGGCGCCCGGCAGTGATCGCCACGTTCTTTTGCATGGAAGGCCCGAAAGACCCGCAACAGGGCACCCGCCTGGTCTATACCGGCGATGGCCTGCTGAAAGGCGATACCACGGCCTCACCGGCTGCAGGCAAGATACTTTCCGATGTACAGCAGGTACTGGTTGCCGGCGCTTCCGGTTTCATACAATATGAGCAGGGTGTCACCTGCTTTTTGGAATACCTTGCGCCCGCGCCGGCACTGATCATTGCGGGGGCGGGCAACGATGTGCTGCCGCTGGCCGGTATGGCAGGCATACTGGGCTGGGAGGTCACCATCCTTGACGGGCGCCCTGCTTACGCCAACGAAGCGCGTTTTCCTTCCTGCCAGGTGATGGTAACGCCCGCGGAAGACGCACTGCACAAGGTGCGCCCTGACCAGTGGACGGCCGTTGTGCTGATGTCTCACAATTATACTTACGACAAAGCGCTGCTAAAACAGGCGGTAACCAGCCCCGCCGCATATATCGGGATACTCGGCCCGCAAAAGAAACGGGAGCGGCTGTTGCAGGAACTCCGGGAGGAAGGCCTGCATCTTTCCGCGGCGCAGCTGGACCGGGTTTCCGGACCCACCGGCCTCGATCTCGGCGCGGAAACGCCGGAAGAGATCGCCTTGTCCATCCTCGCTGAAATAAAAGCAACGTTTGCCGGCGCCTCAGCCCGGCCGCTGAAGAACTCGGGGGGCCACATTCACCGCCGGCAAACGCGGGCGGCCCAGCCCATGCAAACATATGCTGTGCTGGTACTCGCAGCCGGCGCCTCTCAACGCCTGGGTACGCCCAAGCAGGAACTCCGCTACCAGGGAGACACGCTGCTGAGGAACGCGGTGCATACCGCTGCGCAGCTAAACACCGCGGCTGCCGTTGTAGTGCTCGGCCATGATGCTGAGCGGCTAAAGTCGCAACTGGACGGTCTTGCAGCCGAGGTGGTGGTGAATGATGAACATAAAGACGGCATGGCCAGCTCTATCAGGGCTGGCGTGGCTTATATCAGCAAACAACATCCCGGGGTGGCCAACGTGCTGATCATGTTATGTGACCAACCGCATGTGGATGCGCTGCACCTGCGCCGGTTGATTGCCGCGAAGCAGGCTGCCGCAGCTCCGGCCGCGGGCAGCTGTTATGCAGAGCGAAAGGGCGTGCCCGCCGTGTTCCACCGGTCGCTGTTCTCACGCCTGGAAGCCTTAGAAGGCGATGCCGGGGCCAAACACCTCATTGAAAGCCTGGGCGATGCCGTAGCCGGCGTGCCTTTCCCGGAAGGCGCCATTGACATAGACACCATAGAGAACTTTCAACAACTGACATCCGCACCAACATGATCGTAGACCAGCACCATAGGAACCATAATTACCTGCGCATTTCACTGACCGATATGTGCAACCTGCGGTGCGCCTACTGCATGCCGGAAGAGGATTATCCTTTTATGCCCGGCTCGCGCCTGATGCAGCCCGGAGAGATCGAAGCGATCGGCCGTGTGTTTGCGCAGCTGGGTGTCAGCAAAATAAGGCTTACCGGCGGCGAACCGCTGGCGAGGAAGGACTTCGGCGATATACTGCAACGGCTGGCTGCCTTACCGGTAGCCCTCACGCTGACGACCAACGGCACATTGCTGCACCGCCACCTGGGCGGCCTGCTGGACGCCGGCGTACGCAGTCTCAACATCAGCCTGGACAGCCTGCGGCCGGAAACTTTTTTCAGGATCACCCGGCGGGATAAATTCAGCCTTACAATGAACAACATCCGCATGGCAATGGCGGGCGGCATGCAGGTAAAGATCAACATGGTGGTCATGAAAGGCGTCAACGACGAGGAAGTGGCAGACTTTGTTGCCTGGACGAAAGATGAACAGGTCGATATCCGTTTCATTGAATTTATGCCTTTTGCCGCCAACCGCTGGAATGCGGCGCAGGTGCTGCCGAAACAGGAACTGCTGGAACGGCTTGCCCGGCAATACGATTTTGAGCCGCTGGAAAGAGAGCCGCATGCCACGAGCCAGCCTTACCGGGTGCACGGCCATGCGGGCACCTTCGCGGTGATCAGCACCATGAGCGCGCCTTTCTGTGGCGGATGCAACCGGATGCGGCTGACCGCCGACGGCAAAATGAAAAACTGCCTGTTCTCCAAAGATGAAACAGACCTGCTCACCAGCCTTCGCAACGGCGGAGACCTCGAAGCACTGATCAGGCTGAACATCCTGGGGAAAGCGGAAAAGCTGGGCGGCCAGTTCGATGAAATGAACCTGGCGGAACTGCAGGGAGAACAACTGATCAACCGCAGCATGATCAGCATAGGAGGGTAGCTGGACCTGCGAAGCTGCTCCATCAACAAAATGAAAAACATTATAGGAATATCCGCCGCAACGCGGCCCATTTAAAAATATCTTTTATGGCAATTATCAATTTGAAAGTCAACGGTAAGGCCCATGCCATCGACGTAGACCCGGAAATGCCCCTGCTGTGGGCCATCCGCGACGTAGTGGGCCTTAAAGGCACCAAGTACGGCTGCGGCGTGGCGCAATGCGGCGCCTGCGTGCTGCACATGAACGGTGAAGCCGTGCGCTCCTGCGTAACCAAGGTAAAGCGGGCCGCCGGGCAAAACATCGTGACCATCGAAGGCCTTTCCAGTAACAACGGGCACCCGGTGCAGCAGGCCTGGGCGGAAGTGGACGTGCCGCAATGCGGTTATTGCCATTCAGGCCAGATCATGTCTGCCGTTGTGCTGCTAAAAGACAACCCCAACCCCACGGACGCCGATATAGACGCCGCCATGGCCGGTAACATTTGCCGGTGCGGCACATACCCGCGCATCCGGAAAGCCATTCACCTGGCGGCGGACCTGCAGCGTAAGTCGGAAGGCAAAAAATAAGGTCATTTTTTTTTGTACACCAATCTCATGACATGAAACCGCAACTCGATCAACAATTCAGGCTGATGTTCACCAGGAACAGGATACTCGGGCTGGGCTTTGTGCTTGCCACCATCACCATTATCCTGTCAGGGTTTGGTATGGACCGGAACGGGCCAGGCAACGCCCACGCCACTGAAACATATGCGAAAGACAGCGCCGCCTCCGTACAGGCATTCATGAACGTGTATAAGGTGCTCATGAGCCCGCGCTGTATGAACTGCCACCCTTCAGGAGAAATACCGCTCCAGGGTGACAATGGCGCGCTGCACACCATGTTCCCGCAACGCGGTAAAGACGGTAAGGGCGTATATGCCATGAAGTGCAGTAACTGTCACCAGCCGCAGAACTCCCCGGGCTTGCATGCGCCGCCCGGCAATCCCGAATGGCACCTGCCGCCCGCGGATATGAAAATGGTGTTCCAGGGCAAAACGCCGCACCAGCTGGCTATGCAATTGAAAGACCCCGCGCAGAACGGGCACAAGAACATGAAGCAGCTGCTGGAACATGCCTCGGACGGCCTGGTGAAATGGGGATGGGAACCCGGCGAAGGCCGCACCCTGCCGCCCCTGAGCTACGAAGAATTTAAAAAAGAATGGTATACCTGGATAGAGAAAGGCGCTTTCGTGCCCCAGCCATAACCAGATTCTTATTCCAATAAAACGAACATTTTATGTCGCAGACTCCGGATAAAAAAACGCTCTCCCGCCGCCACTTCCTCAGGATATCCGGTCTTACCGGAACGGCATTATGCCTTGGATTCTTTCTCCCCGCCAGCGGCGAAGAAGCTGAAGTGGTGAACGCTTTGGATGCGGCCGCCACCGAAATAGAAATGAATCCCTGGATATTGATCGATACATCCGGCAAGATCACCCTCATGAACCACCGCGCTGAAATGGGCCAGGGCATTTACCAGGCCGTGCCGCAGATCATTGCGGAAGAGCTGGAAGTGGACCTGGACAAAGTGAACCTCGTATTTGCGCAGGGCAACCAGAAGAAGTACGGCAGCCAGGTCACCGGCGGCAGCTCCACCGTGCGCGGTTCCTATAAAAAGCTTCTTGCCCTGAGCGCAACCGCCCGCGAAATGCTGATCGCAGCCGCGGCGGCCAAATGGAACGTGGCCGCATCCGAATGTTATGCAGCGCATGGCAACGTGATACACAAAGCATCGGGGAAAAAATTCCATTACGGGGAACTGGTGGTGGACGCGGCAAAGCTACCCGCTCCCAAGGATGTTCCTCTCAAGAAACGCGCTGATTATAAACTGATCGGCAAACCGCTGCGCCGGCAGGACACGAAGATAAAAACGAACGGCGCCGCCGTATTCGGCCTGGACAAACAGGTGCCCGGAATGCTGTATGCCATGGTGGAACGCAGCCCCCGGCTGCACGGCAAAGTGGCGGGCTTCGACGATTCGGCGGCCCTTAAGGTTCCCGGCGTCAAAAAAGTATTCAAAGTAAAAATGGGCGTGCACAATGTATTCCGTGAAGGCGTAGCCGTGGTGGCCACTTCCACCTGGGCCGCCATGCAGGGAAAAAAGGCATTGAAGGTAACCTGGGACGACAGCGGCTTTGAGCACACCAGCACCGCAGCCATTTACCAACGCATGAAAGATGACCTGCAAAACAAAGAAGGGCTTTCCGCAAAGGTAAAAGGCGACCCGAACAGTGTGTTGCAGCAGCAAGGCGGGCAGAAAATAGACGTGATCTATGAAACCCCCTACCAGTCGCACAGCGCCATGGAGCCGCTGAACTGTGTGGCGCACTACCAGGGCGACAAGGTGGAGATATGGGGCCCTATACAGGCGCCGGAATGGGTGCAGGACTATATCAGTAAACAACTGTCCATTCCCCGGGAAAACGTGATCGTGAACCTGACCTTCCTGGGCGGCGGCTTCGGCAGGAAAGCCTTTATGGACTACCCGCACGAAGCAACCATGATCTCCAAGGAAATCGGCGCGCCCGTACAGGTGATCTGGACGCGGGAAGACGATGCCACGCAGGGCCCATACCGGCCCGGTATATCTTACCGCTGCCAGGGCGTGGTGAACAACGGGGGGATAGACGCATTCAAGGTAACCCTTGCGGGCCAGAACATAGGCCATTGGAGGGGCGCACCGAAAGACCAGCCCAACGACAGTGCCACGGAGGGTTTTTTACGCCATTATTTCGATACGGTAAAGAATATCGGCGTATGGGACATTCCCTTTGAAACGCCCATCCCGCCTATATGGTGGCGGTCCGTATACGCATCTACCAACGGCTTTGCCTATGAGAGCTTTATGGACGAGCTGGCGGTGGCCGCGGGCAAAGACGCGCTGGAGTTCCGCAGGCAATACCTTACAGAAGAGCGTTCGCGGCAACTGATGGATAAGCTGGAAGAAGTGTCCGGCTGGAAAAAACGCGGCAAAAATGAAGGTTATGGCCTGGCCATTACCGAATGTTTCGGCACCACGGTGGGGCAGGTGGTGAAGGTATCCAAACCTGCCGGCGGAGCGCTGAAGATAGACCAGGTTTGGGCGGTGGTCGATTGCGGCTGGTACGTGAACCCCGATACCATCCGTGCGCAGGTGGAAGGTTCCATTGTAATGGGCCTGGGCGCCGCAACCATCCATGAGATCACGTTTGCGGACGGAATGGTGGAGCAGCGGAATTTCTACGATTATAAAATGCCGCGCATCAACGACATACCGCCCATTGAAGTGCATATCATGGAAAACGAAGCCAATGCCGGCGGCGTAGGCGAACCGGGCCTGCCGCCGTTTGCCCCGGCGCTTACCAATGCCATCTTCGATCTCAGCGGGAAAAGGATCCGGAAGCTTCCGTTCAATATGGCGGAGGTATGATATAAGCTTTACAACAGCAGGGGATTCAGCGCAGAAGCGGCCGGCCCGCCAATGGGCAAGCCCATCAGCCAGGTGCTATGGTCGTTCTGCTGCCACTTATGCTTGGGCGCGGTGATCTTCGCATCTTCAGCAATATAGATAACCGTCATAACTTCCCGCATATGGGGCGAGTGATTGCCGGGCGCGCTGTGGATGGTATAACCGTAATGCCAGGTGGCATCGCCGGCGTTCATCGTGGATGCGCGGGTAATGGGGAATCGATGATCGTCCACATATTTATTAAACGCATCTTCCGATTCATCGGATATTTCATAGTCGAAAACAACGCCGTTTTTATGCGAGCCGGAAGCAAAGGTGAGCATGCCCATATCCACGTCAATATCTACCAGCGGCATCCACATGGTAATGGTGTTATGCGTATCAATGGGCCAGTAATACTGGTCCTGGTGCCAGGGTGTGGGCCCGCCGCCGGGTTCCTTGAACAAAGCCTGGTCGTGATAGATGCGCACGTTGGGCACACCCAGCAGATCTGCCGCCATCTTCGCAAAGCGCCTGGCCAGCACAAATTTTTTCACCCGCTCGTCCACACGCCACAAATTCATGATCTGCAGAAACGCCTTGCCATAAGTATCCCTTTCTTCCATGCTTCGTTTCTCGGTATTATATGTATTGGCCGCATCAACAATAACATCGCGGTAAGCGGCTACCTCGCCGGCATTGAGCACATTGCCGGTAAGTATATGCCCGTTTTGACGAAAGGATTCCGCTTGTGCGGGAGAAATTTCCCGGACATCGTTTAATTCCGGCAGGGTGGAGGTGATAGCATTCATAACTGGAACGTTTTAATATTACGAAATAAAGCCTTTAAGGGCGGGGAAAAAATGCCGGGATTGGTCATTTATTGGGGTATTTTATCCATTTGGGGTAATAATCTTATTTTTAAGATAAAAAAAGCAATGCTTAAAGCCTCTTACGAAGTTTTGCAGCCCGCGGGTAATCACTCTTTCCTGGTGAGAACATTCGGGAAAACAGGTTTTGCTGCGCCTTATCATTTTCACCCGGAATATGAACTGACCTGGATCGTGAAAGGGAGCGGCAAACGGTATGCAGGCAGCCATATGGCCGGGTTTTCAGACGGCGATCTCGTTTTATTAGGCCCTCATGTGCCCCATTGCTGGAAACTGCAACCCGATGCGAAGAACAAACCCGCGGCACGTTCTGTAGTGATCCAGTTCACGCCTGACTTTTTGGGAAGCGATTTTTTCTCCAAGGCCGAGCTGGCCAATATCCATAAGCTGTTCCAGAGAAGCGGGGGCGGTATACAGTTTGTGAAAAGTACACCGGCAATGGTGCAGGAACAGTTGCGGGAACTCACGGAGGAGAAGAATAATTTTAAACAACTGATAGGGCTGCTGGAAATATTGCAGCAGCTGGCGGTTTCGAAAGAGTATGTATTGCTGGACCGGCAGCGGCTGATAGCGGAGCTGTCGCCGGCGGAGCAGGCCAGGATCAATCCCATCTTTGCATACCTGGTGGAGCATTTCAGGCGGGAGGTTTCGCTGAACGAAGCGGCTGCCATTGCCGGCATGACGCCCAATGCATTTTGTAAATACTTCAAGCGGATCACCCGCAAAACCTTTATGGAAACCGTTATTGAATACCGGGTCAACTATGCCGCCCAACAGCTGATCCAATCAGGTAAAACGATAGCGGATATTTGTTTCGACAGCGGGTTTGGCGATGTATCGCATTTTTATAAGATGTTCAAAGCCAAAATGCAGGTAAGCCCGCTGCATTACCGGCAGCAATTCGGCGCCTTGTGATACGTGTTCCCGCATTTCCTGAAAAAGGGAATTTTAGCACGTTGTTATGGGCGGGGCCCTTTCAGAAGCAGCGTATCCAGCACGGATTCCACGTACCGGTCGTTGGGCTTTCCGTCACGCATTTTCTTTAAAAGATAAGCCTGCTGGCTGTCCCTGTCAGCTTTCCATTCGAAGGTCATATCGGGATGAAGGTCCATATATCCGTTCGTCTGGATATCCCAGTAATCGCGTAATCCACGGACGGCGTACAAAACCGAAGCGAGGTCCGCCACATGGCGGTTCTTTGGCGTGCCTCCGAAATACAGCTCATATGCCCTTCGTACCGGGTTGTCATGAGGCGTCTGCGAAAGATGTTCTCCTATCGCCAGCCCGCTGGGCACAGAGCATACCTCGCGCCCGGCAAAGACGAGTTCCGCGGGCCAGTGCCGGATGGCGTAATATGCGGCGGCAGCGTCGTAAAAGAAATTGACGTTGCCCAGTTTGAGATCGTCCCTGGCAGGGGAACCGATGAAATTCCCGCCCATGCATACCCAGGTTTTCACCTTGCGTTTTACCAGCTCCATACCGCTTGGATGGCCGGCTTCCGCGGGAAGCTGAAGAAGCTCGCTGATATTCGTCAGGTAGCCGACAGTAACGATCACTACAGACCGGTCCGGTTGTGCTTCGAGGATATGCCGGTAAAGGTCCACCGCTTCCGGTGCTGTAGCCGGGTTAAAGTCATGAGGGAACGCTGAAGCAATGCCTTTGGTGTACAGCGATTTCCGTAAAACGCCTTTTCCTTTCCGGATGCCGATCGGGATATCGGGACGTTTGTAATAAGTGTTGATGACATCGATGGCCGGTGCTGAGAAAGTATCTATGGTGCTGCACATCATGGCAAGAATTTCACATTCGCCCTGGTCCTGCAGCGTGTGCAGCACTGCCATGGCGCCCGCATCGTCGCAGTCTGTGTGCATGTCCGTATCGAAAATGATCCTGACCGGGTTTGTAAGCGCCGGATTATCCTTTGGCGCCCGCTGGGAAAAAGCAGCTTCCGGCATCATCGCCGCGACAGTGCCGGCAAGGAAAAATATAATTTTATGCAGAGCAAGGCGCATCATATGTCGTTATTTGGTTTTTAGGATCCGGTATCAAATTAAGCACTTTATTTTGAAGGTTGGAAGGGGAAGGCATGCCCTGTTTCCCGGAGCCGTTGTTTTTGTATATTTAGCATCTCATCGGACAAACCATGACAATAAAACCCTGCACAAAAGAAGATATACAAGATATGACCCAGGTCCTGATACAATCATACCTGGAACATTACACCCATTTATGGGAAGACGAAGGCGTAAATTATATGAAAAACAGCTTCAATGCAGAGCAGCTGGAAGAAGAAATGTCAAACCCCAACAGCGTCTTCTATTTGATCCACGACGGGCAAAAATATATAGGACTTGTTAAGCTGAACATAGACAGTGCCGTAGATTCCTTCCCGGCAAGCACAACCCTGGAACTGGAACGTATTTACTTTATCAAAGAAGCTGCCGGCAAAGGTTTTGGTAAAGCGGCCGTAGATTTTGTTTCAAACTATGCCATACAGAAACACAAGCGCGTTGTTTGGCTCAAAGCCATGCAAACAAGCCCCGCGGTTGAATTTTATAAAAAAAGGGGATTTGAGGTTATCCGGGAAACGGAACTTGATTACATACATGTCAGGAGCGAGTTCAAAAAAATGGTGGTGATGGCGATGCACGTGTAAAATAAGCGCATAAAAAGGCCGGCCTTTCGTGTACTCAAAGTACTCTCTGGCCGGCCTAATCCCATCGGGACTTTTAGGTTCCTCTGAAATCTTCTATCACAGCAAAAAACAATTAAAAAGTCGGCGGCGGTGCATCCAGGTCGGCATCCAGGAAATCAGTGACCATGGGTATCAGCCAATCCGTGCGCTGCATCATGCCTATATGGGTGGTGCCCGGGATAATGGCGAGACGGGATTTAGGCAGCCCCGTTAAGTCTCCCATTTTTCCGCCGCCCTTGGCCCGGAACAGTTCCAGCGCATGCTCGTACCGCACGCCGTCCGCATCGCCAATGGCCATGAATATCGGGGCCTTTATGTTCTTTACGTCTTTGGTCCAGTCATAAGGCTTCAGGTCTATGCTGATTACCTTTTTGACATATTCGTCGAAATGGGCCGGGTCATTTCCAAGGCTGTCGTATAGCTTTTGAATAGGCGTGCCTTTAAACATATCTGGGGTAAAGCTTGCGTACATGGCCTCTACTTCGGGCCACCATCCGTCGTGGGCATAGGTGCCTGACAGTACCACGAGCCTGCGTACCTGTTCAGGATGGCGCACGGCAAACTGGAAGGCTATGCCGCCTCCCATGCTGTAGCCCAGTATATCGGCACTGTCTATCCTGAGATGCTTTAACAGCCCGGATACATCGTCCGCCATGCCTTCGTAGCTCAGCTCCCTCGGGATATCTTTCGTGCGGCCGTGGCCTTGCATTTCGGCAACTATTACTTTCCGGCTCTTAGCCAGCACCGGTATGACTTGCGACCAGTTCAGGGGTATATTCATATAAGAGCCATGCAGCAATACAATGGGTTTGCCCTGGCCGTATACTTCGTAGTACATCTTCAGCCCGTTTACATCCACATAGCCGCTGTCTGCCGGTTGTATACGCTGGCTGGTTGAATCTTTGGTTTCAGCCGGGGCCTTGGACCCATTCTCTGTACGCGGCTGGCAGGAGGCAATTACGGCCATAATGACGGCAACTGAAATGCTGGTTATAACATGCTTGTTCATATCGGGAGTTTTAATTACGATACAAATTTCGGCAACAAAATTTTCCCGCTTGCAGTGTATATGCGACAATCATCGGGTTAAAAGCGACAGCCGGGGAAAGCCCGGAGTATTTGTATACGCTTTTTCCTGCTATATTTATGTTTCATGAAACAGATCTCCGCGTTATTATTACTGGTGTGCAGCGGCGCTTATGCGCAGCAGTCTTCATTTGTAAGCTATGTAAACCCCCTGACGGGCACCTCTGCGTCCACCACCATCAGCGCCGCCAAACATGGCGCGGGCACTGAGATGCTGGCCAACGTTATCCCGGCGGTGGGCCTGCCTTTCGGTATGCTGCAGCTAAGCCCGCAGACCCGCACCACTGAGCGTAAATGCCAGGCGCCCTATTATTACAAAGACGAAACTTCCGGCGGCTACCGGCTCACGCACTGGCTGAGCGGCTCCTGCACGCAGGACTATGGAAGCGTAACCATCATGCCGGTGACCGGTTCCCTGAAACCTGGCGCCACGCTGCCGCTTGACCATCAAACAGAAGTAAGCGGCCCGCATTATTACAAGAACCGGCTGGGCGGCGTGCAAACAGAAATGACGGCCACAGCACGTTGCGGCATGCTACAGTTCACCATGCTGCAAACAGACAGCCTGTACCTGCTGATAACGCCCAATAGCGACAAACAAAAAGGTTTTGTAAGCATAGACACTGCCAGGAAAGAAATTACCGGTTATAACCCCGTTTACCGCATTTACCAGGGAAGTGGCCAGCCGGCCGGTTTCAGCGGCTGGTTTGTGATCCAGTACGAAACAGCTGCCACCGCGGGAACATTTTCGGCAACAGGAACCTCAGCCGCTTTAAGCATCAGGGACCGGCCCGGGGCGGGCGGCTACATTGGCTTAAAAGCAGCGGCGGGCACCGTGGTAAAGCTGCGTATCGGCACTTCATTCACCGGCCTGGAAGGCGCCCGCAGGAATCTACATGCCGAAATGAACACCTGGGATTTCAGTCGCCTGAAGGAACAGGCCGAAAGCGCCTGGAATAAAGCGCTTGGGCAGATTGAAGTATCCGGCGCCGGCGAATCGGCAAAACGGATATTTTATACTTCGCTGTACCGCACCATGCAGCACCCGCGCCTGATGAGCGATGTGGACGGGCGCTACCCGCGCTTTGCAGGCGATTACCAGCTGGAGCAGCTGAAAGAGGGAAATTATTATGATGATTTTTCCATGTGGGACACTTACCGCGCGCAGCTGCCTTTGTTTGAAATACTGCAGCCCCGCCTGATCAACGACTGCGTGCGATCCATGATACTGAAAGGGGAGCAGGGCGGCTGGCTGCCCATTTTCCCCTGCTGGAACAGTTACACCGCCGCCATGATCGGAGACCATGTTACGGCCTTCATTGCATCGGCCTTTAACAAGAACATCCGCCAATATGATGTGGCCAAAGCATATGCGTTGATGCGGAAAAATGCCTTCGACGTAGCGCCACTTTCCGACTACAAAAACGGCAAAGGCCGCCGCGCACTGGCCTCCTATCTTCAATACGGGTATGTTCCGCTGGAAGACAGCGTGCCGGATGCCTTTCACAAAAAAGAACAGGTATCGCGCACGCTGGAGTATGCGTATGACGACTATGCCCTGGCCACCATAGCAGCAGCAACCGGTAAAAAACGCGACCATGCGTTGCTGGCGGCACGCGCCCGGAACTACCGCCATGTGTTCGACACATCGGTGGGTTTAATGAACGGCCGCTACAGCCACGGCGGCTTTTATAAAGCGTTCCACCCGGATAAAAAACTTCCCTTTATCACCGAAGGCACCCCGCGTCAATACACATTCTACGTACCGCAGGACGTTAGGGGGCTGGCCGCGTTAATGGGCGGCGAAAAGGCCTTTGAAGAGGCGCTGGATAGCCTCTTCCTCAAAAATGAATACTGGCACGGCAACGAGCCCGGCCACCATATTCCTTTCCTGTATAACTACACGGCTGCGCCGCATAAAAGCCAGCAAATCGTAGCGCGTATTTTGAAGGAAGAGTACAGCGACGGCATTGGCGGCCTGAGCGGCAACGACGATGCCGGCCAGATGAGCGCCTGGTATGTTTTTGCAGCTATTGGCATGTACCCGGTGGACCCCGTTGGCGGGCAGTACCAGCTGGTTACGCCGGCGTTTGAACGGGTTGTGATCAGGCTGCCAAATGGCAGGAACTGGGAGATAACGGTAACCGGGGGCGGTTCCTGCATCCGCTCGGTCAGCCTCAACGGCCGGCAGCATAAGGCCATGCATATTACGCATGATATGCTGATGCGCGGCGGGAAGCTGCAGATCTATACCGCACGGTGCCCCGCCTGATACCGGACCGTTAGCTGGAATTGGATTTTTTGCTTACCTTTCGGCAGCGAATTCGTATCTCATGTCCCTAGTTCCCAAGGCAACGCCAGGCGGTGCTTTTACCTATGTTGTGCTTTTTATAATGCTTCTGCTGAGCGTTTCCGCTCGTGCACAGGTAAAAGCTGATTTTAACCCCAGCAAGACCAGCGATTGCGAAAGCCTGATCACCAAATTCAACGATATTTCCACCGGCAGCCCGGTTTCCTGGCAATGGAACCTGGGTAACGGCTCCACCTCTACGCAGCAGAGCCCCAGCGCTTCCTATACGGCCCCCGGCACCTATAAAGTGACGCTGACGGTGAAAGACGCTGCAGGCAATACCAGCACCGCGGAAAAGTCCGTTACCGTATGGGAAAAACCCAGGCCGGATTTTACCGCCAGCCCCGCCAAAGGCTGTATACCCTTTGATGTTACTTTTACGGACAAGTCGAACCCCGTGAACGGCACGATTACCGCTTACAGCTGGGATTTCGGGGATGGCGCTACCGGTTCGGGCAGCAACCCCGTACATACTTACAACAACGTATTATCGCCCGTCGTTACCCTTACCATTACGAACAGCAACGGATGTACGGCATCCAAACAGATCAGTAATATCGTGGATGCGGCAGCCTCGCTGAAGGCCGGTTTCAATGTGTCGGACAAATTCCTGTGCACCGCTCCCGGCGCGCTGACCATTACCAATACCACCACCGGCCCCGGCAACCTCACTTACAAATGGGAATTTGGCGACGGCGGCACCGCTTCAGGCGCTAACCCGGGCCCGCATACCTATACTGCCAGGGGCGTTTATAAAGTAAAGCTCACCGTTACCAGCGATAAAGGCTGTACCTCCACCCAAACCTCCGAGGATATCAATGTGGCCAATTTTAAAACGGATTTCCAATTGCCGGCCAGCATTTGTGCGAACGCCAGCAGCAGCACCCCTTTCAGCGCTGCCAACAATCCGCTGGCGGACAATGTGACCTGGACCGTTGATAAAGGCTACATCGATAGCTACGGTACCTCCGTTCATTATTACCCTTCCGGCGGCGCCGGCACCGCAAAGGTGACCATGACGGCGGACTATGGCAAGTGCCGGGAATCAGTGACGAAGGATTATGTGGTGAAGCCCGCACCGCAGGCTGGTTTTGAGTTCGGCCAGGCAGCTATCTGTGATGTGCCCGCCACCGTGAAGTTTACAGATAAATCTCAGGGCGCCATCAGCTGGAACTGGAGCTTCGGGAACGATCAATCGTCCACCCAGCAAAATCCTTCCGTCACTTATACTGCCGTGAGAGGTTATCATGTGAAGCTCACGGTCGGTAATGCATCCGGCTGCACCAGTGATGCCTGGAATTACATATATGTGATAAAGCCGGAGGTCCATGCATATGCCAGCGCTGCCGGTGGTTGTGAAGGAATAACCCCTTCTTTCAGCAGCTGGATCAACAGCGGCGGCGGCGATGCTATTGCCAGCTATGAATGGGATTTTGGCGATGGCAGCCCCAAATCCACAGACGCCACTCCCTCGCATGCGTATAACAAAGCAGGCGCATACGCTGCAAAGCTTACCTATACTACCACCAATGGCTGTAAAGGAACGGTGAACGTCACCACGATCCATGTTTATAAAAAACCAACGCCTGATTTTTCGTCCCCCCAGGCTCCACAGGTCTGTGGCAACAACTGGGTGTATTTCAACGGAACTTCTGATGTGGGAACTTCCTTTGCCTGGGATTTCGGCGACTACGGCGCCGGCAACTCGCAGAATACGAAACACAGCTACAGGGAACCCGGCACCTATGCGGTTACGCTGACCGTTTCCAATAACGGTTGCAACGGAACGATTACCAAACCGGCCTATATCAAAGCGGTAAACCCTTTCCCGCGTTTTGCCATGAAGAGCATCGACTGCGCCAACCGTACGGTGATCGGTTTCGAAGAGCAGTCGCTGGGCACCATTACCAGCTGGAAATGGAGCTGGGGAGATGGAAAGGAGAATACGTACGCCACAAAAACAAACCCCAGCCATCAATACGAGAAAACAGGCGCGTACCTGGTTAAGCTCACCGTTACAGACGGAACCTGCACCAGCACGGATTCCATGAACATTAACGTATATGCGCCTTCGCCCGTTACCATTACGACAGACAAAACAACGCTGTGCGGCCATGAAACGCTCAAAGCCAGCGTAACGGCGATGGACAGGTCCATATACGGCCTGTACAATCATGCCTGGACCTCTTCAGACGGCACGTCTCCCGACTGGCATAGCTATTATTATGAGAGCGCTTCTTTTACCGGCCTCAAGCCCGGTAAGGATACCATCCGGTATATAGCCTATAACCTGCAGGGATGCGCGGACAGCAGTAATAAGGTGGTGGTGAACGTACACGGGCCGGTGGCTAAATATATCAGCCCTGATGTGCTGGAATGCCGTGGTACGGAGCTTACGTTTATTGACCAGACGGACGTTTCCGGGGGAAAGCCTATCAAAACCTGGTCATGGGATTTTGGCGACGGTACCCCTGCAAAGATATTTACCGCGCCTCCTTTCAAATACACTTACAATAAGTCCGGCTACTTTTATACCAGGCTGACCGTCACGGACGAAGACGGTTGCACCAGCTCCGCCAACGGCTCCTACCTGCAGGTAAATGGCCCCAACGCGGACTTTATGCCCAGCGCTTCGCTGATACCACCGGGAGGTGATGTATGGTTCTATAACTACACCACTGAAACCGGCGGAAATGCAACTTACCTCTGGGATTTCGGAGACAATACTTCTTCCACGGACCATAGCCCTGCCAAGAACTATCCCGATAAAGGCGTGTACACCGTAAAGCTGGTGGCAAAAGACAACAACGGCTGCGTGGACAGCGCCAAAAAACAGATCAAGGTATCCAGCGTCAGCGCGGATTTTACGGTCACCACCTCGTTTGTGAACAACAGCGGCTGCCCGCCCGTGATAGCCCGTTTTACCAATACATCCGTTAACTACACTGATTCATACTGGGATTTTGGCGACGGCAGCTTTTCCACCATTCCCAATCCTTCTCATACTTACACCTACGCAGGCAAGTATAAAGTGAAGCTGAAAGTGGTGGGCGACGCCGGAACCGAGGATGAATTCGAGCAGGAGCTGGAAGTAAAAGGGCCCTATGCCACGATCACGCCTTCCTCCAATGGCGGCTGTCTCACGAAAGAAATTGAGTTCAAGGTGGAAGCATTGAACGCCGTTAATTTCGCCTGGGATTTTACCGACGGTATTGTGACGGAAACAACGGATGCCACCATCAAACACACCTTTAAAGATCCGGGTATCTACAATCCGCGGCTTATCCTGTCAGACCAGGCCGGTTGTAAGGGTACCGCTTTTTTGAAGGATCCCATCGTGATAGACAAGCTGGACGTACAGCTCGCGTCTGCGCCGGAATTTGTGTGTGATGAAGGCTGGATCACTTTTGCGCCCAAATTTAACAGCTACTCCATCGATGAGCTGAAACAGGAGGCTGAATACAAATGGACATACGATGCCGGGTTGCAGGTGGAAAATGAAACCACTGCCACACCCCGTTTTTACCTGGATAAAACGCAAGGTTATAATTTCACTCTCACCACTACTACCGCTTTCGGTTGTACGCAAACGGTGAGCAAAACGGTGCATGCCTATCCCAAGCCCGTATTAACTATTAACGGGCCTTTGCAGGCCTGCCAGGATGCGCCGGTAACCTTCAGCGGAGCGGTGGGCAATATGAATGAGCTTACCTGGAAATGGGATTTCGGCAATAACAATACAGGCAATGCACAGCAGGCGGCAGAACAGGCATATGACCATCCCGGCCTTTCTGAAGTAGTGCTTACCGTTACCAGCAAGGACGGCTGCAGCGATACGGCACGCCACAACATTAACATCATGCCCACGCCGGTGGTGAACGCAGCCGCCGCAACGGATGTTGTATGCCTGGGCAACAGCACCACGCTGAGCGCAGGCGGCGGCGTCAGCTACCAATGGTCGCCGGCGGCGGACCTGAGCAATCCCCAGGCGCCCGATCCTGTGGCAACCCCGTCAGTAAACACCACCTACCAGGTAACCGTGAAGGATGCCAACGGCTGCAGCAATACAGACGATGTAAGCATCCGCGTTGCGCAGCCATTCAGGATACAGGCCACGCCTGATACAGTGCTGTGCCTTGGGCACGTGCTTCCATTGCGGGTTTGGGGCGCGGATCACTACGTATGGAAAGGGGAGGGGCTGGACGATACTGATAGTCCGTCTCCGCATGCCGCTATTCAATCAATAGGCAACTATACTTACGAGGTAACGGGGTACGATGCCGACGGCTGCTTCACACATGATACATCGCTGGTAGTGGGCGTACGTCCCTCGCCTGTGGTAAATGCCGGGCCGGACCGCACAGGGATGGCCGGTGTGCCTGTAACACTCGGCGGGCAAGGTAGTCCGGATATCATACAATGGACCTGGACGCCGCAGGAGTACCTGGATTGCGCCACTTGTCCAAGCCCTGTGGCAAGACCCAATATCAACACCAATTATATGGTCGAGGTAAAGAACAGGTATGGTTGCAAGGCCACAGACGAGGTGCTGGTGAAAGTAACCTGCGATATGGGCGCTGTGTACCTTCCTACAGCCTTTACACCCAACAAAGACGGCATAAATGAACGGTTCTACCCGAAAGGGCGTGGCATAAAAGAAGTGTCGTGGATGCGCATTTACGACAGGTGGGGCGGCCTTGTGTTCGAAAGGACACATTTCCAGATCAACAACGCCGCGGCCGGCTGGGACGGCAGCTGGAAGAACGGGGCGGCGCCTTACGGCAGCTATATTTATGCGATAGAAACAGTGTGCGAGGACGGTACTAAGTTCCTGTTCAGGGGCTCGGTTACTGTGATCAGGTAACCTTAATAATCATTCCATCTCACTTTACGGGTTTTCCTTGCTGGCGAACTTCAACGGATCTACATCCACCAGCTCCAGCGATTTGACCATATGAAGCGTGCCGTTCTTGTATTTCAGGAAATGTGGCGAGGCGATGTGTGACTGGTACGCCTCCCTGCTGGCGTACACTTCCAGGATCGTGATATGTGAGGGATGTTTTTTATCCGCCACGGCGTAATACGTCAACACTCCCGGTTCCACGCGGATCGCTGTTTCGATCTGTTCCTGCAGGAAAGCCTTATACGTTTCCAGGTGCACAGTATCAATTTTAAGGATTGCCAGCCTGACCATGCGCTTGTCCGGCTGCGGAGCTTGCCGGGCGGCTGCCTGCCCGGGAAAAAATATCATCAGAAGGCAGATATGGATCATCCATGCGCAGCCGTGGCGTACTTGGGAAATGTGATGTTGGTTCATGGTATTGAATGAAAAATTATATAATGCAGCGGGATGCTGGTGGTTCAGCTCATGCCCGGTCAGTTATTTTATCATTATATGCAAATGTCGGCGAAATCCCGGACCTGGCCGTATACAACCTGCAAGAGTATCCGCCGGTGTCACTGTTCCCATTTTGATCATCTTCTATCGTTTTTGTCCCCCGCATGCTGAAAAAAGTACAAATCCCGTTCTTTTTTAAAATTTTCTCTTTTTTTTTCAAAAAGGAAATTATATTTGTATAAATGAATACGCATTCATTTTTTCATTCCACCTGATTCTCAGAAAAAAAGCAAACCCTTGGAAAAAAAGAATTACACTTCTCAGGATGTAGCGGAAGTAGCAGGCGTTTCACAGTCTACTGTTTCCAGGGTGTTTGCCGGCAATACGAACGTGTCGGAGAAAAAGCGGAAAAAGATACTCGCTGCCGCGGAAAAGCTGGGCTACAAGCCTAATGCGCACGCCAGGAGCCTTATCACGCGTAAGACCATGATGATCGGCATCGTGATGCGCAACATCCGCAATCCCTTTTATTCCGCAGTGCTGGAGATCTTCCATAACCGCTTATCTGCCTTGGGGTACCATCTTATCTTTATCAATTCAGAGAACGAAGAAATACAGGAAAGCGAGGTCACACAGCTGCTGGAATACAATATAGAAGGGGTTATCATCACCGACGCCTTATTGTCTTCCTCAGCTTCCGAAAAATTCAAACGCTACGGCATCGTGGTAGTGTTGTTCAACCGGTATACCGAACAGCTGGAAAGCAGCGCCGTATTCTGCGACAACTACCTGGCCGCCAAACAGATCGCCACTTACCTGGTGGAGCTGGGCCACCAGTCATTCGCCTTTGTTTCCGGTCCTTCCGATACTTCCACTACTATAGACCGGCTGAAGGGCTTTAAAGAAGTGCTGCGGGAAAGGGGCATTAAAAACCTTATGATAGAGCCCGGCAACTATACGTTCGAAAGCGGGTTCAAGGCGGCCCAGGAGCTGATCACCCGGAACAAGAATATTGACTGCATCTTTTGCGGCAATGATATTATCGCCCTTGGCGTAATGGACGCTATCCGGACCATGGGGCTCAGGATCCCCGAAGATGTGTCTGTAGTGGGTTTTGACAATATCCGCATGGCTGAATGGCCTTCCTATTCCCTGACAACCTGGGAGCAGCCGCTCGAAGAAATGGTAGACACTACCGTTGAGCTGCTGGTGAACGAGATCGGCGACACTACCGCCCAACCACAGACCGTGATGATGAAAGGCCACCTGGTGGTGCGAAACACCGTAAGGTCCAGGAAGTAGATTTTTTTTGCCGTTTCATTTTTTGAATACGTATTCATTTTCAATCAGAATGTTCGTTTATTTACCATAATGCGGCGCTGCGCCGGTGATCAGTTCACAGGCCAGCCCGATATCAGCCAGAATCTCCATAGCCATGATGCTATGAAGCAATGTACGTTCCTGAAGGAAGGATAAGACCGATAGCCGGCCCATGGGCTTTTCATGTTTTCACGTTAGCGCAAAAATTGAACAAACGCCGAACCCTTTAAACCTATTATTATGCAATTCTCTACGGGATTCAGGTTCACCGATCTTTTGTTCGGAAAAATTCCGGGCGGGCGCATTTCCGCCGCCAGGTTCATCACTCCTTATGCAGTATTACTGCTCATCTGCGGTATGGCGCCGCTGGCTCTCAAAGCTGCGGATGCGGTGCAGCCGGGTATTACACAGGCGCGCTCCTTCGTGGTATCCGGTACGGTCACCAATGAAAACAACGAGGCGTTGCCCGGCGCTTCTGTGCGCATTAAAGGCACCTCCAAAGGCATGACCACCGATTTGAACGGCAAATTCATGATCGAAGTGGAGCGGGAAGAAGACTCCCTGGTATTCAGTTTTATGGGCTATTACAGCACCACCGTCAAAGCAGGGGATCAAAAGACCATTACCGTCAAACTTTTACCCGACGAAGAAAGCAGGAAGCTGAACGAAGTACAGGTAGTGGGTTACGGTACACAAAAGAAGATCACCATGGTGGGCGCCGTTTCCTCTGTGTCGCCCAGGGAGATACAGAAGTATTCCACGCCTTCGCTTACCAACGCCATCGGGGGAAAGCTGGCGGGGATCGTTACGCGGCAAACCTCCGGCGAGCCGGGGTATGATGCCGCGAAAGTATTTATCCGCGGCCTGGTGTCGCAAAGCGGCACCAACAAACCGCTCATTATCGTAGATGGCGTGGAGCGCGAATTACAGGATTATTGGACCACCATGAACATCCAGGAAATCGAAAGTTTTTCCGTACTGAAAGACGCCGCTTCCACCGCGGTATACGGCAACAGGGGCGCCAATGGCGTGATCATGATCACCACCAGGAGGGGCGCCGTGGGCAAACCGAACATCACTTTCCGCTCGGAAGCCGCCATCGTGGTACCCATGCGCATCGAAGACAATATCGACGGGTATGAATATGCATTGCTCCACAATGAAGCGCTCACCAACGTAGGCGAACTACCCAAGTTCTCCCCGGCGGAGATACAAAAGTATAAAGACGGTTCCGACCCGTACCTGTACCCGAATGTGAACTGGTACGATGTGGTGCTGAAAAAAAGGACCCGGCAGATGATGAATAACCTCGGCGTATCTGGCGGCACGGAAACCGTGAAATATTACCTGAACCTGGGTTACACCATACAGGAAGGCATTTATAACGAAGACCCCGCAAATACTTACAAGACCAACGCCGCGCTGAAACGGTACAACTTCAGGTCGAACGTGGATGTGAAACTGAGCAAAAGATTTTCGCTCGCACTGGGCCTCTCAGGCATTATTTCCAATACCAACTTCCCCGGCAGGGATGCGGGTAGGATACTCATGGGCCTGAAGCTCACGGCGCCGAACACCTATCCCGTGAAAAATCCCAACGGCAGCCAGCCCGGCGCTTTTGGCGACCTGTTATTGAACCCTTATGCACTGGTCACTCAAACTGGCTATACCAAACAGTTCTACAATACGCTGGTGAGCAACCTCTCCGCCAAATGGGATCTTTCGTATGTAACGCCGGGCCTGTCTGCCCGCGGCCTCGTGGCCTTTGATGTGGTGGACATCACCCAGAACATACGGCAAAAATGGCCGGCTACCTACTCTTACGCAAAAGACCCGGTTACGGGTGCTGAAACGTATAAGCAATGGTCTACCGAATCTCCTTTAGGCTTTGAGAACCGGAATGAAACGTACAGAACGATGTATGCACAGGCGGGCATCGATTACGAACGCGCGTTTGGCCATCATCATGTAACCGGCATGCTTACAGCGGAAAGAAGGGAATTCACCAACGTCAATGCCGGCAACTCTATCCAGAACCTTCCCGAACGCCGGCAGGGCCTTATCAGCCGCCTAACCTACAACTATGATTACAGGTACCTGCTGCAGCTGAGCGCAGGCTACAACGGTTCCGAGAACTTTCCCAAGGGCAAGCGGTACGGCCTCTTTCCCGCCGTCGGCGCGGGCTGGATAGTATCCAATGAAAAATTCTGGAACAAGGACGTGGTGAACCTGCTCAAGCTGAGAGGCAACTACGGCATCGTGGGCAACGACCGGATCGGCGGCGCGCGTTTCCTGTACCTGAGCACGTATAACAAATCTGCTCCGGGCTACGTATTCGGCCTTGACCAGAACCGCGACCCCGGCGGCAAAAGCGAGGCCCGCATCGGCAACGAGAACGTAACCTGGGAAACGGCCTATAAAACAGACCTGGGATTTGATCTCGAAATGTTCAACAGCAGGGTTACCCTGTCCACCAGCGTTTTCCACGAACGCCGCGAGGGGCAGCTGCTGGAACGGAGGACCATCCCCATTTATGCCGGGTATCCCGGCGGCACAGTGCCCTTCGGCAACGTGGGCATCACGGAGAACAAAGGGTTTGAAGCCAGCCTGCAGCTCAGGAACACGACTAAAAAAGGATTCTATTACTCCTTCACCGCCAACTTCACCTACGCGAAAAACACCATCATAGAGAACGACGCTCCGCCCTCGCTCTATCCCTGGCAGGATCTCCGGGGCAGCTCCATCGGGTCCAACCTCGGTTACCGCGCGCTGGGTTTCTTCCAGGACCAGGAGGATATAGACAAGAGCCCTTCGCAAACCGCCCTGCAATCTGTGATCCGTCCTGGTGATATTAAATACGAGGATATCAATAAAGACGGCAAGATCACTTCGGCCGACCGTACGATCATCGGCAGCTACGGTTCTGAGCCGCAGGTGATGTACGGTTTCGGGGCTACCGCGGCCTGGAAAGGGTTTGACGCCACCATCTTCTTTACAGGAGCGGCCCGCCGTGATTTCTTTTTCACGCAGGGCTGGACGGCCTGGGCCTTCTCCGGCCAGGCAGGCTATTACAACGTGATGCAACAGGTGTACGATAAACGGTTTATTGTAGGCGGTAATAACGAACATGCGGAATTCCCGGCGGTAAGAGCGGCCAGTACCAACAACTACACCGGTTCCTCGCTCTGGTACAGGGGGGGTGATTACCTGCGGATCAAGAACGCGGAGATCGGCTACACCATTCCTGTGAACCTTACCAAAAAAGCGGCGCTGAAAAGCATCAGGGTGTTTGCGCAGGGAACCAACCTGGCTACCTGGGATAAGATCAAGGTGATCGATCCTGAATCCGATTTCGGCACAGGCGGTTATCCCATTCCGCGGAACTACAATTTCGGGCTGGAAGCCAATTTTTAGTCAATTTAAAACCTGGTATCATGAAATCATATATCATTCCCGTTCTGGCCGCAATACTGCTTTTTATAACGCCTTCCTGCAAGAAGGATTACCTGGAGAAAACACCGGATGAAGACCTGACGCTGGAGCAGGTATTTACCAACGCTATTTTTACCGAGCAATACCTTGCCAACATCTACTCCCATCTTCCGAAAGAACTGGCGATGGTGGATAATCCCTGCGGCGGATGCCCGCCCAATAATACATTCAACGCCGCGGCGGACGAGCTGGAGATAAGCTATGAGGTGAACTTTACCAATGCTATGAACAACGGCAACTGGAACGCCGATTCATATGTGCAGGACATCTGGTCGCAAAGCTACTTTGCTATCCGCAAGGCGAATATATTCCTGGAGAACATCAACAGACTGGCGCCGTCGGAGCTCGCATCAGAAGACAAGATCGCTAACTGGAAAGGAGAGGCGATTTTCCTCCGGGCGCTCAATCATTTTTTCCTGATCAGGGCTTATGGCCCGGTGCCGGTTATAGACAGAACGCTGCTGCTGGACGAAGACCTCACGGCTTTTAAGCGCCAACCCATCGACGAGTGTGTGGAGTTTATCGTCAGTGAATGCGACAAAGCCGCTGAGCTGCTGCAGTTGCGGGTGACGGCCACTACCGATTACGGCAAACCTTCCAAAGTGACCTGTATGGCGCTGAAGGCGAGAGCGCTGCTGTATATGGCCAGCCCGCTGTGGAACGGTAATCCTGACTATGCCGCGTTTACAGATAACGAAGGCATGCACCTGTTCCCCGGTTTCCAGGCAGCGAGATGGGCGGCGGCAGCCACTGCGGCAAAAGCCTGCATAGACCTGGCGGAATCCGCCGGGCATAAATTGCACCGCTCCGGCGCCAATCCTGTAAAGAACTACCAGGAGGTATTCTATATCAACTTTAACGACGAAGTATTTTTTACCAGGAGCGATCCCGGTTACCTGAATGTAGACGCCTACAGCGAACCAAGAGGAATGCCCCGTGGCAACTGGCCCTTGCAGAATGCTACGCAGAACATCGTGGACGATTATGAAATGGCGAACGGCATACGTCCCATCCTGGGTTACAATGCAGACCTGACGCCCGTTATCAATCCGCTTTCGGGTTATGACGAAAGTATCCAGGCCGCCGCAGCTACCGATAACTATTACGCCGGTACCCGCGGGATGTATGTGGGCCGTGAGCCACGTTTTTATGCCAGCATCAATTTCACCGGCGCAAAGTTTAAAACCGCCCCTCCGCAGAACAGGACCACACCGCTGCAGTTCTGGAAAGGGGGGATCGACGGCCGCCCGTTCGACGCCGGTGCGAATTTCAGCGAAACGGGCTATCTTATGAAAAAACTGACGCACCCCTCGTATGTGATGCAGCCCGAATCCGGGCCCATCAGGACCTGGATATTTTTCCGCCTGGGAGAACAGTACCTCAACTACGCAGAAGCATTGAACGAAGCACAGGGCCCCGTGGCGGATGTATATAAATACGTGAACCTGATCCGCGACCGCGCAGGCTTGCCGGGCCTGCCCGCCGGCCTCTCGCAGGCGGACATGCGGGAGAAGATCCGCCATGAACGAAGGATAGAGCTTGCGTTTGAAACACACCGCTATTTTGATACGCACCGCTGGAAAACCGCGGAGACCATCGACAATGGAAACATTTACGGGCTGGATGTACTGACCGACGGCTACAACATGTCCAGCGACGACTTTTACAAAAGAAAAGTAGTGGAAAAAAGAGTGTTCGAAAAGAAACATTACCTGTGGCCCATCCAGCAGCGTGAACTTGAGAAGAACAGGAAGCTGGTGCAGAACCCGGGCTGGTAAACAATCATCAAACAACCCATACGAATGACAGGATTATTCAACAGAGGATGCATGTTGCTGCTGTGCTGCTTTTTTTCCGCTGCCGCGCATGCCCAGCAATTATATGAGCTGCCCGCCGGCGCTGAAACGCAATGGATCAGCCTGGAGAACGCATCCGGCGCAAAAGGGAAGGGCGGCATAGAAAACAAAGGCGCAAAAGGGCACGCAGCGGAATGGATAAAGCCAGGGGAGCGGAAAGTGATCATGGATTACGACGGGGCCGGTGTGATCAACCGGATATGGATGACCATCATCGAAAGAAGCCCGGCTTCGCTCCGTTCCATCTATATCGAAATGTACTGGGACGGCGCAAGCAAACCCGCCGTGGCCGTGCCGCTGGGAGATTTCTTTGGCATTGGCCTCGGGCGCAGAACGGCTTTTCAAAGCGCGCTGTTCTCCGACCCGGAGGGCAAATCATTCAACTGCTTCGTCCCCATGCCCTTTAAAAAACATGCGAAGATCGTTTTTGTGAATGAATCGAAACATAACCAGCTGCTGTTCTTTGATGTGAACCTGACAAAAGTGAAAAAGCACCCGCAGGAGATCGCGTATTTCCATGCATGCTGGACCAGCAGTACCGGCGGCAAACCAGGCGATGACTTCGAGATACTGCCACAGGTAAAAGGCAGGGGCCGTTTTTTAGGCACCAACCTGAGCATCATTCCAGACAAGGTGTACGGAGATACATGGTTTGGCGAAGGTGAAATAAAAATGTACCTGGACGGGGATAAACAATATCCCACGCTGGTCGGCACCGGTACCGAAGATTATGTCGGCTCCGCCTGGAACCTTGGTCCTTTTGCGCACCTGTACCAGGGCGCGCCAATCGTTGACAAAGAAAGAGGCCAGTATGCGTTTTACCGCTATCACATTCCTGATCCCGTTTATTTTCAGACGAATTGCAAGGTGACCATCCAGCAAATGGGCGGCGGCGGAAGGGATAAGATCAGGGCCATTGCAAAAGCTGGCGGTAAAGTGCAGCCTGTTTCCGTGATGACGCAGAAAGGGCTTGTGAAGCTGCTGGAAGAGCCTGGTTATCCCGATCTGTCTGACGACAAATTTCCGGCGGACGAATGGGTGAATTTTTACCGCGTAGACAACTATTCCGCCACGGCATATTTCTACCTGGACAAGCCGGAGAACGACCTGCCGCCGCTGGCGCCGCTGGAGCAACGATTAAAAGGCATTCTCTGATAAACCGGAACAACAACATATGAACTGGCACCAAATAGACATCTGGATAGTAGGGATCTATATTTTGCTGATGCTCGGCACGGGGTTCTGGCACCGCCGTTTTGCCAACAAGAGCATGGACAATTTTTTCCTGGGAGGCCGTAAAATACCTGGCTGGTTGAACGGTGTTTCCTACACGGCGGCATTGGTAAGCCCTGATGCGGCTACCGGTTACGGCGGGCTGGCAGTGGCCACCGGCGGTTTCATCTGCTGGTGGTACCTCAGCCGGTTTGGCCTGGCGCTCTTCCTGGGAGGCGTGCTGTTTGCCGTTTTCTGGCGCAGGCTCAACCTGTTCACCAGCCTTGAATTTTACGACCTGCGTTTCCCGAAAGGCGCCGCTGCCGCCATGCGGCTCTGGATCGCCATCCGCACTTCCATGGTAGCGATGCCGGCATGGACGGGCATTACGCTGCTGGCGGCCTGTAAGATCATGGGGCCGGCTTTTGACCTCTCCAAGCTGGAAACACTATACCTCGTAGTACCGGTTTCACTTCTTTTTGTATTCTCTTCAGGCTACAAAGGCGTGGTGATCTCGAATTTTATACAGATGATCATTTTCCTTGCCGGCACTTTAATGCTGGCCTGGCTTACTCTCCGGCACTTCGGCGGCGCTGAGGCAATGGTAACCGCCATTCAGACCAAATTCGGCCCGTCGGGTGCGGAGATACTCGGTTCCGTGCCACCCAGGGACCATGCTGTGTTCCCTCTCGCTGCCGCATTGGGCTGGCTGCTGGGGCAGAGCATCGGTTACGGCGGAGATGCTGCGCCTATGGGAGGTGCCATGGAAGGGCAGCGCATCCTTTCCACGCGCACACCGGCGGAAGCGCTCACTATGTACGTGGTGGCGGCTATCAGCATGTTCCTGCTGCTGTTGCTGGTTACATTACCCAGCATCAGCGCGGCGGTGATGTGGCCCGATTTGCGCGAAGCGGGCGCGGACAGGGAACTGGTGTACGGCAGGCTGATGAAAACATTGCTGCCAGCGGGCGCCATGGGATTGATGGTAGCCGCTATGCTGGCCGCCACCATGTCTACCGTTGGCGATAACCTCAATTTCGGCAGCCAGGTGCTCGTGAGCGACATCTACCGCCGCTGGTTCGTGCCCAAAGCAAAAGAAAGCCATTACATGCTGATAGGAAAGATCGGCATGATCATCATCCTCGCGCTGTCTGTCGCCGTGGTATTTAATGTGCTCATCATTACGGACGTGGCCATTTTTATGCTCTCTCTCAGCGCCGCGGAACTGCCCGCCAACTGGGCGCAATGGTGGTGGTGGCGTTTTAACGGCCCCGCGCGCGTAGCCGCTTCCTTTGGCGGGGCGGGCATTTTCTGCCTGGTGGTGTTAGGTCCCAAACTACTGGCTTTTTTGAATGTTCCCTGGGCAGGCAGCTTAGTGATGCCCTGGTATTGGCAGACGCTCCTGGTGATGGGCCTCACCACAGTGTTGTGGGTGGCGGTGGCATTGCTCACCAAACCCGATCCGGATGAGCTGTTGCGGAAATTTTATCTCAGGGCGCACCCGCTGGGCTGCTGGACGCCTTACAGATCGCTGGACAAACATGGTCCTGGCGGTTCGTTTAAGCTCGTGTTCCGCGGCATATTCATCGCCATCCTGGGAACCGTATCCGTATCGCTGCTGATGCTGGGGCTCACCCATGCATGGTTCGCGCGGTATCTCACCGGAACATTGACCGTTGCGGCGGCCATCATCACTTTCCTCATCTTCTGGAAACTGGCGAAACAATACCTGGCGGTGCTGGCGTTGCGGGCTGCAGACAATGCTGTGCCCGCAGCTGTAGAAGAAGAAACGATCATCAACAACCTGAATTAACTTATAAAACCAGATAAAACATGAAACAAACGACGGACGTAAAACGGGAGCACATTCTTTACCTGGGCGACTGGGTATTCAGCGTGGGACCGCTGTTTATCGAAACACCTTTCGGAACGGAAACCAAAGATGCAGACCTGCACTTTTATGGAAAAAGGCTGGTGAAAGCCATTGACCCGGTGGTGGATGTAACCAGCATGGCCAACTGGGAACTGTACCGCATGCAGCCCGGCAGGCTCGAAGAAATACTGGACGCTTCAACCGGCCTTATCATCAGCGATGTGGAAGCCAAATGTTTCCATCTTTTCCCCAGCTTTTTCGACCGCGCGCAGCGGAAAGATACGGTGGTCACTTTCCCGGACCGGCTCACCACTGTTAAGAACTGGATCGCGGACGGCGGCGGCCTGCTGATGCTCGGCGGCTGGCTGTCGTTCAGCGGCGCATTCGGTAAAGGCGGCTGGGGAAGAAGTTCCTTTTCCAATGCATTGCCCGTGCAATGCCTCGCTACGGAAGATCTTGTTGAATCATCCGCCGGCTTCACCGCAGAGCTGGTAGTGCCCGGTCACCCGGCTGTAAAAGGATTGAGCTGGGATACCTTTCCGCCCATCTTCGGTTATAACGAGGTGACTGCGAAACCCGAAGGAGAAGTGCTGGTACGGGTGAAAGAAACCGGCCACCCGCTGGTTGTGGCGGGCGAATACGGCAAGGGCCGCATCCTTACTTATATGTCCGATCCCGCGCCGCACTGGGGTTTAAATTTTGAATTGTGGGACAGCTATGACGCCTTCTGGCAGCAGTCGCTTAACTGGGTAAAAAAACAAGGAGCTTAGGCATCATATGGAACCATCGCAATTACTGGCCGGCACTTCGGTAACAGACATTACGCCACCGCTGGAAGTGGGTTTGCTCACTTCTTCGGTACACGGGCTGTATGAACCTTTTCAATCGGTGAGGCTGCCGCTGAAAGCCCGTGTTCTTGTATTGGGCACGGAGCAGGACCTGGTGGCGGTCGTGTCACTGGACCTGCTGGCGCTAAACGATACCGCGGCCGGTGGATGGCAGCAGTTCAAAAAAGGGCTGTCGGACATCATCCCGCCGGACAGGATCATCATCACCTGCACGCATACACATAACGGGCCGGAATCGGTGGCTTTATCGGGCCTCTACCTTACACCGGTGTATAAACAATGGCTGGCAACCGTGCAGCAGCAGGTCAAACGGGCTATCCTGGAGGCAGCTCTGGCGGCGCGGCCCTGCCATACGTCGGTGGCGGTTGCCACGCTGGAAGGTTATTCCATGCAGCGCCGCATCCCAACGCCGGAAGGAGTGATGATGTCTGACGCCCTGCAACCTATAGCACCGGAGCTGCTCAACAGGGAGCCTGTGGACCGCCGGGTGCATACGGTAAGGTTTGAAGATCCGGATGGCGATGCCATTGCCACGCTGGTGCATGCTGTTTGCCATCCTGTGCATGAAATGTGCCTGCCGCATATTTCCGCCGAGTTTCCCGGTGAAATGTGCCTGGCGCTGGAAGCATCGGGAAAACACGGCATGCCGCTTTTCCTGAACGGGGCGGCAGGCGACATCAATCCGCCCACCGTATCCGCCGGGCCGGCGTACGCACAGCAGCATGGCAAGGCGCTGGCTGCGCTGGCAGGGCGGGAGCGGGGCGTACCCTGCGCGGGCGCATTCCGCTGCATACACAGCGAAATACAGCTGCCGGTGAGGCCGGAAGCGGGCGTGACGAAAGCCGCGGAGGCGCTTGCAAGGTTCAATGCCATCGCCATCGGGCCGCTCGCCCTGGTATTCATTCCCGGGGAGCCCTTTACAGAAACCGCTTTTGCCATTGAACGGGATTCGCCTTTTGAACATACCATCATAACGGCATATGCCGAGAACACCATCGGTTATGTGCCTACTGAAGCGGCATTCGAAGAAGGCGGTTATGAAACCGGCCCGGGCAAATGGTCGTACCTGGCCAAAGAGGCGGAAGCATTCATCATTACGGAAACACAAAAGCTGTTGACAGCGTTATTTGCTGCTCATATTCCAATCACTCACTGATATCATAACAATGAAGGCAACATTTTTTCTATGGATATGCATCCTGCTTGCAACAGGGCTTACGGCCCGTGCGGGCAAGGGGAAGGAAGTGTATTTCTATGGCAATGTGCGCAACGACCTGTACAGGCTGTTGCTGCGCGAAGGATTTGCCGTCAGGAAATACAGCTCGCCGGAAGCCGCCGTGAAAGCCGCGCCGCGGGGAGCAGGGGTTTTTATCCTGGCCAATAATTACCCGCAGGCAGACCCGGTGAACCGCATTTCGCGCCAGCTGCTGGAGGAAGCCGCTAAAAAATCGCTGCGGCTTTATATTGAATACCCATCGTCGTTCCCGGGTCTTGACATCCCTGAAAAGCCCATTGAAACAAAGTTTGAACGCGGCGTTATTACGGCGGATGTTTTTAGCGGGCTGGCGCCTATGAGCCTGCTGGGCATTCACGACTGCCACATTTTGCCCGTTACCGCCGGCAACCCGCTGATCGTACTGGCGAAAGTGGTGGGGCTTGATAAAGCGGAATACGGGCTGGCCGATACCAAAACATATCCCTTGCTGTTTGAACAGGATAACGCGCTGGTATGCATGACGGGCCTGAGTAATTTCCAGACAGGCCGTTACGGGCCGAAAGCCTCCATGAAAACGGTATGGGCCTACATCCTGTCCAGGATCACCGGCGTTGAAAACATTACGCTGAAAAAATGGGAAGAAGATGTGCGCCCGATGTACGGCAAAACAACGCCGCTGCCCGCCGGCGCCCGCCTTACCAGCATCCGCAAAGGCGTGGCCTGGTTCGATAACGGCCGCTTTTTTATACATCCTGCCTGGAAGGAGTATTGGCATCAATACGACGGCAAGAACGGCACCACGCCGGTAGGCCCGGCGCTGCCCGCCGATAAGCCTAACGGCAACGGGAGCCTGGGCATTATCGAAGGGCACACTTCAACCATTTATTACGACGGCCACCAGCAATACCGCTACTGGATGCGCGCGGACGTACAGGGTGAAACCAGTATGGCGCTCGCGGCGGCAGGGCGGCTGTTCAACAATCAAACGTACAAGGACAAATCCGCCCGCCTGATCGATTTTATGTTCCATACCTCCAATATGCGCGCGGGCGCCAAGAATGATCCCGCCAGCCCTGTTTACGGCCTGATCGGCTGGGCCACCACTGCCGCCGGCTCGTTCTATGGCGACGATAACGCCCGCGCCATCCTCGGCGCCATCGGGGCAGCATCGTATCTCAACAAAAGCAAATGGGACAAGGAGCTGGCCGAGGCCATCATGGCCAACTTCAGGACCACCGGCAATCTTGGTTTCCGCGGGGAGCGCATCGAGGAACCGGATATCATCAAAAACGGCCTGCAGTTCTACCAGCAGCGCGACCTCATCTATATTTCCCCGCATTTTGAATCCTGGATGTGGGCCTGTTACCTGTGGCTGTACGATAAAACGAAATACGAACCGCTTTTATCCCAGACAAAAAAAGCCATCCGCATCACGATGGAAGGTTACCCGGACAAATGGTTGTGGGGCAGCAGCATGCAAACCCAGCGCGCCCGCATGATACTGCCGCTGGCCTGGCTCGTGAGGGTAGAAGATACGCAGGAGCACCGCCAGTGGCTGGATAAAATGGTCAATGAAATATTAAAATACCAGGATGAAAGCGGCGCCATCATGGAAGAGCTGGGCAAAGGCAAAGGCATGTTCAGGGAATTGAAAAAGAATGATGACTACGGCCTCGATGAAGGGTCGCTGATATTCCGCAACGGCGAAAAAGTGGCCTGTATGCTGTATACCTGCAATTTCGCGGTGTTCAGCCTCAACGAGGCCGCCGCGGCCGCCGGCGACAAAAAGTACCGCGACGCCGTCAACAAGCTCTCCGATTTCCTGACAAGGATACAAGTGCAGAGTGAAAAACATAAGGACGTGGATGGTGCATGGTTCAGGGGTTTCGACTACGGGCGCTGGGACTACTGGGCATCTAACTCCGATGCGGGCTGGGGCGCATGGTGCACACTCACCGGATGGATACAAAGCTGGATCGTTACCACGCAGGCGCAGATACAGCAGCGGGAAAATTTCTGGGACCTCACCAAAAATTCCGCGATCGGGAAACCTGCCGAAGCCGTAATCGGATCAATGATGCGTAAATAAAACCGACGAAGGAGGTTCACAGAGACAACTAAAAAAAACAAATAATTACGAAGTAAATATTAACGGATGAAACGAAGAATAGCGACTGTCCTATTATGCCTTGGCGCCCTGTGCGCACAGGCGCAAACACCCGCCAGCGACCTGGCCGCGCTGTCGCAGATACAGCAGGGCATGACCTCCAAACGGGTCAGCAGTTTCGACAAGACCGGCGGCAACGACGATTTTCTCCGCATAGAGAAAGATGAAAAGAAGATCGTATTCGACGTAAAAGGCGCAGGCATCATCAATCATATCTGGATCACCATGGCGCCCGAGCCCGGAGCGCTGAACCGGAACGATATCATTATCAGGATGTATTGGGACGGTAAGGCGGAACCTTCCGTCGTATCGCCCATTGGCCCTTTCTTCGGGCAGGGTTGGGGTGAATCGTATGAGTTCAATTCGCTGCCGCTGATCGCGGGGCCCGACAGGGGAAAGGGGCTGGTCAGCTATTTCAGCATGCCTTTCGCCAACGGCGCTAAAATAGAAATCGAGAACCAGACCGGCCGGCCCATTGACAATTTTTATTATTACGTGGATTATGTCGCCATGAACAAGCTGCCCGCCAATGCCGGCCGCTTTCACAGCTGGTATAACAAACAGCTCGCCGGTTCCGCCGGTGAAGGCGGTGAAAATGAATGGGGCATCCTCGGCAAAACGGGGTACAACACTACCGGCAAGGACAATTATTTGTTTGCCGACATAAAAGGGAAGGGCCACTTCGTAGGCGTGAACTATTACGTGCATTGCCCCACCCCGGTATGGTACGGTGAGGGCGACGACATGATCTACATCGACGGTTCGCCTTCTCCCACGCTTCACGGCACAGGCACGGAAGATTATTTCAACACGGCGTTCTGCCCGAAGAATATCTTTCAGCATGCCTACTACGGCTATCCGCGCGTGAACAACGATATGGGATGGCTGGGCAGAACGCATCTCTACCGCTTCCACATCACCGACCCGCTGTACTTCGACAAGTCGTTTAAATTCACCATAGAGCATGGCCACAACAACGTACTGACGCTGGACCTGGCCAGCGTGGCGTACTGGTACCAAAGCGAAGCCACCGCCGTGCCGCCTATACCGGGTAAGGAAGCCAGGGCGCCCAAACCCCTCATCAACATCGGCGATTTTCACCGGTGGAGAAATGAATGGAGAAAAAGCAAAGGCAACGACCCGCAGCTGTGGGGCAATTAAACAGGCCGTACACGCTCTTTAACTTAGCGCTGTGCGTAATCATCATGCTGGTAAAAACAGGTAATAAGGGATGAAAACAATATCGTACATCTTCATATGCATCTTCTCCGCAACGCAGGCGTATGCGCAGGAAATGACGGATCTCACCCGCATCAGGGAAAACGTCCGGTCGAGGCGCGTGAGCAGCTACGACCGGTCCGGCGACAACCACGACAACCTGCAGCGCATCGCGAGCGGAGAGAAGCGCACCATCTTTGATGTAAAAGGCGCGGGCATCATCCAGCACATCTGGTTCACCACGGGGCCCGAGCCGGATAAATTAAGCCGCAACGACGTCATCATCAGCATGTATTGGGACGGGAACGATTATCCTTCCGTACAATCGCCCATCGGTCCTTTCTTCGGCCAGGGCTGGAACGATTCCTACCTCTTCACCTCCGCGCCGCTGGCCGCAACGCCCGTAAACGGGATGGGCCTGGTCAGCTATTTCGCCATGCCTTTCGCGAAAGGCGCCAGGATAGAGATCGAGAACCAGTCCGGCAGCGAGATCAGGACCCTGTATTTTTACATCGACTACGTGGAAATGGACCAGCTGCCGCCGAAGTCCGGCAGGTTCCATGCCTGGTACAATAAAGCGCTGACCGGCGCGGAAGACAGCGTGGAGAACGAGCACTGGATGTTCGGCCCCGGTAAACCCAATAAAACCGGCAAAAACAATTACCTGATAGCCGACATAAAAGGGAAGGGGCATTTCGCCGGCGTCAACTATTACGTGCATTCTCCCACACCGTTCTGGTATGGCGAAGGAGACGACATGATATTCATTGACGGGGAAGACCGCCCCTCACTGCATGGCACCGGTACCGAAGACTATTTTAACACGTCGTGGGGAGCGCCGGACAAACCGTATTCCACACCCTATTTCGGTTATGCGAAAATAAACGGTGAAAAAGGTTTCCTGGGCAGAACGCATATCTACCGGTTCCATATGCAGGACCCCATTTATTTCGACACCTCCTTCCGCTTCACCATCGAACATGGCAGCATGAACGTCATGACGCTGGACCTGGCCAGTGTGGCATACTGGTACCAGTCCACCGCATCACGGATCCCCGCCATCCCCGACGCCGCGGCCCGTAAGCCGCGCCCGCTCATAGGGCCGGCGGATATACACCGCTGGAGGAACGAGTGGCGGAAAAGCAAAGGGAACGACCCCACGTTATGGGGAAATTGATCATACAAGTTAACCAAGCCTCCGGGCGAATAAAATCAAACCAATGAGCAGGTATTTGAAAAAAGGGAAAAGTGAATCCGATATCAGGAACGCAGACGCGGACATCCGGAAAACCGTTGAGAAGATCATCAGGGACGTGGAAGAGAACGGCGATCTTGCCGTGCGGAAATACGCAGCGTCGTTCGACGGCTGGTCGCCCGGCTCATTCCGGTTGACGGACAGCGAGATCAGAACGATCGTGGACCGCACGCCCCAGCAGGTGAAGGACGATATCCGTTTCGCGCAGCAGCAGATACGGTTTTTTGCGGAGCAGCAGCGCGCCTCCATTTCGGATATTGAAATTGAAACATTGCCCGGCGTATTCCTCGGGCATAAGAATATCCCGGTGAACAGCGTGGGCTGTTACATCCCCGGCGGGCGGTACCCCATGGTGGCCTCTGCGCACATGAGCATCATTACCGCCCGGGTGGCCGGCGTAAAAAGAGTGATCGCCTGTACGCCGCCCATCAATGGCAACATCCCCGAAGCCACCGTATGCGCCATGCATTTTGCAGGGGCGGACGAGATCTATATCCTCGGAGGTGTGCAGGCATTGTGCGCCATGGCCATCGGCACATCTTCCATTTCACCGGTGGATATGATCGTGGGGCCAGGCAATGCCTATGTAGCGGAAGCAAAAAGGCAATTGTTCGGCCGCGTGGGGATGGACCTCTTTGCCGGCCCGACGGAAATACTGGTGATAGCCGACGAAACCGCGGACGCCGAAATGGTGGCCTGCGACCTGCTGGGGCAGGCAGAGCACGGGCCTACCTCGCCCGCCGCGCTTATCACCACCTCCGCCGAACTGGCGGAGGAAACGCTGGCGGAGATCGAAAGGCAGCTGCAATACCTGCCCACGGCGGATATTGCGCGGGTGGCCTGGGACGATTGCGGATCGGTTATCGTTGTGGACAACCAGGAAGAAGCGCTGCGCGAAGCCGATGCGCTGGCCTACGAACATGTGGAGGTGCTGACGAAAGACCCGCAGTTTTTCCTCGACAACATGACCAATTACGGCGCGTTGTTCCTGGGTGCGGAAACGAATGTAGCTTACGGCGACAAAGTGATCGGCACCAACCATACCCTGCCTACCATGAAAGCCGCCAGGTACACGGGGGGGCTGTGGGTGGGCAAATTCCTGAAGAACTGCACCTACCAGCGCTGTACGCCCGAAGCAAGCGCCATGATCGGTGAATACGCCATGCGCCTCTGCGAGCTGGAAGGTTTTGCCGGGCATAAGGAACAGGCCGCGCTGCGTGTGAGACGGTACGGGAAAGAAATCGTGAGGGAAAAATAAACCACAATCCTATTGTATGCGCATACCATTCATCTTGTTGCTGGCAGCCACATTTTCCGGCGCTTACGGTCAAAAGAAGACGGATTATCTCGTTCCGGAAATAAACGGCCCCTTCGTGCACATCTTCAATCCTAACGACACCAGGAAGGAGGGCGACAGTGCCTGGTACACCAACGACCATACCATTATCAAAGGCAGTGACGGTACCTGGCATGCCTACGGCATCATTCACCATCTGCCCGTAAAACCCTGGGATGAAACGCGGCTTTTCCACGCGTCCGCTTCCTCCATCAAACAGGCCAAATGGGAGGATCATGGTTATGCCATGACGGCCGAACCCGGCGTGGAGCGCGTATTGTGGGCTCCGCATGCCATACAGGAAAAGGGAACGTATTATATGTTTTACAACACCGGCAATATGCAGAAAAGTGCACCAGAGTATGCATCCTGGGGGCAACTGCGTATGGCCGCCAGTAAAGACCTTTTTAACTGGACGCGGCATGACAGGAACCCGCTTTTCAGTGATCCCGGGCATGCCCGGGATTCTTACATCATGAAATACAAGAACAAATATTATTACTATTACACCAGGGTGCTCACCGAAACGGACCTCAGATCTGCCGTAGCCGTGCGCACCGGTCCTGACCTGCTGCACTGGAGCGGCCCGCGTATAGCCCATGTACAGCCATACGAGATCTATTGGGGAGGAGATGCGGAGAGCCCTTTTGTAGTGCAGATGGACGGGCTGTTCTACCTTTTTATCTGCAAGGCCATGACGGCTTATAACCTCACGGCCGTGTACTGGTCCGACGACCCTGAAAATTTCCCGGCAGAGAACCTTGTATGCACGCTGCCCGTGCACGCCGCTGAAGTGATATACGATAAAAAAGAAGGCTGGTTCATTTCCAATACGGGCTGGGATAAAAAAGGACTGTACCTCGCACCTTTAAAATGGAAAAAGCAAACTGACATAAACGCAAAATAATATGACGGCACTCCGGAATTTATTATTACTCCTGTTTTGTGTGCCGCTGCTTGCGGATGCGCAGCAGTACAAAATCCCCACCGGCTACGACGCTTTCCGTTCATGGGAAAAGCTGCCGCAGCAGCGCATTGGCGTACGGGCGTACATGCGCAGTACCTATGCCCGCACCGGTGGCGGCTACGACGCTTCGAATTTTCTTTTTATGAATAAAGAAGACGAAAACGTAACGCTGGACGTGAAAGGCGCCGGCGTGCTGTATTTTTTCCGCGCCAATCACTGGCACGGCAGTCCCTGGCATTTTATGGTGGACGGGAAGGACAACCTTGTGTCTGAAACCGCTACCGCCAGCCCTGTGGATGCGGTGAAAAAGTTCAAAAACACCGCGTTTATTCCTGCCGCTTCATTCCCCGAACCCATGGCCTGGACCTGGGGTACCACCAAAGGCGCTAACCTCATCTGGGTGCCGATGCCTTTCCGCGATTCGCTGCGGATCGCTTATTCCAGGACGTTCTACGGCACCGGTTACTACATCTACCACCTGTATGCCAATAAAGATGCACTCTCCAATCCATTGCGCAGCTGGAACATTGACCAAACGCCGGAGGTTGATGTAACAGACCTGCTAGGCCGCGCGGGAACCGATATTGCGCCGAAAAATATTAAAAAGGTGCAGGGCCGGCTGAAGCTGGACAAACCGGTCGTATTGCTGGCCAGCATCACAGCCGCATCCTCTTCCCTGAGAGCATTAAAGCTCACCCTGCCACTGGAAAAAGCAGCGGTGCTGGAACGCGTCCGGCTGCGCGTAACCTGGGACGGAGCAGCGCATCCTTCCATCGATGCGCCGTTATGCCTGTTCTTCGGCGCAGGTACTTTTTACAACCGCGAACAGAAGGAGCATCTCGTAAAGGGCCTGCCGGTCAATATCCGGTACGACTATACGGGCAACAAGCTGGAGCTGGCCTGTTATTATCCTATGCCCTTCTTTAAAACGGCTAAATTCGAGCTCACCGGCATACAGCCGGATGATGCGGAGATCAGCTACGAGCTTCGTTATGAACGCTCGAAAATACCCGCGAACAGGAGCGCTTATTTTCATGCCACTTACCGCGACATTCCGAAGCCCGAACTGGGCCAGGACATGACCTGGCTGGATACACAAGGCGCGGAAGGCCACCGGGAATGGTCCGGCAGCTTCCTCGGCACCTCGTTTATATTCTCCCACAATGCCAACCTGAGCACGCTGGAGGGAGACCCGCGTTTCTTTTTCGACGACAGCCGCACACCGCAGGCATACGGCACCGGCACGGAAGAATGGGCCGGGGGAGGGGATTACTGGGGCGGGGAGAATATGACGTTGCCCCTGGCCGGGCACCCCTGCGGGGCCACAGAAAAGAAAAAGGCGGTGAATGAAAAAGATCTCATTCAATCCGCCTACCGCTTCCTGCTGGCGGACCTGATGCCATTCGGCAAACGCGCCGTGATCCGCTTCGAGCATAACGAGAATGTGGCGCAGGAACATTATGAAACGATCTGCTACTGGTACGGCCTTCCCGCGCCGTCGCTGGTAAAAACCGATTCCCTGGATATTGGAAAGCCGGCCGATGAACAGCAGCACAACTACCATTCACCGCAAGCCTCCGCGGCAGACACTATCCGCTCGAGATATGAATGGGGGCCTGATGCTTATCCCGCGCATGCATGGGGCTATGACCTGCAAAAAAGGCCGGGCTATAAAGAGCTGATAGGGAAGGAGATCTATCCCGCGCATGCGGAAGACGGACGCACCACCACCGGCACATCCGAGTTCACCCTGCGCCTCCGCAAAGACAATATGGGCGCGCTGCTGCGCAGAATGCTGGATTATGGTTATCCTAACCAGACCGCTGAAGTATTTGTTGCGGCGGCAGGATCAGACAACTGGCAGAAGGCCGGCACCTGGTACCTGGCGGGCGCCAATACTTACGTGGTATCCAGGCCGCCCGGCGAACTGGGGCCACGGCAATACAAAGTAGAGACATCCAACCGCCGTTTCCGCGACGATGAGTTCCTTATTCCCGCCGCGCTTACAAAAGGCCGCGATGCCATCAGGGTAAGGATCACCTTCGTGCCCGATGCGCAGGAATTATATCCCGGCCATCCGTTCCCCCGCCGGAGCGCGTGGAGCGAATTGAGATACGAGGTTTACAGTTACATTCTTCCCGCTTTTAAATGAATACAGGAACTATGCGTGGAATAGTTATCGCTGCGCTGCTGTGCGTGGCGCTTTCCGGCTACGGCAATATCCGTTTGCCCCGGATCATCAGCAGCAATATGGTATTGCAGCAGCGCGACAGCGTAAAGATCTGGGGATGGGCGGACCCTTACGAAGAGGTTTCCGTAACGCCATCCTGGGGCCCGCAAACCTACAAGGCCACCGGCTCACGCGATGCGCGCTGGGAAGTGAAAGTGGCAACGCCTGCCGCCGGCGGGCCGTATACCATCACCATCAAAGGAAAAAACACCATCGTGCTGGATAATGTAATGACCGGCGAAGTATGGATTTGTTCAGGGCAAAGCAATATGGAAATGAACGCGCAAAAAGGCCTGCAGGATGTGAAAGCAGAGCTGCCTTCCGCGCACCTTCACAATATCCGTTTCTTTCACATCCCCAAAACAACCGCCCCATACCCGCAGGATGATTGTGACGGGCAATGGGCCGCCTGCGACAGTATTACGTTGCAGGCATTCAGCGCCGTGGCGTATTTTTTCGGCAAACGTTTAAGCGGAGAGCTTAATGTTCCCGTCGGCCTGATCGGAGCCAGCTGGGGCGGCACCGCCGCGGAAGTATGGACGCCGGACAGCATCGTGCATAACGATCCCGTACTTGAGCAGGCTGCGGCTAAAATAATCCCCAGCGGCATGTGCCCCTATCAGCCCGGCTATGCATTCAACGCGATGATAGCGCCTGTAACGCCTTACGCCGTTGCGGGCGCCATCTGGTACCAGGGAGAGAACAATACCGGCGCGGCAAACACCTACAAACAGCTGTTCACGGCTATGATAGACGGATGGCGGGCCGCCTGGAAAAAGGACTTCCCTTTTTATTTCGTGCAGATCGCTCCATTCAGGTACCGGGTAAAGAACACCGGCGCCCTGTTACGGGAAGCGCAGCTGCAGAGCACGGCGCATTACAAAACCGGTATGGTGGTGATCACGGACCTGGTGGCCGATACCAACGACGTTCACCCTGCCAACAAACATGACGTAGGGCTTCGTTTAGCCAATCTCGCGCTGGCAGACACTTATCACCGCAAGGGAATTCCTTTTCAGAGCCCGGTTTTCAACAGCATGCGCATCCGTGGGCACAGGGCAACGATCACTTTCAGCCATGCGGATAAAGGATTGATGATAAAAGGAACAACCGCCACGGAATGGATGATTGCCGGAGAAGATCAAATATTCCACCCGGCGGAAGTGGCGATAGACCGTCATTCAGTAATTGTATCAAGTAAAATGGTGAAAGCTCCCGTAGCAGTGCGCTATGGCTTCAGGGATGCGGCCATGGGCAATGTTTTCAGCCGGGAAGGGCTGCCGCTGGCGCCGTTCCGTACGGATAACTGGGAGGTGGAAACGGAATGACGATATTTCTCTATGTTCCGGCGCAAGCCGCTCACCGCCCCAGCAGCAACCGCAGGTAAAACTGCGGTTTCGCCAGCTTTTTGCGGAGGTCTACTTCATAGAACATACAGGACATCAGCTCCTGCAGCTCTTTATTGCCCGCGCTCACCCGCATCAGCATATTGAACAGCCAGGGGAAACGGATCAGCTTCTGGAGCTTGGCGCTCATTTTTAATTCCGGTCCCAGCACGCGGTATACATGTTCATCGTATGCCAGCATCGCTGCAGCGGTGTAATTGTCCGCCGCAATGCAGGCCGCCGCCCGTTCTGCCGCCATGCGGGCGGTATACATGGCGTTGCCGATGCCTTCGCCGGTAAAAGGGTCTATCAGGAAACCCGCATCGCCCACCAGCATATATCTTTCGCCGGACAGCCTTCTTTTTATACTGCCCAGGGGCAGGCCGTACCCGTCGATGCTGCCGTGGAGCGTGGCGTCTTTAAACCGTTCCTTCAGTACCGGGTCATGCTGCACGACCTCCTGGAGCAACTGTTTCAGGTTCACTTTCCTGCGCCGCGCAACTTTGCTCAGCATGCCTATACCTACATTGGCCTCGCCATTGGGCAGGGGAAATATCCAGAAATAACCGGGCAGCACGTTTTTGAGGAAATGCAGTTCTATCAGGTTATCGGGATGCAGGCCTTTGATGCCGCTGTAATACGCCCTGATGCCGGCCACATAATGCGCCGGATCCATATGGATGTTGGCCACCTCCTTTGTAAACCCGGAATGCGCGCCGTTGGCGGCGATCACCAGCTGTGTTTTGATCTGTATGCTGCCGGCGGCATCGCTGAGCAGGTACCCGTCTGGAAGCAGCTCATATTTTGTGATGGCCTTGCCTTCTATCAGCTGCACCTGCGGGCAGCGTTTCAGCTCTTCTACCAGGAAGTTGTCGAAGTGAATGCGTTTGCATACGAATCCCCTTGGCTCGTCCGGCAGCTTCGCATAGCCGGGTTTGTAGGGGATGTTGATGCTCATGCGGTTGGTAGCTACAAACGTTACGCCCCAGCTGTCTTCCTTGAACACATACTGCAGCAGCCTTTCGGCAATGCCTTTGTCGATCCGGGAGAGCAGGGTGAGCACTTTACCGCTCAGGCCGTCGCCACATACTTTATCACGGGGGAAAACGGCTTTATCCACCACCAGGCAGGGAATACCCATGTAAGCCAGCTGCAGGGCGGTGGTAGCGCCTGCGGGGCCGGCGCCTATAATGCAAACTTTGGTTTCCAGCATAGTTGCGCAATGTAGGAAATATTTTGCAACCTCCTATGGATGCGGGGCATCACACCGCGGACCTACACCGGCCATTCGGTGGGCGCCTTACCGAATTTCTTCTTAAAAGAATGCGAGAAATGAGAAAGGCTTTCAAATCCCAGGTCAAGATATATTGCAGATGGCTTTTTGTTCTTCTTTTCTATGAGATGCCGGGCTTCCGTCAGCCTCCTTTCCAGCAGCCACTGCCGGGGCGCCATCCCGAATATTTTCAGGAAATCGCGCTTGAACCCGGCAAGGCTTCTTCCGGTGAGCTGTGCAAATTTTTCAACGGGGATGTTGTAATGAAAGTTGCTGAGCATGAATTTTTCCAGGTCCATCTTATAAGGTTCGGAAAAATCGAACAGGAATTCCCGGAGCCGGGGCATGGTATCCAGGAGGAGATATACAGCCTCTTTTACTTTCAGCATACCCACCTCGCTGGTTATTTTCTTTTCCGGGTGACGAACATACGGGAGCACGGATTGAAAAAAAGCATGCAAAAAATCATTCCCCGGGATCAGCATGTTGGACGGGCCGGTGTATTTTTGATTGATCTCTATCTGCTCCTCCAGGGCGATCTGCCTTAGCAGGTCTTCTTTCAGGCTGATGACAACAGTTTGATAATCCTGGCCGTCCAACGGCGTTTTGGTAATTTCTCCCAACTGGTTTTTCCGTATCAGCAGCATTTCGCCGCCTTCCATGGTGATCTTTTGTTGGGCGGTTTCAAATGTAAAAAGGCCTGAAACCTGTAATACCAGCGTATTATCTTTCGTGAACGCCACCTTCTCCTTTCTCATGGCCGAGTAATAAGAGTAAAAGATGACTCCCGGGATTATTTCAGTTGGATTCGTCATGATGTAAAGTTACAAAACCGGCGGAACTTATGTGCAACCCCGCTACCTCTGCAGGTAAGTGCCTCCCAGTATCGCGCCCGGCGCGAATTGCGTATTCAGCGTGTTTAGCTCGGCGGGAGTGAATTCAATTTCCATGGCTTTCAGGTTTTCCGGCAACCGAGATCTCCGGCTCATGCTCACCAAGGGCATGATATGACCGCCCTGTGCGTTCACCCAGGCAATGGCCAGCTGCGTAGGCGTATATCCTTTCTCTTTTGCCATTTGTTTTAATACTTCGACCTTTTCCAGGTTCTTTACCAGGTTCTCTCCCTGGAAACGCGAAAAGTGATGATGGTAGGAATTGGCGGGAAGCGGCGCTTTCATATCGCCGGTGAGCAGCCCTTCGGCGGTATTGGCAAATGCCACCACGCCTATGCCCAGCTCTTCAGCCGTGGGAAGCAGGTCGCTTTCTATCTGGCGGTCCGCCAATGAATACCCTATTTCCAATGCTGTTACAGGGTGGATGCTGTTCGCCTTGCGCAATTGGTCCGCGGTGATTTCAGAAACGCCGAGATAGCGCACTTTGCCTTCTTTGATCAGGTCGGCGACGGTTCCGATCACATCTTCCACCGGAACGCTGTTATCGAGCCTGCAGGGTTGATACAGATCGATGGTGTCTATGCCCAGGCGTACCAGGGAATAATTGATGAAGTTCTTGATGGCTATGGGTCGCAGGTCCAGCCCAAGCATCTGGCCGCCATAGAATATCGCGCCAAACTTGACACTGATGAAAGCATCATCCCTTCTGCCTTTGATGGCTTTGCCCACCAGCAGCTCATTGTGCCCGCTGCCGTAGAAATCTCCTGTGTTCAGAAAGTTAATACCGCTGTCCAGCGCCATCCGGATGGTAGCAATACTTTCATTTTCATCGTTCACAGGGCCTCCCCAAACAGAGGACATGCGCATGCAGCCTAATCCGAGCTTGGATACGAGCGGCCCGTTTTTGCCTAAAGCGATCTTTGTTATTGTGGTCATTGTTTCTATTTTATTGATTAACAACACAAAGATCCATGTTTGTGCGCCGTGGCCGCTTTCCTCCACAGCTCAATTTACTTGCCTGGATGGCTCATGCTTACAAAAGAGATGTTCTGACCTTCGTTCCAATCAGTTCTATGGACTCCATCAGCTTTTCATCCGGCAGGTCGGCATTGTCCATTTGAAAGGTTACTCTTGCCACACCGCCCAGCGCCTTGTTGACGTATTCGATCTTTTCAGTGACCTGTTCCGGGCTTCCTACCAGCAAGGCTCCCTGTATGCTTACAGATCTCTCGAATTGAGAAGTTGTCATGGGCGGCCAGCCGCGTTCCCTGCCGAACTTCGTCATGATCCGCGCATAACCGGGATAATATTCCCGGATGGCTTTTTCCGTGTTGGCCGCTACATACCCCGGCATATGTACGCCCACCTTCAGTTCGTCCATAGAAAACCCTGCTTTTATCCCGCTTTCCCTGTAGAGGTCGGTTAGCTGCCGGAACCGGTGCGTTTCCCCGCCTATGATGGCTACCATGAGCGGGAGCCCGAGCTTTCCCGCCCTGGCAAATGAGCTGGGTGTGCCGCCAACGCCGAGCCATACAGGTATCTTCTGCTGAACAGGCCTGGGGTACACCGGCTGGTTGATCAATGCGGGCCGGAACCTGCCCGACCAGCTGATGGGTTCTTCCTTCCGCAACTGGAGCAACAGCTCTAATTTCTCCGAAAAGAGGGCATCATAATCATCCAGGCTAAAACCAAAAAGCGGGAATGCTTCCGTAGCGGAGCCACGGCCGGCAACGATTTCAGCCCTGCCGTTGGAGATCAGGTCCAGGGTCGAAAAATCCTGGAATACCCTGACCGGGTCCGCAGTGCTGAGAACGGTCACCGCGCTGGTAAGCCGGATATTTTTTGTTCTGGCGGCGGCGGCAGCCAGGATCAGGGCAGGGGCGGAGTCAAGGAATTCCTTCCTGTGATGCTCGCCGATGCCAAATACGTCCAGCCCCACCTGATCTGCCAGCACGATCCGGCCGAGCAGCTGTTCAATTGCCTGATGGGGGGATAAAGCTGTGCCGGGCTCATTGTTTGAACTTACTGCGGCAAAGCTGTCAATACCTATTTCCATGCTTGATATATTAAAAGAATCAGGTGCAAAGTTGAGGCTTAATGCGGCATATAATTGATCACTTACCGGAAGGTAAGCAGTTACCGCAAGGATAGCGGGAGAAAGGCGTATATCCCGGCAGGATATCATCGTTTTTAGCTCCAACAGCAAAGGCAGACAGGCCCGAGCCGCAAACAACCCCCTAATTGTCGTATACAGCCTCTGTCCAAGTCTGATCTTCTTGAGATCTTTGTTATGTCGAAGTTGATGAATAAACAACCGGCATAAAAGTAAGTGGAGCAGCAACCACTCAAAAAACGGGCGGAACCGAAAAGCCAGAAGAGTAGGAACAAAAATGTTTCTTATGTCAAACAATGCTGTTTCACTGCACAGAGTTCTGAAAGCATCCCCGGAAAAAATATACCGGGCATTTACCGAAGCCGCCGCCATCGCTTCATGGTTGCCGCCTTACGGGTTTACCTGCACCGTCCATGAAATGAACGCGGTAAAAGGCGGTTCTTTTAAAATGTCGTTCCAGAACTTTTCAACCGGCAATAGCCATTCATTCGGCGGAACCTACCAGGAGCTCAAACCCGACGAGTTTTTGAAATACACCGATACATTCGATGATCCCAACCTGCCGGGAGAAATAATCACCACTGTCTCGCTCCGGAAAAACATGGCAGGTACGGAAATCAAGATCGACCAGGAAGGAATTCCCGCCGCCATACCCGCGGAAATGTGCTACCTGGGCTGGCAGGAATCACTTGAAAAGCTGGCCAAGCTGGTAGAGCCCGAGATCCCGGATGCATGATCTGCGTTCAGGAACCTGAGGCTGGATATTATCATACAAAAGCCGCGCGGACCGAACGATCTGCGCGGCTTTTGTGCCGTTAAATGTTGTAGTGATCCCCCCTGGCTTTCGCGAAGGCCGTTCCCTCATCTTTAAAAACATTTCCACCACTTCCTCCAAAAAAGTATTTGGAAGCACGGGGAATGTTTTTTATACTTGTGAAACGGGTACGTACACGTATTTTCCGTTTTTGCCACGTTACAATCAACCAGGTCCCTCGTATCCGCAGTGCGCTGCGGCGTTATATTCAATTGGTCACATATGAAGAAATGGATAGCTGCTTTTGTATTGGTAACTGTATGTTTAGCACAACCGCCTGCCATGGCGCAGCAGAAGGCCGCCGTGAAACCTTCCGTGAATACGCCGGAAGAAATAGCCCGGCTCGATGCCTACGAGGCACAGCTGGAAAAATACCTTGTACATTATCTCTCAGACGAATACGACGAACGCGCCAAAGCGCTCTGGAACCGCGATTATAGCAGTCCCGCCGCGCTTGAACGCTCTGTGGAGCCCAACCGGCGTGCATGGGAAGCGGTGATCAGTCCACCGCGGCTTACCAAGACAGCGCCGCTGGAGAAACGCCCGCACCAGGTAGACGAGATAAAGGCTGAGTGGATCGTGCAGCCGCTGGGCATCGTAACGGCCGAAGCCGTGCTGGCCTTTCCGAAAGGCGCCAGCGCCAAACGGCCCGTGCCATTGATCGTTGTGCAGCACGGCAACGGCAGCTCACCCGAAACGCCCTTCCGCGACGGCGGGTATCACGCCTATGCCAAAGCCCTGCTGAAAGCTGGATACGCGGTGCTGTGCCCTCTCAACCTCCGCTCCACCGAAAGAAGGAACAATATCGAACACCTTTGCCGCCTTGCCGGCACCAGCCTGCCCGGCATCGAGCTGGCGCGTCTCCAGCATTTGCTGGACACGGTGCTGGCGGACCCGCGGATAGACGCCGGGAAAGTAGGCATGTGGGGCGTGTCGCTCGGCGGCATGGCCACCATGTTCTTCATGCCGCTTGAGCCGCGCATCAAAGCAGGTATCGTATCGGCCTGGTACAATCACCGCATCAACAAAATGGCCGTGAAAGATGAGCGCTACAGCAGCTTCCAGGCAGGCAACGAAAACTACGCCTTTATGAAGGGCTGGCTCACCGGTTATTCGGATCACGATGTGGTGTCGCTCATTGCCCCGCGCCCGCTGATGATACAGCACGGTAAAAAAGACAACATCGCGTACTGGCCGCAGGTGGAGGAGGAGTTCAAAAAAGGCCGCCAGCATTACGAGCGCCTGCAGATGGCCGGGCGTATGGAACTGACGCTGCATGAGGGCGGTCACGAAGCCATTGTGGAACCGGGCATCCGCTTCCTCGACAAATGGCTGAAAGGAAAAAAATAGACGAACCGGCAAGCATGGATATTCTGGAGCTACAACAACAGGTTGCCATTTACAGGGATGAGAACGCCTACAAGCGGCTGTTCCTCCATTTCTATAAAGGCCTCATCCGCTTTGCCGATACGTACGTGCGGCAGCGTGAAGTGGCGGAGGAGATCGTGTCTGACGTGATGCTGAAAATATGGACCATGCAGGAAGCCCTTACGGGCATCCGCAACCTGAAAGTATACCTCTTCAAAGCCGTGCGCAACGGCGCCGTCAACCATCTGCTCAAGAACCGCCGCTATACCACCTGGGATATTGACCAGCTGGCCCCGGAAATCTTCGTATCTGCCGCCGGCACGCCCGAAGATGAAACGATCCACCGCGAGCTGAAGCACCGATTCGCCGAAGCGGTAAGCCAGCTGCCGCCCAAGTGCCAGATGGTGTACAAGCTCATCCGTGAAAACAATTTCAGCTACCGCGAGGTGGCCGCCATTCTCGATATCTCCGAAAACACGGTAGACCGCCACCTGAGCATTGCCATGCAGCGCCTCGGCGCCGTGCTGCAAACCTACCGCCACACCAGCGGTTAAGCCTTCTCAAAAAAAAGTTTGAAACCCATTGGGGAGTTTTTCCCGCAGACTTGTCTTACCCATAACCGCCCTTGTTATTTTATGAAGGAAGAACGTTTTTACGAGCTGGTGAGGCGCACCCTCTCCGGTGCAGCCACTACTGAAGAAGCCGCAGAACTGCAGCAGCTGATCGACGCCGATGAGCAGCTGGCGATACTGTACCGGCAACTGTTCCCGGGCGGGGAAGAGGAACAGGACGAAGATTCCGAAGCCCTGCTGGCTTATTCCGCCCATTATACACGGATGCAGATCGCGGGCCTGTTTGACCCTGTGCCTGAAACGCCTGCGCAACGCCCGCGCCGCATAAGGATGTACGCGCTACCCGCCGCCGCCTGCCTGTTGGTATTAGCGCTGGCCGGGGCCTGGTGGTTCAGCCTGCGCGACGATTCCCCCGCCGGCCGGGAGATCAGCACGCAAAAGGGCTCGCGCTCCCACGTGGTGCTGCCCGACGGGTCTGAAGTATGGCTCAACTCCAACAGCTCCATTGTGTATAAAGGCGATTTTAACCGCAGCAGCCGCGAGCTGACGCTCACCGGCGAGGCGTATTTCAAAGTCGCGAAGAATGCCGACAAACCTTTTATCATACAGGCCGGCGCCCTCCAGGTAAAAGTGCTGGGCACCGCCTTCAACATCCGTTCGTATGCGGACGAGCCCGATATCGAAACCACCCTGGAAAGCGGCGCCGTGGAAATCACCCTGAACGACCAGCCCGGCAATACCATACAACTGAAGCCGGGCCAGAAGCTGCGGGTAGACAACAGCCTGCGCAGCGCTTACACGAACGACAGCGCCCTGGGCCAGCCCGCCGATCCCGGCGCACCTATGCTGCTGCTGAGTAAAATGAAAGTGGACACCGCCGGCAATGCCATGGCGGACGCCGCATGGAAAGAAGGGAAGCTGGTGTTCGACGGCGACGATTTTGAACGGGTGGCCTCCAAGATCGAGAAATGGTATGATGTAACGGTGGTGACGGAAAACCAGCACCTGCATTCATCCAGCTTCACCGGCGTGTTCGACAACAAATCGCTCGAAACCGTGCTGAGCACCCTGCGGGAAACCGGCAGGCTGGAATATCGCCTGGAACACGACACGGTCTATATCCGCTGATAAAAAATATGAATAACAGTTTAATGATGGTCAACTAAAATCGCACAAAAAAGGAAGGAGAATGCGCTAACATCCTCCATTCCAAGGTAATGTTTCATGTAACGGCTCTTTCCGGGTTCAAAGGGGAAAGGAGCCATTATTTACAATCACCAAACATCAAATGTATGAAAAAAAAGAAAATAGGCCCGGGGCTTAGGCCCGGCGCGCCTGTTATTCCACTTGTCAAGTTTTTACTCATGATGAAATTGGCAGCCGTTATCGTTTGTTTGTGCGCTGCACAAGCGTTTGCGCTATCAGGGTACTCGCAGGAAAGGGTGTCGCTCAACCTGAAGCAGGCCCCTCTCAAGAAGGCGCTGAAGGCTATTGAGCGTCAGACCTCCATTCATTTCGTTTACAGCGACGAGATACTGGACGGCAAAGCGCCCGCCGATATACAGGTGGTGGATAAGACCTGGGCGGAAGCAGTGCTCCACTTGCTGAGCAACACCGGCCTCACTTATAAGCAGGTGGACGAGAACCTGGTGGTGATCACCCAGGCCGCGGCAAAAACTTCAGTATACCAAACCGCCGTGCGCGGCAAGGTGACGATGAAAGACGGCCAGCCCCTGCCCGGCGTCACCATCCTGGAAAAAGGCACCATGAATGCATCCTTCTCGAAAGAAGACGGCTCGTTCAGCCTCACGGTGAAGAACGATTCCGCCATACTCGTGTTCAAATACATCGGCTTTGTAACGCAGGAGCACCCGGCAAAAGCCACGATAAATATTGTAATGACGGAAGACAATACCGCCCTCGAAGAAGTGGTGGTGGTAGGCTACGGCGAACAGAAGAAGATCAACCTTACCGGCGCGGTAGACGTGGTGCGCAGCGAAATGCTCGCCAACAGGCCCTCCGCCAACATGGGAGAACTGTTGCAGGGCGCCTCGCCGAACCTTAATATCGCGGTGACCAATACAGGCGGCGAGCCCGGCGCCGGCCGCTCCTGGAACATCCGCGGCCTCGGTTCGCTCTCCGGCAGCGCGCCGCTGGTGCTGGTAGACGGGGTGGAGATGAACATCAACAACCTCGACCCCGAATCGGTGGAAAGCGTTACCGTGCTGAAAGATGCCGCCGCCTCCGCCATCTACGGCGCCCGCGCCCCTTTCGGCGTGATCCTCATCACCACTAAAAAAGGCTCCGCCGGCAAAGGCGTGCAGATCCAGTACAGCTATAACCTCGGCCTCGCTTCGCCCATCAACCTTCCCAAATGGAGAAGCTCGTACGACTACGTGATCGCCCGCAACCAGGCGCTCGTGAACGCGGGGCAGCCACCTAAATTCCCGGCCGAGCAGATCGACCGCATTCAACGGTATATAGACGGCTCCTACCTGCCCGAGTACGATACCGCCAACCCGCCGCCCACGCTCTGGCGCGGCCGTCACGACGGTAACGCCAACTACGAGTGGTTCGATATGTACTTCAAAGACCAGGTGGCCAATCATAAACACGGCCTCAGCCTCAGCGGCGGCACCGAAAAATCGCAGTATTACATTTCGCTGGGCTATTTCAACCAGGGCAGCGCCTACAACTGGGCGGACGAGCATTATAAACGCTACAGCATGGTGTCCAACTTCTCCACGCAGGCCACCAAATGGCTGACCGTGAACCTGAGCACCAAGTTTGCCAGCTCCATGCAGCAGCACCCCATTGGTTCCAGCGGGCTGGAAAAGAAACAGATCATTTCCGAGATGATGAAGTTTTACCCTACCACGCCCATGTATAACTGGAACGGCACCATCAACAACCCTTACGTGCAGCAGCTGATGAACGCAGGGCTGGAGAAGGTACGCGACAACGATTTCTGGGGCACCATCAGCGCCGATATAGAGCCGGTGAAGGACTGGAAGTCCACCGTATCATACAGCTACAACTACTACGGCGGCAAATACTCGAAACACGACAAGCAGGTGTGGCTCGAAGCGCCCAACGGTACGAAGTGGAACATCGGCTCGCCGGAGAACGGGTTTGCGCAGGACTGGGAAGAGAACTATTATTCTTTCCTCTCCGCCACCTCCGCTTACCAGAAAACACTGGGCGGCCATTTCCTCCGCCTGATGGTGGGATACGAGCAGGAGTATAAACAATACAACAGTCTCTCCGCTTCCAAACGCGGCCTGGTAACGGAAGCAGTGCCTTCCATCCGCACCGCCACCGGCCCCATGCAGGTGAACGACGGCATGAGCCACTGGGCTACCCGCGCTTTCTTCACCCGCTTCAACTATAACTACAAAGAAAAATACCTGCTGGAGCTGAACGCCCGTTACGGCGGTTCATCGCGCTTTGCGCCCGATTCGCGCTGGGGTTTGTTCCCCTCGCTGTCCGCAGGCTGGAACGTATCGCGCGAGAACTTCTGGGCCGGCCGCCTCGCCAAAGCCGTGAACAGCCTGAAACTGAGAGGTTCTTATGGCACGCTCGGCAACCAGAACGTGGCCAATTACCTGTATATGTCCATCGTGCCCATATCCGGCAATCTTGAATGGGTGTTGAACGACATCCGCCCCAATTACTCCGGCATTCCCGCCATTAAAAGCCCCAACCTTACCTGGGAGCGCATCAGCACGCTGGACTTCGGTATGGACGCGGCTTTCCTGGACTCAAGGCTGATCATGAACTTCGACTGGTATAACCGCCGCACCACGCGTATGTTCGGCCCCGCCGTTACGCTGCCCGCTGCGCTCGGTACCAGCGTTCCGCAGGAAAATAATTCATCGCTTTCCACCAAAGGCTGGGAGCTGTCGCTTTCGTGGAGAGACCGCATCAACGCCAACGTGGACTACAACTTCCGCGTTTCCGTGGCGGACTACCGCGCTACCATCCTGGAATACCGCAACGATGCCGGCCTGATAGACAGCTATTACAAAGGCAAGGTGTACGGCGAGATCTGGGGCTATACTTCAGACGGGCTGATACAGTCAGCAGGGGAGAAGATGCCTGACCAGAGCAAGTTCTTCAACAAATGGGGACCGGGCGACATGCGGTTCAAAGACCTGGACGGCAACAACGTGATCAACGACGGCAACCGCACACTGACCAACCACGGCGACCTCCGCCGCATCGGCAACAGCCAGCCGCGGTACAATTTCGGGCTCAGCGCCGGCATCTCCTGGAAGAACCTGGACTTCTCCATGTTCTGGCAGGGTATCGGCAAACGCGATCTGCTGGTAACAAGCTCCGGCTCCAACACGCTTTTCTGGGGCCTGCTCAACAACGGCGAAGCCTTCTTTTACGGGCAGGAAGATTACTGGCGGCCCGCGGACGAAACCAACCACTTCGGGCCCAATACCGACGCCTATTTCCCCAAGCCTTACGAAAGCAACGAAACCTACAAGAACCTGCAGCCGCAAACCAGGTACCTGCTCGATGGCGCCTACCTGCGTTTGAAAAACGCGCGGATCGGGTATACGGTGCCTAAATGGCTGACCCAAAAAGCAGCGCTGAGCATGGTGAAAGTGTATGTGTCCGGCGAAAACCTGGTCACCTTCCAGAAAATGCCCAAACGCATCGATCCGGAAACCGCCTTCTCCTCCATGGGCAGCAGTTCTGTAGAAGGTCTCGGTAAAATTTACCCGATGTCAAGAACAATTTCTTTCGGGTTGAACATCACATTTTAATTGAGCTGTTATGAATCGCATCAAACATATTATACTCGCCATAACGTTGATCGCCACCCTCGGTTCATGTGACGATGATTTCCTGCAGCGGGATCCGCTGGACCAGATATCGTCTGACGTGTATTTCCGTACCACTTCCGACCTGATGCTGTACGTGAACCAGTTTTACCAGCCTGCTCACGGCCTGCTCGATTTCGGCAGCACCGGCGGGATAAACTACAACCGCACCGTGTTCGGCCTCGACCTCAACACCGACAATTTCGTAAGCGCTTCCATAGACGCGCGGCTGAACGGCACCCGCGTGGTGCCCGCCACCGGCGGCGGCTGGGATTACAGCTTGGTACGGAAAGTGAATTATTTCTTCGAGAACTACCAGCGCTGCCAGGATAATTTCGACGCCTACAAACAATACCTGGGAGAAGCCCATTTCTTCCGCGCGCTCATCTACTTCAAGCTGCTGCGCACATTCGGCGACGTGCAATGGTACGGCAAAGTGCTCAATACCGATTCTCCCGAACTGATGGACCCCAGGACGCCGCGCAATATTATTGCAGACAGCATCCTGGCAGACCTCGATAAAGCCGCGCTGTACATGAATGCTGAAAAAGTGAGTAATGGCCTGCGCCCCGACAAATGGGTGGCGCTGGCCCTGCAGGCACGGGTGGCGTTGTATGAAGGCAGCTGGGAAAAATATCATGCCGCCGGTTCCCCGTTTGCCGTGACAGGCGCGGACCCCGACAAATATTTCCGGAAGGCCGCGGCAGCCGCGGAGGCCATCATGAGCTCAGGCCGCTTTACCATCTATTCCACCGGCAAGCCGGATAAAGATTATTACAACCTTTACGTGCTGCCCGAATATGGCACGAATAAAGAAGTGCTCCTCTGGAAAAAATTCGACAAAGGGCTGGGCATCGTGAACTACCGCAGCGTATCCAGCGACTTCCCCGCGGGTACCGGTGTTACCAAAGGCCTTGCAGACGCTTACCTTTGTAAAGACGGCCTGCCCATTTCCGTGAGCCCGCTGTTTGCAGGTTACACCAACATCAACACGGAAATGAAAGACCGCGACCCCCGGTGGGCGCAAACGATCTTTACGCCTGCCATGCCCTGGGAGATCAAAGGCGTGGACACGATCACCTGGAACCAGGCCGTGTACTCCAAGCTCTTTAACAGTTCCGAGAATTCCACGCCTACCGGCTATGTGATCAGGAAAGGCTACAGCGCCGAATTCGTGAACCACGACCTCAGCGGCGGTACCGAGCCGGTGATATTTTTCGGCTATGCCGAAGTGCTGCTCAATTTCGCGGAAGCCAAAGCCGAGCTGGGCCAGCTTACCCAGGGCGATGTAGACAGGTCCATCAAGCTGCTGCGCGACCGCGTGGGCATGCCTAACCTGGTGATCGCCAACATCGCCACTGATCCTGATTGGGATTTCCCCGCGCTGCCGCCCGTGATCAACGAGATCAGGAGAGAGCGCCGCGTAGAGCTGTCGCTCACCGGCTTCCGCTGGGACGATATTGCACGCTGGGCTGCCGGCGACGAATACCTGGCCGGCAAGCGTCCCAAGGGGATCTTCTATGGTAAATCGTTTCCGCAAAACCCTTACCCCAACGACGCTGATGGTTTTATGGACCCTTACAAAACCCCGGCGCCGAACGGCTACGGCTTCAGGATAGACAGGGATTACCTGAGCCCGCTGCCGCAGAATGAGCTGACGCTGAACCCGGCGCTGAAACAGAACCCGGGATGGGTGCAGTAGGGGAGTGCTGATATTTTTTGAGAGCCGCTTCGTTATAGAAGCGGCTTTTTCATCGGGCCTGTTCCTGCTGAGGAGCTACCATGGCCGGCTTCCTGGTCAGGAAATAAGCCGTGGCTAAATTCGGTATCCAGCACCACCAGGCTACAACGACATACGCAGTTTCGAAATTGCCGAAGATTGCATACAGGAAAGGCATCCAGAGCCTTAACGTAACTGCGGCAAAGCAGCAGGCGTAGCTATAGATCATCATGTTCCTGTGTTGTACCACCTGCCTGTTCCTGATGCGGATGTATGCCATTAAAGTTGTGTAAAACCAGATAAAACCCAGGCTCATAAAGCCCAAAGCCGCAAGAAGGCCTCCTGTGGCGTAAAAAGCGATATAAAATCCCGCAAGTGAACTTAATAAAACGGCCATTACGTATAACCTGCCGGTTTGCCTGTGGAACGCGGTATTTTTGCTCCTGATCCCCGGGCTGAATTGTATCCATCCGATCAGTAAGGCCAGGCCGCCAAAGATGATGTGTGTATAAAAGCCCAGGTGCCAGAAGGGATTTAAAAAAAGCTCATCGGGTTTAATCTTCAATATACCCGCCTTTTTTTCGCCCATAAAGAACAAACCCGGGTAAAGCCCCACAATTACCGACAACGCAGCAAACAGGATCCATAATAACTTTTTGACCATCTTTTTTAGCTGCAAAGGAAGCAGGTACTCGTCTTTTGAACGTTCCAAAAGGTAGGATGGTCTCCCTGGTATTCCATTTTGGAGGTTCCAAAAGGTAAGATGGCCGTTTTATCTACGCCTGGTTGCCCAATTGTATCTTTTCCTGTTGACAGAATTCTGAGGGAGAAAGGCCCGTTGCCTTTTTGAAATTCCGGTTGAAAGTGGTCTTGGAATTGAACCCCACCTCGAAAGCAAGGGAAAGGAGGGTAAATTGGCTGTTTTCGGGCAAGGCGGCTATCCGCTGGAATTCTTTTACGCGGAAGTTGTTGATATAGTCGTAAAAATTCCTTTGCTCCATGGTATTAATTACCTGCGACAGGGTATTGCTGCTAACGCCCAGCTGCGCTGCCAATCCGTCCAGGCTTAGTTCGGGGTCTTTAAAAAGCTTTTCGGCCTGCATTAACAGGGTTAATTCCTGGTGGACTTTTAACATAAGCTCAGGCCCGATGGCCGTTTTCAGGTATTTGGCCTTTTCACTGCCAATGGCCGGGCTGTTAAGACCGGGGGCATTACCTTCTGCCGGGTCACTATTTTTTATCGTATCAGTGTCAATCAATTGAACCCGGTTGGTAAATATGCCGACCTGCTTTATCCCGAAATATCCAATAAACAAGATGAACAGATCAACCAGCAGGAAGGTGGAAATATCATTTCCGAGTATAATGGACAGCCAGATAGCGCCTATCCCGATGGTGAGGTAAACCAGCCAGTCCAGGTTGATTTTCTCTGAATAAGAAAATTGCCTGGAGATATTTACACGGTGCTTTTTTAATAAGATCAGCGATAAAGCCACGTAAATTATCCCTGAAGGTATAATGGGAAGGCGTATAATTGAAAGGAGTTTTTCATAGCCAACGCCGCTATTTTGATAAACGCTGATCTTTTGGTCAAAAGTCAGGATAAAGAAGCCCGACAACAGGAGGTAGGCTATGGTTGCAGGAATAAAATGAATAAACCAGCGCAACCTTTTATTGCTTTGATTGGCTAAAGTGGCAACATACAAATACAAAAAAGGGCCATGGGCCAGCGGCAACGGGATCTCAAGGCCCAGGAAATACGGGAATTCAACATAGGTTCCGGAGATCAGCAGGTGATAACACAGTAAATGAAGGGAAATCACGACCAACCAAAGCGCTAAAATTAAATCGGCGGTTGATTTGCTCTTTTTTGTAAAAAGAAGCAATGCAAGAAATATGGAAATGATTATTCCCGCAATATGAAACATCTGGTTAGAAATTTGTGAAAGCTCATCGTTCAGGCTAAGGGGTTAAAAGTAGAATTTTTTGATCAAAACTCATGAGATTCCGGCAATGGATTGCCCTTAACCGCAATAATATCCGCAAACCGCCGCAGAAGATGTTCTGGCGCTGAAATAATAATAAGCTGGCCAAAAAGTAAAAATGCTTTTCGGCCAGCTTATTATTTAAAAACTATACCTCGCTCCCAGCTGCATCTGCCAGCGGGAGGCCATCAGATCGGTAGAATAAGGTGTTCCGGGATCCCGGAACTGGTAAACAGGGTACCCCTGGGATTCAACTCCCGGAGTATACGGCACAAGACCAACACTTGATGTGGCATTATAGGTATTAGAGGAAAAATAGGCCAGTCCCCAGTTCCTAGAGATCAGGTTAGTGAGGTTGATGATATCCCATGTCAAGCTGATAATATGTTTCTCCTGGTCATCTTTTTTCCGGGATATAGCGATATCCTGCTGGAAATGAAAATCAACACTGTAATTCCAGGGAGTGCGGGCTGCATTACGCTCTGTATAACCGCCACGGCGCGATCGCAGATAATCATTCTTATCGATGAAAGCATTAAACGCATCGGCCAGCTGCAGGGCGGAAATAGTTTGTCCCGCGGCGTCCGTATACGGTCTGAAGAAATTAACGGCCTGGTTGCTGAAAGGTATATAAGCAAGGCTGACCTGCTGGGGTGTTCCCTGTGCGGAATAATTCACAAATCCATATGTAAAGGGGCTTCCCGACTGGAAGCTTCCCAATAAAGAAAAAGTACTGGCCAGCACTTTGCTCCACGATCTGCTATATCTCAGTTGTGCAACGATGCGATGGCGGATGTCAAAGTTTGAATAGGCCAGCTCAGGCTTGTTTGGATTCAGTGCCTGGTTCAGCTGCCAGTTGCTTTCCATGGAATTTCGGATACCGTTGGAAACATCCTTAGACTTGCCATAAGTATAGGCGGCGGAGAAATACAGACTGCCGGGGAACGTTCTGCTTACCTGCCCGGTAATGCTGTACCTGTAGCCTTTTGTTGTGTTAGACAGCTCGTATGCGTTGGCCAGCCAGGGATTCACACTGCCGGAATATACCGGCTGGCTTTTATTGGCTGTATCATAGGCATAATAAGTGGGGTTATCTTTTAGATTCACCTGCTGGAAAAGCACATCCTTAATGTTTTTGGTATAGATGCCTTCCAGGGTATATTTAAAACCTGCGGCATCTGTATAATCAAAAGCCAGGCTGCTGCGTAATACCTGGGGCATCACAAAACGGTTATCGATCACGTCTACCTGTGTGGTTCCCGAATTGCTGTTATTTACCGGCTTACCCTGGCTGCTCACAAAACCAGCTATGCCTGGAAAAGGATGACCGGGATCGCGGATGAAAGGATTACTGCCGGGTACAAATGGAGAAACCTCGTTGTTGGTTGCTTTCTGGTCGTAAGATCCATATGCATCCCCCGTGTTGTAAAAAGCATATCCCAGCCAGGCAAATGGAATCCTTCCGGTGAACAGGCCGCTGCCGCCACGGATGATCAGTTGCTGATTGCCCATGGGATCAGCCCTGAAACCAATGCGGAAAGAAGCCTGCGGCTTGTTCAGGAACTTTTCATTGATCTGGTTGAGCGGCGTATAGGTATAACTGTTCCCGAAAGTAGGGTCTGTATCCGCCTCTTTTATTTTCCAGCTCAGATCAGGCTTAACAGGAATATGCGTTTGATCAAGCCGCAAACCCATGGTTAATTTGAACCTGTCGCTTATTTGCAATTCGTCCTGTACGTATACGCTGTAAAAGTTAATGTTGAATACCGCTTCAGGATGAGCCAGGATGTAATCCCTGTCGTTGTTCTTATAGTTGAAATTACCCTGTACCCTGCCGATCTTATTTTCCAGGTAATCATTCACGCTCTGGTAGGTTACTCTTCCGTTCCAGCTATTCACAAAGCCATAATTGATCCTGTACAGCTCATTATGCGTTCCCAGTGTGAGGGTATGTTTTCCGAGGCGCCACAACACATTATCCGTGATCTCGAATGTTCGCTGCTTCATATTGAAGATGGCCGCCTCCCTGTCTGTTCCAAAAAAGATAGTGGCGCCGGGATCTTTACCAACGATCTGCACCTGCGGGAAATCTGCCTTGCTGAGCGGATTACGGTAATCGTGAATGAAGGAGGCTCCCAGGATCAGGCTGTTGGATAATTGATTGGTGAACCTGCTTTTGACCTCTGCCACCGTAGAATTCTGATTATTTACCTGCTGGTAAGCAATACTGGAAAAACGGAAATTAAACTGGTCCCGCTCCATATTGACGGCTTTGGAAAGAATGGTATTGTTACGGACAGATACCTGTGTAGTATTGTTCACATTCCAGTCTATCCTGTTAAAGAACTTATTGGATCTTGAATAGGCATTGTAAGTATCATAGGTGCCGGGGTCAAAACCATAATTGGTGATGGTGTACTGGCGGATGGTTTCTGCCTGTTCTTTACTTAAAATAGCATTGGAGGCTTCGCTGCCTGCCACCTGTTGTATCACGTCCTGCCTTTCCGTTATCTCTTCATTCGTAAAAAAGAAAAGTTTATTTTTTATAAGCGGCATGCCTACCCTGAACCCTATCTGGTACTCATGAAAACCTTTGTCCATTTTGCTGTTCAATTCCTGCCCGGTATGATCCTTTCCGGTAAGGGCGCCATTTCTGCCATAGGCATAGACAGAACCTTTTACAGTATTGGTGCCGCTGCGTGTTACGGCGTTGATGCTGCCGCCGGTAAAATTACCGATCCTGACGTCATACGGCGCAAGGTATACCTGCATGTCTTCTATCGCATCCAGTGATACTGAATTGGTGCGCGTGGAAGAACCCGGCATATTGGAAGTGCCCGTCTGCCCTCCTGTAGAAGCGCTGAAACCAATGGCATCGTTATTCACCGCGCCGTCTATCGTAACGTTGTTGTACCTGAAGTTGGTTCCTCCAAAAGAGTTATCCTTAGAGCTCTGGGGCACCAATCTGGTGATATCTGTAAGGCTGCGGCTGGTAGTTGGAATGGAAGCGATCTGGTCCCTTCCGATATTTAATCCTGTTCCATAATTGTTGGCTTTGGGTTTGCTTCTGCCTGAAATGGTAACTGTGGTAAGCTGCCTGGTAGCGGCTGCAAGCGTAAAATTCAGGGTTAAAGGCTCTCCCAGCCGTATTTGGGTGATCAGCTGCTCCTGCATTTGCATGCCGGCACTGTTCACCGTCACGGAATAAGGCCCGCCGACCCGGATGCCGGGAACACCGTAATGCCCATTGGGGCCGGTTATTGTTGTGTACTTTGTGCCCGAAGGAATATGAATGACAGTAATGACAGCCTGTGGAATGGCATGTTTCGCTGTATCCGTAATGCTGCCATTAATACCTGTGCTTGTTTCCTGCGCTTTTAGGGCAGCAAAAGGCAAAAGCAGGGGCAGTACATAAATTGCCTGTTGTATAATTCTTATTATTTTCATTATTATGCTTGTGAATCTTGAAGTATTGTTAGCGCGTTATTTTAACAGCAGCACCTGGTCCACTTCCTGTACCACGCCATCCGCAGCAAGCAGGTCCGTTTTAACGATGCGTGGATTTGGATTATTGACAGCGGTCATGATCGTTAATCCGTCCTCTCTTACGCTCGGATATAAGACCATATAAATACGGCCAAGCCCCTTCAGCATAAAGCCGCCTTTAAAATCCGATACGGTACACGAAAAAGCGGAATTGTCAGTTGCGAGGTCCGGATCGATCGCATAGCTGCCTGTATAGACCTGGGTCTTTACCAACGAAGCCAGCATCTGTGTATCTGCAATGTTCTTTACATATTCAACAGAAGGAATGCCATAATTGATAAAAGCCTGGTTGGTAGGTGCGAATATTGTTTTGCCATTTGTCCGGAACATATTCCTCACGTCACCGTAATGCGGTTCATATCCTGAGTTAAGCGACCTGGTAATAATTGCGCTAAAGATGGAAAGCTCAGGAGTTCCTGCTATTAATGCGAGCACGCTGTCTTTCGGAGGAAGCGCCAGCCTGTTCATCTTATGCACTACCGCATCGCCCAGGTTGATATTGGCCTCTTTCATAGCAATGCCGTTAAAGAAAATGCCATAATAATTCTTGGTAAGGATGGGGCGCCTGTCGGTCAGGGTGGTAGCGCTTTGCCGGAAGAAGCCTGCAAGTGTGCTGCTCGAAACCCTGCCTTTCACGGTCATATACTTCAGTATCTCCAATAGTTTTGTTTTGTCCATTGCATTCACTACCTCCAGTGGCATCGCCTGCGCGGTAAAGGCTGAATCGACCGGTACAAAAAATGTATAAGGGCCGCCGGATAAATAGGCACTGTCCTGCTCCAGGCCCGACCGCCGGAATGCAGCGTTAAAAATAGTCGTATTGCTTTCCCCCGCGATATATTCCCTGAAGGATACATTCGCTCTCCCTGCGGGAGAAATCGTTCCTTCTTTTTCAGAACAGGCTGTAATGATCATTGTAGCCGCTGCCACAAAAATGAAGGCCTGTATTTTACTGTGTAGCATATATTCCAGATTTTTGTGTTTAGGGAGCAAGTACCTGTGTGATCCTGTTGAGCACACTTTTTCCCGCTGCTTCGTTATTGATAGGTTGATATTTAGCGTTGGTAAGACTAAGTTCCACGGGAGCGTTTGAGCTGTTGCCGGGCCCGTAGAAATAGTTGTAGAAATTAAACAACGAGTAATACCTTAATTCCCGGCCACCGGCGGTAGCATACCGAACGGTATCGTCATTATTCTTAAAGAAATCATACTGCATATCGCTGTTAAAGATCTTTCCCCTGATCATATGGTTCTGCACAAACCGCTTCAGCAATGCAGGATCTGCCTGCAGCAGGCTGTCCATTGTACTGATGCCAAGCCCCAGGTTTGCTGTGTTTATATGGGTGAATGCTGTGTTCAGCGGTGCTAAGACCGTATAGCTTTCCTGGTCGATATCGGCGGTGAGGCCTGCCCGTTGAATAGCGGCAGCAAACAGGGAAAGGTCAGGGTCGCTGGAAATGCGCTTTGAAAGGGAAGGGTAAACAACGGGCGGGAATAAGGTTTCTATTACCTGCAGCATGCCATTGGTAGCCACATTATCTGCGGCAATTATTTTACTGCCGTTGATGGTCATGATGGTATCGCTGCCTTTAACATATTTACTGAAATACAGCTCCGCGCCGGACAATGTTTTCAGTGGCTGGTTTTTGCCGACCGGCATTTTCTTAAAAGAATGGCTGCCCGGTATGATCCAGCCACGAAGCAGATCCGTGTTATAACTATTGCCCCAGTTCCCGTAACTGTATAACTGGCTGGAATTAACGGCCAGTAAAGTATAAGGGCCGTTGGACCTGAGTGTATCTTTTAACCAGGGTGCATTTGCGGACTGCATCAGGGTATACTCGTAAAAATTATAGTTAGCCTCCAGCTGGTATTGTAAACGCCCTGTATAACCATCCGGATAGGTAGCAGGAGCTGTGGCTTTATCCTTCTTACAGCCTGTTGATATAAACAGGATGAGGATGCCAGCGAAAGAAAGATATTTGATGAAATTCATGATGTTGGTATTTATCTTAATTCCTGAAGAAAAAAGTGTTCACTTTATATACCGCGCCGTTACTTCCCATAAAGTGGTTCTCTGCGGGTATCGGGACTAATGGCTTTAAAGGATCACTGCTCCACTTGATATAAGGTATGCCTCCGGACGCACTGAAAACAAGCGGCGCCAGCTTCATATAATTGCCGCCATCCCAACCCGCGTAAAGGGATTTAATATAAACATTCATTCCCGCGCCATTTACATAACCCGGCCTGTTCGCCAGATCGCCATACAACAGGATCGTTTTTCCAGGGTTTGCATTGTTGTAATTAAATACTACATGCCTTCTCAGCATGCTGTCCATAGGCGACTGATAGGTGGGGGAGGTATTAAAATCAATAGCGGCAAAAGCCCTGATGTCTTCCGGTGTATTAAAACCCGCCGCAGCAAAAGCCGCATTGGTAGGTGCAAAAACGGTCAGGCAATTGGGCCGTGTGCCCCAGGCCCTTATATAGTTCCGGACATAGACACCCAACCGCTGAAAGATAACCGTATCCGGAAATTCGTTATAGCCATTGATATTGTTCATTCGCACGTTAATGCTGTCTACAATCTTCAGTGCCTCGTAATATAAACTGAGATCCGGCTGCGACTTGATAAAATCCCATACGGTGCGTTCAAAAGGCGGCATGATCACTTTCCTGGTGAAATACACATAGCCGTTAGCTGCCGGAATGGGCGCTTCTGCATTGGCAACCTTTTGATCATTTATATACAGGCCGTTGTTTTCATAATACTTGATAAAAACGGGTAAAGGATGGCTTAGCAGGTTATCATTGTCGGTATATTGATTCGGGAAAGGCGGCACAATTACCAGGGTAGGGGCTTTTATGGTAAAAGCGGCGTCTCTTAGCTCAGTGGTGCTAAGTCCGCCCTGTATGATATGGTAGCTGACCAGTTTCTTAAGCGAATCCGGCGAAAGCGATTGGATGTTTTGCGCGGTAAGGCCGGCAACCTGCATGGCGGAATCAGTTGGCGCCAATACAGTAAAACTGGCAGCAGCTGACCGGAGCACACTGTCAAGCCCGGACCTTTTTACGGCCTGCCGGAACAATGACGATCCGCCTGAGGATAGGGCCTCATCGAGCGTCCCGAATGGTGCGGCATTTGAAGGAAGGGAAACGGCTAATGGTGTATCCTGGTTCTTTATGCAGGATGGCAATCCGGAGAGCATGGCTAATGCCAATGCCCCGGTCGCGAGCCTGTTATGGAGATGTAAATATTTCATGCTGAGGTGTTTATTTTGTCATATTATAGGGATATACCAACGGAGCGGTACAATCTATCACGGTGCCGTTCACGGCAAGCTTTCCCGGTTTCTCTCCATTAATGTATTGCTGGTCGCCAAGACCCACCGTGTAATAATCCGGCGAGGGGCCGGCGTTAACGGGAACGGCGAATATTATATTGTCGTACGTATTGATGACCAGTGCACCCTCCGGCTTGATATAATACTGAAACCTGTTCTCGAAATCGGAAGGCATTCTCAAACTGAAATCGCTGAAAAAGAAAAACCTGTTCTCCAGTATCTGCGCATCAAAAACATACTTTTTATAGGTCAGGGTATCCATCATATCCAGCTCATCCTGGCTTATAAAAAAATCATTGTTCAGCGCCAGCACTACAAAAGGTCCGGGGCCTGCAAGTTTGTCCAGCAACCCGAATTTGCCGAGCGCTTCGGTGAACCTGCTGTAATCAGGGTCGTTCATCAGCAGTTCCTTTACGCTGGCAGGCGGCAATGCGAGCACGTTTGTTAATACATGTACCACGCCATTGGCCACAGGGATATCCGTAGTGGTTCCAAATGTCCGCATCCTTACGCCGTTCACGGTCAAAACTCCCTTTGTTCTTTTGCTGACATATAGCTCCCGGTCGTGGATGCTGACCAGTTTAGTATTCAGGGCTTCAGGGATGGATGTTTCGGGAGTTTTACCCGGCAGTATATGATAGGAGATCAGGTCCTTCAAACGGGCGGGATCCAGTTTGCCAAGACTATCGGGGGTAATGCCCGATGCGGCAAAAGCCGCGTTGTCCGGCGCTAATAATGTAAAATCCTTGCCGGGATCTGCGAGAATGCTTTCCAACCCTGTTCTGACAAGCGCGTCGTACAGCATGCTGAAGCTGTAGTTATATTTCAGGTATTCAGCCATATTGGGCTTAGGCGCTACAGGAAGCGTTTCCGGCACATCGTCCAGGAAATCATTTTTGCAGGAGTTTAATTGCAACAGTGCCAGGGAGAGAAAAACCAAAACACGTATAGAAAATTTCATATGACTATTTTATAAGTAAATAAATCAACCGCTTCATTTTACCTGGGCACTTCATTGAAGGCCCGCTGCATTTGCATCATGTAAACCCTGTCGTAACATATTTCCAGGATGCTCACGGTAGGGTAAATATTTATACGGTTATTATTATTCAGGATCAGGTTAAGATTAGGCAGGTACCGGCGTACATAGGGGATATTCTGATTGTAATACTGCAATGTGACAGGGTTGGCCGAACAATTCACACTCAACACTTTTTGGGAAGTGGAGTTATAATTATAAAAGTCAAACTTTACAAAAGGGATATCCTCATCCAATTGTATACCACCGGTATTCGAATTATTCTTCTGTAGATTGCTGGGGAACTTTTTCAGCGTGCTGTCCTTATAAAAGAAATAAGACCTCGGCAATAACGGTAAAGACAGATAGGAAGCGACCTTTCCCGCCTGCCTGTTTGAAATGGTAGTATAAAAAAGGTCCTGCATGCCCATGATAGGCAGGGTAGTATTGGCGGAAACGATCACATCCCGCATTAAATAGGAATAGTAAATATTAACGGTATCGCTGAAGAAATTGAAGAAACCCAATTGTGCGGCCAAAGGGTATTTACCGGATATGTTATCAAAACCTACATAGATCTTATTTGCTTCAAAGGATTGTTTGTAAAAGTTTTCTGTCCTTACATACAGCCCATATGTTATGGGGCTTTCCTTTGAAGTTTGCAGGGCCTGTACAGTATACACTTCCCCGGCTTTTAATTCTATAGTGGTGTCTATCAGTATATTTTTACGGATACGCTCATCCAGCGAAGCAAAGGGCGTGTTGTTCTTTGGCCGTACCACAAAAACGATCCGGTGTTTTCCGGGTTTTACCTGTGCCCAGGAAGACATATCGAAGCCATTCATGGCCGGAGCCGCCGGTACATGCGCTTTGCCCGGGTATTCAAAATTCACGATCCCCGTATATAGCGGAACACCGGCTTCGTCTACTATCATAGACGGCGCAGAAGGGTCTGTATCGGCATCCGTGGGGTAAGACTGGCTGGAAAGTTGCCGGGTGTTCAGGTAATCGCACATCACATTCGCGCCCGTAAAGGTGCCGCCGGCATCGCTGGCCGGATCCATTAAAAAGGTAAGGAAGGGTGATAAACCGCCAATGTCGGTAGGCTCAACACTGCCGGCAATACTATTGAATACCCTGATATAAGCGGCGTTTTCTATCGGTTCCGCGGGTTTGTATTTTGTACATCCAGGGAGCATAATGCTGCAGGCAATAATACAGATCACGAAGTTGATGAACAGAACAGCTTTCGATAACATACTTGTCATTATTAGTTATTAACCGTTTACCGGCAATTATTTATTATGCTTTATTACCATCAACCTGGCTTTTTCTCCTTCCGGAGCGCCGGGGACCGTTTTGCCAATGAGGGCAACGGTATAGATACCCGGTTCCGCCCAGGGTTCCAGGGACGCTGATGTATACAGCCCTTTATTAGCAATAAACTTTTCTTTTACGTTCAGCGGGGAAATACTGGCCAGCAACTTGCCTGGCAGTTCAGGATACCGGCCTTCCGTGCTTTCATAGACCCTTATTTTTTCCGCACTGCCGTCTCCTACAGCAGCGGGATTCGAGATGCCCAATGTTCTTTTACCCATGGCATAACTCAGAAAAGGTTCCACGTCAGGGATGGTGTTTGATTTTATATTACAGGCGCCGGAAAAGGGGAGGTTCTGGTAGAAATCGTAATGAATAAACAGGGAATGATCGTTGGTGAATGTAGCCAGCGGTACGTCTGGCGAAAGGTTCAGGAACCTGGTGCTCCAGGCATAAGGTTTTTTCCTCAATGCATCCGTACCGCTAACGCCGGAGGGTGTTCCATAACCGGTTTCATAATAGGCGGAAGTCATACTTACTGCGGCGAATACTATATCTGCGCTGCCATCTTTTTTTTGCGTGGCCCAGATGGTGTAGTTATCATAAGGGTACAGTGTAAGGGATTTTTCCGCTAATTTTTTACCACTGGCATCTGTAATACTGACTGTATGTGCGCCACGGGTAGAAATGTAATATTCACTGTTTTTCCCAAAATCAAGGCCATTGGCAATGCGTTGCCCGTCAATCATAAAATTCAACCCCGGGCCCGGATAAGCATTTGCTGCCTGCACCCTGGCAAAAGAAAAATTAACGGCCGGTTCGATATCTGCTACAACCCTGTATATATTCATATTAAAATCCACCCTTACCGGGTCGCCTGTTCCGTCAGGGTATTTATCCTGGTAACTCATGGCGGCGGCGGATACTAACATCGTGTATGCTCCGCCGGGCTTGTATGTTCTAACAGGTATGATCACGCCCTGCTGCGGCTGGGGCAAAGGTTTCACAGACTGGAAGTCCGGCTGCACAGGCAGTTCCGTCATTTGTTTCTCGACATCAATAAAGGAACCGTTCGATAGGAACAACTTGAACTGGTAGGCGCCATAAGGCAATTCGACATATTCACTGGCCGTATTGGGCGCAATATTACTGAGCTTTGCATGCACAGGCGTGCCATCGGCATATGTAAGTGTTACAGGTCCGGTGAGGCCAAGCGGATCCTGCGTTTGCTGGTAGTTAAGTATCCTTACCTTAAAATTCTCCGCCGCAGCCGGCGGGTTTGCTTCACGGTTCAACACTACATAAGATAAAATATCCTTTCCCTGTGCCGTTTTCCTGAAAAGGTAATAGTCCTTTGGTTGCAGTGTATTGTTCTGAATGATGGTATCAATTGTCTTTGTATTAATGAGCAAACGGATCTCCGCCCTGCCATTTTTGTCCAGCAGAGAAGTGGGCAATATAAAAGGGCTTCCGCCTGCTCCCGCTTTCCACGCTTCTTTAGGGAAGAACTGCAACCCCAGTTGTGTGGCATTGCCTGTACCGATCACTGCGGCCCCCGTGCCATCTTTTATACCATAGGCGGTAAGGGGAATGTTATTGATCGTCATATCCGCGTCAAAATCCGTAAAGTTGAACAAGCGTATATTGGAGGGGGAAGTCTTTAACACGTCCAGTGAGGACTTATTGATATTATCCGCCTTGTCTTTTTTACAAGAGAAGAATAATCCTGTTGCCATTAAAGCGATATATATATTCAGTGTTAGTTTCATTTTACATTTATTTAAAAATGGGTAAAGCAACATTGTTCCTAACCGTCAAAACATGTTGTAGGTTATGCCGATGGCCAGTTCGGTGCCCTTGTAATATTTCCTGCGCACATAAGAAACGCCATGGTATTTCCCTTTGCTTCCCGGCGTAGTATATACTTCCATAAAGGCAGGATTGAGCATGTTCTTTGCAAAACCTTTTATAGAGAATGATCTGTTCAGCCGCTGGCTGAAGACAAAATCCAATACGGGCGCCGGCCGGTCATATATATCCGGCGCGCCATCCAGCTGAACCTGTATCAGGCGGGAACCCACCATGTTAAAACTGGTCGTGATATTTGTGCCTGTTTTAGCGCCGACAAAATCCAGGTAAAAGTTGAGGGAATAAGGGGCTTGTTCAAATACCTGTGTGGCCTCGGGAGAAAAACGGTCAATGGTCCTTGCTGCATTTAACCTTTCCGGATTTTTTGTGATATAGCTGGCTGCCAGCAAAACATTGCTGCCGATATAAAAATTCTTCAGGCGCCGGCTAAACAGGGCCAGGCTCTTTTTTACTTCCAGTTCTATACCATATACCTTACCCTGGTTAGGGTCATTTTGAAATTGAACGGCGGGAAACTCTGTATTGTATGCCTGTGAGCCCTGCGACTTGTAAAGGAATACTTTATTCAGCTGGTTGTCTATCAGTTTGCCAAATACTGAAGCGGCAATTACTTCGCCGGGGTTGGGAAACCATTCCCAACGGAAGTCCGCACTTTGGGTTTCCTGGTTTTTCAATGAGGGGTTACCAATTACCACGGCGAACTGGAAGGGGTCAAACTGCGTGATACTGGTAAGTTCCCTTAATTCCGGGCGAGCCAGGGAAGTGCTGTAAGCCAGGCGGAAGTTCATATTGTCGTGCAGGGTATAAGTAAGGTTGGCGGAATAATAAGGTTTGAAGTCAACCTGTAAACCGGTGTTGGGATTTGCGGTCCTGAAAGTAAGCGCCTGCCCTGCCATATCTACTTTGGCGGTATCTACCCTGGCCATGATCTCCGTTGATTCGAACCTCACGCCCCCTGTAATGCGGAAACCGGCCATCCTCAGGTCCAGCATGCCATAAAAGGCCTGCGTTTCATATGTTCCTTTATAGTTATTGGGGGATTTTTGTATCTGGTACAGAAAGCCGCCAATGCGCGGATGTCCTTCCTGGTCGTATACGCTGCCTGGCTGTAAACCTACGTTCTGATAGGAAACCAGCTGGTTCATATCTCCTGAAAACGAAGTGCCCCTTACATCCGGCAGGCCCAGGATATTTTCCTCATACTTTCTTTCTCTTCTTAAAAAATTATATCCTGCTTTAAAGACCTGTGATTCGCCTTTTATGATGAAAGGCTGCACCAGGTCTCCCTTAAAATTGTAATTACTTTCATTCAGGTTCCTGAAACTTCTGCCGTTGGGATTTACGCCCAGTGAAGTTCCCTCCGCACCAATGCCGTGCACAGAACCATATACAAGCGTATAGGTATCAGATCCCAGTCCGGCGCCGCTCTCGTCAATAAACCGGGTGGCCTGCAGATGCGCCAGGCTGCTAAAGCGGTAATCGGGGTTGTTCTGGCTGGATTTTGACGTGCTCAGGTTATATGTCAGGCGCGTGGCATTTACGCTTTCCCACAATTTATGTTCTCCCTGGAAATTGAATGTGTTGAAGACGCGGCGGGTTTGCTTCAGTTGGTTCACCACATTGTACACCGGGTATAATATGCCTGTATTGGTCCAGGCCCCGTCCAGGTTCGATCCGAGAGATTCCGCGCCCCGGCTGCTGATAAACTGGGCCTGTATCTCGTTGCGGTTATCGAATTTAAAGGTAAGGCCTGCGAGGGCGCCATAATTAAGCTGCTGTTTGCCGGTATTCTCTTTATAGGCCAGGTATTTGTCGAGCCTGGGAAAGTCCGGCGTAATGTAGTTGGGAATATGCAGCGGGCTGAAGATCGCGGTTGAGCCAGTTACAATACCCTGGTAAATGCTGTACTGGTTCAGTTCTCCCTGGTAAATATCCTCTGTGCGGTTGTAATAGCTGGCGCTGAGTATCACCCCCAGTTTTTTTCCATGGAACACGTCGAAACTGTTGCCCAAGGAAACGCTATAGATCTGGTTGGGTTTTGCCTGGCGGAACGAAGTGCTCAGTACCGGGTCGAAAGAACGCATCAGGCCGTTGATCCGGTAAGCTTCCGCCGCCGCTTCCTGGCTATACCGGCTTTCTATGAACAGTTTCTGGATCTGCGGCAGGCCGCCGGGATATTGATCCTTTAGCTTATTAAAATCCGGTGTAAGGTCATGCTCCTTTACCCGCTGCCCTGCAAAACCCAGTTCATCATGATAGAAACCATTTACTTTTCCGCCGAGCCCTATGTTTGTATTAAAGCCTCCCTGCGCAACAAATTGTACTGTCAGCCGGGAGGGAATGGATTTTGTCTTCAATTCCACGATCCCGCCGGAGGCGTCCGCCGGATGGTCCGGCGAGGATGTTTTATAGACCGTTATATTATCCAGCAGGTTGGCAGGGATCAGATCGAGCGGCACGGTACTTCTGTCCGGATCGGAAGAGGAGAGGCGGGCGCCGTTTAATTCGCCCACCACGCTTCTGTCTCCCAGGCCCCGTATGGCTACATATTTGTCATCCGTAATGGTAACGCCGGTCACTCTTTGCAAGGCCTGCGCGGTGGTGATACTGGCGGTTTTTTCGATATTCTGCGCGGAAATGCCATCAGATACGATCGCCGAATTTTTCCGCTCCCGCAACAATTCATTTTCTGTGCTCACTTTCCGCCTCGCCAATACTGTTACTTCAGACAGTGATCTTACATCTGTGTTCAGCGTGATGGTTAGTCTCGAACGGCCTGCTATTTTAATTTCCTTTTTTTCATATCCGATGCAAGTCACTACCAGCACGCCATTCGGGTCCACCTTTATCTTAAAGTTTCCATCCGCATCTGTTAATGCATTGATCCGTGTGCCTTTCAGGTAAACCGTCACCAGCGGCAGCGCTGCTCCCGTTTTTACATCGCTGATATGCCCGGCGACAATAATAAGGCTATCCGCGCTTCCGTTTTGCCTGGCAACGCTTTCTTCTTTCCGGATCACGATCTTATTGTTCATCCATTGCCATGAAAAACCGGTCCTGTACAGCATCCTGTTTAGAATAACTGATAAAGGCTGGTTAACAAAAGAAGCACTGAAGGTATTAGGGAGTTGCTTTAATTCACTTGGCTGGTAATTAAATGTGACAGCGCTGGCTGTTTCCAGTTTTTTTATACTCGTGAATATATCGTCATTCTGAAATTTAACACTGAGTGTTTTTTCTGTTAATTGCCGGGCCGATGCCGTTAAGCCGGCAGTAAGTAAAAAGAATAGTAAAATTTTTTGCATTTCAATTCTTGTTTTTTAAACATGAGTATGCCTGTTCGTAGGTTTGCCACGAAATTTCAGATGGACATTGATGTTAAATATTAATCCCTTATAATGATCGTGCTGTCCCTGGTAACGGAATAACTTAACCCGGAGGATAAGCAGATCACGTCCAGCACTTCTTTTCTTGATTCATTCCGCCCAAAAGCTCCGCTGAATGTTCCGCCTGTTCTTAAGGCGGATTCCGGCAGCTCTATTTTTATTTCATAGTATACCTGTAAAGTTTTTATCACAACGGCAAGGGGCGTTTCATTAAACACCAGCTGGTTATTTGTCCAACCTGTTTCAGCCGCCGCATTCATCTGCTGAACGATAGTTGACTGCCGGGAGAACTTGTCGTAGGTGATCTGCTGATTGCTGTGCAGTATGGCCAATTGACGGTTTTCGCGGCTTACCTGTACCTTTCCGGTTACGACTGTTACACTTGCTTCGTAGCCGCTTTTAGCATCTTTGACTTGGAATGATGTGCCTAATACGTTGATATTCAATTCATCACTTTCAACATTAAATGGCCTGGCTGCATCATGCGCGATATTAAAAAAGGCGGTTCCATGCACTAAAGCCCGGCGTTTATCCGATCTGTAGCTTTCGGGGAAACTGATGCTGCTGTTTTGTGCCAGCGTAACCACGCTGCCATCCGGCATTGGCACCTGTTTGATTTCATAAGGCCCGGTTTCGATCGTTTTAATAGCGACAGGATCCACCAGGTCCCGCAACTGGTATTGAAAAATGTACGCCGTAATTCCCAATCCGCACAACAGTATTCCCACAGCGGCGATCTTCCTTGATCTTTGGCTCATTGAACTGATCCACTGTGTTTTCCGGCCCGGAGCCTTGGCGGTATAAAGATTATTCCATATGCGGGCCTTTATCACTTCTTTTTCCCGCTCAGTGAAATGAGCATGTTCCTTTTCCGCCATCAGCATATAAGCTTCTATCATGGCCTTTTCCTTGGGCGTTGCTTCTCCACGTTGATACCTTGCAAGCAGGTTATTTATCTGGCTTTTGTCCATACTGGTCTTATAAATTAAAAAAGGCGCTTTATACCAAGCGCCTCAAAAGGAGATTTAGTACCAGAGCCGAATGTTACCTCCATGTTATGTCTTGCAATATCATGAGCAACAAGACCTGCATAATGGGTTTGCGTAAGCGGGAAAGAGCGGTTGTAAGTTGATTCTTAACGGTTTGTTCGGAAATTTCGAGTTTTTGGGCTATTTCGGTGATTGACAGGTCTTCTTCCCGGCTAAGACGGTAAACCTGCTGCATACGCTGGGGAAGCGCATTGATCTCTGCATTGATCAGCTCATTCAGTTCGTCGGCGGTGAGCTTTTCCAATATATCATTAAAAACAGGCAATATATGTTCATTCACGGCATCCAGGTCTTCGGGGCTTCCCGTCATGTTCTTCAGGGCGTCAATCACTTCGTAGGAAACAGATCTATACAGATATGCCTGTAAAGAGTAGGTAATTGTCCTGGAGGTACGGTGTTCCCAGATCTTCATGAAAACCTGCTGCACAACGTCCTCCGCATCCTGTTTGGACTTGAGGCGCTTCCAGGCGAATAAAAATAGTCCTTCCCAATAACGGTCAAACAAAATACCAAAGGCTTCCGTATCATTCTGCTTTAGCCGTTCAAGCAGCTCCATATCGTTTTGCATGAAACTATTTATAAGTATACAGGAAACGGAGAAATGCCCTCAAGGTACTACGGAGGGTGAAAGAATTGTACAGGGGCTATTTTATTTAATTGTTATTTATGAACTTTTTCTTATTGAGCCAGTTCACATACTTTTTCAGCTCATCGCCGGGTTCGGTGGCGGCTAATGCAAGGTATTGATTAAGCAGCACCGGGTCTTTCACATATTCATCGATGGCCTGCAGGCAACCGATCTTATGATATTGTTCGTCCACGGTTTTCCATGATTGTTCCAGGAGCGCTCTGATAGCCGGATATCCCAGTTTGGCCAGTGCCAGCAGCGACAGCCGTTTGGTATATTCGTCACCGCTATGGTAGAGATTTAAAAGTATATCCTCTGTTTCGGGCGTCAGGGCATCGAATTTTTTTTCGAAGCAGGCGGCAAACTGTGATTTTGCGTCATTATATTCAGGTCCGTTCAGCTTGGTTACAGCTTTGGCAAGAATCATAAAATCGCCGGGTGACAGGTCGCCGAGGTTCGACAATGCCGGCGCACGGGATAACCAGGCGATCATCCTTCCGATATCCCAATGCCGGGCAATGAGATAAAGTAAATTCTCCAGGTCTTCATCGTCCAGCTGATCGATCTGCCTGGCGGCAAGCAGCGCTGAAAAATAATCTTCTATCGGCTTCCACTCCGGGTAGCTGGCGTCGTTAATCTGCAGGTCGTGTATCTCTTGCGGAGAATAGTTGGCAGACAGCCATTCTTTGAATGAGCTAACAAAATTTTTAAGGATGGTTTTATGGTCTGGCATAATTGAACAATATACATTGATTTCAAAAAATAACGCGTGCAGAAACTTCGTAATCAGAAGAGTATTTTTAGTAAATTAACACGTCATGGCCACGGCCCGTCCTCAGTCAGGATCGTGTTGCGGTTTTGTACAGATCATGGCCGGACCGGTAAACCGGCAATTCCTGAAAGAGACAGAAAACCTGATGATGCAAGAACTACGCAGCCAGCAATGGTTTGACCGGAAAGGTAAAGATGGCTTTATCTACCGGGCCTGGATGAAGAACCAGGGTATTCCCGACGATGAATTCCGGGGGAAACCGGTTATCGGCATTTGCAATACCTGGTCTGAACTGACGCCCTGTAACGCGCATTTCAGAGAACTGGCTGAATCCATAAAAAGGGGGGTAATTGAAGCTGGCGGCTTGCCTGTTGAATTTCCGGTCATGTCCCTGGGGGAAACACTGATGAAACCTACGGCTATGCTCTACCGCAACCTGGTAAGCATGGATGTGGAAGAATCGATCCGCGCCAATCCGCTGGATGGTGTTGTATTGATGTGCGGCTGCGATAAAACGACGCCGGCCCTGGTGATGGGCGCCTGTAGCGTAGATCTGCCGTCCATCGTTGTATCGGGCGGCCCGATGCTTACCGGGAAATACCGCGGGCGGGATATTGGTACAGCCGATGTATGGCGTTTCTCCGAAGCCAATCGTATAAAAATGATGAGCGACGACGAATTCCGCACCGCTGAGGCGTGCATGGCGCGCAGCAGGGGCCATTGTGCTGTTATGGGCACTGCCTCCACTATGGCGTGTATGGTGGAATCACTGGGCCTGTCGCTGCCCGAAAATGGCGCCATACCTGCAGCCGACTCCCGCCGGAAGGTACTGGCACAGCTATCCGGAAGGCGGATCGTGGAGATGGTAAAGGAAGACCTGAAACTGTCTGATATATTGACACGGGAAGCATTTGAGAATGCTATCACCGTCAACGCCGCCATAGGCGGCTCCACCAATTTTGTCATTCACCTGATGGCAATAGCCGCACGCATCGGTGTTACATTGAGCATGGAGGATTTTAATACCGCCCTGAAAGGAATTCCATTGATGGCGAATCTGCAGCCATCGGGGAAATATTTTATGGAAGATTTCTTTTATGCCGGCGGCCTGCCAGCCCTGATGAAAGAGCTGAATGAATTGTTGAACCGCGAAACCATTACGGTTGCCGGCAAACCAATATCCGCCAACTATGAAAATGCGGAATGTTTTAACCGGGACGTGATCAGCACAATGGAGGATCCTTTTGATAAAATAGCGGGGATCATTGTGCTGAAAGGCAACCTGTGCGAAAACGGCGCCGTGCTGAAGGCTTCCGCCGCAAGCCCGGCATTGATGCGGCATACTGGGAAGGCCGTTGTGTTTGAAGATATTGATGATTACAAAGCCAGGATCGACGATCCCTCGCTGGATGTGGACAAAGACAGCATACTGGTGCTAAAGAATGTCGGACCCAAAGGATATCCGGGAATGCCTGAAGTAGGCAATATGGCGATCCCTAAAAAGCTGCTGGAACAGGGAATTGCAGATATGGTGCGGATATCGGACGGAAGAATGAGTGGTACGGGTTTTGGCACTGTAGTCCTGCATATTTCACCCGAGGCGGCTGTTGGCGGTACGTTTGCCATTGTGCAGGACGGCGATGTGATCCAGCTGGATTGTTTTGCCGGAACATTGGAGCTTAAATTGACCGATCCGGAAATCGCAGAAAGAAAGCAACGGTTGCCGGTCAGGGAAACCACCATTGGCAGGGGCTATACGCACTTATATCAAAGTCATGTGGAACAGGCCCATTTAGGCGCTGATCTCGATTTTTTAAAGGGCGGCTCGGGTAACAGGGTAACGAAGGACTCTCATTAGAACTTATTTTGTACATGGATTTTTAATCATTAACGGCTGTTAAATGACCCAGGATAATTTCAACGGACTTGTAGCCATTGTCACAGGGGCGGGAAGGGGGATCGGTTTTGAAGTGGCCAGGCAGCTGTCGCTGCGCGGAGCATCGGTGATCATGAACGATCTCAATAAAGAACTTATTGAGGATGCGTCTTCCAGGATAAATGCATTAGGCTGCGGTGTAACTTACCCCGTTCCGGGTGACGCCGGCAGCGTTGATCTGATACAAAAGTTAGTGGAGGAAGCCGTTCACAGGTTTGGAAAACTGGATATCGCCATCGCGGTGGCCGGTATTACGTTATTCGGTGATTTCCTGGAATATCAGCAGGATACGTTGGAAAATGTGATGAATGTAAATTTAAAAGGCAGCTTCTTTTTGGCACAACGGGCTGCCCGCCAAATGATAAAGCAGGGAGGCGGGGGAAGTATCCTTTTTATGTCGTCGGTAACAGGGCATCAGGCGCATAAAGACCTGGCGGCTTACGGGATGACGAAGGCCGGCCTGGAGATGCTGGCTAAAAATCTTGTTATCGAATTATCGAAGTATAAAATAACTGTGAATACGGTCGCGCCAGGCGCTACTTTGACAGAAAGAACGACTGAAGATGATAATTACAGGAATACCTGGTCGCGCATCACACCGATGGGCAGGCCGGGAAATGTTGGAGATGTGGCCAACGCGGTGCTTTTCCTGGTATCACCAGCCGCTGAACACATTACAGGGCAAAATTTAATTGTTGACGGCGGATGGACAGCGGTAAGTGTCCCGCCATATTAATTGCCTGAACAGGTGAATACGCTCAGGATTTTTCACCTGCCCCGGTCTCGATAACGAAGGCCTTTAATTCGGCCATCTTACCATCACGAAACCGCCAGACGTCGCAGTAGGAATACTCGACCATTCTCCCTTTTTCATTCTTCATACTAATTGTGCCGGTTGCCGTCACAAACTCACCTTCGGCGATCAGGTTTTCGACCATGAACTTTGGCGGCTCTACGTATGCGGTTGCCATATACTGCCGGACGGCTTCCTTGCCCCGCAGGGTTTGGTCGCCCACAAATGTCCATTCCGTATCATCGGTGCAGAAAGCCAGGAACCCCTCATTATCGCCTCCGGAGACGGCCGCATTTGCTTTTTCGAGTATTGCTTTATTATTCGGATCCATGTGATATTTCCGGTTTTATGTTTACTTGATAATCCTGGTGAAATAAGCCAGGTCTTTTCCACCCATCGTGATCCCCGCTGATTGCGGTGGACAGGATTCCAGCTGTCCCGGACTGGGCGCAACGTTCCAAATCTAGCGCATTTTTATGATTGGATACTTCGGTTTTGTGACGGGTTCGTCCGGGTCAAACAGTGATCTGCACGAATAAATCTCCTGTTTAAAATAGTTATTTTTTAGATAATTAACTTTAATTTCATTTAAATATTTATGTTATTATGCTTTAAAAACGTTTAATTTGCAATCATTGTTGTTGACGGCCTTAGGCAGTATCTGTGTATTTTTTTAGCGTGATTGGCCCCATGTGCATTAGTTATGTCTGATAATTAATCATTTAAAAATATCACCTAATCCTAATCAAATGAAAACACGCAGTTTTGCCCTTGTGGCCGCAGCATTATTAACTGCCGCCCTTTGTTTTACCGGCTGTAAAAAGCAAACCGCCGAAGTACCGGCCCCTCAGGATTCCCCTAAACTTTCCACCAGCCCCCCGGTGGGCCTCATGGCCCTTGCGCCGCTTAACACGTTTAAGGTCATGTCTTTTAATATCCGGCACCACAACGATGAGGATCCGCAATCCCTCACTGAACGTGCACCCCACATCCGGCAGATCATTGTAAATAATTCACCGGATATCTTTGGCGTACAGGAATTTTCCAACGACTGGTTCGAAACCTGGTTCAGGGAGCAAATGTCTGGTTTAGACTACGGTGAATATTACAGTACTCCCGGTACCAGCGGCTCACCCAAAGCCATTTTCTATAAAACAACCCGCTTTACCCTGTTATCCAGCGGAACGGTGCGGCTTGGCCCCAGCACTGTTGCCAATACAGGTACCTGGGTGATCCTGCAGGACCAGGTTACTTCCAAAAAATACTTTGTAAGCAACAGCCACTGGCAGTTTGATTCTCAAACTACCAGGATCGTGAATGCCAATGCGCTGGTAGATGCAGTTCAGCTGTACAATACAGAGAATCTGCCGGAGATCGTGTTTGGCGATTTCAATGCCATACCCGGCTCCACAGAGATCAATGTTTTAAAGGACGGGCTGGGCGTAGTGGATGCTTTAAACGAAGATGGTGAAACTTTTCATGGCTGGACCAGCGTTGGGACCAAGAAACTTGACTGGATAACCAGCACCAGGGATATGGCCTTTACCAGCTCCTCCATCATTAAGACCACCTTTAGCGGCTACTGGCCTTCAGACCACTGGCCGGTTATCGCTACCTATATGCCTGCAATATTCGGAGCCGCTGTTGCCGACAATGTAGGCATAAGCGCCAATGCAGGCACAGTATACTCATTTGCTGATGTAAACGGCGACAACAAAAAAGATAAGATTTACTGGAACCGCACCTTCGATAATGGCAATCCCCGTGTGTATCTGTCAAACGGCAACGGTACATTCGCCACTCCTGTGGTTCCCCACGCCGCTGGCGCTTCAACGCTGGCCAGCACCAGGTATTACTACGCCGATGTGGATGGTGACGGGGATGATGACGAAATCGTCTGGGACCCCACCCAGAACGCCGGCCATACCAGGGTATTCCTGGCTACCTCCGGCGGGAATTTCAGCGCCACCGCAATAACCAATCCCGAAGGCACCAGCGTAAACAACGAAACCATCTTCAATTTTGCTGATGTAAACGGAGATGGAAAAGCGGATAAAATATATTGGAACGCAACTTTCGATGGTGGCCACACCCGTGTTTACCTGGCAACCACCGCCGGCAGCTTTAGCCCGACCGTGGTATCAGGAGCAACCGGCTCGAGTACAACGGCAGGCACCAAATTCTGGTATGCGGACATTAATGGAGATGGAAGAGCAGATAAAGCCCTATGGCACCCTTCGTTGAATTCCGGCAAGGTGATGGTCTACCTTTCAGACGGCGACGGCACTTTTACAGCTTCACCGGCTTATAGCGATTCCGGCGCCTCCAGCGCAGTGGCGTCTACCGTATTTCATTTTGCCGATGTGAACGGCGACGGCAGGGCGGATAAAATATACTGGAGAGCCAATATTTACCTGGGCAAACCCAAAGTGTATTATTCCGATGGAACGTTTAAAGGCCCGATCTACTCGTTAAGAGGTACATCCCAAAGCGTCAATACCGACCTGTTTTTTACGGATATCACCGGCGATGGCAAAGCAGATATGGTTCGATGGAATTACGCGGAAAACAACGGTGAATTGAGAAATTATCTTGCCAACTGATCCAAAATATCATTCTTTTTACCGTTGTCAAAGAATAAAAACAAAGACCTGCGTGTTGCGCAGGTCTTTTTAATTCGCGCATATTTTGCAGCCCGAGCCGAAATGCCGGAATCATACCCGGAAGGCTTCTGCGGGGCGGCTTGCCAGGTATACAGGTGAGTAGGGAACCGTGAGATACTATAGATTTAAAAAATATTTGGCTAACATTGAGCTGGATTTCGCCTGTTGAGGGAAGCCGCCAGCCATAAAAATGAACGAAGCCGGGAATAAGATATACGAGGGATTTTCTGATGCTGATCTGCTCAGGCTGATCCGCTCTGGCGACCATGCGGCCTATACGCAGGTGTTTGAGCGGTATTGGGCGGTGCTGCTGCAACATGCGGTGAAAATGCTCAGGGATCAGGACAAAGGCCTTGATGTGGTGCAGGACGTGTTTGCCGGGCTTTGGGAAAAACGCGCGGAGCGCGACATCAATACTTCCGTGAAGTCTTACCTGTATACAGCCGTGCGCAACCGGGTCATTAGTCACATCAGGCATACCAGGGTTGAAGACGGGTACCTGGATGCGCTGGCACATTTGTCTGACCAGGGAACGCTGGTTACTGACCATGAACTACGGTTCCGGGAATTATCCCGTCAGCTCGAAAAAGAAGTGGCGCTGCTTCCTCCCCGCCAGCGGGAAGTGTTTGAGCTCAGCCGGAAGCAGGGGCTTTCCCATGCCGAGATCGCCGCATTATTGGAAATCTCTGACGAAACGGTCAAAAAGCAGATCTACAAGGCGCTGAAAACGCTCAAAGTAAAACTGGATGCGTATCTACTAACGCTGATGCTCTAGCTCCCGGATGAGCCCTTCAATTCACTGTAATATTTATTAATTTTTTGCGTACCACCTTGCGGCAGGCTGCGCGTCATATTGTTATAAGCGAATAAAACAGGCATCATAAATACTAACCTACCGGCTTATGAACACCAATAGTCCTGAGGATATTTTGGACCAATACCTGGCAGGCCGGAGCGCTGAGGCTGAGAAGGCGCTGGTGGAGAACTGGTACAATGAATTATCGGACCAGCAAAACGGAGTACCGGCGATCGATTACGAACGGTGCTACCGGACGCTGAAGGCCGGGCTCCCCGGACCCGCTAAAGCCCGGGTAACCAGGTTATGGCCGCGCCTGGCGGCCGCAGCGGTTGCGGTCATCATCCTGACTGCCGGGTTGTTTTATTTTAATGTGCGCACACAGCAGCAGGATGCGGGCATCCGCGAACGTTACGCCGGCGATGTGCCGCCCGGTAATGCAGGCGCCATGCTTACTTTGGCGAACGGCAAAAAGATCCGCCTGTCCGATGCTGCAGACGGTAAGCTGGCCGAGGAATCCGGCGTCAGGATCGTAAAGTCGGCTGAAGGAGAAGTGGTGTATGAGATCAGCGGAGCGGCAGACCCGGATGCGGTCAATACATTGTCTACCGCTGCCGGCGAAACCTACCGCCTGGTGTTGCCCGATGGAACGGTGGTATGGCTGAACTCGGCTTCAACGCTGACCTACTCCCCGGGGCTGGTGAAGCAGGGTAAACGGCGCATGCGTTTGCAGGGAGAAGGTTTTTTTCATGTTGCTAAAAACAAAACGCAACCTTTTGTAGTGGAAGCAGGCGGGCAGGAAATAGAAGTGCTGGGCACGCAGTTCAATGTGAACAGCTACCCGGAAGAACCGGAGGTGGCAACCACGCTGCTGGAAGGCGCCGTGAGGGTGAGTTCCGGGGCTGCGCAACAGGTGATCCATCCGGGTGAGCAGGTTTCCGGCAATGGCGATATCGGTTTAAAGGTCAGGAAAGTAGATGCGGACCAGGTGATAGACTGGAAAAACGGGGAGTTTAACCTGGATGACGTGGATTTCAAGGTGGCCATGCGCAAGATTGCCCGCTGGTATAATGTGGAGGTGGTCTATGATGCTTCAGTACCGGCCAATATCACCTCCGGCGGCTGGATATCAAGGGCCGTAAAGTTGTCAACGATCCTGGAGGGCATAGAACGGTCAGGGCTTGTCCGCTTCCGGGTGGACGGGCGTAAGGTTTACGTGATGTCGCCGGAAAAGAAATAAAAAAGGAATCATACATCAACCAACCAGACAATTATTTATCAACCAACTGTTTTACCACAGGATGCCTATAGTATTCTCAACGCGGGAACCTGTTTAGAACCAAACTGAAGCGAAAATGCATCAATCTTATGCCAAAAAAAGTGGTATAACAAAATCGTTATACCCTAAAATGCGGACCGTTATGCGGCTGACCTCCGTATTATTTTTAGCATCCCTGTTGCAGGTGAGCGCTGCAACCTACGGCCAGCGCATCACGATCAACCGGGAGAACGCTCCTTTGAAATCATTGTTCAAAGAGATCAGGCGGCAGAGCGGCTATGACTTCTTTTACGATGCCAGGATAATCCCGCCGGGCATAAAACGCAGCATCCGGGTGACGGATGTGCCGGTAGGGCAGGCGCTGAACACCCTGCTTTCGGGCTTACCGCTGACCTATGAGATCAAAGACCGGCTGGTGATCATTATCAGGAAGGAAGAACCGTCCCTGCCCGGTAATATGACAGCCTCCCTTGCCATAGACGTACGCGGCCGCGTGCTGGATTCGTTGTCTGCGCCTTTACAGGGCGCGTCAGTACGCGTCAGGCGTACGGGGAAAGCGGTTATTACCAATGCAAACGGCGAGTTTTACCTGCCGGGCCTGGAGAAGTCTGATGTGCTGCAGGTCACATTCATCGGCTATCTTCTTAAGGAAGTGCCTGTAGATACGGAACAGATGCTCATCAAACTCCAGCCCGGTACGACCAGGCTGGATGAAGTGATGGTGATGGCTTACAGTAAAACGAGCCGGAGGCTGAGCACAGGCTCAAGCGGCAAAGTGTCCGGCGGGGATATCACCAAACAACCGGTCTCCAACCCGATCATTGCTTTGCAGGGACGGGTTCCCGGTCTTTTTATCACGCAGAGCGCCGGTTATGCGGGAGCCAACGTAACAGTAAACATCCGGGGCCGGAACAGCATGAATCCTCTTCCCGGCTCGTCTTCACCTTTATACATCGTGGATGGCGTTCCATTTGGCAGCGACCCTGTTGAAAAAAGTATCGGCGGCTTTTCCGCCGCGCTGGACTTCAGCCCGCTCAATACGATCAACCCCGCCGAGATCGAAAGCATAGATGTGCTGAAAGACGCCGATGCCACGGCCATCTATGGCTCGCGCGGAGCGAACGGCGTTATCCTGATCACCACCAAAAAAGGCCGTGCGGGCGGTACCGACTTTACCGTGGACGTTAGCCAGGGGTTCGGGGAGGCCAGCAACCTGGTGGAAATGCTGGGTACAAAAGAATACCTGGAGATCAGGAAGCAGGCGTTTGCGAACGATAACATCATTCCCAACGCAGCCAATGCGCCCGACCTTGTTTCCTGGGACCCCAATGCCTATACCGATTTTCCCGGGTTGCTCATCGGCAATACATCGCATCAAACCAATGCGCGCGTTTCGGTATCCGGAGGAAATATGTATACGCAGTTTACCCTCGGAGGCACTTACCGCAGGGAATCCACGGTTTACTACTCGAAGTCGGAAGACAAGGCGGTGCAGCTTCGTATGAGCGTACAGCATAAGAGCGCGGATTCCAGATTCGCCACTTCCGCCTCGGTAAGTTATAATACGGATAACAATAAGATACCGGGATATAATTTAAGCCTGGTGAATTACGGCCTGCCACCCAATTACCCGCTGCACAATGCGGATGGAAGCTTGTATTTCGGCCCGGGTTATAACAATCCCCTGGCGCCTTTTAATTCAAGCACCAATTTAAAGTCCGCCAACCTGAATGCCACGGCTTCCCTGCGTTACACCATTTTGCCGGGGCTCGATATTAAAGCAAACGGGGGATATAATCTGATTGATGTCAAGGGAACTATCATCAACCCAACTACCGCCAGTAACCCGGCTTTTAATTCACCATCGCTGGTTACGATGAACAATAATTACATCCGGACCTATCTTGCCGAACCACAGGTCACTTACGAGATGTCTGCCGGTAAAGGCAGGCTGAACCTGATAGCCGGCGGAACCTGGCAGCAAACAGAAACAGTCCAGCCTTTCTGGATAATCGGGATTTACACGAATGAAAAACTGGTGAACAGCCTGAATGCGACAGACGTTCTCGGCAAATCTTCCGGGTATGCTGATTACCGTTATGCGTCTTTATTTGGCCGGGCGGAGTATAACTGGAATGATAAATACCTGTTCAGTGCCAACATCAGGAGAGACGGCTCATCTAAATTTGGTGCAAACCACCGGTTTGGAACTTTCGGGAGCGCCGCGATGGGCTGGATCTTCAGCAAGGAAGACTTTGTGACGCAAAACCTGCCATGGCTGAGCTTCGGTAAGCTGAGGGCCAGTTACGGTACAGTCGGCAACGACAAGATCAGGGACTATGAATATCAGTCAAACTATCTCGCCGGTGCTTCTTACGGCCCTCTCATTACGCTGAGCCACGACCGGATCGCCAACCCTTACCTGAAATGGGAACAGACGAAGAAATTCGATGTGGCGCTGGACCTGGGTTTTATCAATGACAGGATCCTGTTCACCGCGGGGTATTACCGCAACCGGACAACCGACGTTTTGGGAGAAGTGCCGCTCCCGGCCCAGGCAGGTAAAAACTCATATACGGCAAATTTCGACGCTGTGGTACAGAACCAGGGTGTGGAGCTTGAGTTGAATACGGTAAACATCGGCAACAGGCAATTTAAATGGACGAGCTCCTTTAATATAACGATCCCTGAAAATAAGCTGGTTTCGTTTCCCGGGCTGATGACGTCAACCTATAATAACCAGTATGTGATCGGCGAATCACTGAACCTGCGAACGATCTTCAGATCAACGGGAATTGTTGACGGGATAGCGACCGTGGCGGATGTAAACGGCGATGGTGTGATCACCACCGGCATTAATGCCAATGGAAAGGGTGATTATATCGTTTACGGGAATAACGACGCTAAATTCTACGGTGGGCTCAACAATACGTTTACGTACAAAGGATTTCAACTGGATGTATTTTTCCAGGGCATCAGCCGCACCGCTGTCAGGGGGGATTTGAACTTTGGCACTTACCCCGGTACCGGGTACAATCTGCCAAAATCCCTTGTAAATACGGGCTTGAAATATTCATCCAATACTTCCACCGCCGCGGGCAGCAAATTCTTTTACTTTACAAATTCCGATCTGGCCATAGAATCGGCCGCTTTCCTCCGGTTGAGGAATGTTTCGCTTGCCTGGAACGTGCCGGCCGCATTCCTGAAAAAAGTAAAGATGTCTTCCCTGCAGGTGTACGCGCGCGGCCAGAACCTGCTCACCATCACCGGTTACAAGGGGCTCGACCCCGAAACGCTGACCAACCAGGTACCGCCTTTGAAAATGTTAATCGCAGGATTTAGAACAACCTTTTAGTATGAATGTCATGAAAATATCTCAGAATAATATTTCCACATGGAGCCTTGTAGTGCTGACGATCGTGTCCGCGTTCGCGCTGGGCAGCTGTAAAAAGTTAATTGACAACAATCCTTCCGCCACGCAATTGCTGGAGAAAGAGGTGTTCAATGATTCCGTCACTGTTAAGGCCGCCCTGGCAGGTTTATATACCAACCTGAGCTCAGGCGACCGGTACAGTGTGCTCATGTCCACACTGCCGGCGTTTAGCGCCGATGAGCTAACTTTTGTCGGCAGCACTTACGACCAGTTCATTGGAAATGCGATCATCCCGAATGATCCCAGTGTGGGTATCCTCTGGAGCTGGCCGTATTCAATTATTTACCAGGCGAATGCCATCATCGAAGGTACCGCCGCGGGAAGTAACCTAACCCCGGATTTTCAGCAGCGCGCGGTTGCGGAAGCCAGGTTTGTGCGTGCATTCTGTTATTTCTACCTGGTCAATCTCTTTGGAGATGTTCCCCTGGTGGTAACTACCGATGTAGATAAAAACAAACTGAGTCCGCGTTCGCCCGCTTCAGCGGTGTACAGCCAGGTTATCGGCGACCTGATATATGCACAGCAAAATCTTCCTGACGGCTATACCGTATCGGGCGGCCTGAGGGTACGCGCCAACAGGTGGGCCGCCACTGCATTACTTGCACGCGCTTATCTTTTCCTGGGAAACTGGGCGGATGCAGAGGCACAGGCAACGTCTGTAATAGAAAACACCGCTTTATTCGGAATGGAGGACCTGACCGCGGTTTTTACACCGTCCAGTAAGGAAGCGATCCTTCAATTCTATAACGACGTAAATGGCCGTACCGGTTATGCCGCGGCCGTTCTGCCCAATCCGCAAACACCGGTGCCGACCTATGTTTTTACCGAACAGCTAAAGGCCGCATTCGCCTCGGAGGCCGGAGATGCGCGCAGAACCGCCTGGACCGCCACCATCACTTACAACAATACAATGTATACCTATCCTGCCAAATACCGGAGTTTAACGATCGGTGCAAACGCCGAATATTTTACCATTCTGAGGCTTGCGGAACAATACCTGGTACGGGCGGAGGCAAGGGCGCAGCAGAACAATGTTCCCGGCAGCAGGGCAGACCTGCTGGTGGTTCGCCAGCGTGCCGGCCTGGGCGCAACACCGGCAAACGATAAAGACGCTTTGCTGTTGGCTGTGGAGCGTGAACGGAGGATCGAGCTGAACAGCGAAATGGGGCATCGCTGGTTCGATCTGAAACGTACCGGCAGGATAAACGCGGTGCTGAGCGCCGTTAAAACAAACTGGAAAGCCGAATCAGCCCTTTACCCGGTTCCGGCCGATCAGCGTTCCAGGAACGGAAATCTAACACAAAACCCGGGGTATAATTAAAAACCAGTTTTATGAAATTGACAGCACGTTTAACGTGGCTGCTGTGGTGTATATCCACATCAGCCGGCGCACAGGAAAAAAAGTATACGGTACACGGTTATCTCAACGGCGCTGACGTGCCTATGCAGGCTTTCCTGTCGTTCCGGGACGGAAGCCGTCTTGTATGGGATTCAACGATGGCGAAAAATAACAGGTTCACTTTTTCAGGCGCCGTGGAACATCCTGCGGAAGCCACCATTTACGTTCACCGGCTTTATCCGCCAAATGTGAAACCAACGCTTCCGCTTAGCGAGGGACTCCAGTTTATGCTGGATCACGGAACCACCACTATTGAAGGCGAACGGTTACAGACGGCGAAGATCGATGGGGGGGAGGTTCAAAAAGAATATGTCGCTTTTAGGGAATCCATCAATGCTGTCCGCGATTCCGTTTACAGGATATGGAAAGCCCAGCAGGATGTATTACCGGAAGATTCAGCCGCTGCGTTTAAAAGATTACTGTATGCCCAAAACAAGATCATCCGGGATGCGACCAAGGATTTCGTCCGGGCTCATCCGGGATCGGCGCTGGCTTTTAATATTTTGCAGACAAACACGGTCTTTATCAGCGATGTGGCGTTCGTAGAGCCGATGCTGGAAGCGCTGAGGCCGGAGTTTGGAAAGTATGAGCGGTATAAAGCCATTGAGCAGAAAATAAACGTTACCAAACGGTTAGCGATAGGGCAACATGCTATGGATTTCACGCAGGCGGACGATAAGGGAAAAATGGTTTCGCTCTCGGATGTCAGGGGAAAATATGTGCTCATCGATTTCTGGGCCAGCTGGTGCGGTCCCTGCCGGGCCGAATATCCTTTCCTGAAGAAGGCCTATGCGCGGTTTAAGGATAAAAATTTTGAGATTATCGGAATTTCGATCGATGATGAAAAGTCCCAGTGGCTGGATGCTATCCGGTCGAACGGGTTCGGATGGATACAGCTTTCCGACCTGAAAGGGAGGGAAAATGCCGTTGCAAAGGCATACGGTATTTCCGCCATTCCCCAGAGTTTACTGATCGATCCGCAGGGAAAGATCGTTGCGAAGAATCTTCGCGGCGAGGAACTCATTAGCAAGCTGGAAGAGCTGATGCAATAAAATAGTTATTACGAATTTGCCTTCAGCCCCTGCGGGATCAGCGGTAAAGTGTTAAGCTTAATGCCTGTAGCATCGGCGATGGCGTTGCGTATAGCCGGGGCAATGCCAACAATGGGCGTTTCCCCGGCGCCGGCCGGCGGAATATCCTTGCGGTTGAGCACTACAATGTCCAGCGGCGGTATGTCGGCAAACCGGGGCACGCGGTAGCTGGAGAGTGAAGGGTTCAAAATGCGGCCGTCCATAAAGTCGATCTCTTCGAACAGGGCGCCGCCAAGGCCCTGCAGGATGCAGCCCATGACCTGGTTTTCCAGGTGTACGGGATTGATGACCGCCCCGCAGTCGTACGCCGCCACCACGCGAAGTACCTTCAGTTGCTCAGCGGATTTGTCATAGGCGACTTCCACACAGGTAGCGATGTAGGAATTTTTCACAAAACCGCAGGCGATGCCGTGGCCGTGACCCGCTTGTTTTTCTTTCTGCCAGCCGAACTTTTCCGCGGCTGCCTGCAGCACGTTCTTCAGCCGTTCGTCTTTTACATGATGGAGCCGGAATTCCAGCGGGTCTTTTTTCACCATCCTGGCCAGGTCGTCCATTACACTTTCGATGGCAAATATATTGGCCGTGGCAGCGAGGCCGCGGTAAGATCCCTGTTTCAACGGCGTGTTGGAGGGATGGAACTGGATATGCGCCGCGCCGGCTTCATAAGGCGTATCGATGCCCGCATTGCCGGAGTTATAATTATGGAATTCCCAGGAAGTGAGTGTTCCGTCGTTGCTAACGCTGGCCGCCACTTCGATCAGGCCGCCGGGCCTCAGATAGGCCCATTTAAATTCTTCCTCGCGGGTCCACACCACTTTTACCGGTTTGCCTACAGCCCTGGCCAGCCTGGCAGCTTCAACCGCCGCTTCCCCACTGTGTTTTCCGCCGTAGGCGGAGCCTGTATCCGGCATCATGACCCTGATCTTTTCTTTAGGCAGGGAAAAGGCTTCCGCCAGTTCTTCCTGCACGCCAAAGGGGCGCTGGGTGCCTGTCCATACGGTCAGCTGCCCGTCTTCCCATTTTGCGAGCGCGGCGCGGGGTTCCAGGGGAACATGTGCGATGTACTGCACTTCGAAATGCTGCCGGAGCTGAAGGGTTGCCGCGGCAAATGCTTTTTCAGCCGCTTCTTTGGTGTTTTTACCGCCGTCTGTTTGCCGGGCATTGTCTTTCAGGTATTTGAAAATCTCTGTCCTGGAGGGTTGTGGAGTGCTGTTCCAGCGGGCGTCGATCCTCGCCAGCGCGCTGGCGGCTGTTTGGGGATCGGGCGCTGTTACGCCGATAAAATCTTTTTCTTTTACAACGGTTACCGCGGCGGAGAGGCGGGCCTTCTCCACATCGGCGGACGCCAGCGATGCCCCGTAGGATGGCGCCCGGAGTATTTTTCCGTATACCATACCCGGCAACACCATATCCGATACATATTTATGTTTCCCTGAAACAAAACTTCTTCCATTTACTTTAGGCACCGCGGTGCCGGCCACTGTCCATTGGTCCGCCGGGGTCAGCGCCACTTTATCATCCAGGGGAACCACGATCTTTTTGCCTTTGGTGATCTCGCCGTAACCCAGCGTTTGCCCCGAGCCTTTATGCACCACCCGGCCGTCTTTGAACTGCACCGAATCCTTACCGGTTTTCCATTGTTCTGCCGCCATGCCTGCCAGCACTTCTTTCAGGGAGGCGGCGGCTTTCCGCAACTGCGGCCCCATGGTGGGAGTGGTGCGGCTGCCGAAGGTGCCCCGGTCGTAGGGCGTTAACAAGGTATCGCCCATCACCATTTCTATCGCGCTTACCGGCACAGCCAGCTCTTCCGCCACTACCTGCGCCAGCGAAGTGCGGATGTTCTGGCCGACTTCCACTTTCCCCGTATACACCGCCACCGTTCCGTTTTCCCGGATGTGGATCCATGCGGCGATGGAATTATCGTCTGCACGCAACGTATCCGCCTGCGAAAGCTCTTCTTCAGGCCTTAACAGCCCCGGCAGGCCAAACAGGTCGGAATAAGAAAGCACAACGGCAATGCCGCCGCCCAGCAGTTTAAAGAAATTCCGCCGGTGGATCGTATGCTCCCGGGCGCCGGATGGCTCCGCCCCCGGTAATTCGCCGGTTGTATTGGGTTCTTTCATGCTTCCTGTTTTGAAGGTTAAGCTTTAATGATAGCGTTGATAATACGCGGGTACACGCAGCACCTGCAGATATTGCCCTGCATGGCTTCGATGACCTGCTGGCGGCTGGGTTTCGGATTTTTGGCCTTTAGCGCCACGGCGGACATGATCATTCCCGGCGAGCAATAGGCGCATTGAAACGCATCTTCATCCAGGAACGCCTGTTGCACAGGATGCAGCTTCCCGTCTTTTTCCAGCCCCTCTATGGTCACAATGGCTTTGTTCTGCACACTGGCTACAGGTGTAATGCAGGAAGCCACCGCACGGCCGTCTATCAGCACTTTGCAGGCGCCGCATGCCCCTTCCCCGCAGCCATACTTGCTGCCGGTCAGATTCAAATGGACTCTCAGGGCATCAAGAAGACTGGTATTATCGGGCACATCCAGGTTATGATCGGTGGAATTTACATTGATCTTCATAGTGAGCGTTGGGTATTATGAGAAATCAGATGACCAGTAACCAAATATAACAATAATGAGATACTTATGCAATCTAAATACGCGGGCGGCAGTGGGGCATTGCAGGCAGGATGAACGGCTGCGGCTCCGTCCGGCGATTTGGATTATCAGCAGCTATGTAATAACTTACCCGTTCGCTTAAACAAAAAACAGCATGCTCTCAAAATTCAGAACAGGCCTTTTTATACTGCTGAGTATATGCATCACGGTACAGGCACAGGACGATAAAAAAATACGCCTCTTTATTATCGGTAACAGCTTTTCACAGAACGCCGCCACGTTTCTGCCGCAACTGGCAGAGGAAGGAGGGATGGAATTGGAACTGGGCCGCGCAGAACTGGGCGGCTGCTCGCTCGAAAGGCACTGGAAACTCGCAGAGTCCGGCGAGAAGGCTTATAAGGGCAAATCCCTTCGCGAGATGCTGGCGGACGGCCGCTGGGATATCGTCACCATTCAGCAGTACTCGCTGCTCTCCGGCGACCCCAACACCTATGAGCCTTATGCACGCAAGCTGGTGGAACTGATCAGGTCGCTGCAGCCAGGGGCAAAGATCTTCATTCACCAGATCTGGGCCTACCGCAACGATGCGAAGGCCTTCGGGAAAATAAAAGGGGATGAGCGCGCAAAGAACGCGGAAGAAATGCACCGGCATGTAAGGGCCGCTTATCACAAGGCGGCGGCAGAGCTCGGCCTCACCATCATCCCGACAGGCGATGCTTTCAGAGCCATGGACGCCAGCCGGAAGTGGCATTATAACAAAGACACCACCTATAGTTTTGATGCCCCGCAGGCCGGCCGGTTACCCGACCAGACCAACTCCCTGCATGTAGGGTACATCTGGCGCGAGGGCAAACTTGCCTTTGACGCCAACCATGCCAATACTGCGGGCTGTTATCTCGGTTCGCTGGTATGGTACCGTACGCTGCTGGGAGGGAAGGTGAAGAAGGTAAAGTTCAAACCGGAAACCGTTTCGGCGCCAATGGCGAAGAAGTTCAGGCAGGTGGTGGCGAAATTGTAAGGAACGCGCAGTATTATAAACGACAGCGGCAAAGGATGCAGGTGCAACCTTTGCCGCTTTTTTAGTTATGTTAAAGAAGTAATGAAACTACCTGTTCTGCGCCAGCGGGCTTCCGAACACTGTTTTCAGCAGATCCGTCACCCGCGCCGCCGGGTCCCTGCGGATCTTCTGCTCTTCCAGGCCCACTTCATGGAATATACCGCTAATGGCCCGCTCGGTCACGTAAGCCGTGAGGTCTGTATTGACCGGGGTTTTGGAGAATTTGTTATACAGCGAAAAAACATCCGCCCAGTATTTAGTCGCGTCTACCTTCTTCAGGGCGCCTTCTATCACGGGCCGGAAAGAGCTGGTCAGCGCTGCTGTAGTCTTTTGCTTGAAATAATTCGTAGCGGCAAAATCACCGCCCCTCAAGATGCCGATCGCATCCGTAATGCTCATCTGGCGGATGGCGTTCACGAATATCGGCGCGGCCGATTTGGCGGCTTCTTCCGCGCCCCGGTTCATGGCCAGGATGGCTTTATCCACCACACCGCCCAAACCTACATTGCGCAAGGTAGACTCCACCTTCTGCGCTTCCGGCGGCATCAGTATTTTCAGCATTGCATTCGCGAAAAAACCGTTGGGGGCAGAAAGACGGCTGGCCGTGTTCTGCGTGCCGATGGTGAGCGCTTCCTTCAGCCCGGAAGCTATCTGGAAACTGTTGGGTTGCCCTGTAGTGGTATTGGGCAGGTTGTTGATGATCTGCTGCGTGGTTTCGCAGCCGGTTAATAGCGCGACAGACAGCAGGCCGGCAAGGCAAAGGTGTTTCATGCAGGTTGTATTAGGGTGCAAATATACCGGATTATGGTAATTCATTGCAATAAGCACGCCAACCCCGATGCACGAACCGGCGGAAATTATTTCATCAGGCTGATATTGGTAAGACCGCCGTCCGAAAGTATTTCAGTGCCCACTATAAAAGATGATTCATCCGACGCTAAAAAAACAGCGGCGTTCCCGATATCAGACGGGAGCCCCTGCCTGCCCACGGGGGTATGATCTATCCAGGTTTGTTTTACCTGTTCCAGTTGTTCCTGCGGCACGATTTTTCCAAATACAGGCGTATCGATGGAACCCGGCGAAAGTGTGTTGACCCTTATTTTTTTCGCCAGCAGATCCAGCGACAGGCCTTTGGCCAGTGAGATGATAGCCGCTTTCGCTGCCGAATAGATAGCCATTCCCGGTGCGGCACGATGCGCGGCGCTCGATCCGATCAGGATGATGGAAGCCCCTTCATTTAAATATGGAAGTGATCTTTGTACGGTGAAATAGGCGCTTTTCAAATTCAGATCCATGTACCTGTCATAATTCTCTTCCGTAACATCGTTTATAGCCGCCATCGGAACGCCGTCCACAATACCGCCCGCATTCACGACCAGGGCATCAATTTTTCCAAATTTGTCAGCGGTTGTCCTGAATATATTCTCCAGGTCGGCAAGACGGGTTACATCGCCTTTGATGCCGATAAAACCTGTGCCCAACGCATTAACAGAACTGTTTAATGTCGCTTCGTTTCTCCCGGTAATGGCGCCAACAGCGCCTTCTTTTTTGAATGCTTCCGCAATGCCGAATCCAATACCGCTATTGCCGCCTGTTATGACGGCTACTTTGTTTTTTAACCTGCTCATTGTTGCCAGTTTTCTTTTTTAGAAACCATAAATACCCCCTGAAACGGAAATTTTCTCTCCCGTGATCCACCCCGAATCGTCGGAGGCGAGGAATACCGCCACTTTCGCGATATCTCCCGGTTGACCGGTACGGCCAAGCGGTGTAGTGGCAACAAACCTGGCTTCGGCCTCGCTGCCGATAAAGCCTGCACTATGTGAGCCTTCCGTTTCCACAATCCCTGGCAGAATAGAATTGATACGGATATTCCTTCCGCTGAATTCTTTGGACAATGCAATGGTAATGGCATCCAATGCCGCTTTGGTCGCGGAATATACCGAGCCCGTAGGAAGGGGCGTTTTACCCGCCTCGGAGCTGATATTGATAATATTTCCACCCTTGTCGCCAAACAGTTTTAAAGCTGCCTGGATGGTCAGTAAAGACCCTAAAACATTGATGTTGAATTGCTGGTGAAAAGATTCCTGCGATAGCTGTTCAATGGGTGCATATTGGTATATACCGGCATTGTTTACGAGGATATCCAGCGTGCCGAAAGCGTCTTTTGCCGCTTCAAACAGCCTGGCCACATCGGCTTCCTTCGACACATCGGCCTGTACCGCAATGGCCGTTCCGCCAAGGCCGGTTATTTCCTTCACAACATTTTCCGCGCCTTCTTTGCCCGAAGCATAGTTCACGACAACCCTTGCGCCTTCCGCCGCAAAATATTTAGCAATAGATGCGCCTATTCCTTTTGAGGCGCCTGTAACCACGGCAACTTTGTTCTTTAATTGATTCATGTGCTCTGTTTTTTGATTCCTGAGACACAAAGTTAGACCAGCGTTATGTATTTTAGTAACTTTGTAACTAAAAGTAACAGTAACATCCGGGTAACAAAGTAACATATGGAGTGCAATAAAGAATTTGGAAAGGAACACAAAAGAGAGATGATGGCCGTCCAGGATGCGATGGACGTGCTAAACGGGAAATGGAAGATCAATATCATCTCATCTATCTGCTATTACAACAAAAGAAGATTTTCCGACATTCTGAATGATGTGGAGGGTATTTCGAACAAGATGCTGAGCAAGGAGCTGAAGGAGCTGGAATTAAATAAGGTAGTGGAACGGACCGTTCTGGATACGCATCCTGTAACTGTCCAGTATGAACTTACGAAACATGGCAAATCCTTGCAGACGATCATCAAGAACCTGACGGATTGGGGAATAGCGCACAGGAAGGAGATCATCGGGAAAAAATAATGACAGACCGGGGAGGGAAGAAAACTGTCATGTTAATTAATTATTCACCTTTTGTATGTAAAATATGGTCTTTTTACATACATTTACGTAATTAATATCGGAAATGAAAGGTACAAACCTCGGAGAATTCGAAGAGCTGGTGCTGCTCACCGTTGCTGCGTTGATAAACGAGGCATATAGCGTAGCGGTATGCGACGAGCTTTCCAGCCATACCGGCCGTTCAGTGAAACTTGGCGTGGTGCACGCGGTGCTCAACCGTCTCGAAGAGAAGGGGCTTGTGAAAAGCGAGCTGGGTGAGGCAACGAAGGCCCGCGGCGGTAAACGCAAAAGATTCTATCAACTCACGATGCAGGGAAAGGCAGCGTTGGTGAGCGCCAAAGCTATGCGCGACCAGCTATGGGCCAGGATACCGTCGCTTGCCTGGGAAAAAATGTAGTATGGAAGAGCAACACCATCCGCCCGCCTGGGCACAGCGATTTGTAGAATGGTATTGTAAGCCCGGGCTTGTAGAGGACCTGACGGGGGACCTCCACGAATGTTTCGAGCGGAACGTGCAATCCCTCGGACCACGCCGTGCAAAGCTGATCTACATCATGGATGCTTTTAAATTCTTCAGAAGTTATACAGTGCGGAGATCAATATTTGTCAACGTTTTTATGAACCGGGTCATGATCGGAAGCTACGTCAAAACATCAGGGCGCAACATTATGCGCAACAAGCTGTTCTCATTCATCAATATCCTTGGCCTTGCCATCAGCATGTCCGTCGGGTTATTGCTGATCGCGTTCGTGCTCGACCTGCGATCGTACGACAGGTTCCACGAAAATGGCGAAAGGATCTACCGCGTCACCAACATATTAAGCTCCAGCAGCGAACAGGGCGGAAAGTTTGCGACCACATCCATAAAGACCGGAAAGCTCATCCGCGAGCGGGTGAACGGCATTGAAGAAGTGGCGGTTATGCGCAACAACTTTTCGGGCGATGCGCAGGTGGGCGACAATATCCTGCCCATCCAGGGCTACTGGGCGGATCCGTCGCTGTTCAGGGTTTTTACGTTCCCGATGGTGGAAGGCAACCCAGAAACGGCGTTGAAAGATCCTTATTCGGTTGTGCTAACGGAAACGGCGGCGAGGAAGCTGTTCGGCAACCAGGCTGCGCTGGGGAAAGCCATCAAGGTGGATACGCTCGTTTATCAGGTGACCGGTATCATGAAGGACGTTCCCTTCTTTTCGCACATCAGTTTCGAAGCGCTGGTATCACTGTCCACTGCCGAACAACTCAATAAAAGCGATAAACGTTTTGCTGAATGGACAAACATGTGGTCCAACTCCGTGTACATACTGCCCTCGGAAAATGCGGACATGACCGCTATCCGGTCGCAGCTTAATGCCATTGCAAGGGAGGAGAACCTTGCCGGAGAAAATACCAGGATACAGCTCGAGCTGCTTCCTTTATACAACATCGTGGTGGGAGAGAGCCTCCGGCAATCCGAAGGCGGCCCTGGCTATGCGGGGCCTCACATGCCGCCGATCGTGCTCTGGATACTCGGCGGGCTGGCATTCATCGTGATATTGTCTGCGTGTTTCAACTATACCAATCTCTCAATAGCGCGCGCGATGCGCCGTATTAAGGAAATAGGTCTCCGCAAGGCGATCGGCGCCGAAAAGAGCCAGGTGCGGCTGCAGTTCCTGGCCGAGGCGGTTATGATCTCGCTGGCTGCCCTTCTGCTTTCATTCTTCCTGTTCCTCGTACTGCGCCCATTGCTGATCAACATGGCCCCGGAGATGCAGCGCACCGTGAAGCTCGATCTTACGCCGTCCATGGTGGTGTCTTTCATCATCTTTTCCGTGGCCGTAGGCGTTACTGCCGGCTTCATGCCCGCAATGTTCTTTTCGAAGGTCAGCCCCGTCAACGCATTCGGGGGCACTTCACCGGTGAAGATGTTCAAATACCTGACCCTCCGGCGTGCTTTGGTGGTGGTGCAATACACGGTTACCCTGATCTTTATTACAACCACCGCTGTTGGTTATGTGCAGTATAAGAACATACTGGCGTTCGACCTGGGATTCAGCACCACAAATATCCTCAACATTAATATGCTGGATAATAAACCCAACGCGTTTCTCCAGGAACTCAGCGAGATACCGGAAGTGACCGGGCTGTCCCGCTCGCTGATCACCACCGGCGTGGGGAACGCCTGGGGCGGTAATATGAAATACAAAGATTCGCGGGATTCCGCGCTGGTCATGACCAACCACGTAGACGAAAACTATTTGCCGCTGCATGATTATAAACTCGTTGCCGGCAGCAATTTTATTGCCCGGCCCGCCACCGCGCAGGCCGTAAGCGAGGTGGTCGTTAACGAGCAGGTTCTGAAGCGGTTCAACATAAGTGCCAACGACCCCAAAAAAGCAATAGGGGAGCAGGTTACATTGAATGGCCGGGAAATGACCATTGTAGGTGTAATGCAGGACTTTCATTATGGCAAGGTGGAGAACCTCATCGGGCCGGTAGCATTTACTTTCTGGACGCCTGAAAACAGGACCATCATCAACGCTAAGATAAAGAGCGGCGATATGCCGGGCACTTTGGCGAAGATCGAGTCCGCATGGAAAAAGATCGACCGCGTTCATCCTTTTACAGCGGAGTTCTATAGCGAAGAAATAGAAGCAGCATACAGCGAATTTTCCACCATGATCAAGATCATTGGCTTCCTTTCGTTCCTGGCCATTTCCATTGCCTCAATGGGGTTGTTCGGGATGGTGGTATTCACTACCGAAACAAGATTAAAAGAGATCGGCATACGGAAGGTGATGGGCGCCAGCGCCACCAACCTTATATACTTGCTGAGCCGCGGTTTCCTGTTCCTCCTGTCTGTATCGGCGCTCATTGCCCTGCCGGCAACTTACCTCTTTTTCAAAACCGTGGTGCTTCCCAATTTCCCCTATCATACGCCAGTTCAGATCACCGAGCTGCTCGCGGGCTTACTGGTGGTACTGCTGATCGCATTCATTATGATCGGGTCGCAGACGTTGAAGGCGGCGAGGAGCAACCCGGTGGTGGTGCTGAAGAGGGAATAAAGTGGTGGACCACTTTTTACAGGATGGAACTAAACCCCGGTCAGGAAATATTTTTTCAGATTGGAAGCAAGATGTCCGATCAGGTCTGGTATGATCAGGCCGGTTTGCATGCGAAAATCTCCGGCTACTTCCGAGATCACATCGCGGAAGTGGTAACCTACTGACCCGACGCAGTTAAAGGAATATTCCGCATACCCCGGATAGCAGGCTACAAGCTGCGTGAAGAATTCAGTGAAAGCTGCGCGCAGCAGCGTATAAGCGTAGCCGTTATCTATGCCCGGCATGGTGAGGAATTTTGTAAAACCCGCGCAAAAGCGGTTCGGCATCGGTTCCTTGTATACCTGGTGCATGATGGCGCCTTCGGTCAGCCCGTAGGTATCCACAAATAACCGGTGTACGGCAGGCGGCATTTTATGGCGCAGGAAATCGGAAAGTATCCTTTTGCCAATGGCCGCGCCACTGCCTTCGTCCCCCAGCATGAACCCCAGCGAATCCACATGTAGGGAAATGTTACGGCCGTCGTAGAAACAGGTGTTGGTGCCGGTGCCCAGTATGGCGGCAAAGCCGGCCGTATCTCCCAGCAGGCCACGGGCGGCGCCCAGCAGATCCAGTTCCGCGGAAATGTGGCTGGCGGAAGGAAATATTTTTCCCAGTGTTTGTTCCATAACCCCCGATTTATCTTCCTGGCAGCCTGCGCCATAAAAATATACCTGGCTGATGGCGGCGGGATCTATGGTTGTTGGAAAATTATCTGCGATGGAGCGTATAACGTATTCTTCCGTTACGAAATAAGGATTGTACCCTTCCGTGCTGAAATAAGTTTCAGCGCCCTGTTCATTCACCAGGCACCACGCTGTTTTGGTGGAGCCGCTGTCTGCGATCAGTAACATCTTTTCTTTTTATTGAGTGGATACATCTTTTTTTCTTCCCGCCAGGTGGCCTTTTACGGCAAAGAACCAGATCGCGATATAACAAGGCAAAACCAGCCAGTACGCCTGCTGCTCGTTGAAGCTGTCTGCCAGCTGCCCGTAAGCCAGCGGCAATATCGCTCCGCCGCTAATGGCCATTACCAGCAGGGAGGCACCGGTAGTAGTGAACCGTCCCAGCCCCTGGATGGAAAGCGGCCATATAGCCGGGTACATCAGCGAATTGGCGAGCCCCAGCAATGCGATGAACAATACTGAAGTGAGGCCGCCGGTAAAAATGGCAGCCAGCACGAACACAATGCCAGCCAGCGCTGAATATTTTAATGCGGCCTGCTGGCTGATGTACCGCGGTATGAGCACTATGCCTACGAGATACCCGGCCAGCATGGCCATCAGGGTAAAAGAAGTAAAAAAACGCGCGGCAGACATCGGGATGCCCTGGTAAGTGCCGTAGCTGATAATCGTATTACCGGCAATCACTTCTACCCCAACGTACAAAAACAACGTGAATACGCCGAGAAAAAGATAGGGAAAACTGAAAATGGTTTTACCGCCCGCTTCCCCGCTGTCCGTTACCGCTTCGTCTTCCGGCGTTATTTCGGGAAGGGGGGAGCGGTATATCAGTGCCGCCAGCAGCAGCAGTAATACGGTGATAACGAGGTAAGGCGCAATCACTTTCTGCGCCAGCGCGTCCAGCGCGGCCTGTTTTTCCTGTACGTTCATTTGCTGCAGTTGCGCGGTGAAGCCGTCCATATCACTCAATATCACCGAGCCGAGTATGAGCGGCGCAATAATGCCGGCCACGCCGTTGCAGATGCCCATGATGCTCATCCGTTTTGCGGCGCTTTCTACGGGGCCAAGTATGGTCACATACGGATTGGACGCGGTCTGCAGCATCGCCAGCCCGGCGCCCTGTATAAACAGTCCCGTAAGGAAAATGATATATTGCCGGTACAGCGCGGCCGGTACAAACAGCAGCGAACCTGCGGCCACCAGTAACAATCCAGCGGACATGCCCTTTTTGAACCCGGTGATCTTCAACAGCCAGGCAGACGGCGCAGCCATTACAAAATAGGAGATGTAAAACGCGAACGCCACCAGGTACGACTGAAAGCTGCTCAGCTCACAGGCTGTCTGCAGGTAAGGGATCAGCACGGAACTGAGCCAGGTCACAAAACCGAATATGAAGAACAGCGCACCGATGATGATCAGCGGATGAATGCGTGCGGCTGCGTTGCCGGTAACCGGCAGGGTGGAGGAGGGCATAGATCTTAGCGGTTTTTGAGCCGGATGTTTTCCAGCACGGTTTCATAAACATTGAGGGGAAATACGGAAGGCTGCGCATACCAGATAAAAGAATCCGCGCCTTCATAAGTGCCCGCATTAATATGCCGGGAAGTGGGCAGGTAGCTGCTTACATCGTTGCAATATCCCGCCACGCTTACGAGGCTGCCGGGGAACAGGGCCTTGATGCCGCTGCTGTATTCCGTTACCACCTCGCGGGAGAGCCCCACCAGCTTCCAGTTACCGATGTTGATGGTTTGCACGTACACCGGCATGGTGGCCGGCATGGTGTTGTTCTTGTAGTAGTCCAGCATCATGCTGGTCCAGCGTACATTCCGGTCGGGCACCATATGGCCGGGCTGTTTTTCATTGACTGCCTGCATGGCCAGCACCGCTTCTTTCGCCATTGGTTTCACCGGGAACACCACACTGTCTGTATAGTACGTAATGCCGCCGGTTATTTTCTGCAACGGACGGGCCATTACCTGCCGTACATCAGCGGCCAGGGCATGCCCGGTGTTGGTGTGACTGGCATCCTGCGGATTAATGTCACCTGCACATCCCTGTATGAACACGGCGTGGGCAATGCCATCGCCTTCAAGCTTTTTACGCGCTGCTGCGGGGTAATTAGCGCTGAGCGTAACGCCTTCGCGGCCGCTGGCATTAAATACAGGGTGGCAGCCGGTAAGGAAGAGCACGGTTTTTTCCTGGTTGTCTGTACGCACCGCGGTGATCACATCCACATCATTATCGTAAGGCACCGGCGCTTCGGTGAGGCAACGGTTGCGGCCGATGGCGGTTTTGCCGCGGCCGAAATGTAAAGCAGATGGCGCGAGGTTGCGGATGGCGCCGGCTACCGCGCGCACCACGGCAGGCTTCACCACGCCGTACAGGTAGCTGCTGTCCGGTTGCTGGCAGGGCGGGTGCCAGGTAATGTAAGGCTGGGCAACGGGCGCAAAATGGGTGTGAGAGGCGTTCAGCATCACTGCCTGCGGAGGAATATGATATTTTTTGCTGATCTCCCGCTTCACCTCCCCGGCAAACGCATGGTCAAAACCGCAGACATCCAGCCCTACGATCACCACACGCTGTTTACCGGCTGCTACCGCCAGTGCGGAGGCAGACATATTGCCGTCGCTGCTGTGTTTTGCTTTGAGGAGATCGCCGGCAACATCGCAGCCGTAAAGCGCGTCTCCGGCTATGGCAATGTGCTGGAGTTTTACATTGTAGGTGATGCCGTTGTGCCGTGCAATTTTCAGCCAGCTCCCGGTAGCCGGGCGGTACCGGTATACATTATCCTGTGCGGAAAGCGCATACAATTCGTTGCCGTAAGCGGCGAGGCTGATGAGATGTTCCGGTGAGGGTATCGCTTTCCATTCCTTGTTTGCACTGCGGGCGTCAGCTGCCTGCAAATTGCCGGCTGTAGCGATATACAGTGTGTTATGCAATACCGCCAAAGCTGTGGCGTTGCTGACCGTGCCTGTTTGTTTCCACGCCGGTTTTCCGGGATAAGCGGTTTCCAGCAGCTGGCCGGTTGCATTCACTGCATACAGTTTTTTCCTGGCGGCAGCCAGCAGCTGTATACCGGCCGCGCTGCCTGCCTCCTGCCATGCGGGCGATGCGTTGCCGGCGGCGGCGGTGAACAATATATTGCCGCTGACCCTGAACAAAGTATTGCCCATGCCGGTGAATGCGGTTGCCGGGCCGCTGGTTTCGCCGGCGTTCACCCATTCAAGGCTGAAGCGGCCTTCCACCGGCGCGCCGTAGCCGGCCAGCGTTAATGAAAAAGGATAAGCCCCCGGTTCCGTGCTTTCCCGGGCGAAGCCCGCCCTGTAAGTATCCTGCGCCTTGCCGGGCAGGGATACGCACAGGAGCAGGAACGCCAGGGGCATGTATCTGGATAATTGCATTGGGTAAGAATATGGTAAATAAAACGGATCAGAGTTTAGCCAGCGCTTTCGCGTTCTTTTTGATCTTGCGGATAGCTGCCGCGATCTGGTCCATATCGGTATGGCTGCCCAGCAGCATGTTCTGGAAGAACCATACGGCCTGCTCGCCGGTGAGCTTATCGTTCTGCGGGCACTGGTTCCTTTCCAGCCATTCGCGCATGGTCTTTTCGCCGTAGATCTTCAGGTAATGTTTGTTTTGCGCCAGGCCGGTCACATAAGTGTCCCTGTTCATCTGGCCATATCCTTCCGAGCAGGGCACACCTTCCGCCTGCAGGGCTTTGAGGAACGTTTCGCGGCTGAGACCGTCGAAGTGCTGGCGGTCGTAACGGAACATGTACAGGTGAAATGCGCTGAGCGTGGTGCCTTCGTACATTTTAGCGGGATAGATCCCTTTGATCTCTTTCAGTTGTGCGCTGAGGTAAGCCGCGTTCTCTGCCCGGCGCTTGGCCTGTGCCTGCAGCCGCGTCATTTGCGCCAGCAGCAGGTTGCCCTGGAACTCCGTGAGCCGCAGGTTGGTGGCGCGTGTACCGGTGCCGGGCGTATAAGCCGTGGTATGGCCGCCCTGGCCCTGGTTATGGAAGCGGTAGCAGGTTTGGGCAAAATCGCTGTCGTTCGTGGTGATAGCTCCGCCTTCTGCGCAGTTCAGGTTTTTGGAGGCCTGGAAACTGAATGCGCCGGCCAGCCCGTAGCTGCCCACTTTTTTACCTTTCCATTCCGCAAGGTGCGCCTGGCAGGCGTCTTCTATCAGCGGGATGCGGGTTTTTTGTGCAATTGCCATCAGCTTATCCAGGTCGGCGGGCGTGCCGCCGATGTGCACGGGCATGATGAGCTTCGTTTGCGGGGTGATGGCGGCTTCCACCTTGCCTGCGTCTATCTGGAAACTTTCAATATCCGTATCCACGAGTATGGGCAATGCATAGTTGAGCACGATCACGTTGTAGGTGGCGATAAAAGTGTAAACGGGAATGATCGCTTCATCACCAGGCCCAAGGTCCATTGCGCCGAGGATGGTTGTGAGTGCGCTGGTACCGCTGGATACGCCGAGGGTATGTTTTACGCCCAGCATTTCTGAATAGGCTTTTTCAAAATTAGACACTACGTTGCCGCCGAGCCTGCCCCAGGTGCCGCTTTTCAATACGTCCATCACGGCCTTTTCTTCCGTGCTGTCAAACAGCGGCCAGCCGGAATACCCGCCGGGATGGGCTTTCGGACCGCCAAGCAGGGCGGGTTTGCCGTTGTCTGATGCGTTGGCTATCTGAGGGAGGCCGAGCACGAAGCCTGCTCCGGTAATAGCGATGTTGCTGAGGAATTTCCGGCGCGGCAGGTTATTGTTTTCCATGGTAAGAGTATTTTTTTTTGATGAGATATGAATGATTAATGCTGGTTTTGGCCCAGTGCGGTCATGGCGTTCTTTACACTGCCATGTTCCAGCAGGATGGCCTTGGCCTTTTCGTATCCGCTGATGCCTGCTTTTTGCATGAGCATTTTAACGGCCCGGTCCGTGATCTTGTCGTTGATCAGTTTTACGTTCACCATGCTGTTGCCTTCCACGCGCCCGAGCTGTATCATGACGGTGGTGGAGATCATGTCGAACAGCATTTTTTGCGCGGTGCCGCATTTCATGCGGGTGCTGCCGGTAATGAACTCCGGCCCGGTGATCACTTCCACGGGCAGGCTGGCGGCGGCGGCAATGGCGGAGCCGGGATTGCTCACGATACAACCGGTAGTGACGCCTTTTCGCCCGCATTCCAGCAAGCCCGCCAGTACAAAGGGAGTGGAGCCACTGGCGGAAATGCCGATCACGATATCCTTCGCGGATACCTGCGCCGCGTTCAGCCGGTCGATCACTTCCTGTACATCGTCTTCTTTTTCTTCCGGCGCTTCCGCGAGATTTTCCACGCCGCCGGCAAGTATTACATTAACGATGCCTTTGGGAATGCCGTAAGTGGTGGGCAGTTCCAGCGCGTCCAGCACGGAAAGCCGCCCGCCGCTGCCGGCGCCCAGGTAAAACATGCGCCCGCCGTTACGGAGCTTTTCCACGATAGCCTGTATAAGCAGGCTTACCTGCGGCAGTGCTTTTTGTATGGCCACGGCCACCGTGGCATCCTCGTTATTGATCAGGGTTACCAGTTCGTCCACCGATTTTGTTTCCAGGTGATCGTACCTGGAGGGTTGTTCTGTAATGCGCGTCATATATTTTGTTTTTCGTCTTGACTAAGGTTTTTTCAGCGCCCATAAGCCGGCGGGATTAAATTTGTAACGCCACAGGTCGCCGTTGGCATCGAGCGCCAGCAGGTCTGTGCCCGCGGGTATCACTTTCACATACATGTCCCAGCCGGTACCGGCCAGGCGGCGGTTGCCGAAGGAGCCGTCTTCCGACAGCGGGTATTGCCACATGTTGCCATTCGGTTCCAGTACCATCAGTGAATTTTCGTAAGGGAACAGGTCCACCGCACTTTCCCACCCGGTACCGATGTCCCTGATGTTGCCGAAATCGAAATTGCCATTTTCGTCCAGCGGGAACTTGGTCATTTTTCCGTTGCCGTCAATGCCCAGTAGCAGGCCTTTGTAGGGCGTAATGCTTTTCAGTCCGCTCCATCCCCAGCCAACTGTTCTTCCGCTGCCGATCTGCCCCTGTGCATCAATAGGGTATTGCGCCAGATCGCCCGCGCCTGTGCCATAGCGGGCTATGAGCCGGTTGCCGCCATAAAAGATAATGGTGTTAAAAATATCCCAGCCGTACCCGATAGTAACGGGCGCAGCCGTGAACTGCCCTGTTTGGGCGTCCGGCGTATACATCAGCAGGTTGCCGCTGGCCGGGTCTTTACGGATAAAACGCTCTCCGAAGCTGATGAGGAAACTGCCCCCCGCCGTACCAAATGCTGCCACTTTTTCGCGCGGCACTTCACCGGGCGCGTAACCGCCGGTTACCAGGAAATAAGACACGCTGAGCGCCGGGTTCACCGTACTGGTTTTGCCGGGTTGTGAAAGCGTGACGGGCAACAGGTAAGTCACAAACGGGGCTATAAAACCTTTGGTGCGCAGTTCCATTTGCTGCTGCCCGCTGGTGGACTGGCCTGCCGGGATACTGGCGGAAGGAGTGAGGATGGCGTAACTGCCCTCCGGCATTACCGGGTACTGAGTACCGTTTGCCAGGTTAAATGCGGCCGCGGCTTCGGGCGTTACGGTAAAGGTGACGGGAATTTCTGCGGCGGGGCGCTTGAGCCCGCCGATGCAGGCGTTGAACGTGATCGTGTCCGGTACGGCCGTGATGTTCACCGCGGTGGCTACCGGCCCGTTCACCGCCTGCGGCATGTAGAGCATGGAATATTTTTCAGCGCCCGGGAAATCTTCTTTCACCGGCACCTGTTTGGAACATGCCAGTAAGAATATGCCGCAGCTGAATGGTATAATGAGTTTGCGCATAATGATAGATTTGCGTGTTGATTTACCAACCCGGGTTTTGAATGATGGCAGGGGCCTTATCTATTTCAGATTGTGGAATCGGGAAGAGGTAATGTTTCGGCGCCTGGAACACCCGGTTTTCCACCAGGGTGCGTTTGTAAAAGGCATCGTCCTGCAACCCTGTACCGGCGCTGATGTTCATGCCGTACACCGGACCGCCGTCTGTCTGCGCGGCTATTTTCCAGCGGTGGCAGTCGAAATAGCGGTGCGATTCATACGCCAGCTCCACTCTTCTTTCCTGCCATATCCTTGCACGCATCGCCTCCTTGCTGAGCCCCTGGGGCAGCTTGGGCATGCCCGCCCTGGTGCGGATAGCATCCACATATTGATAGACTTCCGCTACAGGGCCCTGTGCTTCATTGAGGGCTTCCGCATAATCGAGGTACACGCCGCCCAATCTGAAAAATATCCAGGTGCCGAGCGAGAACCGGCCCTGTGCAATATTGGCCGTGGGGTTCACGTATTTTTTGAGGAGGTAGCCGGTGGTGTTGTAGTCGCGCCCGGCATTACCGCGGCCGTCTGCGCCGGTTTGCCAGAACTGCATGCGGCGGTCCACGAAAAAGGCGCCGTTGAAATTGACGGTAGCGTAAAAGCGCGGGTCGCGGTTCACGTACATATTGCTCACACCGGTCAGCCACCTTTTGCCCGGATCGTCTGCTGTTGCGTAGCCGTCTTCGCGGTAACCGGATGCCGCGTTGATAATGGGTGTGCCGCCTGCTGTGTAACCGCTGATGGGCGCCATACCGTTGGCCATTTCATAGGCGTCTACCTGCGCCTGGGTGGGATTGTAGCCGTTCCAGCCGCCCAGGCTGCCCGGGAAGGCGCATTTCTCCATCCAGCCGGTTACACCGGCATTATAGGCAAATAATACTTCGTCGTTATGATTGTCCAGGAACAATTGCTGGTAGTTCGTAACCGGGTCTGCGTGTTTTTTATAGAGGGTATAACCGGCCTGCTCGCATTTGTCGATGCAGGCTTTGGCAGCGGCAGCGGCCTCCGCCCATATTGATGCACGGTATTCCTGCGGGAAAAGTTTGTTGCCGTCCCTGTCTGCAAAGCTGATGTAGTCCGGGTTGCCGTTAAAGAGCGGACTGGCCCTGTACAGGATGATGCGAGCCTTCAGCGCCAGCGCGGCGGCGGCGGTAGCGCGGCCCAGCTCACGGGTGGAGCTGAGTTTTACAGGCAGTTTGGTCACCACCTCATCGCATTCGCTCACAATAAAATTGATACAGGAATCCAGCGTGGTCCTGCGCATTTTCGTAAAATCATCGGTTACGCCGGCTGCGTAATCCATCAGCGGCACGCCGCCGTAAATGCGCACCAGCCTGAAGTGGTAATAAGCGCGCAGGAATTTGCACTCACCGATCCAGCGCTGCCGGTCCGCCTCTGTAAACACGGCATCCAGCGGGGTATTACCGATGTTGGCCAGGAATATATTGGCTTTGCGGATGCCTTCGTACATGTTCTTCCATAACTGTGCGTCTACATTGTAGGCGTTCCAGGAGCCTTTATTCATCAGCTTCTCAAACTTCTCCGGCCAGGGTATGTTCATTTCGTCTGAGGCTATCACGTATGGGTTGGGAGAAGTGCCCAGGTAATCGGTGAAATAATACTCGTTACCCATGGAGGCATACACGTCTGTCAGAAAGGCCTCTGCGTAAGATCTTTTCTTAAAGGCCTCGTCTATGGTAATGGATTCATCCGGCTGCTTGTCCAGGAAATTCTTCTGGCAGGCGGTGCCGGCAAGCAGCAGGATGGATAAAAGAAACGGTATATGTTTCATAATGCTGTTTTTGCGTGTTATTTAAAATCAACCTGTACTCCTGCGTTCAGTGAACGCTGCAGCGGATAACCGCCGGTGCCGTCGTTGGACTCGGGGTCCATGAATCCGATGTGGTCCCAGGTGTAAAGGTTTACGGCATTGATGAAAATGCGGAAGCCGCGGATGCCGACCCGGTCGTTGAGGCGCTGTGGCAGGTTGTAGCCGATCTCCGCATTGCGCAGGCGCAGGTAATTGCCGTTGCGCATCCAGAAGTCGGAAGTGGTGTAGTTGTTTGGATTGTTACCCACGTCGATGGCGGGATACCTGGCGTTTGGGTTGTTAGGCGTCCAGCGGTTGTCGTAATATTCCCGCATTACATTGTTCACGCCCAGGCCGTCCGCAAAGGCGTACATACTGGCGCCGGCAATGTGGATGCTGGTGCCGGCGGCGCCTGTGAAATACACGCTGAGGTCAAAACCGCCATATGCCAGCGTGCCGCCGAACCCGAAGGTCATTTCAGGCAAACGCGGGTTGCCGATGGGCAGCCGGTCGTAGGAATCGATCACCCCGTCGCTGTTGATGTCCCGGTACTTGATGTCGCCTGGCCGCGGTATGGCAAATGTCTGGCGGGGACTGTGATCTATATCCGACTGGTCTTTAAAAAGCCCGTCGGATACCAGCGATACGGTCTGCCCCAGCCGCAGCCCGCGTGTTTGCAGGTAACTGTAAGGCGGATTGGGAGTGGCATCTTCGATCACCTTGTTGCGCGCAAAAGTGAAATTGCTGCGGAAGGTATAGAAGAAGCCGCTTTCTGTGGTGTTCTTTATTTCCAGCAAGGCGTCTATGCCTTTGTTTTCCACAATGCCGAAGTTGCCGTAGGGGATGGACCATGGGTAAAAACCGGTGACGGAGGGCACGGTTTTTTGCTGCAGCAGGATATTGCGGCGGTTCTCTTTAAACGCGTCCACCTGCAGGGTAATGCGGTCGTTGAAGAATCCGAGGTCGAGGCCCAGGTTCATTTTCCGCGCTTTTTCCCAGGTTACGTCCGGGTTGCCGATCTGCTCTTCTTCCATCCCGTAATAGGTTTGCTGTTCCAGCCCGAAGCGGTATTGTTGCCCGTTAAGCCGCGTGGTAGAGAGGAAAAGGAAGCGGGCGCCGCTGATCTGGTCGTTGCCTACCAGGCCATAAGATCCGCGCAGCTTCACATTGCTTATAAAACCGACGTTCCAGAATTTTTCGTTGGAAAGTACCCATCCGGCAGACACCGCGGGGAAAAAACCGAAGCGCTTGCCTTTGGGAAAGTTTTCCGAACCGTTATAACCCATATTCAATTCTGCCAGGTAACGGTTGTCGTATGCATAGGTCACCCTGCCTGCAAGCCCCTGCCTGCGGTAAGGGAGGTTGGTGAGCGACTGCCCCGCTGTGAGTGCCACATAATCGCGCTGGTTGTACAGCAGCATACCGGTCAGCGCGTGGTCGCCGTATACGCGTTCGTAATTCAGCTGCGCTTCCATATAAATGGCCCGGTCGCTCGATGAGCTGGCGCTGTATGCCAGCGGTTGTTCTTCGCGATAGGGATTGCTGTAAATATCGTTGCCGTCTGCATCCTTCCCCTCATACCGCTTTACAAGAAAGGCTTTATGCCGTACGTTGCTGACGGAGGCGTTGCGGTCGTAGGAAAAGAGGCCGCGGAGAGACAGCCCTTCCGTTACGAGCGAGGAAAGATCCCAGCGCGCGCCGAAGGTGCCTTGCAATGTGCTATTGTCCTGCGTGGTGTAGCCGGACTGCGTAGCCCTGGCCCAGGGGTTCCAGCCCACATACGTGGAAGAGCCGCCGGGCGTGCCGTCAGGGTTACGGATAGGGTAAGCAATGGGCGAGATTATTTTCATGGCGTTGAAAATATCGGGAGCGGAAAACCCGGGGTAATTACCGTTCTGGATAATGCCGCCGAGGCCCAGTTGCATCAAAAGGTTTTTCGAAAGCTGGATGTCCACATTACTGCGGAAGTTGTATCGTTTGATTTTGGCGTTGGTGCTGTACTCGTAAGAAGGATCCTGTTTATAGAGCCCGTCCTGCAACGTGAAGCCAACATTGGTATAATATTTTATGACGTCTGTACCGCCTGTAACGCTCAGGTTATTGATGGTTTGCCAGGTATTTGTTTTGAGCACGGCGCTGGTCCAGTCCGAATTGGGATACAGGTAGGGATCCGACCCGCTGCGGAATTTTTCCAGTTCCTCTTCGCTCCAGCGGGGCGCCTGGCCAACGTTGACGCGTGCTTCGTTCATCAGGTTGGCATATTCGCCTGCGTTGATGTATTTGGGCAGGCGGAGCGCCTGCAGGGAAGCGGTTTCCGTGCGGAAGGTCACCTGCGGTTTGCCCGTGGCGCCGCGGCGGGTATTGATGAGTATCACGCCGTTGGCGCCCCGTACACCGTACACCGCTGTGGCGGATGCGTCTTTCAGGATGGTGAAATTTTCTATCTCCTGCGCATTGAGCTGGTTCATGTTCCGCTCCACACCGTCTACCAGTACCAGCGGCGCATTATTGCCGAAAGTGGCGAGCCCGCGTATCACCACCTGGGCAGCGTCGTAACCGGGTTCGCCGCTGGACTGGCGGGTGATGATGCCCGGCAGCTTGCCCGCTATGGCATTGGAGATGGAGGGGGTAGACACCTTGGCGATCTCCCGGGTGCTGATGCTGGTAACGGCGCCCGTTACGGAGATCTTTTTTTGTTTGCCGAAGCCTACCACCACTACTTCGTTCAGCTTGTCCGATACGGATGCCATGTCTATGATCACGATCTTGTTACCCGCCACGGGGAACTCCCGCGTGGTATGCCCGACAGAAGATAATACCAGCGTGGCCCGCGGTGGCACCCGCAGCTGAAACACGCCTTGTATGTCGGTGACCGTACGGGCGGAGCCTCCTTTTTCGGTAATGGATACGCCGGCCAGCCGTACGCCTGATTCATTTAATACGGTACCGGCTACCAGTATTTTGCTGGTGTCTGACTGGGCATGGCTGTAAAGCGGGATGGAGAAAAGAAGGATGAGCGAGAACAGGGCATGAAACGGCCTGCCAGGTGTTGGAGTTGGCTTGCTATTCTTCATAATTATTTTGGTTGAAAACTGGTTAAAGCAAATTTGCGTATTTGCGTTTCACAAATGCGCAACACTAATCGCTTGAATGATAAATTACATGCATGTTGCTACGGTTTGTAGGGAAATTCCCTTTTCCAAGATAAAACAATTATGCGTAAATATGCAAACTAAAAACGCAAAAAAACTTATTTGACAGGATTTTACCTTATTTCCTGATCTTTGCCCGATATTTATTGATAATTTATTAACAGTATGCTGAAAGAAGAAAGACACAAGCTGATCATGCGCGAGGTAAACCTGCACAACAAGGTGCTTTCTGCCGATCTGAGCAGGTTGCTGGACGTTTCAGAAGACACCATCCGCCGCGATTTCAAGGAACTGATAGAAGCGGGCAGGATATTGAAGGTGCATGGCGGCGCTGTAAGCCCTTCCTTCCACTTTGCCCATAACATGCAGGGCGAGGTATACGCCCGTGAAGCCAAACAGGCCATCGCTGAAAAAACCAAGCGGCTGCTGAAAAAGGATATCACCGTACTGATAGAGGGCGGCACGACCATCATAGAACTGGCCAAGGCCATCCCCAACGATCTGCGCGCCACGTTTTTTACGCTCAGTCCGCAGGTGGCCATTGCCCTTTCCGATCGTGAAAAGCTGGACGTGATCAGCATAGGCGGCAAACTCTCCAAAAATTCCAACGTACATACCGGGGCCAGCGTGATCAACCAGCTGGCGGAAATAAAGGTGGACCTCTGCATTATCGGGGCTAACGGTCTTTCCGTGGCCGAAGGGCTGACGGACAGCGACTGGGAAATAGTGCAGATCATTAAAGCCATGATGCGTTCCTCGCAAAAAGTGGCCGTACTGAGCATCTCCGAAAAACTCAACACCACGCAGCGCCTAAAAGTATGCGACCTCCAGGCGGTGGACTACCTCATCACAGAACTGCCGCCGGACGATAGTTTCCTTAACCCCTACAAAAGCAGCGTGGAATTGATGTAAGAGTGTCTCTCCAATAAACGCGTCAGCATTGCCGGACCTGCCGGCAATGAAACAGCTGGCGCGATTCCCATAGCAATATTTTTTCCATCCCGATGGCGGTATGCCGCCACCCGGGTGTCTTATTCCCTGAGGGATCCTGCCCGCACCATTACCCCGGTTACGTGAACTGATACAATACACGCAGGACCAGCCCGATAACAATATCTGTCATACAGCACCAGTGAAGCTTCTGCCGGCGCCCGGCCGATCGACCTCCGTTTGTTCAAGATTCATCAATAAATACGTGTTATGAAAAAACAAACCCTTTCCATCTTGTGTTGCCTGCTTGTAATGGCCGCCTGCCGGCAGCCGCTGACGGACGATCCCGTTACACTGGACGACACAAAACTATCCGTAGCCCTGCTGGACGTGCCCGATTACGCCACAGTCACCATTACCAACGTTAAGAGCGGCAAATACCTGGAAACAGGCGGCAGCCCTACGCTCAACGAGAAGTTCAAAGACAATGCACAGCTGCAGCAGTGGCAGTTCTCCGGCCCGGCCGGCCAAATGGATAACTGGCAGAAATGGCATGTGATCTACCAGACCACCGCCGCCGGCGTGAAGTATTATCACATCCGGAACCTGTACAGCGGCAAGCTGCTGGACGTTCCTGCCGGTTCCGGTACAAGTGGCACCATCCTGCAACAGTACACTGCATTCCCGCTGCTGGCCGACCAGCAGCTCTGGCGCATGCAGGACCTCGGCAACGGGCAGTACAAAATATTCAACAAAGGCAACGGGCTGGCGTTGTCAGTCCAGGGCGGCTCCACGGCAAATGGCGCAAAAGTGATCCAGGAGACCGCCGTAACCGATACGAAGCAGCAGTGGACGGTCAGTTCCATTACCGCGGATACCTGGCGCGACGATGAAGTGGTGCGCTTCTTTCACCGCAACAGCGCCAGCCTAGGTTCTGCTGCATTCGACCAGGGCAATACCATTCCGCTGACCTGGAGCGGCAACAACGGCAAGGTGCTGTGGGTAACGCAGGATGCCTGGGACGGCTCCCAGGTACAGCCCAACGGCCTGTTCAACTGCGGCGCATTCCACAGTTACAGCAACTCCGTATTCATCCAGCCTTCGAAAACGAACTGGAACCCCAACAGCGCGCCGAATATGACGATCACCACCAGCACTTCCGGCAAGCCGAAGCAGATCTTCAATATTCAGCCCGGTACTGCCTGGACCTGGTCTGGCCCCGGCATAGAGATAGGCGACAAGGTGTATGTGCAATGCGGGGAAGGCAATGGTCTGAACGCAACGGGACAGTCGCTGTACCGGCTGACGCAGAGCACGGGCACGCAGTGGGTGTCTGAGCGTTTTATGCCGAACGGCTTCAGCGGTACGCCTGTGATCAATTATTCGACGGGCATGGTGAAACCGGGCGACGGATATGTATATGCATTCGGCAGCGAAGGCATCAGCTTTAATTATGAAAGCTACATTCATGTTGCGCGTTTCTCCGTGAACAATCCGCTGCAATGGGAATATTATAACGGCAACACCTGGACGAGCAGTCCGAGCCCCGGATCGGCAGCGAAGGTGACAACCGGCAAGGGTTCCAACAGCGTGGCATACCTCAATGGCAAGTACATCCACATGACGATGGACCAGGGCTTCAACTGCGAAACAACCAGGAACATCTACATCTCTACTTCCAGTTCGCCGATCGGGCCGTTCACCACACCGGTGAAAGTGTATACGATCCAGGAATATTTTAAAGGGCAATACGCGCGGTACTATACGCCTGTTGTGCATCCGGAGTTCGACAACGGCCGGCAGGAACTGTTGCTCACATACTGCCTCAATTTCTCCGGTTGCGGGCTGGAAAGCTGTGAGGGGGCCTGGCTGGACCCGTACTATTACCGTGTAAAGGCGATCAGGGTGCCGTATGGAAAGATCGGGTTGTAGGAGATAGCGGGGTGGGCATTTGCCGCTTGCGACGATATGAAAAAGTTAAGCCGGGAAAAGTAGCGCATACTTTTTCCCGGCTTCTTCGTATTGTCCAGATCAGCCTGCTATAAGTCCATCTGGCAACCGCGTTGGATAATAATTATTAGTTCTAGCGCAGAAGGAGGCGCTCATTATACCAAACAAAAGCTGGTAGAAGTAATACCTGGCAAAAAGATCGTTTGGCTGGTGAAAGATGCAGGCAGGGGGGAATTATGATCATCACCCGCTGCAATAAGTGGCATCATTTATTATCTTTATCATTCCCGGCCTTCATTCCGGTTCATTATGAAACTAGCTTTTTTTATCACCTTCCTGGCATTTGCGGTTACCAGGGGGATTGAGAGTAATGCCCAGTCCCGGCCCAATATTATATTGATCATAGCAGATGACCTGGGCTGGAATGACCTAGGCTGTTATGGCAACCCGGCAGTCCGCACCCCGAATATCGACCGGATGGCCAAAGATGGTATAAAGTTCAATAACGTATTTGTAACCTCCAGTTCCTGCAGTCCCAGCAGAAGCAGCATTATCACAGGCCGTTACCCCCACAGCACCGGCGCGGCCGAGCTGCATACGCCTTTGCCCGCGGGTATGACTTTTTTCCCTGAAATACTGAAGAGGAACGGGTACTACACTGCCCAGGCGGGAAAATGGCATGAGGGGCCTCATACCAGGAGAGCTTATGATACCCTGATCACAGCCGCCAGGAGCGGGGTGGGAGGGGAAGAGATGTGGCTGGCGCTGTTAAAGGACCGGCCAAACGATAAACCTTTCTTTTTCTGGTTCGCAGCATTAGATGCCCACCGGCCCTGGCAGCCTGATTCTGCCCTCCAGCCGCACGATCCTTCCAAAGTGATCGTACCGCCGGCGTTGGCAGACACAAAGGAAACCAGGGAAGACCTGGCTGCTTATTACAACGAAATTGCCCGCCTGGACCGTTATATCGGGCAAATAAACGACGAGCTGCAACGGCAGGGTATTGCGGAAAATACCGTTGTTATATTTATGTCAGACAACGGCAGGCCGTTCCCCGGCAGCAAAACAAGAATGAACAATGCAGGCGTCAAAACACCTTTTATTATCAAATGGCCCCAAAGCGGAAAAAAGGGGAGGGAATGCAATGGGCTTATAAGCGCTGTTGACATTGCGCCTACGCTTTTGGAGATTGCCAAAGCTCCGCCTGTGCCTTCTATCCAGGGAAAAAGCTTTACTTCGTTATTCAAAGATCCAGGGCAGTCTTTCCGGGAGTATGTTTTCACCGAGCACAACTGGCATGATTACGAAGCATACGAGCGGGCTGTGCGCACAAAGGATTTTTTATACATTTTTAACGCCCGCCCGCAATTCTCCAACCAGGGGCCGCGGGATGCGGTGAACAGCCCTTCGTTCAAGTCGTTGTTAGCCGCAAGGGAAAAAGGGGAACTCACCACACCGCAAAAAGATATTTTTCTCGCGCCCCGGCCAGCCGAAGAGTTATACGACCTGAATAAAGACAAAGACCAGGTCAATAACCTGGCGTCAGACAGCCGGTTTGCAGCTATGAAGAAAAAGCTTTCCGGAGTGCTGACCCGGTGGCAAAACGAAACCGGCGATACGCAGCCCGTTGGGTTAACGCCGGACTGGTATGACAGGATAACCGGTGAAAAAACAGATAAAGATAAAGTGAGGGGAGAAATGCCCGGGAAGAGCAAAGGCGCGGGTAACGGCATGTGATACCAGAGAATCTAAAACGAAAGTAATCGATGAAAAAAACACTAAACCTGATTTTAATTGTAACGATTGGAATTGCCGCCATTTTCGCTCTTGTTAAATATATCCGTATGGATGGATTTGCATTCGCGTGGGCGCTGAACTTCCTGTTGATGTTCTGTGTGGTTGCTTTTCTCAAATCTTTGTGGTTACTAATATTGAATGTCTTGCTCAACCTTTATCCGATTTTCCTTCAACGATATAACCGCCCGCGAATAGAAAGAGTCATTAATTTAAGTAACCGGAGGTAAGAACGACCGCACAATACCTGTTTCAAATGTAGCGTATGGTGTTGGCTGAAACTGCTATAATAGTTATCAAATTGATGTAAATTGTACGCCCGGATTACGAACCGGTACGGCTGTGGCGCAATACCAAATATGGGGCTGCAGGTCAAACCGTCAAAACCAAAAAACATGGAAGGTAAAGTTTTATCCATCAGGCCGTTCATCGGCGCCACCGATTTTGAAGTATCAAGGAATTTTTACAATGACCTGGGTTTCCAGGAAGTGGTTATATCGCCTGATATGTCGTTATTCAAAACCGGGAGCCTGGGCTTCTACCTGCAGAAGTACAATGTCAAGGACTGGATCGACAACACGATGCTCTTCATGGAAGTGGACAACGTACAGGAGTTCTGGGACTATCTTTCCACGCTCGGCCTGCCCGGCAAATACCCGAACGTGAGGCTGGGCGCCATTCGCGTGGAAGAATGGGGCCGCGAATGCTTCGTGCATGATCCCTCCGGCGTTCTGTGGCATTTCGGTGAATTCTTCCCCAAAGCAAACTGATTTCATGAAATGGATCACCCGCGAACGCCCGAAAATAGACCGACTGGCCTGCCCCTGGCTCATCCGCCGGTTTGTAGATCCGGAGGCTGAGATCATTTACGTGCCCTTCGACCAGGTGCTTCCGCAGGCGGCTGTGCTGGGCGCCATTCCTTTTGATCTTCCCGGTGTGGAGTATACCCACCACGACGATAAATGCACTTTCGACTATATCATTGAAAAGCACAGCATCACCGACCCGGCCGTGCATGTAATGGCTCCCATCGTTCGCGGCGCGGATACCGACCGGCACGACCTTGCCGCGCAGGCCCCTGGGCTCTGGGCTATCTCCGCTGGTCTTGCCCACAACGAGCCGGACGATCAGCGCCTGCTCGAAAAAGGCATGCTGTTGTACGATGCGCTGTACAGCTGGGCCAAACATCTCCAGCATGTCAGCCATACCCAGCAACCTTTCGAAAACCTGCTGCTGGAAGTGTTCAAAAAATTTCTTCAACAACAAAAAACTGAAGGCAAAAAAGTGCCGGAATGGGCAACGGAGCTGCGCGACCTCATCCAGGACCAGATAGACACCAACCTCAGCCTGAGCCTGAAGGGCCTGTCCGAAACGCTGCAGGTGCATCCTGCTTATCTTTCCCGCGAATTCTCCAAATACTTCGATAATCTGTCGTTCGGCGATTACATCCGGAAGCTGCGCATCGAAAAGGCTATCCAGCTGCTGGATTCCAAACACTCGCTCACGGAGATCGCCTACCTCACCGGCTTTTCCGATCAGAGCCATTTTACCCGCATCTTTAAGAAGCACACCGGCAAAAGCCCGTCCGATTACCGGAAAAATCTCCCCAAAAAGTAAAATCCATACCAGCCCGGTTAATTCTGTTCTATTTTTTGGCTGCGCACCGGCCGATCTTGCAGGTATAAAAACCGCTGACCATGAAATATCGTCAGGGCGGCGGATACCGACCGGTTGGGCCTCGCTCCGCAGGCGGCCAGGTTGTGGGCTATTTCCGCAGGGCTTTCCCATAACCACACCAACGACCACGAAATGCTGGAGATCGGCAAAAAGATATACGATGCGCTCTATAGCTGGGCCCGCTACAAGCAAGAGGAAAAACACACATGGCAGCACAAAAAATAAACGGCATGGACAAAATCACACCCGCTTACTCGCTGCGGGATATTGTTATTTACTTCCTGAAGCTGGGCACCTGGGGCTTCGGTGGGCCGGTTGCCCTGGCTGGCTATATGCACCGCGACCTGGTGGAGCGCAAAGGCTGGATCAGCGAGGAAGATTACAGGGAAGGGCTGGCGCTTGCACAGCTGGCGCCCGGCCCGCTGGCCGCACAGCTCGGCATTTACATCGGCTATGTACACTATAAAGTGTTGGGCGCAACGCTGGCCGGCCTCGCTTTCGTACTGCCGTCTTTCCTGATGGTGCTGGCGCTCGGTTATGTATACACGTTATGGGAAGGCATTCCCTGGATGCAGGCCGTTTTCTATGGCGTAGGCGCGGCGGTGATCGGTATCATTGCCATGAGCGCCTGGAAGCTCACCCGAAAGTCTATCGGCACGGATAAATGGCTGATCGGTATTTACGTGCTGTCGGCAGTTTATACGGTCTGGTATGAAACGGAGAACGTCTGGCTCTTCATTGGCGCGGGTGTGCTGTACTGGCTCGTGAAGTCGCCGCCGAAACGGTTCTGGCTGCCCGGCCGGGGCGCTGCGCCATCCCTGCTGCTGGCGCCGGTATTGCAAAGTATGAGCGCAGCAGCTTCCGGCGGCACGCTTTGGAAGATCCTGCTGTATTTCACCAAGGCCGGCGCTTTTGTGTTCGGCAGCGGGCTGGCGATCGTTCCTTTCCTGTACGGCGGTGTGGTGAAGGAATACGGCTGGCTGAACGAGCAGCAGTTCATGGACGCTGTTGCGGTGGCGATGATCACCCCGGGGCCGGTGGTGATCACTGTGGGGTTCATCGGGTTCCTCGTGGCTGGCTTCCCCGGTGCCTGCGTGGCCGCTTTTGCAACATTCTTTCCCTGCTACCTGTTTACCGTTTTACCCGCTCCCTACTTCCGCAAGTACGGGAAACACCCCGGCATTAAAGCTTTCGTGGACGGGGTAACGGCAGCGGCTATCGGCGCTATTTCCGGCGCCGTGATCGTGCTGGGCAAACGCTCGCTGACCGACGCCTGGACCGTCGGGCTGGCGTTGGTGACGGCATTGATACTTTACCGCTTCAAAAAAATTCCCGAGCCGCTGATCATCCTGCTCGCAGCCGCGATAGGAATACTATTGAAAACAATCATTTCACGATAAAATACGCAAAACATGAACCGGAAAGAATTTCTGAAAGGAGGGGTAGACAATTTATTCAACATTATTAACCGGGACAATGTAGCCGACCGGCTGAACACCGCAAAAAAACGATGATCTAACGCCAACAACCAACCATCACATATGAAAATGCTCACATTCCTTATTCCCGTCCTGCTGACGGGGCAGCAGCTTATTGCCCAATCCGCCGATTCCACCCGCCAGCGCCGCCAGCTGGGCGTTGGCCTGGAAGGCATGGCCGGCGTTTCTTTTGGAGACAAAACAATCGCCTTTAACGTAGGCGGGCCGCACCTGAAACTGAAGCTCGGCCAAACCTGGAGTGTTGCCCTAGCAGCGTTCCCCTCGCTGCTGATTGTGGACAGCAAAGCGGAGCCCCGGCTGGGCATTGGTCCGCGGGTGGATTATCGTAACCTGGTGCTGATCGTGCCGGCATTCTTCCATAACAAGACCGACAATTGGATATGGACCGTGGGGCTGGGGTATAAATTCCATTGATCCCCCCGGTTATCAAAATAATGCTGGGGTTAAACAGTGACGGAATTGTCCCGTCAGTCGCTGTTCAGCGTTTTGTGTAATGCAATGTAACAACGCCCGAACCAAGCGTTTTTGACTCAAGCAATTTCAAATTGCTCATCTGTGCATTGCCGTCGAAGAGGCTGATCCCTTTTCCTAATATCACGGGATGCAGGGTCAGTTTGTACTCATCTATCAGCCCGAGCTTCATTAAACTTTTAGCAAGACCGGGGCTGCCAAAAATCACCAGGTCTTTGCCCGGTTGCTCTTTCAATTTATTTATCTCTTCCTCAATGTTGTCTTTGATCAATGTGGTATTATTCCAATCCGCACTGGTCAATGTCGTCGAGAAAACTACTTTGGGAATGTCCTGCACCCATTGCGCATGTTCAAGCGAATGTTTGCGTGCATTCGGGTCACTCAATACGGCGGGCCAGTAACCTTCCATCAAATGGTAAGTGTTTTTGCCGTATAAAGGAGCTCCTACTGTTTTGACCAACTCGTCCGCGAACTGCTGCAGTTCTTCATCATATGATAAAAAGCCAAGACCGTTATTTATGTCACCGGCAAAACCATCGAGGGAAATGTGCGCAAACAGAACCAGCTTTCTCATTTGATTGTATTTTAATTTTCAATATACAAAACTATCACCGCCGCCGGGCGATAACCTGCCAACGATGGTGTATGGCCGGAATTTACCATAGTTTGTTGGAATGTATGAACATATTCCGTATGTTAGCCTACTCACAACCACACGTCATGCAAATTTCGCAACCATACACGCAACTGGCCAAATCACTCCGCCGGCTCATAACGGCAGCCCTCACCATCCTCCCATTCCTCACACATGCCCAACATCCTGTCTGGGAGATCGGCAAAAACGACAATACCAGTAAAGACATGGCCCTCGGCTCCAACGGCTACAAAGATTTCCTGGCACAGGACTTCGGCTGGGAAGACCGTTTCTACCTGGTCGGCCACGCCACCCCTAAAGACTGGTCCTATGTACTTCCAGGCCCGAAAGACGCCTGGGGTGGCACCAGCCCTACCGCCGGTATCCGCACCCATCATGCAAACATCTTGTTCGGACTGGAAAACACCCCGCCCAATGGCGATTACAAACTGGTAATCGATCTCTTAGGCTACCAGCACATAACACCGCCTTGGCTGAAGGTCACCGTAAACGGTGAAGCCTTTCTGAAAAAACTGCCCCAAAAGCCGAAGGACAACACCATTACAGGAGACCTGGCCGGAGCTGCAGAATACCTCATCGAAATACCACTCCCGTTCCGCCTGTTGAAGCAAGGCGGCAACGAAATCGCCTTTACCATCCTGGAGGGCAGCTGGCTGGTGTTCGACCAGGTAAAGCTCACCGGTCCGGCTGGCGTGAAGCTTATCCACCCTGATAAAGTTTTTATAAGAAAGGTAGCGCCTGCCCCATACGAACTCGAAGCAACGGGCGTACAGCCCTTGCTTGTACGTGCAGAACACCTGGGCGGAAAGCCAGTGCTGCAGGTAAAGCTGGATGGTAAAAAAATATTCAGCCAGCGCCTCGACACGGCGGGTTATTTATTCGAAGTACCCATGCCCGCAGTAAAAACCGCGCAACAAAGCCGCTATGAAATTTACGCCGATGGCGTACTGCTGCAAACGGGCAAAGTGAACCGGGCGCCGCAAAAAAAGCAAACACCTGCCGACTACGTAGACACTAAAATGGGCACAGCCCATTCACGCTGGATGATCGCACCCGGCCCCTGGATGCCCTTCGGCATGGTAAAACTGAGCCCCGACAACCAGGACGCGGGCTGGCAGGCAGGTTACGATCCCATCTATGAAAGTGTAGGCACCTTTAGCCATATCCACGAATGGACAATGGCAGGTTTGGGCACCTTGCCCGTGAATGGCCCGCTGAAAATAAAAGAGGGTGGGCAGCGTACCGAAGGGGATGGCTACCGCTCACAAATCGATAAATCAACAGAAAAAGCGCCCTTAGGATCGTATGAAGTGATGCTGAAGGACTATAACATCAAAGCGGAACTAACGGCTACTACACGCTGTAGTTTTCAACGGTACACCTATCCTAAGGCCACCGATTCCAGGATCATGATCGATCTGCAAATCCCCGCAGAATACCGTTATGACCTTAAAGACGTCACTCTTCGCAAGGTGAGCGACCGGCGCATTGAAGGGGTGAGCCGGCAGTTCACCGCCAACGCCTGGTCGGGCGATGTGAACCAGGATTATAAGGTCCACTTCGTAATGGAATTTAACAGGCCGATTCGTAAATTCGGTACCTGGACGAACGGGCAGGTGAGCGACAAAGACATTGTTTCCTCCGACCCTTTAAAAGACGCCGGCGCCTTCGTGGAATTCGATACCAGGGATAACCCTGTAGTACAGGTACGTACGGGTATTTCCCTCGTGAGCCTGGAGAACGCGGCGCTGAACCTCGAGCGGGAAATTACCCGGCCCTATGCATGGAGCTTCGATCGTGTGCGGCAGGCGCAAACGGATGCCTGGAATATGCTGCTGAAACGCGTGAAGATTGAGACAAACGACCGGCAGGAAAAAGTACGTTTCTACAGTAACATGTATCGCGCGCTGGCCAGCCGCAATACCTGGAGCGATGTAGATGGCAAATGGGTAGATGCTTTTCAGCAGGTACAACAATTGAAAGATACCAATGCGCTGGCGCTGGGCTGCGATGCCTTTTGGAATACTTTCTGGAACCTGAACCAGTTCTGGAATTTAGTTACGCCGGAGTGGTCGTCGCGCTGGGTAAAATCGCAACTGGCTATGTACGATGCCAATGGCTGGCTGGCAAAAGGCCCTGCTGGTATGAACTATGTGCCGGTGATGGTAGCGGAGCATGAAATTCCATTGATCGTAGGCGCCTATCAGATGGGGATAAGAGACTTTGACCCGCAGAAAGCATTTGAGGCGATGAAGAAGATGCAGACCACGCCGCCCGCCAAAGTTGGCCTGGGATACGCCGGCAACCGTGATCTTGTTACTTACCTTGAGCATAAGTTCGTGCCCTATGACAAAGGACGGTTCTCCAACACACTGGAATATGCATACGACGATTGGACAGTATCGCAAATGGCGAAAGCACTCGGCAAACATGAGGAAGAAAAGTTATTTGCGGAACGGGGGAGCTATTGGCGCAATGCAATCGATACTGCTACGGGCTATGCAAGGCTACGAAGGTCAGATGGCAGCTGGATGGAGAATTTCGATCCTTTTAAATCGGGCGCCAACGAACATTATGTGGAGGGAAACGCCTGGCAGCTCACGTACTTCGTGCCGCAGGACGTGCCTGCCCTGGCGCGTGAAATAGGGGAGAACCGGTTCATCGAACGGCTTTCCTGGGGCTTTGTCGAAAGTGAAAAGCTCCGCTACAATGCGCCGGGCGATCAATATTGGGATTACCCTGTTATCCAGGGCAACCAGCAGTCGATGCACTTCGCCTTCCTGTTCAACTGGGTAAAACGGCCATGGCTCACACAGCAATGGAGCCGGTCGATTATCGACCGCTACTACGGTACGGGTCAGGCGAACGCTTACCTGGGCGATGAAGATCAGGGCCAGATGAGCGCCTGGTTTATTATGGCGGCGCTGGGGCTATTTCAAACAGATGGCGGCTGCAGTACTGAGCCGGTATACGAGATTGCCAGCCCGCTGTTTCCCACTGTAACGATTGATCTCGGCGGGCAATATGGCCGCGGCAAACAGTTTGTGATAGAAGCCAAAAACGTATCGAAACACAATAAGTACATACAGAGCGCTGTCCTGAACGGTAAACCGCTGCGGTCGTTCCGGTTTCCGGCCGCTGAGTTGTTGAAGGGTGGGCGGCTGACGCTGGAGATGGGAGGTGTACCCAATACGAAATGGGGGATTGAATGACAACGCCACCAGCTTTTCAGGCTGAAAATGAAAGATCCGTACAATAATTTAAATCTTTTTAAACTTAAAATTTACTGATCATGAGGTTTAAGCTTATTTTATCATTTTTGCTTTTAACTACTTGTTTTATTGCATTTGGCCAGGAAAAGCAACCTGGAAAATCTGATATTACTGTTGCTGATAAAGGCTTAATTAAGATATCCGTCATGTACCCTTATGCCGAAGGTAAAACTTTCAATATGGAGTACTATGAAACTAAGCACATGCCTATGGTGGCGGGCTTTTTAGGATCAAATCTGGTTAAATATACTATTGAAAAAGGGCTTTCCAGCGGTATCCCCAACCAACCTTTGCCTTTTATGGCTATTGGTACGTTTTATGTAAAAAGCTTTAGTGAATATCAAGCGGCTATCGCTCCAAACAGGGATGCGATTCGTGCAGATTTTGCAAATTATACTAATGTTATTCCTGTTATTTTGGTGAGCGAAGTGGTAAAGTAAAGTGCGGGCAATGCATGAAGAACGACCGGGGATATTTTAGCCTTCTCAAAACAAACCAAAAGATTGCAATGAAACTCTCTTCAAAAGCAGAAAACATTTTGGGTCAAATCAATACCAAAACTAACCTTGGCGACCTTCGGAAAATTGCCAAGACTATAAAAACTGATCACGACCTGGCTATGGAATTATGGTCAACCGGTAATTTCTTCCCAAGGCTCTTGGCGATCTTAATTATGGATAATAAGCGTGTTTCACAAGATTTGATCAATACGCTCGATGAGGATATGCATACCCATCCATCTGATGAGCGAAATCAGCTAATGGACTGGTTCATGGCCAACCAGCTCATGAAAAACAAGAAAACAATTGCACTGATTGAATCCTGGGAAAATAGTCTTTCAGCTCTGCAAAGACGGGTATTCTGGTATTACCAGGCTCGTTTAAGGTGGACGGGACAAACACCGCCTGCCAATACACCGGAATTGTTAACTAAGATAGAAGCTAACATTGCCAGGGAAGAACCGGAAGTTCAATGGGCGATGAATTTCACAGCGGGCTGGATCGGCGTTTATGAAAAACAGTTTCGCAACCGCTGTATCAGCATTGGTGAGAAAACAGGCCTGTATAAAGGTGAAATGGTATCAAAAGGGTGTACGCCTAATTATTTGCCGGAGTTCATTACCATTGAAAGTAACAAGCGGAATTTATAGTGAGCGGAGCTGGGGTTATCAGTAAACCCGTGGCTGGACCTTGTCGGGCAAATAATGGTAATTTAGCTGTATCGCAATAGGTTTACGGCAATGCAAGCGTTAGCGGCAATGCAAAAAAAATCACAATCATGATTTATAATATTTTAAACGGCGACTCTCTTGCTTACAGTTTCCCGGACACGAAAATTGAAGGAGATGTAATAGTTGTTAGAGAAGCTCTTATAGATGGAGATTTGTCAGGCGACAATGTGCATGACCTTTGGCAATCAAGAGCAAAGTATATGGGATTGGCAGAAACTGAATACCATAGTAAAGTTGTAAAAGAGTTTGAAAAAATAAGGAATGCGCCTGATAATTCAGCGTTTAATCTTTGGTTTGAGTATGACTTGTTTTGTCAGGTGAATATGTGGTTTGTTATTTCAATTATCAGTAGTTTGCCAATAAAGAAAAAAGTTTTTGCTGTTTATACTTCTTATTTAGACAAGACCAGTAAACAATTTTGGAATGGCTTTGGATCAGCAAATCCAGATGAACTTAAAGTTTGTTATGCGGATAAAATTCTTTTCAGTGAAGCCGACATAAATTTCGGGAAAAACTTGTGGGAAGCTTACAAAGAAGGCAAGCTTGAAGAGTTGACAGATCTTTCAAAGAATCAATCTTTAGCTTTCCCGTATTTACAAGAAGTAGTAAAGGCGCATGTTGACCGTTTTCCAAAAGATGGCACAAAAGGAAGACCTGAAAAAGTTATTGAAGACATCACAAAGAACATTTCTACTGACTTTCATAAAGTGTTCAAAGAATTTTGGAACAGGGAAAGCATTTATGGTTTTGGCGACAGCCAATTAAAACATCTTTATGACAAAGTAATGCACCGCCGCTAAAACTACCCGGGGGCAAAACAGTTTTTTATAGAGTAAAAAAGGCCACTGATTTTCAGTGACCTAAATTTGATCCCGTAGAATCAACTTTTTAGATGTATGGAGGATAGCTACCCGTTCCTGCAGGTACAGTTGGATCATCTGACAGCCGCGTATCTATGTTGATCTCTCCTTGTAGCAGCCTGGCAACCGGGCAATTCACCGCAATCCAAAGCAGCCGTTCTTTCTGCTCATCGGTTACGGGCTGACCGAACGAAAGGGTTCTGAAAATCGAGGTTTTGAATGGCTCTGTTTGTTGGTGCATATTTACAGAGCAATGTATGTCTGTGATATCCCACCCCTTTTTTTTGATGTACATACGTAAGGTTGTCAGTGTACAGCCTGCCAAACCGGCCAGTACAGTCGTAAACGGATCGGGGCCAATATCTTTACCGCCATTAAATGCAGGTTCATCGAGCACCAGTTGGCCTGCACGCCAGTTAATGGTAACTTCCTGTCGATCTTTAAAGATATCCCCTGAAATGTCCTTTGGAAACAAACGGACAGTTTGTTTTTTTCGTATCATGATTTTTAAATTTTCGCATCAACAAATAGGCATAAGAGATGCTGAGAGTTTCACACTGTTACTTTGGGCCAATCAATAGGGACGTTTGTAATCGCGTACAGTAAGTTTAGTGTAGTGATGTTGCCCACCGCAAGAACCACGTCGACCAGGTGCCCCTGATCATATCCTGCCTCATAGAAGTCTTCGAGGACATCTCCGATAATCTTTCCTTTTGTGATCGCAATGTTATGTGCCAATGCAGTGACAGCTTTCAATTTCTTGTCAAACCGAATGTCATTGGCGCGTATATCCAATATCTGTTCATTACTAAAACCTAGCCGGGTTGCTATCGCGCTATGGAAGCTGAGACAATATGGACATTGATTCACTTGACTCACAATTAAGTTTACCGCTTCGCGTTCGCGGTCGGTCAATGAGTTCTTTTGAGTGAGATAATTGAAATATGCTTCAAGACCATTTTCGCTGCTGGCAAAAGCCGTGAAAATATTAGGCACTCTGCCAAAAAGGCCCTTCAGTTCTTCAAGGATTCTTTTATTCTTTTCCGAAACGTTTTGTTCGTCCGGAACTAAAAAATTGTTCATAAAAAATATTGATTAAATAGAATATCGACCCGATCATTTCAATTAAATTGCCGCTCGAATATCCCCATAGATCTCAGGGTATTTGTTAAACATCATGGCCACGAAACCACATTCCGGTATTATTTTCAGGTTATTTTCGCGTGCATAATCGGTTACTGCACTTACTAATTTCCTCCCATATCCCTTTTTACGGTGCGCAAGGCCAATGCCAGTGTATCCTGCTTTTAATATACCAGGAGTAATGTGGACCATCATTCTTCCGACTTCCTCGTCATCTACATTTAGCGAAAAAAAAGATATTCCTTTCTCACCTTCGTGAATTTCAATCTTTTCCATTTTAGATATTATTAAATAAACTGAGCAAACGAGTGGAGCATGCTCATCCGGAACAGAAGACACATACCCCACCGTTTCTTAACCTACACCTGAGTTTTTACGGACGAACGCGGATGATCGTCTTTCCTTTGGCCGGTTTGGCCGGATTGAAGGCCGCAACAGCGTCGTCGATGGTAGAGATGTTGCCGATGTTCGTCCGCAACCGGCCGTTCCGCACCCGCTGGACCAGCTCAACCAGTTGGGCACGATCGGGCACAACGACGAAGTCTATTGTCAGGCCGCCGGCGGGCCGCGCCTCTGTCGGTCCGGCAATGGTCACCAGCGTTCCCCCGGCGCGGATCACGCCCGCAGAACGCTTCACTATTTCTCCGCCCAGGACATCGAAAACAAGATCGACTCCGCCGACGTCTTCCAGGGCATCGTTCTCAAGATCGACGAACTCCTGCGCGCCGAAGTCCAGCGCCGTCTGACGACTGGCAGCGCGTCCGGTGCCGATGACGTACGCACCGGCCTCACGTGCAAGCTGGGTCGCCATCGAACCGACTACGCCGGCCGCGCCGTGTACGAGGACGGTCTGCCCCGCACGAAGGCGGCCGTGCTCGAACAGTCCCTGCCACGCGGTCAACCCCGGCATCACAAGGGCCGCGCCCACCGTGAAATCAACGTCGCCCGGCAGTGGCGCAAGGTTGCGTGCCTCAACAGCGACATACTCCGCAAGCGTACCATCGCGGGTCCAGTCCGTGAGGCCGAACACCCGCTGCCCCACAGACAGTCCGGTGGTTCCATAGCTGAGAGCGGTAACCACTCCGGCCACCTCGTGGCCGGGGATTGAAGGCGTCCTGTCACGGCCGAGGCGGTCTATCCAGGTTGAGGGCCAGGCCAGCTCATCCCCGGTGAACCCTGACGCATACACCTGCACAACGACATCGCCGTAGTTCGCACCCGTCAGGCTACCAAGCCCCTGCGGCTCGGGCCGCTCTGCCAGCTTCATCCCGGCTGTTCCCGCAGCCTGGTCTGTTACAATGATCGCCTTCATAATGCACCTCCTTTTTTGTTTATCGGCAAACCTTCATTTAATGAAGCAGCGCTGCCGTACTTTACTGTTTTCATTTTTTTTGTTTTTAGCGTTAACACTGATCATTGCTGGCTTTCAGCATGATTTTAATATTAAAAGTTGTACATGTGTCCCTGTCAATGTCAGCATAAAATTATGTGCTAATTTGGTTACCTTGAGGGTCCAATTTCAAAATATCCAGGGGTCCAGTTATGATTAAAAAATTCCTTGAGATTTCATTTAAAAGAGACGGGCAGCATAGTCCTTTATACCTGCAATTAGAATCAGAAATTATCCAGTTGATTTGTCGCGGCATCTTGAAACCAGGGCAGGCACTTCCATCTTCCCGGGAGCTGGCTCAGGCCCTGCAGCTCAATCGAAAAACAGTGGTGGCGACCTATGAGGAATTGGTAGCGCAGGGCTGGGTGGAAACAAGGGACAGGAGCGGCGTGTATGTTTCCAGGCAGCTGCCGGATACGTCTGCCCGTGTAGTTAACCAAAATAGCAAAGAATTGACGCGAAGCCGGCAGCCTGGCTTTCCCCTGATCATAAAACGGCCTCCTGCCAGAGCAACCAGGATAGATCCCAATATGGAGATCGATATCCCGGGAACTCCGGTACCGTTGTATAAGATCGATGACGGATTCCCTGATCCCAGAATTGCCCCTATTGAGCAGCTGGTGCGGGAGTACAGAAGATTTGCAAAGAGCCGTTTTACAAACCGGTTGCTCATGTATGGCCCCGAACAAGGTTCCTACCGTCTCAGGGTGGAACTTGCTACATTTTTAAACAAGACCAGGGGTATGCAGATCACCGAAAAAGAAATACTGATCACAAAGGGGACGGCGATGGGCATCTATCTGACCACGCAGCTGCTCGTCCGTCCCGGGGACACTGTATTTGTACCGGAACCAGGCTATATGGACGCGAATCAAACCTTTAAGCTGGCAGGCGCGAACCTGGTATTTATCCCGGTAGATAAAGAGGGTATGGATGTAGACAGGATTGAGCAGTTGTGTAAAAAGAAAACACCCAAGATGATCTATATTATCCCGCATCACCACCGGCCTACTACGGTTACCCTGAGTGCGGAGCGGCGTATGCGGCTGATGAGCCTGGCCCGCAAGTACCGTTTTGCATTGTTGGAAGACGACTATGATTTTGACTATCACTTTACCAGTAATCCTCTTTTGCCTTTGGCAAGTCTGGATACAGGCGGGCATATCATTTATGTGGGCTCCTTTTGCAAAAGCATTGCACCGGGTATCCGGATCGGGTTTATGGTGGCCCCGGAAGTGATGATAAACGAAGCCGCCGCCCTTCGTAAATTAATCGACCGGCAAGGTGAACAATTGCTGGAAGAAGCGATCGCCGAACTTTTGAGCACCGGTGAAATTTCGCGGCACATCAAAAAATCATATAAAGTTTATCAAGGGCGGCTGGACAATGCCTGCCGGTTGCTTCGGGAACAGCTGGGAGAATATTTAACGTTTGATCGGCCGAACGGTGGACTGGCCATTTGGGCCTCCTACAGAAAGGGTATAAGCGCCAGGGCAGTAGCACTAAATGCAGCAAAGTTGGGATTAGAGATCAGTGATGGCAGCCGTTATTTTTTTAAACCTAATGTCTCTTTGCCGCATGACTTCATTCGCATAGGTTACTGTTCTCTGAATGAAACCGAAATGGCACGGGCGATAGATATATGGAAACAGGCCCTCGCAAATTCAATATAAGGCGCCCTAAAAAATGTGTTTGGAACGCTTTGAAATTTGAGGAAACCAGAAGCTGATAGGGCTTCCACTTCTTCAGGATGCTCCCTCGCCGGCCTGCTGTTTTAAATGACGCCCATCATCCTTTCGAGCCACCGCCATCATTCATTTCGCCGGAAATCTGTCGGAAATTCGGGTTGCTAAACTTTCCGGCATGATATCCTCTTCGCTCAATATCAGGAATTCCGCTAAATATTTGCAGGTCGCAGTGGTGGGAGCTGCTGCTCTCTATTTCGGGAAAACCCTGTTCATTCCGCTGTTCATGGGCCTGTTGATTGCCATGATCATGTACCCGGTAGCCAGAAGCCTCGAAAAAAAGGGCGCGGCAAGAACGATCGCAGTTACGCTCTGCATCACTATTGTTGCCGTTATTTTCGCGGCACTGATCGGCCTGCTGTTCTGGCAGATGCGCACATTTATACAGGACTGGCCAATGGTTGCCCACAAACTGGAGGAAGCCTTCCGGCAAGCGCAGCAATGGCTGGCTGAAAATTTCATGGTGACCCTGGAAATGCAGGATGGCTGGCTCAGGAACCAGGCTGGCACCCTTGCCGGATCACTGGGGCCGGTGTTGAAGGGCACAGTGAATGTTACAGCCAATACGCTGTTCATGCTGTTTATGATCCCTGTATTTGCAGCTTTATTCCTTTATCACAGGCAGGTATTTGTTAAGTTCCTCCGGCAGTTTTTCGGCCCGCAATATGAGGGCCGGCTGGAAAAGATCCTGCAAATGGTGATCGGCACCTATTTCAGGTATATCAAAGGTATGATCATGGTGTATATCATCGTGGGCATATTGAACAGCCTTGGATTGATGGCATTGGGCATTCCGCATGCCATCCTGTTCGGCATGCTGACTGCCGTCATGACCATTATCCCGTATTTCGGCATTATCATCAGCGCCCTGCTGCCCATCTCCGCTGCCTGGATCGCCCATGATTCCATCTGGTACCCGCTGGGCGTTATTGGCGTCTTTTCTTTTGTGCAATACCTGGAAGCCAATGTCATTTTCCCCAAGGTGGTGGCAGCCCAGCTGAATGTAAGCACCTGGGCAACGTTGGTGGCCATTCTCGCCGGCGGTATCATATGGGGTGTCGCAGGCATGGTGCTGTTTATTCCTTTTGTGGCGATCCTTAAGATAGTAGCGGATCATATCGAGGAATGGAAAGGGCTGCGCCTGCTGTTGTCACGTACCCCGGTGAAATAAAAACAAATAAACCTTCAAGTTATGGAAAATTATATCATGGATTTTTCGGCTACCAGGCTCACGGATGTTCCGCTGGTTGGCGGAAAAAATGCCTCGCTGGGAGAAATGACCGTAACGCTGGCCCGTGCCGGCATTCATGTTCCTGCCGGATTTGCCGTTACCACACAGGCGTTCAGGGACTTCCTGGATGCTAACCGCTTGTGGGACTGTTTCTCCACATTGGATCAACTCGACAGGAAAGATTATTCGAATCTTCATGAGATCGGATCCGCCATCCGTTCCAGGATGCTGCAGGGCAAACTGCCGGAAGCTGTGGCCGGGCAGATCGCAGAAGCTTACGATAAATTGTCCGGCGGCACGCTATTGCCAGTGGCGGTTCGCAGCAGCGCTACGGCTGAGGATATGGCGGAAGCAAGCTTTGCAGGCCAGCATGATTCTTTCCTGCACATTGCCGGCGTTAAAGAATTACAGGAAGCCGTGCTGAAATGCTTTGCCTCCCTTTTTACGGACAGGGCCATTAAATACCGGGAAGAAAGAAAGATAGACCACTCCAAAGTGGCCATTTCAGTGGGCGTTCAAAAAATGGTGGCGGCGGATACGGGTTGCTCCGGCGTCTGTTTCACCCTGGAGCCGGAAAGCGGCTGTACGAATATTGTGCTGATCACCGGCGTATGGGGGCTGGGGGAAAATATAGTGCAGGGCACTGTGGAACCGGATGAATATTATGTTTTCAAACCCGCGCTCTGGCAGGGGAAACAGGCTGTTATACAGCAAAAGACCGGCCGGAAGGAAAGCATACTGCGGTACGCAAAGGATCAAGAGGGCCTGGAACGCATTGAAACACCCGAAGACATGCGGGAAAAGCTCGTGTTAAGTAGTGCGGAAATAATCCTGCTGGCGAATTGGGCGCTGGCCATCGAGGAACACTACCATTGCGCGATGGATATTGAATGGGCAAAAGACGGCAATACCGGCGAGCTGTACATTCTTCAGGCCCGTCCTGAAACGGTGCATTCCCGGGCGGATAAAAGCAGGGATAAGGATTATCGCCTGCTGGAACGAACGGAGGTTATCGCAAAGGGCGAAGCAGTAGGCAGCGGGATCGCAGCCGGCACCGCCCGCATACTCCATTCCCCACTGGATGCGGGAGCCCTCCAGCCCGGGGATATCATCGTTACCGCCAATACAACACCCGACTGGGACCCGTTGTTGCAGAAAGCTGGCGGAATAATTACGGATTCAGGCGGAAGAACCAGCCATGCCGCCATTGTAGCCCGCGAAACGGGTATCCCCGCAATCGTTGGCACCGGCAATGCCACGACAATCATTAAAGATGGCAGCCAGGTTACTATTTCATGCAGCGAAGGCAAAACAGGTTACGTTTACAATGGCAAGCTATCTTTTAAGGTTACCAGCAAAGCTGAGGAGGTATTAACCATGCCACAGGGAACCGAAGTAATGCTCATCCTCAGCGATCCCGACCAGGCATTCCGGCTGGCAGCCCGCCCAAGCGACGGCGTAGGACTCCTGAGAATGGAATTCATTATCACCCATACCGTAAAAGTTCATCCTATGGCGCTTATTCGTTATGAAGAACTGGACGATAAAGCAGCAAAGGAACAGATCAATGCACTGACGCAGGGCTACGGCGATAAAAAACAATATTTCATTGATAAGCTTTCTTCCGGCATCGCCATGGTGGCAGCCGCATTTTACCCGCGGGATGTTATTGTAAGGATGAGCGACTTTAAGACCAATGAATACGCCCGGCTAATAGGCGGGGAAACCTTTGAGCCTGAAGAGGAAAACCCGATGCTCGGCTTCCGCGGCGCTTCCCGGTATTACCATCCCTTGTACCGCGAAGGTTTCGGGTTGGAATGCAGCGCAGTCAGGAAGGTAAGGAACGACATGGGGCTGACGAATGTAAAAGTGATGATCCCATTCTGCCGGACGGTGAAGGAAGGGCAGAAAGTACTGGACGTAATGCGGTCTTTTGGATTGAGCCAGCTGGAAAACGGCCTGGAGGTATATGTAATGGCCGAAATTCCGTCCAACGTCATCAACGCCGCCGCCTTCGCCGAAATATTCGACGGGTTTTCAATCGGCTCCAATGATCTCACACAACTGGTATTGGGGATAGACCGCGATTCTTCCATTCTTGCGGGTGAGTACTCCGAGGAAGACCCCGCCTGCAAAACAATGGTTTCGCAGATGATCCGCGCAGCGGGTAAGGCGGGTGTACCCGTGGGGTTCTGCGGCCAGGCGCCCAGCGACATCCCGGAATATGCCTCTTTCCTGGTATCACAGGGCATCAACAGTATTTCATTTAATCCCGATGCCCTCACCAAAGGCATAATAAATATCGGGGAGGCTGAGGAACGCCTGCGGGAAACATCAAAAAAAGGGGCTCAGCTGGACTGAGCCCCTTTTCTTTGCAGGATATCTTAAGATCATTGATGGGTAATAAAGATCGGGCAATTAACGACCTCCATCATATAGTCCGCGTGGCTGCGCCTGAGCAAGCGGGATACCGTACTGCGGCCATAAGCGCCCATCACCAGCAGGGGATTCTTCTTCTTCATCAGGTAAATGTCCAGTTCCTCCTCCACATCCCCTTTCAGCGCCACTACATCTGTAAATGCATAATGCCGGCCTAACCAGGCGTTCAATATACCGGTTTCCCCTGGCAATTCCCTGTTATGGTGGTTGACTTTCACAACCGTCGCCTTCATATCCGTAAACTCGGGAAAGATATACGTAAACAGCTTCATGGCTGTTATTGCAGCGGGGCTGCCGTCGTAACAGAACACGATTTCCCCCGGACTGGTAAAGTACTTTGGAGAGATCAGCACAGGGCATTGGGAATTATGCAGCAGCGCCTGTACAACGGCTGAGGGAATATCGCCCGTTCCCGTTACAGCCGCGGCCGGGTCAATAATGAGCAGGTCGGCGAAACGGCTTTCTTCAGTGAGCTTGTGCAGCTCATCAGTGGAAAAACGTTTTACTGTTGCTACGGTAACCTTGTTCTCGCAATACAGCTGGAAATTGTCTATGTTTTGTTCTGTTTTTTTCAGCCCGTCCATGTAGCCGGGTACTGTTCTGGCCGTAATTGTTTCGACGTAAGGTGTGCCGCCGATCTGCCTTAGCTTGGGGCTCCCAGCATATGCAGGCTCTTCCAGGAAAATGCCGGAAAGTTTTGCCCTGCTTTGAGCGGCCAGGTAGCAGGCAAGTTCCGCAGTGCTTTCAGACCAATCCCGCCCAAAAACCACCAATAGTATCTTTTCCATAGTTTTTTCTGAAAGGTAACCCCGGAGAGGATTTTAATACAATGACGGCAGGCAGCTGCAGGCCGGCGCAGCCATGATACCTGTCATTATAAACATTTATCCGGGTCATTTATTTTGAGCGGCAATACACGGAATTTTAGAATGTAAATTTTATTCCATCATCTTAAATCAGTAGTACGATGCAATCACTTTCATTAACGAAGGGAGGCAGCTTGCTTCCTGCTTTCTGGGATGAGTTTTTCCCCGGCTGGCTGGACATTAACGATAAAAGGAACATGCCATTCCTTACTGTTCCCGCAGCCAATATCAGTGAGGAAAAAGATCATTTCAGCATTTCACTGGCAGCTCCCGGCTTAAAAAAAGAAGACTTCAAAATTGACGTAACGGACAAGCTGCTGTCCATCACTGCCGAATCAGAATCATCGAAAGAAGAGAAGGGGAAAAAGTTCACCAAGCAGGAATATAATTACAGCAGTTTTTCCCGGTCCTTCAACCTGCCGGAAAGCGTGATAGCGGACAAGATCAATGCCGTGTATGTGGATGGCGTACTCCGCCTCACGCTTCCCAAGAAGGAGGAATCGCAGAAAACGGCTGTCAACCACAATGTGGCGGTACAATAACAGGAGGCCCCTCAAAACAAAGCCCGGCACTTGAAAATGCCGGGCTTTGTAATGTATGATAAAGGGATAGAAAGCGTTTTTACCCTTTGTTCCCCTGCAACAGCACGCCTCCCAGCGCCGCGGCTTCTTCCAGCACGAGGTTCCTCTTAGAAACAGGAATGCCGGCAGCGCTGAGCGCAACGGGCCGGTTCACGAGGTCGCTGCACAATACGGTGCCCAGGTGCAGCAGGCGGGACTTTTCATGATGGTTCAACGAGGTAAGGCAGGTAATGGGATATAAACCCGCTTCGTCGATCAGGTCTTTTAACCCGGTGCCGCGCGGATAGTCCCAGGCCATCAAACGTAGCCCGGCGCATTCCCCGTACTGGAGGGCATCGGAAGAGAACCGGGTATTGGTGATGAGCCATCCGGTCGAAGCATCTGCCGCCCCGGTCAGGGTTTTCTTATGTAAAATATCTTTAAACCTGGCGTGTATATATAAGGCGGTCTTTACATCGCAATACATACCCGCCTGGTGATATTTGCATTCGATATAATGCGTTTCGGGCAGCTTCGTAGCCAGCACGTCCACTTCATGTTTTACGCAAAAGCCGCTCACGGTCATATTGGTCTGAACAGCATAGCCTTTATGGCGGAACAGTTCCCCGATGAACTGCTCGAACGGGAACCCGGAAGGCCCCAGTTCGAGGATGGCCCGTTTCAGATGGTACCGGGCAGCCACCGGCCGTGCGCGTTCGCGCAGCAGCTCGAAAGCGATATCATAGATCTCGCGGGTCGGGATATCCGGGTATATTTTATCCTTCAGCGCCGTTAATATTTCTTCGGCTACCCCGGGAAACGCCCCTGCTTTGATGAGGGACCGGCGGAGTTTGTCTTCGGAAAACACAGCTTTATTCCCGGCCGCCTTAATCACAGTTTGTTCAACAGTCTCTTTTTTCATCTTATTCATTCAATTCTGCCAAATTAGGCAGGCGCTGCCTGCCGGCCGATGACTGCCATTGCGGGCAATGTTGACGTTTGTCATCGTTTATTTCCACCCCTGGCGGCAATACCGGATCGGCATCATCCCCCATACCGGCCTATATCATTTGCCGGGCTGCCCGACGGGTATAACTTCATACCCGTTAAACTCCCGGTTATGAAATATCTCAGATCATTCCTTATAGTGTCAATACTGCTTATCGCCGCCTGTTCCCGGGAAACGCCTGGGGTTGATGATGGCGGGTCGGAGAAACATGTTCTGATAGAAGCCGCAGATACGGCCGCAAAGGAATCCCTTCCTGAAGACACCCTGCTGTATGCCGCGGCCATGCGGCATGTTCTTCATGGGCAGCCGCCGGCAAAATGGAGGGTCATGGCTGACGCGCCGCTTCCCGGAGCCTTGCTGCCTTTTCACCGCATAGTTGCCTATTACGGGAACCTTTATTCCAGGCAAATGGGCATCCTTGGCGCACTTCAGCGGGATTCCATGCTGAGCCGGCTGAAGGAAGAGGCCGGAAAGTGGCAGGCGGCGGACACTGTGCTGAAAGTGATGCCGGCTTTGCACTATGTAGCTGTTACCGCACAGCGTGCCCCGGGCAGGGACAGGATGTACCGGCTGCGGATGCCGTTTTCCGAAATAGACAAGATCATTGAAATGGCGGGATCCGCCGGCGCTATTGTATTCCTGGACATACAGCCCGGTCACAGCCTGGCGGTAACGGAAGCACGGCAGCTGGCCCGGTACCTGGCGTTGCCCTTTGTTCACCTCGGCATCGATCCCGAATACAGCATGAAGAACGGCGAAGTGCCCTGTTCGGTGATAGGCACTATGGACGCAAGCGATATCAACGAAGTTTCCGGGCTGCTGGCGGAGCTGGTAAGGAACCATGGGCTGCCTCCGAAAGTACTGGTGGTGCACCGTTTTACCCAGGCTATGGTAACTAATTACAGATCCATAATACTGCGACCTGAAGTACAGATCGTAATGAACATGGACGGCTTTGGCGGCCCCGCAAAGAAAAGGGATTCCTACCGGGGCTGGATCACGGGCCAGCCTGTTCAGTTCACCGGCTTTAAGCTGTTTTACCTGAACGATGTGAAAACCGGCGGCCGCCTTATGCAGCCGGAGGAAGTGCTGCAACTCTTTCCTTCCCCGGTTTATATCCAATATCAATAAAAAAACTGATCGCTAAACTTCAATAAAAAATCTATCATTATGAAAAAAGTACTGCTTGCCTTCGATGGCACCAATTTCTCCAAAGGAGCCTTTGAATTCGCCCGCCGTCTGAATGAACTGGAACCGCTGCTGCTGGTGGGATCATTTCTTCCGCAAATAGACATTTCCTCCAGCTGGAGTTATGGCGTGGGACATGTTGGCGCAACCATGCCGATGGTGGAAGATTTTAACTCGGACGCCATTGAGCGGAATATAGAGGTATTTGAAGCCGAATGCGAACGGCACGGGATCGAATACCGCGTGCACAAATTCCCCTACGACCTGGCCATCCCGGAACTCCGGAAAGAAACGCGCTTCGCCGACGTACTGATACTTGGCAGCGAATCATTCTATCACCAGCTCGGCTTCGAAACGCCAAATGAATACCTGCGGATGGTGGTGCAGGATTCGGAATGCCCGGTAATTGTAGCCCCTGAGCATTTCCCCTTCCCGCAGAGCGTTGTGCTGGCATACGATGGCAGCGAAGACGCCGTTTTTGCCATCAAGCAGTTTGCCTGCCTGTTCCCTTCTTTTGCCGCGCTGGAAACCACATTGGTATACGCCACTACAAAAAAAGGCGGGGATATGCCTGACGAGGAATTTATCAAAGAACTGGCCGGGCGGCATTACCCCAGGCTTTCCATAAAGAAGCTGGAAGATAAGCCCAGTCACCATTTCAGCAGCCTGCTGCTACAGCTGGTAGGGCCGATCATGGTCAGCGGATCCTACGGCCGGTCGGACCTTTCTTTGATGTTCCGGAAGAGCTTCGCGGCGGAAATTATCAATGAACATAAGGTTCCGATATTCATTGCCCACCGTTCATAGTATCACTATGCTGTACCTGTTACTGCTCCTCGCATTGGCGCAGGGCACACCGCAAACCAGCGGCCCGGCCGTTCCTGTATTGTGTTATCACCATGTAACCGCGGGCGATACGCATGCCGCGTCGCCGCTTTACATTCACGAAAAGGATTTTCGGCTGCAGATGCAAACTTTGGCGGACAGCGGTTTTCACAGTATTCTCCCGGATGAGCTGTATGCCTGCATGGCAGAAGGAAAACCACTGCCGCCAAGGCCGGTATTGATTTCATTTGACGATTCCCACAAGGAGCATTATACAATTGCCGCACCTGCCCTGGAAAAAGCGGGGTTCAGGGGGACATTTTTTGTGATGACCGTCACCATTGGTAAAAAGGGCTACCTGTCCGGCCAGGATATCTATGCTCTTCACAAGAAAGGCCATGCCATTGGCTGTCATACATGGGATCACCCGCATCTTTCCGGGGAGCTGGGCTTGCCGGATGCCGAACGGCAGCTTCGCAAGGCCCGGGAAACGCTGGAGAAGATCACCGGTTCACCGGTCACCTCTTTCGCCTATCCGTTCGGCGCCTGGAATGAAACGTTGGTTAAACAATTGCAGGATAACGGTTTCAGGATCGCTTTTCAATTGTCCGGCACGGGCATGAGCCGTTCCCCTCAATTCACGGTCAGGCGGATAATGGTGAACGGCGGCTGGAAAGGAACTCGTTTGCTGGCAGAAATCCGCGAATCCTTTCAATTGTAAAAACGGATGGCCAATGAGGCGCTTGCTCTTCCCAGGGATAGTACATTGAAAGGCGCGGCCGTTCTTGTCACCTGAATACCCGGCCCGGTGATGATCTTTATCATCAGAAGGCAGGCTCACGGTCATTTCCAGCCTATCCGGACCATCATACATTAGCATTAAAATCTTTCCCATGAAAAAGATCATCGCCGCGGTTGACGCGCTCAACTTTACAGAACCGGAACTGAAAAGCTACCGCTACCTGGCAGATAAGGCCCGTGGCCAGCTTACGATCCTGTTCCTTGAAAATATCGCCGGGGAGACGGTTCTTGACGCCACTACCCTGGAAACCGGCTTTCTGAATTATGAAGACTTTTATGCTGACAGCGTTAAAGCCCGGAAGGAAAAAGCGGAAGAAAACAGGAAACGCCTGGTGAACTTCTATGTTGACAATGATATGGACGTTACCGTGCGCAGCCTGCCGGGCGTTCCGGCAGCGGAAGTGCTGGCGGAAAGCCGCTTCGCGGACCTCCTGCTGATCAGGAACAACCTGTCGTTCGCGCTGCTGGCTGATACCAATCCTCCCATGGTTGTTAGGGAATTGCTGGCGCGGGCAGAGTGCCCGGTGATGGTCATCCCGGAAACCGTTCATTACATAGACGAGATCATATTCACCTATAACGGCACTTTTTCCTCTATGTACGCAATCCGCCAGTTTACCCAGGTATTTGACGGCTTCAGCGAAGTGCCCGCCAAAGTGGTGTACGTGGTAGAAAACGATGACAAGAAGATCCCTTCCGGCAAAATGCTCAAGGAATATCTCACCCATCATTATGAAGACGTTGCCTTCCAGTCTCTGGAAGGCACGCCAGCCGGGGAACTGCTGGCGCTAACGCTGCATAAAACCAACAGTATTATCACTTTCGGCGCATATGGCAGGAGCAAAACCTCACGGTTTTTCCACCGAAGCGATTCTGACAGCCTTTTGCGCACGACCAACATCCCGCTTTTTATTACCCATCCTTAAACTGAGAGTCATGAAAGGAGTAATAGTCTATAAGGGAAAATACGGCGCCACCCTCCAATATGCCATCTGGCTGGGCGCCGCACTGAACCTGCAGGTGCTGAAAACGGACCTGGCAAAACCGGAGGCCTGGAAAATTGCCGAAGCGGACTATGTTATTATCGGCACCAGCGTATATATCGGCAAGCTCCAGGTTGCGGCCTGGCTGAAACAAAACGCCCCGTTGCTGGAGGGCAAAAAGCTCGTGTTTTTTATTGTAGCGGGCACGCCGCAGGGCGAAACGGAAAAACTCATGAGCTATTACATCCAGGGCGTACCGGAGAGCTTACGCCGCACAGCATCTGTCTATTTCCTGCCTGGCAGCCTGCAGTACAGCCGCTTATCCCTTTTGGATAAGATCCTGCTCCGCATGGGTTCCCGGCTCGCGGCGAAAAAAGGGGAAATGATACACATGAACGACTACAACGATGTGAAAAAAGAAAATCTTGCCCCTGTTATCAGGGACGCCCGTTCCTTTGATACGATCCCCATTTTGACCTGATAAAACTGAACAGCCATGAAAATATTTATTACGGAAGAATACCTGATCGGCGGCATACAGGATGAATTTCATTTCCGCTATCCGCACCTGAAACTGGAATTTTTCAGGAATCCCCACGGCATCTTTGAAGGCAGCCCAAGGAAAGAAAAATTAACACGCGATACGCCCATTGACGATATCCGGGATATTCATTCCGCCGCCTGGATAGATATCGGCGAATTTGTAACGGCAGCTGAGCTGGAGCAGCAGTTTGCCCATTTACTGGGCCTGAGCGCACAGGTGTTCCGGAAATCCGGCAGCATCTGGCTGGAAACCACCGCAATGGACGGCCTCACGCTGGGCGACCTGGAAGCAATGGGCAGAGAGTCGCCTGTTCCCAACGAGATACCCGAAAACGATCTAAACGAACAACTATGAAAATTTTCCTCCTGGCGGCAGCGGCCGCCATTTTTTTACCGGGTTGTTATTCGACGCAGCTGACAGGATACTGGCGCTCGTCGCAGGAACCGGCCCGCCAATACCGCAAGGTGCTGGTTATGGGCATGATGCCGGACACGCTTATGCGGCACCGGATGGAAGCGCACGTAGCCGGAGACCTGACGGACAGAGGCATCCTCGCACTAACATCTTTCCAGGATTTTGACGCTTTTGCATTTATAGAAACGGAGGACAAAGATGTTATGAAACAATTCAGGGATAAGCGGATTGACGGAGTATTGACCATTACGCTGGTGAACCAGTCGATGGAAGGGTTCTTTTTGCCGGGCAGCCTTTATCACCTGCTCTGTAATTATTACTCCAGCGAATATTATAAACTGTTTGCTCCGGAATACTATAAGGAAAGCATACAATACGCCTGGGAAAGCAGTTTTTACGATGTGGACGCGGGCGGCAGGATTTTCGCTATCCAGACCGTCACCTTCGATCCCGCATCAGTAGAGGCCATGGCGCATGAATACGGCAAGGTCATATCGCGGCAGCTATACCGCCACAAAGTAATATCCCGGCCATGAGCGGCCGGGATTTTTTTTAAAGATGGCTGATGAACAATGCTTTTGAGATATATTTCACCAGCGGGTCCGCATGGCTTGCGGAAAAAAATGCCGACCAGCCGCTGCGGCCGTAGGCGCCCATAACCATGATAATGTTGTCTTTACCCAGCACATATTCCAGCAGGCCGATCCGGCTGTCGCCCTGTATATCATAGAACGTTACACTGGGATAATGAGTATTCAGCCAGTTTCGCATTTTTTGCATTTCGTTCGCGGAAATTCTCTTATCGCCCCTGGCGGTAACCACAAATACAGTCCTGTCTGCCAGCCCGGGAAACAGGCTTGCAAATTGTTTTATCGCAAATACGGAGGAAGGGCTGCCATCGTATGCAAATATGATCTCTTCCACATTGTCGAACCGCTCGGGGATCATCATTACCGGGCATTCAGACTGGGAGAGGACCGTGTGAAGGAAAGAAGCGGGAAGCACCACGGCGGATTCTCCCATGGCAAGGCTGGGATCGATCAGCAGCAGGTCCGCATACCTGCATTCCAGCAGGATGTTTTCGGCCTGCCGTTCCGCTATTTCTATCACCTCTGAGCGGACGCCAAGATTTTCGCAAATGGTCCCGAAACGGCGGGCATTGTATTGCCTGCATTCCTGCTCAAGCTCATGCAGCGGTCTTTCTTCATTAACGGTAATGCCATTGCAGGCTATTTCATCACGGATTGCGGCGGCAGCGCGCTGGCTATGCGCCTCATGCTGTAAGAACACACCTGTAAGGCTGCTTTTACTGAGCTTGCATATATAAGCGGCAAAGTCAACGGACCTTCCGTTCATTTTTAACGCATCGGAGAGAAAAAGTATCTTTTTCATAGCTCGAATTTCTACAAAAGGTACACTGGCATTAAGCTTCAGCCAATGACGGGAGTCACCTGGACCAGTGACGACCGGCGGCTTCCGGAGGTCACCGGTCATCCGCCTGTTTATGGTTATGCTATAAGTTTGTATGGCATTTAAAACTTGCCGTATGAAAAATATCCTTGTAGTGATCGACAGCCTTAATTTTACCGAATCGCAGCTGGAGCCGGTAAAATATATCTCCCGGCTTGCCAGAGGGCGTATCACGATAGCGCTGCTGGAAATGCCGCCATCTCCGCTGCCCGTGCTGATCCCCGCCATCGGTGATGCGATGTTCTACAGCGATGCCGCTACTGAAGGAAATATCCGGGAACGGCATGAGCAGATCCGGGCCAATACGGAAAAATTGCGCGCGGCGTGTTTGCAATCGGGCATGGACATCACCCTGCATACTTATGAAAAGTCGTGCCTGGAAGCGGTTATCCGCGAAAGCCGCTTTGCTGATGTGCTGCTCGTTCAGCATAACCTGTCCCTGGCAGCGCTCCGCGACAGCGATCCAACCGCTTTTATCCGGGAGCTCTTATTAAAGGCTGAATGCCCAGTGCTGACGCTGCCCGGGAATATGCAGGTCATTAAAGAAGTCGTGCTGGCCTACAACGGCACTTACTCCTCCGTGTACGCGATCCGTACTTTTTTCCACCTGTTTCCCCTGCTGGCGTTACGGAAAGTGAAAGTGATTTATGTAAGGGAAAAAGAAATGCAGTATATCCCTGACGACCTTATGCTGCGGCATTACCTGAACGGTATATGCCGGAATGTGGACTATCTTGTATTGAGCGGCAGCCCCGCCGGAAACCTGAAAATTTACCTGCAATACAGGAAACATACGCTGGTTACCTTCGGGGCGTATGGCAGAAGCCGCACATCCCGGTTTTTTAACGGAAGTGCGGCAGATGATGTGCTGGGGCTGAATCATGTTTATACATTTATCACCCACCCCTGAAAAGAGCGCGTTATTCTCCGAGTACAAGGAACTTCCGGTAAATCTTTTTGCGTTTGGTATTATATTTCAGCAAGGCGAATTTTTGTAGATGTGCCAATGCTTCGTCTGTGTCATCCGTAACCAGGATAAGGTTGAGGTCTTCCGCATTGATCATCTTTTCGCTGAGCATCGTGGTGAGCATTTCCGATACTGGTTGCCAATATTCCTGTCCCATCAGCACTACCGGGAAATCAAGGATCTTTTTCGTCTGGATCAGCGTAAGCGCCTCGAAAAATTCATCCAGCGTGCCGATGCCGCCAGGCATGATCACAAAGCCGTAGGAATATTTAAACATCAGCACTTTGCGGACAAAGAAGAAGCGGCAATTAAAGTGCGTGTTCAGCCAGGGGTTGGGTTTTTGTTCTTTTGGCAGCCGGATATTGCAGCCTACGGCCTTGCCGTCGTTTTCCCGCGCCCCGCGGCTTGCAGCTTCCATAATGCCGGGGCCGCCGCCGGTCATGACCGCGAAGCCCAGCCCGGCAATACCTGCTCCCATTTTCCTTGCATCTTCATAAAACTTTGATGAGGGCTGTACCCGTGCCGAACCGAATACTGCAATGCAGGGTGGCGTAAAGTGAAATACCCTGAAGCCCCGGATGAATTCCATAATTATTTTCAGCAGGAAAAAAAATTCACGGATACGGGAGCGAGGCCCTTCCAGGAAATACCTTTCCTCTTTGAACTGCGCTTCCCTGGCGGAAAATGTATGCTGGCCGTTATCGGATATACCGGACATAGTGGGTATTTCCCACAATATCCGCCAACAGGGCTCAAAGGCCAATAATGAACGTCATATTGTCCAGTGATTGCCATCACTGCCGCCGGCTATTAATTGACCATACGATCCAGCCTTTTCTCATCGGTGATCATGATGCAGCCTTCTTCGATGGAAATGATCTTTTCGTCCCTGAAATCTCCGAGGGTTCTGATGAGGGATTCCTTTGCCACGCCCGCAATGGCAGCGATATTGTCGCGCCCGATATCGAGGCTGAAGCCGGGTGTTTTGCCGGGGTTGTATTTGCGTACCAGGTACAGCAATGCATCCGCCACTTTTTTACGCAGCGAATTGTAGGCCAGGCCCAGGAGATGTTGTTCGCTTTCCGAAATATTCGCTGTCAGCAGCCGGAGGAACTTTTTCATCACGTCCATGTTGCTGTAGATCAGCGTCTCGAAATCGCTGCGGGGTATAACGGCTACTTCCGCAGGAGTGATGGCCTCGGCCTCGTCCTGGTAGGTGCTGTCTTCCAGCAGCGCTTTGTAACCGAAAAATTCCCCTTCGTTATAGACGCGGGTGATGATCTCTTTGGCATCTTCGTTGTGGCGGCTGGTCTTCACCTTTCCTTTGAGGATATAAAACAGGTGAGCCGGGTGATTACCGGTGGCGTATATGATCTGTTTCTTTTTATACGAATTCACATTTCGCCCTTCCCGGAGGTCCCTGAGGAGGTCGTTTCCGTTTGCGGTATTCAGCAGGGAGCTGAAACCATTGATGTCCGGGGCAAGCTCCTGGCGTAGCCGCTGGCTTTTTTTAAGGCGGATTTCAACGGCGTGCAACAGTTCCATCGGGTCGAAAGGCTTAACCAGGTAATCGTCCGCGCCCAGTTCCATACCTTTGCGGATATCAGTTCTCTCTGCGCGGGCGGATAAAAAGATAAATGGAATGGCGCTCATTTCTTCCCGTTTTTGCAGCATATGCAGCACGCCATAGCCGTCCAGCACCGGCATTGAAATATCGCAGATGATCAGGTCCGGCTTGTGCTCCAGTGCAAGCTGAACGCCCTCTTTCCCATCGGCAGCCATTAGTACATTGTAGTTGTCCAATTCCAATATTTCGGCGACATTTTCCCGGACTTCCTGCATGTCTTCAATAATAAGGATGGTGGAAGGCATCAGAGATAAGGATTTTGATGAAAAAAAAGCGAGTTACAATTATACATCGTAAATGTAGGGCAAATCCCGGATTTCCGAAAATTGATCATAGGTAAAACTAAATGGCTACCTGTGTTTGCCGTCCTTTGCCTGTATTTAATTTCCCCCATTTCAACAGTATCACCAGGCATGCCGCCGCCAGCAAAACCGGCGCCGGGAAAGCCGCGCCGGCCCCCAGCGGCGCAATGGCCCAGAAGAATATCATCCCCGCCATGAAAGCGGCTTTTCCCAACTGACCCTTATGCAGCATAAAAAAACCTGTCAGTAACTGCAAAAAGGCGATCGTGCCTACAATGAGCGGGATATGTTCACTAAAAGGGCCCTCTATATACCGGGTATACCAGTCAAAAACAGCCACATTGGCAAATGCCAGGTAGCTTTGGGGAGATTTAACGGCCAGCACACCGTTTACCACCGCGGCCGACACAAATATCAGCGCCATCCAGAGCCTGCCGAGCCTGGGCTTCCTGAAAGCCATCACCAACACGAACAGGCTAATGCCGTTAGTGACATAAAATTCCGGGGAAAAGACATTGGCGAACATAACGAGATCATTTTTTGTTGTGAGAGATAGGATTTCCACAACAATTTACAGCTGTCGGGCAACGCATAAAATGACCGGCGGTTTTAGCTTAAATGACGGTTATCATTGTGCCCCTTGCCATTCATCATTGCAAACCTTGCGCAGATGAAGGAGATTTACACCAGTATTATTTCATTTTAAACCTTTCGTTATGCAAACCGCATATTCCCATCCGCATACTGCGCAGCCTTATGTCGGGCCACGCCTGACTTCTACGGAAATAGCCTGGGGCATTACGCTTTTGCTGGCTTACCTGGGCCTGCCGTTCCTGCGGGAACTGCTGGTGTGGGTGCTTTTTAAGGTATACGAAACTTTCATAATGTATTTTTATTAACCTTTTAATGCTATTCAAATGTCTACTGAACAATACCTGATCACCATCGCCTACGGCAGCAAGGTATGGCAGCTGCCGGTTAAGATCGTTTACCAGGGCGCTTTTTTTAAGATCAGCGTTGATATTGAAGGTGTGGAAGTCTGCTTTGCCCGGGATGATCACGATGGTCTGAGGCCGCTTAACCACCAGGACGATTTCGATCCGCAGTTCCTGTACCTGATCGGTAAAGGAGTGTTGCAGCAAAGGCCGGTTTATAACTTAAACCAGGTATGAAATATATCCTGACGATCACTTTAAATCCGGCCCTGGATAAAACCTCTACCGTTGGTTCGCTGCAGCCAGATAAAAAACTGCGGTGCGCCACGCCAGTATTCGAACCCGGCGGCGGCGGCATCAATGTGGCCAGGGTTGTTACCCGGCTGGGCGGCGCTGCGGTGCCACTGTATTTTTCAGGCGGCCCCTCCGGCAAGCGGTTGACCGCCTTGCTTGAAAAAGAAGGCATCCGGGGCATAGCGGTTGACATAGCCGGGGAAACACGGGAAAACCTGAACATTACCGATCAATCCAGCCAACGGCAATACCGGTTCATTATGCCCGGGCCTGAAGTAACGCCGGCTGAAAGCCGGGTTTTGAGGGCAACGGCGCATAAGTTACTGGACGGCGCAGGTTACCTTGTGATCAGCGGAAGCCAGCCTTCCGGTCTGGAGCCCGGCATCTTTAAAGAGCTGGCGGAAGCAGCCCGAGATAAAAGCGTCAGGCTGGTGGCCGATGTTTCGGGAGAAGGCCTGCAACAGGCAATGCAAGCCGGCGTTTACCTGGCGAAACCGAACCTGGGAGAGCTGGCGGCGTTAACGGGCAAAGAAAAATTACTGGAGGCCGATGCGGTTTCTGCGGCCCGCGACATCATCCAGCGCGGAAGTTGCCAGGTGCTGGCCATTTCCATGGGAGAAGCCGGGGCGCTGCTGGTAACCGCGGATATCACTGAAAAAACACCCGCGCCGGTCGTGAAACGGGTGAGCACGGTGGGCGCGGGAGACAGTATGGTGGCCGGCATGGTGCTGGCGTTACAGCGCGGGCTGGATATCCGGGAGGCCATACGCTTTGGCGTAGCCTGCGGAACAGCGGCAACCTTGAACCCCGGCACCGCGCTCTGCAAAAAAGACGATGCGGAACAGCTCTACGATCTCCTGAAAAAATAATATTACTCCTCAAATTCCTTAATTTCCTGCCTGATATCGATCCGGACCAGCGAACGTGGTCCATTTTAAACAATACGGCGCCTTCATGAACCACGCATCTCAAACACCCGACATCAATTTTTTGCTGGCAGTGAATGCCGCTATGATGGAACATTGGAACGGTCTTGCCGCCATTGTGGAATTACCTGCGTTTGAACTGGTGTACCAGAACAACGGGGCATCACGTATCACCGGCAGCCCGGATGCCGGTATGCCCCTTAAAATACTGCGGGCGGTTCCCGAAGCAGAAGACAAGGGCTGGTTTAACATAAACCTGCCGAGAGCAGAAGTGATTCACCTGTATTATGAAAAGCTGCATTTCAGGTTCTCGGATCGTACCTTTTGCCTCTACCGGGTTACCAACGCTCCTGAAGACAGCCAGTATAAAAAACAGCTGACGCGGGAGCTGGAACGTTTCGGGGCGCTTTTCGACTATGCCAGCATCGGCATCCTGGTAGCGGACCAGTTGGGGCGGATCATTATGATCAACGACTTTGCCCTTCACCAGTTCGGGTACGAACGGGAAGAGCTGATCAACAGGAAAGTGGAGACGCTCATCCCCCAGCGGGTGCACAGGCAGCATGAAAAACACAGGGCGCGGTTTAACGCCCATCCTCAAAGCCGCCCTATGGGCACGGGGCTCGATCTTTTTGCCGTAAGGAAAGACGGCTCGGAATTCCCAGTTGAGATCAGCCTGAGCCATTACAATAACGAAGAAGGGCGCTTTGTGATCGCTTATGTCAATAATATCACCGAACGCAAGAAAGCGGAAGAAGCGATCGAGAAAATGAATAATGAGCTGGAGCTGATGGTGGAAGAACGGACCCTGCAGCTGCGGCGTGCCCTGGAAGAGTTGGAAAGGTCAAAAGAAGGACTGACGGCGGCGCTCGGTAAGGAAAAGGAGCTGAGCGAACTGAAATCCAGGTTCGTTTCCATGGCCTCCCACGAGTTCCGCACACCGCTTAGCACTATCCTGTCTTCTGCCTTCCTGGTGAAACAATACAACAGCGAAGAAGAACAGCTCAGGCGGAATAAGCACCTTCAACGTATTATCACCTCCGTAAACCTGCTGACTGACATTCTCAACGATTTCCTCTCCGTGGGGAAAATCGAAGAAGGAAAAGTACAGGTACGCCTTTCCCAATTTGACGTCAACGAACACCTGCAAACCATTATACAGGAAGTGCAGGGCATGTTGAAAGAAAGACAGCAGATCGATTACGTTCATTCCGGCCCTGCAGACATCCTGCTGGACCCCTCGCTTTTCAGGCACGTAGTGATTAACCTGCTTGGCAATGCCATCAAATTTTCGGGTCCGGGCTCTGTGATCCGTATCAAGACCGATGTTTCGCAGGAAAAGATCATTCTTACCGTTTCGGACGAGGGCGTGGGTATTTCCGAGGAAGACCAGCAGCATCTGTTCGAACGGTTTTACAGGGGCTCCAACGTCAGCAACATACAAGGCACCGGCCTGGGCCTGCATATCGTGAGCAAATACAGCGAGCTGATGAACGGGAAAGTAAACTGCCTGAGCGCGTTGGGAAAAGGTACGACTTTCACGGTAGAGTTTATGATGCAGGCAGATGCGCCTACATCGGAAAACTGACCGCATTTTGTTGCTTCCTGCTCTTAAAGTATTTGTACAGTTCATACCAGCCCACACTCACAAAAGCCAGCGAGATACAGACCAACAGGCCGGGGAGGGGCAGCGGCACGAGCCCGAATACGCTGCGCACCTGCGGTACGAACAGGATAACCGCTATAAATGCAAGAGAAGCCGTCAATACCCAGGGCGCCAGTTTGTTGCGGTAACGAATGGTCTGAAAAAAATGCGCTGTAAAAGACCGGTTGGCAAAAGTGAGAAAAAAGTTTGCAAACAGCAGGGCCGTCAATACTTCTGTTCTTATCTCCTCCAATGAGCGCTGATCCTTCATCCTGACATAATAAAGGCCCAGCACCGCGGCGGTTACCGCCAGCCCCTGCCATATGCTGATTCCAAACTCATAGCGGCTCATAATACCTTCCCTGCGGTTGCGCGGCCCCGCTTCCATGATATATGATTCTACCGGTTCGCGTTCGAAAAATAAAGAACAGGTAGGGCCCATGATCAGTTCCAGGAATATAATATGAACGGGCGTAAAAATATTGGCGACCGGCCAGCCCAATATCAGCGGCAGGGTGACGGCGAGAATGATGGGTATATGAATGGTGATAATATACCGTATGGATTTTTTCAGGTTTACGAAGATCTTCCTTCCCTGGCGGATGGCTTCCGTCAGCTTATCCAGGTTATCGTCTGTAATAACCAGGTCTGAAGACCCGCGCGCCAGTTCAGCGCCTTTTTCTCCCATGGCAATGCCTATATCCGCAGTCTTAAGGGCAGGCACGTCATTGACCCCGTCGCCGATCATGGCAACGATATGGCCTTTCGCCTGGAGGGCTTTGATAACCCGGTGCTTGGCCTCCGGGAACATCCTTGCGAATATATTTTCCTCCTGCGCCGCCGCGGCCAGCTGTTCTTCGTTCATCGCCATGACGCTGTCGCCGGAAATACTTTTCCCGTGGTTCCTGATCCCCACCTGTGTTGAAATATTGATAGCGGTCTCGGGATAGTCGCCTGTCAGCAATTTAACTTCTATTCCTGCCTTGTGAAGCCGGCCGATCACACCCGGCACGTTTTTTCTTGGCGGATCGTACAGGCATAACATCCCTTCGAAGTTCCATGTGAACCCGTCCTGCGTTTCGGGCAATTCACCTTCCGCGCAACCGGCGCTGGCTATTCCTATGATGCGGTAACCTTTCGCCGCTTCGCCGCGCGCCATCTCCTGGATGGTCTTTATTACATCGCCGCTGAGCCTGCATACATTCAGAATTCTTTCAATAGCGCCTTTGCCGGCGGCGATCCTAGTATCTTCCCAACGATAGATATGGGTCATCATGGGCGGCCTGCCCTCCAGCGGGTATTCCGCTACCTGGATGGCGGAACCGGGCAACCGGGCGGCCCCGGCAGAGCCGGCCGTTTCTACGATTGCTTTTTCCATAGCGTCGAATGGAGCCCGCTCGCTGGCCAGCATAGCGTATAACAAGACCTGCCGCCTGCGTTCGCCATCCGCTGCAAGCGACAATTTCCCGTTATCGAAACTGAATACCGATTTTACAGACATCCTGTTTTCTGTAATGGTCCCGGTTTTATCCAGGCAAATCACATCCACCGCTCCGAGATTTTCGATCACCTGCGGGTTACGGGAAATAATACCCAGCCTGCTGAGCTGATATGCGCCGAGCGCCATAAAAGAGGAAAAAGCAACGGGGATCTCTTCCGGGATGGCCGCCATGGCCAGTACGAGGGCAAATAACAGGCTTTGCAGCACCATCCCGCTTTGTGCGTAGTTGATGATCCAAACCAACACGAAAGCCGTGATCCCAAAAACAGCCAGCTGCTTTACATACCGCCCCACCTGCTTTTGCAGCAAGGTTTTAGGCCCGCTCAGCGCCTCAGCGGCTTTTCCCAGTTTCCCCAATTGCGTTTGCGACCCGATGGCCGTTACGGAAGCATAACACATTCCGGAATTCACGGTAGTGCCCTGGTAGATAACGTCGTTCTCCGTTCGCGCGTCCTTTTTCACCGGGAAAGATTCTCCAGTTATCACCGATTCGTTGACCGTAAAATCGTTTTCATGCACCAGCTTTGCATCCGCGGGCACCATATTGCCTTCTTCCAGGATAATGATATCCCCTGGCACAAGATCTTCCGGGGGAATAAGCCTCTCGGCATTGTCGCGGATGACCCTTGTTTTTTCCTGAGTATACGCCTGCAGGGCTTTCACCGCATTTGAGCTTCGCACATCCTGGAAGACGGATATTGCCGTGACGATCAGGATAGCCACGGCCGTCATGATACCTTCCGCATTCTCGCCTACGATAAAATAAACTGAGGTGGCCGCTGCCAGCATCATGAACATCGGCTCCGCCACGATATTCAGCACAAATTTCAGGAAATGCCGCTTCCGAATGCGAATGAGATTTTTCCCGGATTGGAGCTGCAATTTTTCAGCCTCAGTCTGGCGTAACCCGGCGGCGGGCAGGGGGAAGGTGGTCAGGTGGTCAGGCATCTGGAGGTGTTTTTCGTTTGGGAATAAACCGCCAGGCAGTGCTTTGGCGGTTCTGGTAAAAGTATGCCTGCCGGTGCTGCCGGTCAATGACCCGGCAGCGGGCAAATGATGACGGTGATCATTGCGTTTACGATCATCCGTGGCGGTGACGGCTGTCATTTCCCCGGCGGCCGTCACGGAGTATCTTTAAGATATAAAATTTCACACCATGAAAATCAATATGGGAACCGCCGACAGGATCATCCGCATCATAATTGCCCTGGCTATTGCCTTCCTGTACAATGCGGGTATCATTTACGGCGCGGGCGGCATCATACTGGTTGTTGCAGCGGTGGTATTTTTCCTGACGGCGATAGCTGGCAACTGCCCGGTGTACAGCCTGTTGGGCATCAATTCACTCCGCCGTAAAAAGCATCCGCAACAATAACGTTTTTATGCATTCATCAGAATTTCCGTTCAGATTGCGGGAATAAGAACGGCCGCCTGGATAGCGGCCGTTCTTTATTATGCTTTCAGCACCGGGAGGGTGAATTCCTTCACCGCTTCTCCAAGGTCGTACACCGGGGTTTTGCCGCGTAATACACCAGCCATGATGCTGCTGCCCGCAGCACTGCGGTAGCCTCCCGCGCAATGTACCACCACGGGCTTGCCTGCCGGCACTTCTTCCGCCCTTTCGCGCAGTTCGTTCAGCGGGATATTCAAGGCATCGCGAAAAATGGGGGTGGCAGCCGCTTCGGCAGCGCTGCGGATATCCAGGATGGTATACGAGGACTCATGCGATTTAAAATCCTCCACATCCAACCGGCCCATTTTCTCCGGGCCGTCCTGTAATACAAATGCGCCTTTTATCATCGGTTCATACCCGATCTTCGCTGCCCGGGCAGCCAGCGCACGGAGCTTTTCTGTGTTTCCGGCCGCGAGGTAAAAAGGTTCGCCGGGCTTCACCAGCGTTCCCAGCCAGGTTTCAAAGGCGTTGCCTTCCTGGAGGTTAACGGACCCTGGAAGGGCACCGTCTTTGAATGTTGAAGCGGGCCGCGCATCTATAATGACAACTCCCTTCACCGGAGCTACCGCAACTTCCGAAAAATTGATCCTTTCCAGTGCAGTATCCAGCGCTTCAGCTCCTTTGCGGTTCACCTCCACGTCGTATGGAAAATAAGCGGGGATGAACGGCTGCTCGCTGATAAGCATCCGCACGAATTCATCTTCGGGCATTTGCTGCAACGACCAGTTGCTGCGTTTTTCCTCGCCAATCGTATTGCTGCTCTCCTGGCTCAGCGACTTCCCGCAAAGCGAGCCTGCGCCATGCGCGGGGTATACCGTTACGGCATCGTCCAGCACCGCCAGTTTTTCACGGAGTGAATGGTACATTTGCCTGGCCAGCACTTCACGGGCCGCCATGATGCTGCCTGCGTGCTCGCGCAGGTCGGGCCGGCCGCAATCACCTATGAACAGCGTATCGCCGGTGAACACCGCTTTGTCTGCCCCTTCGTGCTCCAGCACAATGCTGATGCTGTCCGGGGAATGGCCCGGCGTATTGAGCGCTTTGAGCTTTATTTTTCCCAGCACGATCTCATCCCCCTCATCAAAATCCCGGTGCGGGTAACTGACGCCGGAGAGGCGGGAACAATATATGCTGGCTCCGGTAAGCTGGTGCAATTCCAGGTGGCCGCTTGCAAAATCCGCATGCGGGTGCGTTTCTATCACGCCGGTTATTTTCGCTTGGTTTGCCCTGGCAAACTCGAGGTAAGGCGCGATATCCCTCGAAGGATCGATCAATACGATTTCAGACGCGGATATGCTTAAGATGGCGTAAGAATAATGTGCCAGCGGACGGTCTTCGAATTGTTGAATTTTCATCGTTGATTATTTTAATGGCAAATTAGCACTAAGCTGATTGAAAGACGGTGACCACGGTCACCGCGGCTCCTGATAATTACGGGCGCTAATGCGGCAGCTTTTCCCGGTAGCGGCCGTAGACCCAGGTTCCTGCCACAGCACTCAGCAAAGTGACGGACACCACCGTGGCTCCCGTGCCTATCTGGGCAAACAGCGGGCCGGGGCAGGCGCCGGTAAGCGCCCAGCCCAATCCGAACAGTAATCCACCGTATACCTGCCCTTTGTGAAATTGTTTTTTCTGAAAAGTGATCTGACCGCCATCTATCGTGCGCAGCCTGAATTTTTTGATCAGCCATACAGACAACATTCCGGTAATGATGGCAGAACCGATCACCCCGTACATATGGAACGATTGGAACCGGAACATTTCCTGGATGCGGTACCAGCTGACGATCTCCGCTTTTACAAAGACCACCCCGAACGCAAGGCCTACCAGCAGGTAACGGAGCAGGTGAGGCCACTTACGCGGTGACTTTATTACGCTTGCTGCGGCATGCAGCCGGACGGGCATTTTTAATTTGTTTGTTATCATTGCAAAGCGGCTTTTAAATTGATAAAATAGCTGGCAAAAGGAAGTGTGACATCAGCAACCCGCCTGCCATAAAACAGCACGTGGCTACCAGCGAGGGCCATTGCAGCGTGGAAAGCCCCATAATGGCATGCCCGCTGGTACAGCCTCCCGCATATCTTGCCCCGAAGCCAACCAGGAAGCCGCCGCCGATCATCACGATGAGCCCTCGCAGGCTGAACAGCGACTGCCAGCTGAAGAGGTCTTCCGGCACCAGCCCGCCGATGCCAATTCCGTAACTACTCAGTTCGCCGGCCAGCGAGGGGTTCACCCGGATAAGATCAGGCGCAACCAGCCACAAAGCCGACACAATACCGCCAAGGAGTATTCCCCCTACGAAGAACAGGTTCCAGGCTTCGCTTTTCCAGTCGTATTTAAAAAAGGGGATATTGGGTGAGCAGGCAGCGCACATATGCCGCAGGGAGGAACTGATGCCAAATGATTTATTGCCCAGCAGCAACAGCGCGGGCACGGTCAGGCCTATCAGCGGGCCCGCCACATACCAGGGCCAGGGCTGCCGCAACATTTCAATTATATTCATGGTCATTATAAAATTTCACGGATGAGAATGTAAGTACCGGTTATCAATACCAGGAGGCCGAATACACGCTTCAGCCAAACGGCGGGAATATTTCGCGCCAATCTGCCACCGGCCAGGATGCCTGCCACCGCGATGGCGGTGAGCCCCAGTAAAAACAACCAGTCGGTATCGTAGTGCCCGAGGTCCCCGGCAAAGCCAGCCAGGGAATTGACGGCGATAATGAGCAAAGATGTGCCCACCGCAGTTTTCATAGGCAGCTTCACCAGTATCACCAGCGCAGGGATGAGCAGGAAGCCTCCGCCGGCGCCCAGCAAACCTGTAATGAGACCAAGACCTACGCCGTACACTACCAGGCGGCACTTGCCGCAAACCGGTGCAGCGGGCCGCCCGGCGGGTAAAGCTTCAGGTTTAAGCATGAAAAACGCTGCTGCGATCATCAGCAACGCGAAGAGGATCATCGTGGCCACATCTTTAGTAAGGGCAAAATCACCGGAATGCAGCAATACGTCCGGGATGGCCGGTAGCAGGAATTTCCGCGCGGTGAACACGGTAAATACGGAAGGCAGGCCAAATAACAGGGCCGTCCGCAGGTCCACAAGACGGCGGCGGAAATTGCCGGCCGCGCCTGCAAGGCTGGTGCTGCCCACAACAAAAAGGGAATAGGAGGTGGCCAGCCCGGGGGAAAGGCCGAAGAGATATACCAGTACCGGTACGGTAAGAATTGCGCCTCCGCCCCCCGTCATGCCCAGGGCTAAACCAATAAAAGCGGCGGCCAGGTAACCAACGATCATCGTATCAATGTTTTGATTACTCAAAATTCATTCATACGCCGGTCAAAAACAGTGACTTTGGTTACACAGAATACTTTATTTCGACAGCGTTGCGGCGGAGGCTTATCAGCCCGCGCTGCTCCATCTTTTTCAGGAGACGGGAAATGACCTCGCGTGAAGAATTGAGGTCCGCCGCTATTTCCTGGTGGGTCAGTTTTAATTCCCGGGAACCAAGTTTTGCCGATTGTTTGGCCAGATAGATCTGTAAGCGTTCGTCCATACTATGAAACGCCACACTGTCCAGCACCTCCAGCAATTCCTCGAACCGGCTGCGGTACGATTCCACGACGAAGCGATACCAGCTTTTGTGTTCGCGCATCAGCTGTTCCATGGCTTCTATGGGCAGCATAATGACCACCGCGTCCGTCTCCGCCTTTCCCATCACTTTGCTTTCCCTGGCAGATGCCGCGCAGATCATGGACAAAGCGCATGCGCTGCCCGGTTCCAGGTCGTACATAAAAATCTCTCCCCCTTCTCCTCCTTCGCGGTATATCCTGATACGGCCTTCAGCCACCAGCATCGTAGACTTTAGGAACTGTCCGCTGCGCATGAGGGTCTCACCGGCCGGCACCTCCCTGAGCGTACCGATGCGGGCGATGGCTTCGCGGAGCGATGGCTCCAGGGCGGGGAAGTGTGTATTTATATATCCGGCTATGTCTGTGGGCTGCATGAGGTCAAAGAATTTACACAAAAATAGGGAAAAGGGAAGGAGCAGGATCAGGCGGTAACTTGGCGTTCTCCGCCCGTAATAACTTTTCCATCACATTGTCTTTAAACTTCCGCATCGCTGAAGCAAGATTGAGAGGCACTATCGCTTATCATAGCGGCTCGTGATCTTGGTCATTGGTAATAACACTCGTCTGTCTCAACTTTATCCCCGCAGCATCCGGAAATATAGCAGGTATTTGCTGTGGCGGCGGAAGAAATAAAGAATGAAGATATTACGGGCCTGATGATATTAAAAACCAATTTAATTATGGAAAAGACATTTGAAAACAAGGTAGCCATCGTGACCGGTGGCTCATTCGGGATTGGCAAAGCAACAGCCCTCGCATTTTCTGGAAGGGGGGCAAAGGTTGTAATTGCGGACCTGGTGGAGGATAGTGAAACTTACAACGCAATCGTTGCGGGCGGCGGGGAAGCTATTTTCGTAAAATGTGACGTATCAAAAACAGCTGATGTGAAAAAGCTTGTTGAAAGTACAATTTCAACATATGGCAGGCTTGATTACGCATTTAATAATGCAGGCATCGAGGGAATATCAGCCCCTGTACAGGATTGTACGGAAGATAATTGGGACAGGACAGTTGGCGTTAACCTTAAAGGCATCTGGCTATGCATGAAATACGAGATTCCTGAAATGCTGAAACAAGGTAAAGGAGTGATTGTCAATTGCGCTTCTATTGCCGGGTTGGTCGGGTTTCCCGGCTTGCCGGCCTATGTCGCTTCCAAGCATGGTGTGATCGGGTTGACAAAGACATCGGCGCTTGAATGCGCAAAGCTCGGGGTGAGGGTAAATGCCGTTTGTCCCGGAGCAATTAAAACGGCGATGATAGACAGGATTACCGGAAACAAAAAAGAAGCGGAAGAGCAGTTTGCAAATATGGAGCCCATCGGCCGGCTGGGTAATCCGGATGAAGTAGCCAACGCAGTGATATGGCTATGCTCCGATGAAGCATCTTTCGTAACCGGCCACGCAATGACCGTCGATGGGGGATGGGTAGCACAGTAATATAGTTGGAACGTGACCAATGGGAAAGCCGGTCTGTTCGTCAGGAAGGTCAAGTGTAGGACATGAATAACTTATATTTTTGGCATTCCTGGTTTTATAGTTTGCGCAGCTGTAATTATTTAAAGCGATTGCTCCTTCCCATCTGTTATCCGTTTTTACCATTTGCGCGCAGGGCTTTTATGATGAACGATTCCGTTCCGCTGCTATATGCTGCGGAGGCAAACGCAGCCTTTGTTACCTGATCGATAGCCTCGATATCAGAAGGCTTTTCCCTCCTGATAGTATAATTGTGGCGGGCCCAACACAGATATTTCGGTGTCAGAGATAGAAACTTTATGCTAACTATCTTTTTCATTTTTCGATGATTTTTCTATCCTGTCAATCAATTCATGAAGAACAACCCCATCCTGGAAATCTGGCGCTTTTCTTGAGCCTGTCCGGATATCTTCAGCGATAAGTGCATAGAGGTGACCAACATTACGTGCTCCTGAAAACGACGGCCACCCATTGTAGACACTGGCAGGCGGGGTAAGTGTTTTTAACTCTTTTTCCTCACCTTTCGCGCCTTTAATAACGAGCTGAACAATTTGGCCATGCCCATTATCGCCGGTTACTTGCAGGTCACCCTCTGTGCCGTTGATCTCCCATAATAAGTTGGTGCCGCGTGTTATACCGCCACGATAATGCACCGATAAGGCGGCACCGCCTTTTAATGTCCCATGTATTAATAACTGGTCCTGGGTGTTCTTCTCCTTTAAATCTCCCGTATCGATAATCCTGACCTGGTCAAACTGTGTTAGCATTCGGGCCGATAATTGGTCAATACTGCCAAGAACCTCCGTTATGCCGACCAGGGTATGTGCTAAAGGTATGGATTGCAGCGTTGCACCATTGGCCTGATCGTAGAGGTAGTAATGATCCTCTGTTGCTTCATTTCCCCAGCTACCTCCGGCACCGATCAGGGTGGTGGATAATACTTTACCTACATAACCATCTGAGATAAGCTGTTTCAGGTAGGTCACCTCAGGCGCGTAGCGCATTTGTGTTCCGATTGCAGCAATAACGCCTTTCTGGCTGGCCAGCTCAGCCAGTTTCCTGCCTTCCTCCAACCCGTTCCCCAAAGGCCATTCACAAAAAACATGTTTGCCGGCATTCAAAGCTGCGCTGACCAGTTCAAAGTGATAGGGAACTTTTACCGTTACCACAACCAGGTCGATCTCCGTGGAGCTTACCAGTGATTGCGTACTCTCAAAGGCATAAGGCAGGTTCAAGGCCCCGGCTGTTTTTTTTGAGCTTTCATAACTGCGGTTAGCTACACCGACGATCTCAAAATCATCAGCTAATGAATTTAATGCCGGTAAGTGGGCCGCTGCTGCCCAGTGGCTGTCGGGGTTAAGCCCGATAAAACCTACACGGATCTTTTGTTTGTTCATGTTGCTATAGTTAAATCAACACAGTCAGGACTGTGCAGGCCGAATGTGCGTTCTACAAGTCATTGTCTCTAATAGATATTAACATTTCTAAAATGTCTTTCCTATCACAAAGTTCGGTAATTAGACCTATTGCAGCTTATGGAAATCAAACCAATGATTAAGAGTTTCAAACCTCGCTGGCGCGAAGTGCTTTTGGATTGGTACCGGTCATCCGTTTAAAATAGTTGTTGAAGTAGCTGGGATATTCAAAGCCCAAAGCATAGGCAATATCTGCAATATTCCAATCAGTATGCTGTAACAAGGCTTTTGCTTCAACTATGATCCGCTCAGCGATATGGTTGCTTGTAGGTTTTCCGGTGGTCTCTTTGACCATACGGCTGAGGTAGTTCACATGGATAGACATACACTGAGCGTAATCCCGGGCTGTTTTCAGGGCGATTGGTTTATCAGGGCTTTCAACAGGGAATTGTCTTTCGAGCAGTTCCAAAAAAACAGCAGTGATCCTAGAGGCGGCATTTTTTTGCTTGTCAAAATTTTCAGAAGGTTGCATTTTCATGGCCTCATGAAGGATGAGGTTGATATAATTACGGACAAGGTCATCCTTAAAAGAATACTCACTTCTTTGTTCCTCTATCATTTTTTCAAAAAGCACATTGAGGAAAATGCGCTGGTCATCAGTGATATTTAATAGGGGAGTACCCCCAGTCCTGAAAAATGGCGATTGCTGAAGCATACAATCACGCTCAGATACCTTCAGGAAATCCGCTGAGAATAGGCACGTGTAGCCAACAAACGTGCTTGACAAAATTTCCCAGGAATAGGGCACATGTGGATTGCCGAAAAACAGAACAGTGCCCTCAGCTTCAAAGCTACGATCCGTATAATGAATGGCACTTTTTCCGGTCGTCAAACAAATCTTATAAAAATCTTTCCTGCTATAGGCGCGTGCCGCAGCACGGTCCTCATTAACTCGGAGGACATTGAATTTTTTAAGCTTAAGTTCGTTGTTGCTATCGGAGACGGACCGAATTATCTTTTCCTGCATAAAGCAAAGTTAAGAAAATCTAACTAAACATATGTAATAGTAGCCATATGTTTAGTTACCATTTAATACCCGCTCTACTGCACTATTTGATGGAAAACCAAAAATTAGCATTTTTGAATTATAGCAAATGCACCTATGTAAAACTAAATCTAGGTGGGTCATAGTTTAAAAAACAAAAATAGCAATGCTGCTGGATATGGATAATTCATATTGCGGCATTGCTATGGACTGATCGGTCCGTGATTTTTGTTTTGGCAGGTTATTGCCCTGCGCTAGTGCCTATCCGGTAATCTTCAGCGATCCGACCAGGCCGTGCTGGAACGTGAAATTAAAGTGCAGGACTGCTGGGCTGCCGGGAAATGTTCCTGAAACCTCGGCTTCAAGTACCGAGCCATTGTCACTGTCCTTATAGCTGATCGGTTTTAACACGCTCTGATATTCCTCGTTTGATCTTTCGATCCAATTTTGGATTGCCTCTTTTCCGGTATGTGTCTTTCCCTCGTCGAATACTACGGCATTTTCTGAAAAAAGAGAAGCATAGGCTGCGCCATCGTGGCTGTTCTGTGCTTCGACCAGGTCGGTTATTAATTTGGGTAAGTTCATGATATTTATTTTTAGATTAACATATTGATGTACAAATTTCGGTAGTATCTGCATAACTGGCAATAAGGGTATTACGATTCGGATAGGGAATAATTTATCCGTATTGATTGTCAGGGAGCCTACGCATATCTTTGGTACATGTACGAGAAAAAAACTTTGCCCAGCCTCAGCTGCGGACTGGACCTGGTCGGAGAGGTGCTTTACGGCAAGTGGAAGATCAGGCTATTGTGGTTCATCAACGAAGGCTACCTGCGTCCGGGCGAACTGCAACGGAAGATACCAGATGCAAGCCGCCGGGTCATCAACATCCAGTTAAAGGAACTAGAAGAGCATGAGCTTGTGGCCAGGACGATCTACCCGGTAATGCCTCCAAAAGTCGAGTATACACTCACCGATTTCGGCAAGACTCTTATACCCGTGCTCACCTCCGTCGGACTGTGGGGAGATGAGTACCAGGACAGGTTAAAGCGGGTAATACTAAAGGGATATCCAGACCATGTTCAATCGAATGCGGTTCAATCGAAAGACCAGATGATTTAGGTTATTTCAGCGCGTATTTTATCCCTGGCAGCAGCCTGGGGTGGAAAATCAATATTTTATATGGCAGGTATGGTGCCTCCGTCGATCACAAATTCTTTTCCGGTCGGATAGCCGGCCCTTGGGGATACCACGAAGCCCGCCAGTTCGGCAACTTCTTCTGGCATAGCTGCCCGTCCATAGGGAATGCCCCCAAGTGCATCCATCACGCTTTGGGTAGATGTTCGATAGTAATGTCCCCGTTCTCAGAAATCGCTCCATCATTCTTACGGGCGCTAACAAATTGGTATTTATGGTCTCCTCCCGAATTGCGAAGATTGAATTGGCCCCACATATTTGCCCGGGCATTTGAATAAGTTGGAAAGCCGGAGAATTACCGGTCTGCTATAAATCCAGGCGTTAGTCAATTGTGGACTGCGGAAGTGGCACATAAATCTGAATCATGGGAAAAATGTACAAGACAGTTATCAGTATGTCCATTTTTTACCCCCGGCATTCTCCCCACCTTTGTACTGTCAACAAACAACAAATATTATAACCATTTAAAAAAAATGAAAAAAATGAAGACTCTTATTCTAACAACCAGCCTGATCATGACATTAATTACCAGCCAATTGGCATTTTCACAAACCCAAAGGGTTTCAGCTTCTGCCGGAAGAGCAGAATATGTTGAGGTGGAGCCTGGTGTAAAACTTCATGTAACAGACCTTGGAGATGGACAGCCGATCGTGCTGATCCACGGATGGCCACTGAGTGATGAAATGTACCAGTACCAATACCAGTACCTGGTGAGGAAGGGCTTCAGGGTGATCGGGATTTCCCTGCGTGGTTTCGGTAAATCTGACAAACCCTACGGAAAGTACGACTTTGACGTTTTTTCGGATGATATCTATGCCGTCCTTCATACCCTAAAGATCGAGAATGCCGTACTGGGTGGATTTTCAATGGGCGGAGCTGCAAGCATCCATTATATAAACAAATACAAATCGGCTCATATTAGTAAACTGGCCCTTTTTGGAGCAGCGGCGCCATCCTGGAAACAGCGCCCGGGCTACAGCTACGGAATATCCGAGGAGGATGCTGCCGGACTGATCAAGCAGACCATCACCAGCAGGGAGGATCTGATCGCAGGTCTGGGAGCAGCATTCGCGGCCGAGGGCACCACACTTCCCAAAAATACCGAAAGATGGCTGGAGAGCATCAACCTGTCGGCAAGTCCATATGCGGTTACCGAATCCATCGCCTCCCTTGGAGAGCTTGACCTTCGCCCGGTGCTCAAGGATATCACAATTCCCGTTGCCATATTCCAGGGAGTGAAGGATAAATTGATCGGGTATGCCCATGCAGAACAGTTGCACAAGGGCCTGAAAAACTCCTACATCGTGAGGTTCGAGAAAAGCGGACATGCACTGTTTGTGGAAGAGATGGACAAGTTCAACTCAGAACTTGAAAAGTTTGCAAGGAAATAGAAGCAAGAGCTACCTGCAGGTTCTCAAACCAGGGCCGCAGGTAATTTTTGTTTTAACCCCCAATTGGATTTATCAACAAGAATGGTAATTTTAATTTAAGTATTTATTAACCGGCCCCCTCATGAAACAGCGCATCTTTGATGTAAATCTTAAGACCATTGGCATGGTTCATATCGATTCGGACAGTGTTGAAGATATTAATTCTGAAACCTATAAATCCTATATCAAGGTTCTCTACCTCAATGAGGGGTTTGAGATAAAGGTGGATTTCAAGATATACAGCACGGACGGCCCCACGCTGTTCTTCATAAGCCCGAACCAGGTACTCAGCATTGATGAACTGGGACGACAGCCGGGCCTTCTTGTGTTCTACAACCGTGACTTCTATTGCATCCAGCTGCACGATGAGGAGGTTGCCTGTGACGGGCTGCTGTTCAATAACATTAATAACATGCCCATGACAACCATACCCGAGCAGGATGCCGGCTTCATTGAGTATCTCTTCTCCAGGATCCAGGATGAGTTTGAACTGAGGGACAGCTCGCTGGAAGAAATGATAAGGACCTACCTCAAACAGCTCTTGATCAAGTCGACACGGTTATGGAAGGTGCAGCACCTGGACGGGGCAATGGCCTCAAGGCCCGGCACCGACCTTGAATTCTTCAGGAAGTTTACCCAACTCGTTGAAGCGAATTACAAGGAAAAGCACAATGTTGCTGACTACGCTGACATGCTTTTGCTTGCGCCAAAGACCCTCACCCACAGGTTCAAGCGACTAAGTCTCCCCCAGCCAAATGACATTATCAAGAACAGGATCATCCTGGAGGCAAAGCGGCTGTTGGTACATACCGACTGGACGGCAAAGGAGATTGCCTATGCCCTGGGCTATGACGATCCGGCCTACTTCAGCAGGCTATTTTTTATAAAGACCGGGGAGCCACCTTCCGGCTTCAGAAAAAAATATCTGAGTGCAAATGAGCCAGGCCAGGCTTAACCTTTTATAACGTTATCTATGGTTACTTTCAACAACTACCGGGGAATTAATTATTAATACAAAATAAATAGCCACAACCAGCGCAATTGCGGCCGAAACCCCAAACGCCATATCAGCCCCGAACTGAAACCACAGCCATCCCGTCAGCGAACTCGCCAGCATGATGCAAATGCTCTGGAAGGCGGTATAAGTACCGATGGCCGTGGCGGTTTCCGAACTGTCCGTGATATTACTGATCCAGGCTTTGGAAACTCCTTCCGTAGCCGCGGCATACAATGCGTAGAGCAGGAACAGCCCGCCATACCAATACCAGCTGCCGGAAACGGTCATCCCGGAATACACCAGTACAAACAGAAGTAATCCAACTACGAAAATATTCTTCATCCCCATGCGATCGGCAAGCACTCCGACCGGGAACGCCGCAAGGGCATATACGAGATTGTAAAAAATGTACACACCAATGGTTTCCGTATCTCCCAATCCGGCTTGCTTTACCTTCAGCAGCAAAAACACATCGGAACTATTGCACAAGGTAAAAACCAGTAACCCCGCTACCAGCTTACGATATGCAACCGGGCTTTCCCTCCAGTACCGAAGGAATGAGAAAAACGACACCCGCTTCGCGGCGCTCTGCGGCGGGCGTTGCTTATCCTTCAGGAAAAAAGACAGCCCGATGGCGAGAACACCCGGGATGAATGCCAGCACGAACATCGTTCGGTATTGCCCAGGATAGAAATACAGATAAACCAACGCCACGGCAGGCCCGATAACGGCGCCGAGGGTGTCCATCGAGCGATGGAAGCCGAAAACCCGGCCTTTGGTGGCCGGCGTTGCCTCGTCGGACAGCAACGCGTCGCGGGCGCCGGTCCGGATGCCTTTGCCCAACCGGTCGACGGTGCGCGCCAGGAAAATCCACAATGGCTGGATCATCACCGCCATCATGGGTTTGGAAATCGCACTGAAGACGTACCCCAGCCGGACGAACGGTACACGCTTACCCACGTGGTCGGACATCTTCCCGAAATACCCTTTGCTGAGGCCTGCCGTTGCTTCCGCCACGCCCTCCAGCACGCCGATCAGCAGGATGGAAAAACCGATGCTCTGCAGGTAAATAGGCATGACGGGGTACAGCATTTCGCTGGCAACATCCGTCAGCAGGCTGATAAATGAAAGTACCCAAACCGTGCGTGTCAAATACTTCATATTTTATCAAATTACAACGTTAACCTGATTCCGCCGTTAAAAATGAAACCGTCTATCGGCGCGTATATCTCCCCGAAATCACTGCCACAATCTTCAGCATACGACGAGAACGAAGCTGCACCGGATATTACGGCGGGCCGTCTTCAAATAATGCTGATTACCATTCTCTTCTTTGATTTATAATAAATATTTAACATTTATATTCCATTGGCCATTTTGAGGACTGGCGAACTTATCGTAATATTGCAATAAATTATCTGATAATGGGAATCACGCGGACAGAATTATTCAGCAAGAAGCAGAACGATATGGCGAATATGGCGAAAGTAATAGCTCACCCGGCCCGTATTGCAATTTTACAATATCTTATCAATGTCAATACCTGCATTTGCGGGGATCTGGTGGAGGAACTGGGCCTGGCACAAGCGACCATTTCCCAGCACCTGAAGGAACTGAAAAACGCCGGCCTCATCCAGGGCACAGTGGAAGGAACAAGCGTATGTTACTGCATTCATCCTGGAAGCTGGAAAAAATTCAGGGAGCATTTTGCGGCTTTCTTCGTAGAGGTTAAAAACGATGACGGCAGCTGTTGCTAAAGGCTGTCTATTTTTTTAACTTTTAGTATCGTTACATTGCAATATACATATTAAATAGACATGCGGATAGCTCTTTTTTCCGACGTACACGCCAATCTTCCTGCTATGGAAGCGGTATTGGCGGATATTGACACAAGAAAACCGGATGCTGTTTACTGCCTGGGCGACCTGGTAGGTTACAACATCTGGCCCAATGAAGTAATAGAACTGGTAAAAGGGCGGGAAATACCGGTCATCGCCGGCAATCATGATTTTGACGTGGCCCGCATGGCGCCCGCCCCTGCAGATTTCGATCCCGCGGCTCCGGGCTCAGGGAACAACAGAGTGTATACAAACTTCCTGCTTACGCCGGAAAGCAGGCAATATCTTTCTGCCATGCAGGAACATCGGCACGTGCAGGTGCCGGCTGGTGCCGGAAGCTCTGTAGAGCTGTTACTGGTGCATGGCAGCCCCAGGGCCATTAATGAATACCTTTTTGAGGACCATGATGAAGATGATTTCCAGGCTCTTTTGGAGAAATACAGCGCGAACATCATGTGCTTCGGGCATACTCACAGGCCGTTTCACCGGAAAATCGGGCAGAACGGGCATGTGATCAATCTCGGGGCGGTCGGGAAACCTAAAGACAGCGATCCCCGCGCCTGTTATGTGATCCTGGATGTGCAGGGGAAAAACGACATCAAGGTGGAATTCGTCAGGGTGGCCTACGACGTGGAGAAAGCGGCAAAGGCGGTGGAACAGAGCCCGCTGCCAGATGATTTTGCAGATATGTTGCGGAAAGCATACTGATATGCTATGATCAAAACACTCACCATCTGTTGCTGGCAGCCGGTAGCTGGCACGCCTGCGGAAAATACGCAAAGGCTTTGGGGCATCCGGCCCGCGTGGAGATATCGTGAGCGAAGTGCGGCTGTCACCAAGCACTGTATCTCAGCATTTAAAGGAATTTAATTTTGCAGGCAAATAAATCAATCGTAATATTGCGATATAACATTTCAAGCTTTAATCTAAACTCATTTTAATATGGAAAACGGGAATGCTTTAAAAGACCTCGTAAGGGAGAAATACAGCGAAATTGCCTTACAGGACAAGGAAACCAATGCCAGCTCCTGCTGTGGCTCTGGTGGCTGTTCTTCAGAGGTGTACAATATCATGAATGAAGATTATTCCACGCTCCAAGGCTACAACCCGGATGCCGACCTCGGCCTGGGCTGCGGCCTGCCTACCCAGTTTGCCAAGATCAGGAAAGGCGACGTAGTGATCGACCTGGGCTCCGGCGCGGGTAACGATGCCTTTATCGCCCGCGCTGAAACCGGCGAGACTGGTAAGGTGATTGGGATCGACTTCACAGAAGCGATGATCAACAAGGCCCGCCATAACGCGGAGGTACGCGGCTTCCATAACGTGGAGTTCCGCGCTGGAGACATCGAGCAGATGCCTGTGAGCGACAGCGTGGCGGACGTTATCGTGAGTAATTGCGTACTGAACCTGGTACCCGACAAAAACGGAGTGTTCGCTGAAATCTTTCGCGTGCTGAAGCCGGGCGGCCATTTCAGTATCTCTGACGTGGTACTGACAGGTAACCTGCCCTCTTCCCTGAAAGAAGCCGCTGAAATGTACGCGGGCTGTGTATCCGGCGCCAGTCAGAAAGAAGTATACCTGGAGCTGATCACCAACAACGGGTTCAAAAATGTAACCATTCAGAAAGAAAAACCCATCATCATACCTGACGATATTTTGGAAAGATACCTCACTCCGGAAGAGCTGGCAGGTTTTAAGAACCAACAGGCCGGCATTTTCAGCATTACAGTGTATGCGGATAAACCGGCTGAGAACTGCTGCGAGCCTGGTTCCGGATGTTGTTAGTCACATCTAAACCTTTAAAAAATGAAAAAGACAATTTCAGTTTTCGTCCTGCTGCTTACTATCGTATTGTTTTCTTCCTTTAACAGGGAAAATGCGGCACCGCGGTTGTATCCTGAATTGGACCGGTATTTTGCGGCGCTGAACCTGAAACAGGTCGACCAGTCTCATGCACAATCTTTGGAAAACATTAAGAGCAATCTTAGTATGAGCAACATGGACCGCGCCGATTGGAACATCATTTTTTATTGCAGTGAAAACTCTTTCCGTAGCCAGGCATCACAGGTTTTTTTGCAAACCCTGAGCTTTGCCAACAAACATAAAAACGTAAAGGTATTTTCTGCCGGTAAAACGGCTTCTGGGGTAGACGCCCGCCTGATCGATTATTTAACGCAGATCGGCTATAAGGTCTCAAAGACAGAAAGAAGGAACGCAACGGCTTACGAAGTGCGTTTCAGCGATCAGGCAGACCCTATCGTATTGTTCTCAAAGCCAGCTTCTGATAAATCCCTTCCCGGCAGCGACGTGACTTCTGTGATCGTTTGTGACAGCGGGAAAGAAGCGGAATGCAAAGATATACAGACGAGCAGCCTGCAGTTCAAGCTCCCCTTCGAAAAAGTCGAAACAGCTGATGCCCGGGATAAAGCAGAAAAGGTATTAAAGCACATCGCCACGGAAATGGCGTATGTAACCAATAAACGAAACTAAAAACATGTCAGCAAATCAATGCGCTCCGGCTGCCGGAAGAAAAAAGCTCAGTTTCCTGGACCGCTATCTTACGCTGTGGATATTCCTGGCGATGGCGGTGGGTGTTGGTCTTGGGTACTTTGTGCCCTCCAGCGCAAAATTCATTAATTCGTTCTCATCCGGCACCACGAACATCCCGCTGGCGATCGGCCTTATCCTGATGATGTACCCGCCGCTGGCAAAGGTGAACTATGGCAAGATGGGCGAGGTTTTCAAGAACACTAAGATCCTGGGCGTGTCCCTGTTGCTGAACTGGGTAATTGGGCCGGTTCTGATGTTTGGCCTCGCCGTGCTTTTCCTGCATGGTTACCCGGAATACATGATCGGCCTGATCCTGATCGGGCTGGCCCGTTGTATTGCCATGGTGATCGTATGGAATGAGCTGGCGGAAGGGAACCGTGAATATGCCGCGGGCCTGGTAGCGTTGAATAGCGTTTTTCAGGTGCTGTTGTATAGTGTTTACGCTTATTTCTTCATCACTGTGCTGCCTCCCTTATTCGGTATGAAAGGGCTGGAGGTAAATGTGACCATCGGTCAGATCGCAGAAAGCGTGGCTATTTACCTGGGCCTTCCTTTTGCCGCAGGGCTTATCAGCCGCTACGCGCTGATCGCATGGAAAGGCGAACAGTGGTTCAGGGAAAAGTTCATCCCGGCCATTTCGCCGATCACGCTGATCGCGCTGCTGTTCACTATCGTGGTTATGTTCAGCCTGAAGGGGGAGCTGATCGTACAGATCCCGATGGATGTAGTGCGCATCGCTATTCCGCTGGCGATATATTTTGCCATCATGTTCCTGGTGAGCTTCCTTCTTGGTAAAGCCATGGGCGCCGATTATTCCAAAAATGCTTCCATTGCCTTTACGGCAGCTGGCAACAACTTCGAACTGGCGATAGCGGTCGCCATTGGTGTGTTCGGCATCAACAGCGGGCAGGCTTTTGCGGGCGTTATCGGGCCGTTGGTAGAAGTACCGGCCCTGATCGCCCTGGTGAACGTAGCCTTCTGGCTGCGTAAACGCTGGTATGGCCAACCTGTTCCCGCAGAAGCATAACCGGAAAGTACAGGCGTTATGCAACAACCTGGTTGTTTACCTCCTTCCGGATGATGCGGCCAGCATAACCGGGGCCTGATCATGTTAAAAAGGATTCTAAACAAATATTTCAGATTATATGCAGAAAGTACTAGTGCTTTGCACCGGCAACAGCTGCCGCAGCCAGATGGCAGAGGGATACCTCCGGTATTTTGCGGGAAACGCAGCCGAGATATACAGCGCCGGCGTTGAAACACATGGCGTAAACCCCAGGGCTATTGCTACGATGGCCGAAGATGGAATTGATATTGCAGGGCATACGTCCAACAACATTTCCGAGTATGCCGGCATACAGTTCGATTATGTGATAACGGTTTGTGACAATGCAAAGGAACGCTGCCCGGTGTTCCCCTCCAGCGCGGCCAGATTCCATGAGAATTTTCCTGATCCCGCAAAGGCCACCGGTACGGAAGCTGAAATCAGCCAGCAATTCCGCGCGGTGAGACATATCATCCGCAATTATTGCGAAAAATTTGTATCCTCCCATCTTAAATCCGTAACCGCCTGACAATATGAAAATTGCCCTTTTTTCAGACATACATGCCAATCTTCCCGCGCTGGAAGCTTTTTTCAAAGATGTGGAATCCCGTAAACCGGATGCGATTTATTGCCTCGGCGACCTGGTAGGCTACAATATCTGGCCTAACGAGGTCATCCAGGAGATACGCAAAAGAGGCATCCCGACCATTGCCGGCAATTATGACTTCGGCATTGGCCGTCGTAGCGACGATTGCGGCTGCGCTTATAAGACGGATGAAGAAAAAGAAATGGGAAAGATCTCCATTTCTTACACCAATTCCATTGTAAAGGACGAGGAAAGGCAATACCTGCGCACGCTTCCGGCGCATATCCGCGTGGAATTCCAGCTGAACGACGCCCAGCTGACACTGATGCTGGTACACGGCAGCCCCCGCAAGATCAACGAATACCTGTTCGAAGACCGGGAAGAAAAAAGCATGCTACGAATCCTGACAGACGCCAACGCAGACATCCTTTGCTTTGGCCACACGCATAAACCGTACCACCGGGTTCTCTGCACGGAGCCCGGTGAGGCGCCCAAGTGCCGGCATGTGATCAATATCGGGTCGGTTGGCAAACCGAAAGACGGCGATCCCCGCGGCGGCTATGTGATGCTGCATATCGATGAAACCCTGTCCATCCATGACAGGAACTCGTTAAAGGTGGAGTTCGTCCGTTTTGAATACGATGTGGAGAAAGCCGCAAAGGCAGTCGAAAGCAGTATTTTGCCCAATGAATATGGCGAAATGCTGAGAAGGGGCAAGTAGTGCGTTCCTGCTCCCTTCCTTCTGATCTCACCAATACAAACGCAAGCATGATTTTATGCAGGAGAGAATAGCACAGCTTTTGGCGCAGCTGGATCAAAAGGTATTACAGCGAATTTGTTCAAAAGTGGATCGTGACGATTGCTGCGAGGATATTCTACAGGATGTTTGCCTGAAGATCATGTGAAGTAACGGCAAATGACTGAATAGGAGAAAGGGCTGCATCAAAAGTAATTACACCGTTTTTATGCGGTTAGCTGATGAAGAGATCTTCGTTTATACGAATCTCAAATCCATCAGTTTACTTTTGATGCAGCCCTTTTTCTTTTTCATATCAATGATCTCAGGCGTTCAGTTTGTTCTTCAGCACCTGCATGGTTTCCCGCTGCCTTTTCTCTACGAACTGCTGGCCCTTTTTGGCCAGCTTCCTGGCCGCAGCAGGGTCTTTGGCCATGGCCAGCGCGGCGGGTCCGATTTTCGCCACGTCGGCCTCATTATCCATATCGAATAACCATTCCCCCAGGCCAATGTCGCGCCACATTACGCCTTTGCTGGTCTGCTCGTGAAAGCGGCCTACAATGGCGGGTATGCCATGGCCGATGCACATGATAGGGGTATGCATTTCCAGCCCGAACATGCCTGCAGAGCGAAGGTAGGTGCTTACGGCTTCGTCAGTGAGCCAGTAGCGGTCGCGCCACACTACTTTGCCTTTCACGTCTTCCGGCAGTTTATCGTACAATATTTCTTTGCCCAGTTTTACCTGTGTTTCGTCTTCCGGGCATATCAATATCTTCAGGGGCGTTTCCCGTACGATGGCGATGATGGCTTCCCGTATGGGGCGGTTGTCGTGCTCCTTCATCTCCTGGTTGCGGGCATCTTTTTTTTCGTCGAGGGGCCTGTTCTTGGACGGTAGTTCCCACCAGGGAGTGAACCGCTGGCGCGGGATCACACAAAGGAATTTTCCTGTTTCCAGGCCATGTGTTTTCATAAATGCTTCTGCGGCGGCATCATTGCGGAGGTCTACGGCAAAGGCGCCATCCGGGCAAAATTCCATGATGGGGCATTTAACGCCGTGGTCTTTTGCGAAGGCCAGTGAAATGGAATCGCGGAAGTAGGCGAACTGTGCTTTGGTAAGCAGTTCCACCTCGCTGGGGAAAGCCGCTTTTGCAGATTCGGAAGGCTCACCGTAATAGCCAGGGAAGGTGATACCGTAAACGCCGTAAGGTTTGCCGGTTTCTTCCGCCCAGCGTTGCACGTCTTTTCGCGCAGTCAGTGAGGGGCCGGAGCCGTGCAGCAAAAAGTCACATTCGGTGAAGGCGGTTTTTATTTCTTCGGGCGTTTGTACGATCTGCAGCTTGGGGAAACGTTTCATCAACATTTCTTTCACCCCGTTGTCTACGCTGGAAGGCCATAACCTCACGGCCGCTCCGGGGATGTGTTTTTCCAGCAGGGCGAGTACGCCGGGAGTGTGGCCGATGTCGCCGATGTTTACGGTTTGCCACGAGGAGCGCAGCAGGATGGTTTTCTGCTTGCCGGACCGGGCCAGTGCAGGAAGGCCTGCCAGCAATGCTATGAGGCCCGGTGTTTGTTGAAGGAAATCTCTGCGTGTATACATGAACGTTGTTTTTTGTTTTTATGATGTGGCAGGATACAGCAGCCTGCACCCGCCGGTTTTGATCCTTTTGTATTCCGGTGAACCGGTTGATGTGCCCCTAGTACCCGGTGTTCTGTTCCAGCATGGGGTTAGCGTCCATGTCGGACAGGGGGATGGGGAACAGTACATGGAAAGGCTCAATGGTGGCATTCCTGTTGTAACTGTTCTCGGCTTTTACGGCTTCCAGCAGTTTGCCGGTACGCACGAGGTCGAAGCGGCGGCTGCTCTCGAAAGCCAGTTCCAGCCTTCGCTCCAGCCAAACTGCTTCTTTGAATGCCTGGTAGCTCAGTCCTTCGAGGGGGGCCAGTCCTGCCCGGACGCGCACTTTGTTGATGGCCGTATAGGCATCAGCGGTAGGGGCGCCGTTGGCTTCATTACTGGCTTCGGCGTATATCAGCAGCACGTCCGCATATCGCAGCACGGGCCTGCTGGTGCCTTCGCCTCCGGTTGTTTTAGCGGTTCTGTCCCACAGCTTCTGAAAAGATACGGCTTTGGCGGGATCAGGATCTGTGATTGACAGATTGGTGGTAACGCCGTTGAAGGTATAGGAGGTCATGAAGGTGACCGCTTTCCGCTGATCGTTAGCCGCGTATAAGTTAAAGAGGCTTTCCGTGGGCCGCGCAATGGCGGAGCCGCCGCCTGCGAAAATGGGGGCTGCGCGGGGGCCGTAACCTCTTCCCTGGCCGTGACCGTACACATCCGTAAGATATTGTACTTCCAGCATGTTTTCTTTGCCGCCGCGCGCGGTGAGCGCAAAGGCGTCCGAGAACTTATCGTACAGGCTGTATACGCCCTGGTCCATCACTTCTTTGGCCTTCGCGGCGGCCTGCGCCCAGAAAGGCGAGCCTTTTTCCGTACCGGCGCGCGTGAGGTACACCTTGGCCAGCAAACCTTTGGCGGCGCCGGCGGTCACCCTGCCCGCGTCAGCAGGGGGATAACTGTTGGGCAATACGCTTTCGGCCTCCGTGAGGTCTTTTTCTATCTGCGCATATACTTCATCTACCGGTTTGCGGGGAATGGCCAGCCCTTCCAGCGATGCGGTTTCGGTAGTGGTGATGGGCACAGCGCCATAGGTGCGCACCAGGTTAAAGTAATGAAGGGCGCGCAATACTTTGGCTTCGGCGATATACCGCTTCTTCAGGTTCTCGTCCATCGGAATGCCCGGCAGGCGGTCTATCACCGTGTTAGACCGGTTAATGCCTGTATAGGCGCCTGCATAGATATTGATGAAAGAATTGGAAGGAGTGAGGTTATACCGCCATATCAGCACACGGTCTGCCGCCCCGGACAGGAAAGGCACGGCATCGTCCGTAGTTACCAGGTCAGGGAAGGGATCGAGCACGCCCATGTTTTTGTAACAGGCGCCCAGCGCGGCTTTAGCGTCTTCGGCGGTTTTGTAATAGGTGACGTTGGTGAGATTGGTGACAGACGCAATGTCCAGCTGCTTTTCACAGGCTGTTGTTACGATCAGGAGCGCCGCCAGTACATATCTTGCTTTCATAATCAATCGCATAAAAGATTAAAATTTCAGGTTAATGCCGGTCAGCAGCGTTTTGGCTGCGGGATAGGTGCCATAGTCGAGCCCCTGGCTGAGCGAGGAGCTGCCGAAGCGGTTCACTTCGGGATCGTACCCTGTATAATCGGTAATGGTGAACAGGTTCTGGGCCGCCACGTATATTTTCAGCGAGTTGATGGAGAAGCGGCTTAACCACGATTGCGGCAGGTTATACCCGAGGGAAATATTCTTGAACCGCAGGTAGGAACCGTCTTCCACCTGGAAGCTGCTCAGCACCCGCGAGCCACCGGCTGAATTGGCGCGGGGAATGGTGTTGCCGGGGCGTTCCGGCGTCCATCGGTCCAGTACACGGGCGCTCTGGTTGTTGCCGCTGGTCAGGTTCAGCAGGTCAAAGTTGCCGTAGTTCAGTATCTCATTGCCGTAATTGCCCTGCACAAAGATGTTCAGTTCAATTCCCTTGTAAGTAAACGTGTTATTGAGGCCGCCGAAAAAATCCGGGTTGGAGTTGCCGATAATATCGCGGTCGTTATCATTGATCACCCCGTCTGCATTCCGGTCTTTATAACGGATGTCGCCCGGTTTGGCGGTTTTCTGCGCGGAAGCATCTATTTCTGCTTTGCTCTGGAAAATGCCGTCCACCACCAGGCCGTAGAAGTTGCCCAGGGAGCTGCCTACCCGCAGCAGTATGGGGTTAATGGTGGTATTGAACAGCACGGCGTCCACGCCGGTGGTGAATTCTTTCCGCCCGTCCAGCCGCAGCACTTCGTTGCGGTTAAAGGTGATGTTGAATTCAGATGTCCATTTAAAATCATGATGGTCCACGTTCACGCTGGCCAGCGACAGCTCAATGCCCCTGTTGCGCACGCTGCCGATATTTTTCAGGTTGGTGCGGAAGCCTGAGGAAGTGGGCACGCTTACGGAGAAGAGGAGGTCGGATGTGTTTTTGCTATAGTAATCCGCCGTGAGCTGCAGGCGGTTTTTAAAAAAAGCCAGGTCTATACCTGCGTCGAACTGGGCGTTCTTTTCCCAGCGCAGATCAGGATTGGCGATGCCGGCCGTGTTCGAGGCCGCTTGTAAAGCGCCGCCCAGTACGTATTGTGAGGTGGCGATGTTGGCGAGGTATTGATAATCGCCGATCTCCTGGTTGCCGGAAAGGCCGTAGCTCACGCGTACTTTGGCATCGGAAAGGAAGGTCTGTTTCTGCATGAAGCTTTCGTTCATCAGTTTCCAGGCCAGTGCGCCGGAAGGGAAGATGCCGAACTTTCTTTGCGGGCCGAAGCGGCTGGAACCGTCGCGCCGCGCCGTGAGCGTGAGCAGGAAACGGTCGTCGAACCCGTAGTTAATACGGGCGATGTAGGAAATGAGTTTCCAGTTGCTGGCGTCGGAGCTGGGGGCTACCAGCGTGGAGCCTGCCTCCAGGTTGTTATACTGCGCAAAGTCGTCGGAGAAGGTCCTGGCCCGGGCTGTGGCATTTTCGGTGCTCCGGCCCTGGATGGTGTAACCGAGCAGTGCATTCAGCTGGTGGATGTTGCCGAGTTTGCGGGTGTAGTTCAGCGTATTTTCATTCAGCCAGTTGATGCTCTGTGAGCTGGCTACAGAAGCGGCGCCGCCCTGGCTGGCGCCTGCGAGGGCCAGCCGCGTTGTGTACGCGTTCGTTTTGGCGCTTTGCAGATCCGCCCCCAGGCTGACGCGGAAGTTGAGGCCTTCTATGATGTGATAGTCCAGGTAAGTGTTGGCCAGCAGGCGCAGCATTGAACTTTTATTGGTGATCTCATTCGTTATGGCCAGCGGGTTATCCACTCCGTAACCGTTCAGTGAGCCCTGGTTTTTATAGTAGGTGCCGTCTTCATTGAACACTTTGAACGTAGGCGAGTAGCTCAGCGCGGAGCTGGTAACGCCGCCGCCTTCCGTGCCGTCCACATCCGTTTTGGCATTGTCGCTCTGGGTGTAGGCGCCCTGCATGGAGAGGCCTGTCTTTACGCGGGAAGTAATGTCGTTATTGAGGTTGGCCCGCAGTGTATACCGCTTAAAACCCGAATTACGGATGATGCCCTGCTGATCGTAATACCCGGCGGAAATGGCGTACCTGGAGCGGTCGGAACCGCCGCTCACACCCAGCTGATGGTTTTGGATGGGCGCGTTTTGCATCACTACATCCTGCCAGTCTGTGCCCTCGCCGAGCGTTTCCGGCAGCGGCCTTTCTGCGGAGCTGCCGTTGAAGTAAGGCGCGGCCCCGTTATTGGTGAGCGCTTCATTCACAAACAGCGCGAACTGCTGCGCATTGAGCAGTGGGATGGTCCTGCGGACGGACTGAGTGCCGTAATACCCGTTATAGGTCACCACGGCCTTACCGGACCTGCCCTGTTTGGTGGTGACCATCACCACGCCGTTAGACCCCCTGGAGCCGTAAATAGCGGTGGCAGAGGCGTCTTTCAGTATCTCGATGGATTCCACATCGTCTGAATTGATAGAGTTGAGCCCGCCGGATACCGGGAAGCCGTCGATCACATATAAAGGATCGTTGCCCGCGTTCACCGAACCCGAGCCGCGTATGCGGATAGTGGCGGCGCCTCCGGGCCGGGCGGAGTTAGTGACCACCTGCACGCCTGCGGCGCGGCCCTGCATGGCCCTGTCGAGCGAGGGAATAGGCGTGGCTTTGATGGCGGATTCACCCACTTTGGTGACCGCGCCGGTAAGGTCGCTTTTCTTTACCGTACCATATCCCACCACTACCGTCTCATTCAGGCTGCTGGCCGCTTCTTTCAGGGTGATGGCCGCTGCGCCGCTTCGCGCCGGCAGTTCCTGCGGCTCAAAGCCGAGTGAGCTTACAACGAGCACAGCGCCGGTGCGCACGCCTTTGAGGGAAAAGTTGCCTTCCCCGTCCGTTTTAGTACCATGCATGGTGCCTTTTACCAGCACTGTAGCACCCGGCACCGGCATGCCTTTGGCGTCGGTCACTTTGCCCGAGGCGGTGATGAGCGTGTCCGCCACCGGGGGCGGAGGAGGCTGCGGCGGGTTGCCGGAGGGCCTGCGTTTGATGATGATGCTGTTGCCTTCCATGGAATAAACCAGCGGCTGGTTGCGCACGCAAAGGTCCAGCACCTGCTGCAGCGAGGCGTCTTTCACCGTGAAGGTGACCGGGGCCGTGTTTCGCAGCACTGTTTCCCCGTATATGACGGACACGCCCGTGCGCGCCGTGATCTCCTTGAACAGCTTTTGCAGCGGCACATTTTTTACAGACAGCGTGAGTTGCTGTGAAAGACCGGTTGCACTTACATGCATGCATGTAACGAACAAGATGAATGCAGTGATCTTCATAACTTTGCACAACGTGGTTAAAAGCCTGCGGAAGCGCAGGGCTTTTTCATTAGCATTAAAATACATACTTTAGTGGTGTTTGGTAGTCTTACAATAGTCGATCTCAGATTAACGGGAATACCAGATACTGCCGGGAGTGTTGCAACCACTTCCGGTTTCTTTTTATTCCCGATAGATACTTACTTACAATTTTCTTTTCTGACACGAGGAGAGCATGTGGTTGAGCATTCTCTCATAACGGAATTTTTTTTACGGCAATACCAGTATTTTTCTGTCTTCAATTTTCAGATGATTAAAGCCGTTTCCTTCCAGTAAATGCAAAACAGCCTCCAGGCTCATGTTGCGGCTGATGGCGCCGCCGTATAACTCAGAACTGGGCGTAACAGTGTACACCACTTCCACATCATACCAGCGCGACACTTCTCTCAGAATAGTCTGCAGGTCCATATTATCAAACAGGAACAGGCCGTTCTTCCATGCAATAACTTTGGTTGTATCAGCTTGCTGTATAGTGATGTGATTGTTTCCACCGTTCAGCACCGCTTGTTGCCCGGGGCGGAGCAGGCGGGTGGCGCCGGCGTTTTTGACCTGTACGGCGCCGTTCAGCAGGGTGGTGTTCACCACATTTTCATCAGGGTAGGCCATAACGTCGAATCGGGTGCCCAATACCTGTACTTCCATGCTGTTTACTTTCACTATAAAGGGCTGCGAGGGCGCCTGCGCAATTTCAAAATACCCCTGGCCCTTTAGTTCCACCACTCTTTGGCCGCCGTTGAAGGCGGTGGGGTAGTGGAGGGAGGAGGCGGAGTTGAGCCATACCCTGCTGCCGTCAGGGAGGGTGAGGCGGAACTGCCCGCCCCTGGGCGTGGCCAGTGTGTTGAATTGTATGCTGCCGCTTTTTGCTTCCGCGGTATAGCGCAGCTGTCCTTTGCTTTGCCGGATGCCCTGGCCTATCTGCCGTTCGCCCGCACTGTCCAGCGGCACTACGGTGCCGTCTGCCAGGATGAGGGTGGCTTTGGTATGGCCAGGTGCGGCGGCGGATGCTGTGGCGGTTCGGGGGGTTGGTGCGGCAGGCCGCCTGCTGTTCAGCATAAATAATAACCCTGCTCCCAATACAGCCAATACCGCTGCGGCCGCTGCTAACCGGTACATCGGGATACGTTTGCGCTCGGCACGCCGCGCCCGGCTGAGGATAGCATCGGCCATTTCCTGCTCTTTTTCCGGCGGCAATGCCGGGTGGTGCTCGTTTTCCAGGAGGCGCTGCACGGCATCGGGGAGGCGGTGGTCCTGGTCTTTGACCAGTTGCAGGAACTCTTCCGCTTCCGCGGGGGTAAGCGTACCGGAAATGTATCCTTTGAGCAGTATGTCGAATCGTGTTGCCATGTGTTACTTATAAAGACACATTTAAAAAGCGGGACTACTAGTCGGGAGGAAGAAATTTTTTGGGGGGGGGAAGTGGGCCCACCCGGCGGGGTGCAACGCCGGGCGAAGCGGGCAGATCAATGAGGAGCATCCGGTCGCCCGCAGTTCCCCAAAAGGAAATTTTATTACAAGGCAGATCAGCATCCGGTTCCGGAAACCATGTTTGTTGCAAGAAAGTTTCGATCACGCAGACGGCCAGCACCAGCCCGGATTCAGGCGAAACGAGGGCCGCATCTGGGTTCCCGGAAGCCGTGTTTGTTACAGGAAAGCTTCGATCACGCAGACGCCCAGCACCAGCCCGGTGGCGGCCCGTTCCAGGAAGTGGCGGATGTTTTGCAGGGCCTGCGCCAGGGAGTTGCGCACGGTATGTTTGCTGATGTTCAGCTGTGCCGCAATCTCATCCTGCTTTAACCCTTTTTCTTTACTGAGCTGATAGATGAGGCGCTGGCGGGTGGGCAAATGGGCAATGGCCTGGCGCAGCACCGAACGCGATTCCTTGCGCAGCAGCGCCTGTTCCGGGTTGTCTGCCGGTTCACTGAAATAGTTGAGCAGGGCGGTAGTGAACTGCAGGTTGTGCGATCCTTTTCTCAGTTCGTTAAGGATGTGGTTGCGGGCGTTGATGAAAAGGTAACCTTTCAGGTTCTCCACTCCGGGAAGGGCCGCCCTGTTGAGCCATATTTTGAGGAAGATCTCCTGCACCATGTCTTCCGCCAGTTCGGCGGATTTGGTCATTAGTAAAGCCACATGATAAACATGGTGGCTGTAGGTATGAAAAAACTCGCGGAATGCGGATTCGTCTCCTTCGGAAAGGCGCAGGAGCAGTGGATCCGTATGATGTGTGCTGTTGTTTTTCATAACTGTGGCAGGGTAAATTTAGCTAAAATATCAGATTTTACGAGTAGTGCCGGTATATTAAGCTTACCCTGCCCGGGAGAGATATTTTGATAATACAGCGATTATGCGTTTTTCCATGGCCTGTGCATATCTTTCATCCGCGCTTTCGCTGTCAGTTTCATGGTCTTCATCAAATTCACCGTATTCATCATCGTCGTAGTCTTCAAAGTCTTCACGGACCGGCCTATGGCAGCATCATCACTGTAATAATGATTGCGCATGCCCGATGCGGAAATGTTCTCCGTCTTTTCGGTTCTGAAGATGGCCGTAAATATTCCAGCAGCTCCGTTTTATTTTCATGCACGATGATCCCGCTGGGACTATATTAAAGCCTTTATTACCGTGTGTTTCCGGGCACTTTTGGAGTGGTGTAACCTTTTTTGTTACCTCGCTGGAATGCCTTATTTTACTGGGGTTTGCAAAGAACTGGCTGAGGATCAAAGGTACGGAAGTTCGGGATGCGAATTAGAGTAAAAGGCAACAAAAATAATGTTTATGTGCATACTTTAAATCCCTTGCAAGTCCAGCAATGGTAAAACTTTCATCTCTTCTCAGTTACTTAAACAACATTGCAGAATTTATCATCCGCATTTTGCAATTATATTTATTTTCACTACATTAATATTTATAATCCCTAACCCAATACTATTATTGATGAAAAATTACATCATTTTCTCAGTTTTAATTATAATAGGTCTTACACTACTTTTACTTCAAACAAAAGCGTTGCCAAATTCCTTTTGGTATAATACATTAGGGAATGTTTCTAATACTATGCTAGTTGGAGGGACTCTTTCGTTATTGTATAATCTATTAATAAAAAAAGATGATGAAAATAATTTAATGCAAATGCTAAGAATTTCATTTTCCGTTCATGATTCAGGCTTAAAACAGATCTTGACAAATTCTGCTGATTATCGTTTTTCAGATCTTTTAGGAAGTGCCGAATTATTTGTTGCTGTTATGAACGATGGACTGCGTTGGATTGGCAATCATTCTCCAGACATAGAACAACGGTTTAATAGGAAAGGTTCCATGACGGAGTTTTTCTTTGTAGATCCTCAAGGAGTATTTTGTGATCCATTAGCAAAAAAAACCGATGTTACACTAGCTCATCTTCAACAAAAAATAGATCAGACAATTTCTTTGATTAATAGTACATACGACCGCAGCCAAAAGCAAGGCTCTTTAAGAGTATACTACTTGAAAAATTATCCTACACAATCGATTTTTCTAACCGAGGATAGAATTATTGTAACTCCTTATCAGATCGCTTCAGGAAGAAATATTATTCCTTTGTTTGAATATGAATATAAAGTAGGAAACAAATCAATCGGGTATCATATTTCAAATGATATAGAGAATGTAAGAAGAGAATCTCAGCTTATAGTTGATAAAAGAGGCGTTTAAGGTCTGAGAGGTTTAAATGAGTTTAGAATTATACCATGGATAATACTTTTGACTTTAAAATAGCTTCAGTTAATAGAGATTTACGTCTATGTATTATTGAGAATTCAATCTTTGTCGAAGAACTGGCATCCAGAGTCCTCGGAAACATCTTAAATATAGACTGGAAAACCTCAAGGTCATTTGGACATGCTTCTACTTCATTAAGCTTTTTTCAAAAACTTCAGTTAATTCAAGACATAAAAGGCATAGAGAAAGATGAGTTAAAAAAACTAACTTGCTTGGCAAATATAAGAAACAAATTTGCCCATGTGTCGGAGATAAATTGTTTTAAAAAACTGTTTTCTGAATCAAGCGTAGGTAAGGAAATTCAGAAATGTTTTTTAAACTGGTATTTTGATAAGGACGGATATGTAGGCATCCATCCCGCAAAAGTAGAATTCGTTAATCGACTTTGCTTTTATTTGCTTGTAAACGATGTCATTAGTATCTTAATAAGAATAAGCGACACGCACTTATTCAATATGGGCGTTCACGAAGGGAAAAGAGAAGTGCAAGAACAACTGCTTATAATCTGCATGTCGGTTCTTCCTGATAAACAACGAGAAGAAGTTATTGAAGCTCTTGAGAAGAAATTTGTTGCAACTGATACGCATAGTTAAATGACTGTTTCCCCAAACTATGCCGCTAATTTCGCAAAGAAGTCGGTTAACTACGGCATTCTAGGGGAACTACAGTTCACCCAAATATTTCAATCAAAAGAAGTAAGATGATTAAGTATCGGTCATTTTATAAATCACAAAGTAATGCAATTAACCATGAAGTCAACGTAGGACGCTTTAAATCCTTCGGAAACTTTACGTTATTAAGAGTTATTTCTTCAGAAAGCCACGCACTTCTTCTTCATTCAGTCCGGTGAGCTGGCAAAACTCAGCAACAGAAATATACTGTCCTTTCTTCTTGCCCAGGCTTTCACGGATCTTCTGCAACAAAAGCCGTGAGGTCCGCTCGCTGCGGCCAGTGATGTTTTGTACGTCACGCGCGAAAATCACTATGCGGTTGGGTATCATTTTCTGCATAATCGGCAGGTTCGGAATGAGAATTTTTTTACTATGGAACACCGATGTAGTTTGGTGTCGTAAAGCAATTTACGGCATCGCGCGCGAGATGCGACAGACTAACGGGCATGGCTATGCATTTTGCCCTATTATTCACTAAAATCGTATAACATGGCAAGACAAACGGGGCTCATCAAACTGAAGGGCAGCATCGGCAACATGACGTTTTACTCTACCGTGGCCGGAGACCTGGCGCGCCAGAAAGGCGGTGTAGACGCGGAGCGCATTGCGAACGATCCCGCCTTCCAGCGTACGCGTGAGAACGGTTCCGAGTTTGGCCGCGCCGGACGTGCCGCGCGCCTGCTGTATACCGCCCTTCGCGGCCTGATCGCCGAAACCGCCGACAGTTACATGTACGGCAGGTTGGTGAAGGAGTTCATGAAAGTGATCCGCGCCGATGCAACCAATCCCCGCGGCCAGCGGAACGTGATCGACGGCGAAGCGGAGCTGCTGCAGGGTTTTGAGTTCAATACACGCGGAAGGCTGAGAACCACATTTTATGCCCCGTACACCTCAGACATCGACCGGACGGCAGGCACAGCCTCGGTAGACATACCGGCTTTCGTACCGGCAACAAGGATCGTAGCGC
>NZ_JBQEMV010000003.1:148885-179018 GCF_052044405.1 Chitinophaga sp. 22620 | reverse complement strand
GCGCTACACACTACCGGATCAACGCCGCAGCAACGGAAGTGGATTTTGAAGGCGAAGCGTTTGCGGACGGACTGGTCAGCTCCGCCGAGCTGGTGATCGACCGCACGGCGACGGCTCCGCTGAACCTGACGATCAACAATCTGCCGCTGGACAGTACAAAGCCGCTGTTCCTGGCGTTGGGGATTGAGTTCTTCCAGCAGGTCAACAACGAGCTGTACAACCTGCACAACGGCGCCCACAACGCCACGGCATTGATAAACGTATCCGGCGCACCGTAACGCCCGGATGTAATTTTCTAACCTCAAAACTGTTCAGAAATGAATATAGGAAAACGTTTGATGGCACCCACGCCGCCATTTTTCCAGAAGGTGCGAACGATCGGGCTTTTACTGACGGCGCTCAGCGCGTCGATCATGGGCTTGCCGGTGGTGCTGCCGGAAGTCGTTACGCAGGTAGCAGGTTACGTAGCCCTCGCCGGTGCGGTGATGACAGGTGTTAGCCAGGCGGCGGTAACAAACGAAGGCACGTAGGTAATGTGCTGACGTATATTTCAGTGTGAAGGCTCCTGCAGGAAAATGCAGGGGCCTTTTTTATTCGCCCATCAGGGCGTTTACTCTCTGCTTCGTGATAAAAGCGTCTATCACGGCCATGACATGAGTTTTGTCTTCCTCTGACAATTTCTCCAGCTGTTGCAGCTTATATTTTACTGCATCCGTGGTGTTTCCCATTTCCGTTTCATGACCTAATACGAGATAATCCAAAGAGATATTTAATGCCTTTGCAAACTTCGCCGCAATTTCAATTGAAGGGCTCATTCTATCCTTTTCGTACTTGCTCACCAGGTCTGCAACCATGCCGATCATTACTCCCAAATCTTTCTGTGTTAAATCCCGTTGTTTGCGCACGAGGGCAAGCCGTTGTCCAAATGTCATGCTGTCAATTTTGTTACTTGTCAATTTACTTTAATTGTTTGATAAAATGCTGTATTAATGGTTTTATTTATATAAATATAGTAGTATAGTTATATGTAAAATGTGAATATGTGGATAAAATACGCTTAAAAAGTAGTAATAAAGATTGTTTTAAACAATCGTAATTAGTATATTTATATAGTAATACTACTACAATGAAAAAAGAACGTTTGTTAACCGTAGGCTCCGCCTATTATGATCATGACCTGCATACTGAAAAAGTACCTCACATTCGCCTGAGCGGCAAATGGCTGGAAGCGGCCGGCTTCAAAGTGGGAGATCTGATCTCCGTAGAACCCCAGGAAAACGGCCTGCTCATTCGAAGAATGGATGGCTTACAGCTGCTTGAAGATTCCGGCAAAAACAAAGTCGGTCCTGCAGGAAAAAACCTCATGCGCATTATCTCAAAGCGCATAGAAATGACGTTGCCGGTGAAAGGCAAAGCGCATTGCAAATCTCACTCTCAAAATTGATTTGTTAACCTAAAACCTTGTAAATTACTATGGAAAACGTGTATGTAGACACCTCCGTGATTGGAGGCTGCTTTGACGTGGAATTTAAAGAATGGAGTTTGGCGCTCTTTGAGGAATTTAAGGCCGGCGACAGAAATATTATTGTTTCCGAACTTGTGCTGTCAGAAGTAAAAAAGGCGCCGAGCAACGTTCTTGCCGTTTTAAATGAGATACCTTTACAGTACCGGCTGGACTTGCTGACAACAGATGAAGCTATCACATTGGCTGAAACCTACTTAAAGGAAGGTGCTCTTACGAATAAAAGTTATGACGATGCGCTGCATATTGCGATCGCAACAGTGAACAAAGTAGATGTGCTGGCCAGCTGGAACTTTAAGCACATTGTAAACCTCAACCGGATAAGGTTGTATAATTCGATAAATCTCCGGCTGGGCTACAGGCTGCTAGAGATACGAACACCCCGAGAAATATTAAACATACGCAACTATGAAAAAAGAGAAAAAGAAATACGATGCGGTGAAGGAGGTGCGGAAAATTCGCGATCAGATGAGTGAGTACCATCTCAAAAATCCCGAAGAATTGAAGAAGGAATTAAAAGCCGCCCGGGAAGAACTTGCCCCATGGACGAAGACGAAAAAGCCCGATTGAGGCCTAAGCGTTGGAGAACGTAGGGGAAACAGGGAGAGCCCAGGCGGCTAACCTTGCCTGAACACACCTGGATATCTGCTGCAGGCCACAAGCCCGCTGCTGATCCCTCGGCTGGAGGTGAAAAGAAAACACATACTTGTGGGTGAGGGTGGCTCACGTATCAATCCAAAAGGAAGGAAGAGCTGCCACCCTCGCCCACAAGTATGCGCCAAGATTATTCCAAAGCTGAAATGATATCCCAAAGCCGCTGTTCGCGGCAGGCCATGTTCTGAAGCCGGGCTACACCTTCGCACCGGCATCCGTCAACTACATGTTTACACCTTGCCCAACGCAACCAGGTACACAGCCACTTACACGGGCGTCTCACGTAGATGGTCAGGAAGAAACCTCTGCCTGCCAACAAAATGAGCCCGCCACCACCCGCCATGCCGGGCTGGGCCAGGGGGCGGGAGCGCGGCAGAGCCGCGCGGAGCAACCTGTGACCAGCACGGCAGGCAGGTGGCGGACGAATATGGGGCAGCGTAGGGACGCGCGCTTCAGCGCGTGGACCGTGAGCTGCCCGAACGCAGGTTTTAGGCCGGGCCGCACGAAACACCCTGCCCGGAAGTACAGCCCGGCCTAAAACCGGAGTGAGACCTTTTTACCTGACCATGGCATGGGAAGACTTAGTAGAAAAAGGAATGCGTTGCTTCTTATTGGGCCAGTAATACGTCATTCCAAGGTGCGACCTACAGTAACTGACAGACCGACCCTACGCAAACTCTTTTGTGTAGCTTCTCAGCATACTTGCATACACATTTTTTTCTACACGCAATTATTTATTTAACAAGGAAATTGTATTCCAAGTGCGCTTGCGTAGCTCAAGCTACAAAGTCGTTGGAGTCGCCAAGCAATGTCCTGGAATTCCATGTCTGTCAAACCAACACAGCGTAATGCCATATTGGCAAGTTCAACCGCCGTGGGACGATTTTTGCTTTGTAGCATTGCTTTTATAAATATCTCACGTATGACAATATCGATACTCCAATCGTTCCTGGATAATCAGTTTATCCGTTTGGAAGATGATGCAGATCATGAAAAACTAAAAAAAGCGGTTGAAGACCTTAAAAAGAAATGGGGCAAAGACAAAAAAAAGATAATTCGCGCAACAATGGTAGCGTTAGATCCGGACGTGGATTCCGCAGACTCTCTGGTGCAAGAAGTGCAAGCCGCGATCATCCAGAAATGGGCGACATTTATCAATAGCTCGACCCGTACTAAAGATACCCCCTTGACTTATATACGCTCAGTGATCCTAGAGGTTTTGCAACGGCTAGCTGCCAGTGACATCGATTACGCTGCCCTAATCTTTTACAGTGGTCAGAACACGATCCGCTATTATCGTCTTGATCGTGAAGCTCCGGTTTTACGAACGTTTATCGGGGATTTATCCAGCCTGGTGGAAAAAGCAGCACAAAAGTTGTGGCAGGACATGGGCACGGTTGATCTGCCACCTTTCAATCATCCGCCGGCGCAAAAAATTACCGACCTTTCTGAGGTAAATAAAGACGAGCTTAACACTATCCTTCTCGACGCATCTCTATACTCGGGTTGGGGCCGAGGGGGAAAAAATCCTGGTGCTCCCAACAACGGACATCAGTGGGCAGAATTTTTCAGTAAGACAGCGGCCGAAGGACTAGCAATGCAATTGAACAAGGTCTTGGCGAATCCTCAAAAATACAATGCGCAAACAGAAGCGCAATTAAAAGCATATTTTGCTGTATTGCCGTCATATTTTAAACAGGTCAGCGAAAGTCTTGAGCAAAGTTATTGGGCTCTCAACTTCAGAAATAAGCTGCTCTGGTGGAAGGCAGCTCTTTATTCCTCCAAACTGTCCACCAGTTACCGGAGCCTGCCGCCAATTGTAGCAGCCGGCGCTATGGCGGCAGACCTTTGTACGGAAGTTCCGGAACTACATCCAATCAGTGTTGACTACTTCCTGCGTGAAACGCTTCACGATGTACTTGGTGTGCAAGCCAGCAAGCCCCAGCCGTTAAACGTCCTCCTGACCGAGATAAAGGCCCATAGGGCTCCCTTTTTGAAATTGCTTCCAGCGATGGACTTGCTGCCGGCCCGCTTTCCTCTGATTGCTTTTATTCGAAATTACCTAGATGACGCTCTTCCACTTGATCAGCTGTCAGTCACCACTGGCATAGCTGCCAATGCAGAAGTTTCACTCAGTGATCTCAGCGTTTGGTGCCTGCATGACCTACAAGCCAACCATTTGTCCACTGTTAAATAACTCAGGGATATGAGTAAACGATGCACACAACCGGATTGTCCCGCTCCAAGAGGACTTTGTAAAGTTCACTTCAGTAACGAACACCCCAAATGCGAACATTGGCGGGATGAGCAGATAGCGACTGGGAGTGGAAGCAGGACCACGGCGAAAGGACAATATCTCTTCCCCTGGCAGGGCGCCGCCATGGAACCCAAAGATATTGCGTTAGTCAGTGCCCGGTCTAGCCCCGTCATATTGGGAATGATTGGCACAGCGGATGCCGGCAAGACCAGCTATCTCAGCATGCTTTTTTGCCTTTTGCTCAACGGTTGGCGTTTTGACGGCTGGCAATTTTCAGGCAGTTATACGCTTTCGGCTTGGGAGAGTCTGGCCCAATACATGACAATCAAAAGGGCCGGGCGCGTCAGCTTCCCACCACCAACACCCAGCAACCCTGATTTTTATAGCTTCTACCATCTGGCGCTGCGCCACGAAAATCGCTTCCGGGATGTTCTATTTGCGGATTCATCCGGTGAAGTATTCAAACGTTGGTCTACTGATACCCAGGATAACGGTGCTGAAAATGCCCGCTGGATTTATGCTCATTCCAGCGCTTTTGTTCTTTTTGTCGACTGTGCTGCATTAGTAGTCCGTATGGCTCAAGCAGTATTCGATATCTGCCAGATGGCAGAACAACTGGCAACCAATCTGGACGGTCGCCCTGTGGCGATAGTATGGTCAAAATCTGATCGACTCGCTGACATTCCAACTACCATTCAGCAAAGTTTGCGTGAGGATCTTTATAACATATTTGGTAATGTAGATACCTATGAAGTATCGAACTTTTCCACCCCAGGGCAAGATCCTGGTCACTTTAACGACAATTTAGTTGTAATTACTGACCTGCTGTCACGGATACACCAAAAAACACTGACGTTACCAGCGCCCGCAGACGCCCAGCCGCCAGTTGACGATTACTTTTTAAACTACCATAACGCCTATGCCCGTCACTAACAACACCCTCATTATCGGCAAACCGAAATCAGGCAAGACCACTTTTCTTGCACAGCTCTACTTGCGGGTCCGAAAACGGAAAGGGCAAATCACCTTATGGAAGGCGCCGGCAAATATCAAAGTAATCGAAGATGCTATCGCCCGGCTTTCGGCGGGCGAAGAGCCGCAAAGCACTCCCCTGCAAAGTAATGAGGAAATGGTCTTGCCAATTGCTATTGATAATCAGCAATCCGAACTCATCTGTCCGGACTATGGCGGTGAACAAGTGAGCCATATGGTAGAGCTTATGGAATACCAGGAGAAATGGCGTCAGCGGGTGCAGCAAAGCGACCACTGGTTACTATTCCTCCGCCCAGGTGCGGTGGTTAATTACTATGATTTGAGCAACGGCGGCCATGAAAAGCTGCAGACCATGCGCAGCAATGGGCAACTCAAAAGCCCGCTATCCGAACAATGTCATATGATAGAACTTTTGCAAGCGCTGCTATATCTGCGCAATATCGGCACTCGGCAGCGCATCTCCAGTCCTTCGTTAATGGTAGTCCTGACTTGTTGGGATGAGCTAACCGATCCCGCCATTCCCCAAAAATACTTGCGAGAAAATCTTCCCTTGATGCATGACTTTATCGAAGCTAGCTGGCACCTTTCCTCCTGGAAAATATGTGGCTTATCAGCTCAGGAATTTCCCTTGCATGACGATCCGGCCAAGGAACGATACCGTCAGGAGTTGCCGGAAAGCTTTGGTTACTACATCGCGCATGATGGCACCAAGCACAAAGACATTACCCTACTCCTCAAAGAAGTAATGCTATGACTACCCTGCATCAGTCTATAAACGGCGACAAGGATGGTGCATTTGCGCTACTGGCCACCAGTATGACCAATCTGCAAGACGCCCAAAGGATTTTTACACTAACGGACATGCGCACACGACCTGCTGATGGTATCGAGTGGAGCCCGACCATCCGCGGCACTATGGCATTTGATAAATATTTTCTGTTTCTAAAGACCTTCAAGGACGACACTCCAGGCGTGAGGGCTGGTAGAATTTTTTCTCATGCACTGATTGCTTCCCAAAATGACCTATGCCACATTCATGACTTTCGGCATTTGCTGGCGCTGCTACCTCAGATTGCTGACAAGGCGCTGCGGCCGTCTGCATTGCAACTCGATACAAGCCAGCCGCTGCCACGGTTGAGCCCGGCAGACTCTCCACGTCTAGCTATAGCTGTCAATGCACTGTTGCATCTGGACCAATATCAAAATACCATCGTATGGGTCGGACGGGAAGGCTTTGAAGATCTGGTAACAATGGTCTGGAACGCTGCCAGTGTACCTATTCGCGAAAACCTGCAATTTGATGTAGCTTTTCATCCACGCGAAATCACCGACACAAAAAAAATAAATATCGTATGGATTCCGCCATCGGTCCTTGCTAACTGGATACACACCAGTTTTTGCCTAATTTATCCCGGCCAGAACGCTATTCTCAGTAGCACCGCTGCTCTTTATCTGACGTCGGATGAGCCTCATCGTACCGAGCTGGGACAAGTACTACACGAATTTAATATCACTGTTGATAATTTCGAGGACTATCTTTATGCTGGCCGCATAGCCGATCTTTTAAACGCGAATTCTGAAAATGCTACTCTGGAAGAATACATTCTGACGGCTGACCTTACTTCAAAACTCAGTCCCGATCCTGGATGCGCCGGAGGGCACAAACAAAAATTACTCAGCGAGCTTGCAGAACGGATTTACCAAGCTGATGCCCGTGAAATTCTCGGCCTGAGCAATGTTTTATGGAAAGGTTTTGCAACTGCCGAGAAAACCTTGAGTCCAGCACTCGAAAAATGGCTAAATAAGCATCTATTGAATAAGGAAGTAGATACAAGCCTTATTGTCCAAAAGTGCTTTGAAGAGGGGACCTCTTGGTGGCGCTCTATTGTAAAGACGTCCTTGAAACAACAACTTCAGCGTTGGCAAATTGACTATGCCCCTATACTGTGGCAATGGTGGTCTCGCGATGCAACACTTGTCGCCAAAACATGCATGCTGCTGCCCATTTCTCCCAGCATGGAAATAGATCTGTTAGCCGCACGCCCTATTTCCATATCTAAAGCACTTTCACATTCAGTGCTATCAGCGGCCCTCTCAAAAAATTGGCTAACCTTGCATGGCTTCGCTCTAATGCAACTATATCCTCCCCTGGAGGCGCTTGAAAAACAACTGAAGGTGGACCAGGTCCCAGATGATTTCAGGGCCCTGAATGCCATGACTACAGGGCTAAATGATAAAGCACTCCTCAATATTACTCTAAGCTTAAACGCTGAAAAACTATTTCTACTGGCAGCAAAAAGGATAACCCAATACCCGTCGTTACTGGCCGCATTGGACGTCCGTCACAATTCATGGCAGCGGATATGGTACTACAGCTTGGAAGATGGGCGCGATCCCTGGATAGGTGTACCTGATCCTCGTGCAACCCTGTTTTCATTGATGGATATCATTATGGACAACCAGCCGGTGGAAGTGGCACTGCTGGAAAAGCTCTGCACGTCCCCTCAGGCCGACCTGACTAGCTACGGACAACGACGGCAGCTCTGGAAAAAGCTATCACCTGCCATCCGGGAATCGCTCTTACGAACGACAATCCCGGGTATTGTCGATGCTTTGGCAGGGGGGGCACTCATTCTATCTGATCTCGAAACTGAGCTCTGCACTGCCCTGGCACAACGCGACATACTCGTCTCTTTAACATGCAATTCCCACATTTCAGTGTCGGCCCGGTTGCAGCTTTTCGATACCATTACTACCACCAACCAGTATCCCGATTTATTTATGAAACTACTAGCCGATGAACCCCTGACCTATGCAGAATCTGCCCTGGCAGGAAAGCTAATAATCCGAAACTATTGGGGACAGGTAGCCCGCTTCCTTGCAGATTCCGTACAAAAGAAACCCGACCTAATGCCCGCTTTGCAGGAATGCCAATCGTTACTTGGTTTGTTTGACAAGCTGACATTGGCCTTGCGGGGAAACATGCATACGGGGAAGTCCGCTGACGATTGGTGGAATGGCCTTAAGGATGTATGTAGGTCTTTATATCCCCACGGCCCCACCGATAGGGGTATCTGGCTACAGGCAGGTGGTCATGAATATGATCTACAGAATCATGGATCCGGACAGGAAATATGGGCCAATGCCCTGCAACAGTTGCGTTATCGTGGCTTTAATGGCATTACCACCATGAAGCTGATCGATACCATGATTTTAGAAAATAGAAACAACGAACAACTGCCCCTCCTAAAAGCTTTATTTAATAAATTATGAGTAGTACGATAATCATCTTAACCGCCATCCCAGAGGAACAAGACGCGGTATTAAATTGCCTGAAAGACTACGAGGGCACTAAGCATCACGAGACGGGTACTCAGTATTACACCGGGCTGCTGCCTGTTGGTAGTGGGCAGGTAAAAGTAGTCGTTGGAAAAACCAACCAGACCAACGTCCAGGCGGCAACGGAAACCGAGCGCGCAATTGCTTTGTTCCGACCCTCACATATTTTTTATTTGGGCGTGGCAGGTGGCCTAAAAGATGTTAAGGTTGGAGATATTGTTATTGGAGATAAGGTTATCGGCTATGAAAGGGGAAAAGCAGAGACTGAATATAAACCGCGTTATGAATTTGCTGCTTCCTCATATGATCTGGAGCAAGCCGCCTTTGCTTTTTCCCAAAGTCCAGCCTGGAAAAATATCGCAAGCTCGCTGTTAAATATGACTTTTCACGATGAAATAAAAACATACAGCGGTGTGATCGCTAGCGGCGAAAAGGTGCTCGCCAGTGAACAGGCTACTGCCTTGCAATTGATAAAAAAAGATATCAGTCACGCACTCGCTGTAGAAATGGAAGGATTAGGATTTCTGAGCAGTTGCCGTGCGCATCCCGAGGTTAAAACCTTACTGATACGAGGTATTTCCGATCTGATCAACGACAAAGGAGAAATGGATAACAAAGGTTCCCAACCCTATGCGGCACAGAATGCCGCCGCCTTCCTGTTTGGACTGCTATCAAATTTATCCCATCAATTGTTGCTGCCACTCACGAGCCAAGGCATGCGCGAACGGATTTTTGAAATTGCCTGCAAGCTCTATCCTCGAGGCTTGGAAGACAAAGGGATATGGGAAAGAGCTGGAGGCGACCTTTCAGTGGTAATGTTGCAAACGCAGGGGAAAGCACAATGGATCAGCGCATTGAGATTGGTGGAAAACGGCGGTGGCGGGGACGTTAGTTTTCCCAGCCTATTGCAACAAATGGCTTCGGACGCTCCGGGAAACCAGGCAATAGCCCATCTATTAAATGCCCCGCCAACGCATTTCTGATTTTACCTAATATATAAACAGCTATAGCTGTAACAAAAAAAATCCTTTCATCCCGGTTGGAAAAACAATTGCAATAATAATTTTCATATTCGTGATATTCCCGGTGGTTTGCCAGTTCGCAACAAAGGGAAGTATGTGAATAAAAGGAAAAACTTTAGTATTATTCAGATTTAAAGGGAACTCTAAAAGACCCTAGATTATTAACCTTAGAAACAAGGTCGAAGCTTATTTTTGGAAGGTATTTTTAATACCTATGATACTCGGTATTATCTAAACGCTCTCTAAGAGCAGCAATTTGGTCATTGAGTGAAGACGGTTCAAAATCGCAATAACATTCATCGTAATTTTCTGAAATAAAATCACAGATTTTCATGCGTATTTCTTCGTCGTTTTCATAAATAACAGATGAATGAGAGTAATTGTTAGGTTGACCAAGAGGGGCTGGATTTCCATTAATTATAGGGGTATGTAATACATCTTGTACTCCATTAATACTACGGAGCATTCCTGCATTCAATTTAAATACCTTAAAATGTTCGTGATTTTTATATTCAGTTTTTTTATGTCTATATGACAAACCAATTAGAATATAAATTTCGTTAACGGTACAATGACGATTCCAATAAACGGAAAGGCCATCTGAATCAGGGATAAAGTGACTTTCGCTTGGGATTCGTTTGTTTTTCAGTTTGTCTATATGAGCTTGCCTATAAACAAAACATTCATTAGTAATAACTTCAATAGGCTTGGGATATGCTAGATTATCAAATTTTTCATCCATACCATTAGATGTTCAGCGATATTTTCACTAGGTACATTTCCTTTAATTTGCATATTATCTCCTCTTAAATCTCCATAGAAATAGGCTAATATTCCTTTTGATTCAACTTCTCTAATGTTAATGAGTAGTCGCGCTTTTGGAGTCCTCCATGATAAATCTATTGACCCATCGGGGCAGGGGTTAATTTCAGGACATGCAATAGATTGTCCGGAAGCATTAAAAATTTCTCTTGCATAGTTGAGTAAAAATTTTACTGACAATCTCCAAACGTCTTTGGAGATTGTCTTTGCACGCCCATCATCCCAACCTTCTTCTAAACTGAAAATAAACTCAGATTCTTTAACCGCTTCAGCTATCTCTTTTAAACTATTTGGTACTTCAATGAATTCTTCTAGAATATTGATTAGTAAAGACGAGCTCCTAGTGGGTTTAATCCAAAGGTTACTAGGTGGGCGAAGGGCCTTGAATCCAGTCACTACAACCTTCTCCGAATAACTATAGCTGTCGTCGCCAAAATTGCTATAGCTATCCTCCCGTTCCCAATTTTTGTCTACCTGAGCGGCATATTTACATTGAAGTGAATACTTTTCCATCTCAATCATTTAATTCTATAAATGAAATACTTCCATTATAGTCGTCTTTTATTTTACTCTCTTTTAACAACGCTCTATCGATAGCGTCCCTTAATTTCTTTAAATCACTTGTATCCATACTGATGAATAATTCTTCTTCCTGACGATTTTTTAGATATTCAAACTTGAGATTATGAATAATTACGGCGTGTCTATTTTTATCTTCTATGTCTTTTTTAAATACAATTCTCACATCGGAAATTACTCTAGAACTTCTATATATAATTGCATTTTCAGACTGTAAAGAAAGCGCTTTAAATGAAAGTTTAAGGTTATCACAATTTGTAAGAAGAAGTTTTATTTTCGGAGCAAGAGATTCTATATTTTCTTTTGAAATTTCATTCTTTGTGTTAATTACTTTGAACGCTTCCACTAAGTCCTCAGCAATTTCATCTTTATTAAAATCATCGTCATTTTCGTTCAAAAAACTACCAAAACTAAATATTACTGTGGCTATATAATTTATGCCTTCAATATTGCTAAATTTACCCGCAAGCGCATTTCGGAAATTAGTAGGACCTGTTCCAACGGGAAGTTCAATTAACGCATTTTTTATTTGCTCCACTTCAGCAATATCCAAGTTCGCCAAAAAAGTAAAGCCAGGAATATAGGTTTGAGGTATTTTATACTTAGCCATAGACAATCCCTAGAAATTTATTGCAAGCTAACACTAATACAATAAAATACTTAATAAATATATGAATAAAAAACAATCTACATATTTAATATGGTAAAACAATTTTAATCTAAGTATTGTTCAAAACTTATAACCTATTAATAATCAGCACAAATAAGTTTGTGATTAAATTTTTCACGGTTAGCAGCCCGTTTAATGTAATATTTTTTATGAAAATGTTAACAGAAAAGGAATCTTTAAATTTGCTCCATGCCAATTTTAATGACCTATATATTTCCTAAACTCTTTTATCTAAACATTCTCCATTGAATGTAATCAAATTAAACATCTCCCTCATCCTGCTCCTGACCCTATTCCCATAAATCCCCTCCAGCTCCTCACTATTCAAATTCGTCGTCACATGCGTAATCATCTTATGCGAAACGAACAGGTCATACCGGGACAGCAACACTTCCGCCATTACGTTATACGTCACCCCATAGTAGCCCGCCGGCGACTCCAGCCCGAGGTCGTCAAAGCAGAAGATTCGCGGCACACTGGTGTAGGGGAAGAAAGACAGCCTGCCAAAGTGATCAATCACGTCCGGGCCCTTCCTGGTAAAGGTCAGGCTGACCGTCCGGCAGGGCATCATCGTGTGCCGGAAGGATTCCGGGCAGTAGGCCCGCATGATGTTCATCAGGGATGTTTTACCGCAGCCCACCCGACCGCGCAGCATGATGCCTTTGTGCAGGTCGATGCCTTCCACCTGGGCAATGGCCTCGTCCTGCAGGAAATAGCAAAGGAGTTTGAGGACAAGGGGCCGGTCTTCCTCGTGGAGGGTGAAGCGCGGCCCGTAGATGGTTTTGCCGCGCAGCTCCACGTCCTGCAGGAGGGTGTAGTAGTCATAAGGGGTCTTGGTAATCCTTGTCCTCTCGGGTGTGGAGCCGTCCTGCTGCTGGTCCTGGTGGGTATTTTCGGTAGTCATGGTTTTGGTTTTGTGGGTTACGAATGTTGAGCATCCATTTGTGCGCGGCGGCGCGCCAGTCGGCTATCCGCGTTTTGCCGGCCTGAAGCCATCCGTTGGCCTGGTAGTGGTGGAAGAATTTCGCAGCTTCCGGCCCTGGGTATTTTTCCAGGCTAAAAAGCTCCCTGACTTCTTGAAGTGTCGGCGAGGTGAATGGAAATTCCGCGCGGTGTGTGTTTTCATCTTTCTCGGCATTGCCTGATTGATTTATATTTTTTTAATGGGTGAGGGTGAGGGAGGTTCCACTCTCTCATTGTTTACTATTAAGTTTATATGTTTATATAAGTGTCGCAATTTTGAGACTACTCGTGTATCATTTTTGAGACTACTTTCGCCGCTGGTAGTCTCAATTTTGAGACACGGCGTAGTATCATTTCCGGTACATGTAGTCTCAAGTTTGAGACTGCCCGCAGGATCATTTTCAATACATGTTGTATCAATTTTGAGATTACTTTTTTCGGCTTCCGGCAATCCGGCGGCCAGTTCCAGCGGCACAATACTGACCTGGCTGAGCAGTCCTTTTCGCCCGGCGGGATGATAGCAGATGTACCCGAACATGTCCAGTTCCTTCAGGCACCGGGTGTAGGTATTGACCGAGCCGATGCGGCAAAGGCTCAGCACCTCTTCCCGGAGGATGGGAAAAGTGCTCTGGAACCGGTGCAGGTTCCAGAGCTGGAACAGGGCGAAGTACAGGCTGATGTGATTGGCATGGAGCCGCCCATCCCGCCGGATAAGGGCGAAAAGGAACTGCTGGTGCAGGACGTAGTTGATGCCGGCCGGCTCGCTCATTGCCCGCGTTTTTGCATGGGTGTGCCCGGGTAAGCGGAATCCTTCATCAGCGCAAGGATGGCCTCATAGTCGTACAAGATGAGCCCGCCCATCTTGGAAAAGGGAATCGCGCCCTTATTGCGCATGGTCTGCAACGTGCCGGAGGAAATGCCCAGCATTTGCCTCACCTGGTAGGACTTGATCCATTTTTTGGCCGTGGGCGGCGGTTGTGCGTTGAGAAGGTTGCGGATCTCGGAGACAAGCTCTTCTTTGAAAAGCTGGAGATCTTCGTGGGTGATAATTTCTGCTGCCATTTATTTCGTTTTAGTGTGCAGCAAAAGAAGGAAGAACCCGAAAGCGAGAACAGTGGCAGGGGTTGCGCAACCCCTTGTAACTTATTGATTATTAAAACACATTACAATAAAGAATCTTTATGCCAGGCAGCTAAGAACGGTTCCGGCTGTTTAAATGATCCCCTTTGATCTGTCCGAAGCCATTTTCAGGAAGCCTTGCACGGACTGGCCTATGGCAGCATCATCATTGTAGTAATGATTGCGCATGCTCGATGCGGAAATGTTCTCCGTCTTTTCGGTTCTGAAGATGGCCGTAAATATTTCCAGGAGTTCCGTTTTATTTTCATGCACGATGATCCCCGTATCAGTAAAAAGTTTTAACAGGTGCGCCAGCTGGGGAACAGAGAGGGTTGTCATGATCTTTGGGCCCGGCGCCGCGTTCTTTGGTGCTGGCTGAATAGTACCTGGCGAATAATTAGCCAGGTAGTTGATTTCGTGGCTGAGCCAGGCGCTCAGCTGTTCTTTTGCGGTGGGGGAAAGTGGGTTTAACGCAAAGCCAGGCATGGCGGTGGTCTGATTTATTTCCTTCAAGGTAAAAGCCAATGCGGCAGGGTCTTCCGGTAGCTTTTGGGTGTAATAATTCAGGAAGGCAGGACTGTTAAAGTTTAGGGAGATCAAGGTATGTTCTATGGCGATGGTCGTCATGGGCGTGAGTTTCCCAAGGGTTGTAATGAGTGAGGAAAGATAAAACGTCCGGCCATAGGAAGTTTTGCCGTAATCTTCGGCACCAATAAAATCCGCATATGCGGATTCGATGATGTCCAGCAGGGCCGGGGAAATATTTGCCTCCTCTGCGGCCGCTTTGAAGCTGAAAAAACTGTTCACCAGCGCATCCTTCAGCTGAATTTCATGGGGAACAGGCAGGTCAATGTTTAGATTCATATATCTCCCATAGTATTGCTCAAGGCAAGACAGGATTTCCTGTAACGCCTTAACCACCGGAGCATATGGAGAGCCGCATTTCTTCAGGTCGGCGAAATTGTTTGCTATGAACCTGTAGGCGCTGTTAATCAGATCTACCACCCGCCTGAAATAGGCGTTAACCGTCCAGATGAGTTCCCCTTCATTGTAAAAATGGAAGTCCAGGTCACGGAGATACTGAAGCACAGCGGCTTTCTCCCGCTCCATCTCTAAAACATTAAAGTGGGGATGTTGCTTTTTGCTCTTGGCTGCCGGCGCCGTTCCAGTAAGTTTACCCAGTAGTATCAAATCCTCAAAAAACCTAAGCCGATTCTGATGCATAGGCGGAGATTTAGAAGCATGGCATTGGAGAAAAGAAATGTGCCTTTTAATGGAAAACGCGGGAACTGGGAAATTACAACACCAAATGATTCCAACACTCTCATAATGCACGAGAAATTCTCTGTGAATTCAGAGAATTTCTCAGGTTTTTGAAGATTGGTATGTGTACAAAAAAAACAGATCAGATTTTGCATAGAAGTTTCTCAATAAAAAAGCCCGAATAATCGGGCCCAGGGGACAAATATCACACAAGGAACTGCTCACTTTGGCTTTCTAAGGATGATGTATGTTTCCCCATTTGTTGTTAATTGTCCTCGATAATGGATTTCCCATCCATTATTGAACCAGTAATTCAGTGCCTCAGTAATATTTCCTCTTCTATCTGTGCCACTCCAGTTATTTGGAATGACTGTAAGAAAATTTTTAAAATTATCTACATCATTGGAAATTAAATATTCATACTCTTGCGGTATAATTTTCACCTCTCCCCGTACATCCAATGTTTTAAAGGACGTTACAGGAACAGCCTCCAAAGCCTCAATTACTATACTTTTGTTTGTAACAAAAACTTTCGTATCAATAGACTCAGACATAAGAAAAAAATTAAACTTTTAGAAATAAGGAATTTTTAATTTGGTTTTATGGTAGGACTACTTTTCTATGGAGGAATAAAATTGGGATTACTTACACATGAGTAATATTTAATTGTAGTATTGGGACTTTTCTTTTGCATTGCGATAACCTGCATTAAAATGTAAACGAATGCCAGAATGGACATTTGGCTAAATTCAACATTAAAATTTTGCAGGAGGTGGATTGGTAGTAGGATAAAACTATCAGGGATTAATACCCAAGTGGGTTCTTATTATAAATATAACGATAAATTTCATCAATACATTACAAAGGATACAGAAAGCCATGTAAATCCGGCTTTCTGTATCTCGTTTATTTATACTGCTTTAAGTTTTTTAAAGGAGCCCGGCAGCTCCAGATTAAATTTCTGATACAGCGGGCGCATATCTATGCTTACCTTGGAAGCCACGATCTTGGCATATATCTGCGTGGTGCGGATGGACTTATGCCCCAGCATGGCGCTTACCGTCTCCAGTGGCACGCCGTTAGCCAGGGTAACGGTGGTGGCAAAGGTATGGCGGGCGGTGTGCGTGGTGAGATTCTTGCGAATGCCGCACAGATCAGCGATTTCCTTGAGGTAGCCATTGAAACGCTGGTTGCTTTTGATCGGCAGCAAGCAGTTATGAGCCATGCAGTAGGGGTGATCCTTGTATTTGCTGAGGATCTCTTTTGCCAGCGGAAGTAAGGGCACGTTTTCCCGGCACCAGGTCTTTTCCCTGTTCTTCACGATCCAATCTTCACCATCGAAGAATTTTACGACATTATCCGGCGTGAGCAGCAGCGCATCCTTATACGCGTACCCGGTGAGCGCCATGAACAGATAAGCATTTTTTGCTTCTTCCAGCCGGGGAATGGGAATCTTTTTGCTGAACAGCAGGCTCAGCTCGCTGATGTCTAAAATATCCCGCTCTGGGTTGACATAAGAGCAGGTGTAATCTTCCAGCGGGTTGCGCTGCATCCATTTCCGTTGCACGGCCAGCTTCAGCAGCTGCTTGGTATTTTTGAGGTACTTCATGGCCGAGTTATCCTGCAAGCCGAGGGTAAGGGTCAGATAATCAAAAAAATCCTCCGCAAAGGCGTATTCTATTCGTTCCAGCGGGATATCGGGGAGCTTGTGCACATGCTTCATGTACGTGGAAAGTTTGTCTCTGGTGGATTTCCATTTCTTCAACGTGCCGGCGGAGCGTTTGCCTTTCTCCACCTTCTCCGTAAATTTCTCATTGTGGAAATCGATCACCTCCAGCAGCGTTCGCTTTTCCGTGCCAATGCCGAGGTAAGCATTTTTGAGCATGGAAGGGGTGACGATGGCGCCCTGGGATTTGAGCAGGTTGTAATGCCGGATCAGCTCGTTGCGCACATGAAAGATGTGTTTGTTGATCTCAACGGCTTCGGGAGTCTTACCGGCGATCATACCGGACTTTGTGTCGAATTTGTGGGGCTCCACCTGATAACCGAGCGAGAAGCCGTCGCGCTCCTGGTTGATAACGATGCGGACCATGATGGTCGCTTTGCCGTCGGGGTTAATTCTGCCGTTGCGTTTCCAGAATGAAATGCACAGCTCTGAACTTAATTTCATAATCGATGTGATTTGAAAGGTTTCTGAATCGGTTTCTTTGATACGTTTTGCATCAGATTCAGTTCTTTAAAACCGCCGCAGATAAGGCTTTCCGAGAAAAAAGGTAACACGAACTTAAAAACTTTTAGTGTTACCTTTTTTGTTACCTCTTACATTGATATAACATCGATTACAATCACCTACCTAAAAACACAAAAGCCGCATAAACACTACGTTTTATGCGGCTTTAATATTATTCGCTTTCGCTTTCGTGATCCCGCTGGGACTCGAACCCAGGGCCCATACATTAAAAGTGTATTGCTCTACCAACTGAGCTACGGAATCATCCCCGTTTTTTCATTTTGGGATTGCAAAGATAGGAATAAAATTTTCCGATCCAAATATTCTTAAGCTTTTTTCAAATTCACCCCAGAAAATTTCTTCACACTCAACCGGTTAGGAGTTTCAGGCTGAAGCCCGGATAAGCAAATATCACTTCCGCTTCACATTAAACGCGGTCACCTCCTGTATCAGCTGCGCACGCCCTTTCTCCGGCCTGTCCAGGAACACGTGGTGCGAGCCTTCGGGCAGGGTGAGGAATTGTTTCTTCGGCGAATTCTCCAGCCGCAGCTGCAGCGCCAGCAGGTCCTGCGGGCGGCTCCAGTTGTCGTGCGCGCCGCGGATGTAGAGGATGGGCACACGGATCTCTTTGGCATGCCACTGGCCTTTGCCCTGCGCGGTGTAAAAGGCTTCCGCGCGATAACCGCCGGGCACGGCCAGGATACTGTCCTCATAAAACCCTACGGCGGTGGCAGCATATAGCTCTGCCAGCGCGGGGTCGCGCCATTTGGACTTATCCTCGTCCGGGATGGACCTGTTCCAGGTATCGAGCAGCTGGGCTTTGGTGGCGCGGCGCAGTACGGGGCTGGAAGCGTAGTTGAACTGCGAGGTGTCCAGCGGGCTGCGGAACACGTCTGTAAAATCCCAGGGAGCTTTTTCGTTGTACAGACTGTTGAGCAGGATGAGCGCGGCCACGCGGTTGGGGTAGATGCAGGCATAATAACCCATCCACTGGCCGCCGGTGGCCCAGCCGAAAAGAGTGACCTGTTTGGCCTTCGTTCTTTCACGTATAAAATCCACTACGGCGTCTATATCATGTGAGATCTCTATGGAAGAGCCGGCGATGGACCAGCGTTTGAGCGTATCGTAATCAGGGCGGGTGGAGTTCTCCCAGCCGCGGGCATTCATGATGAACACATGATTGCCTTCTTTGGCCAGGTCTTCGGCAAGCGAGCCGCCGGACATGGGCAGGTCGAAGGAAGCGACAGCGCCTGAACCTCCTCCGTGCAGCAGCAGGATGGGGGGCTTGCGGCTGCGTTTGCGCGCAGTGATCTCCCGCACGAATATCTTCACGCCGGGGTCGCTGTCTAATGTAAAATCTTCACGTTTGATCGTTTGCCCGCTGGCAAGTTCTGCAAATAATAAGGGTAAGACGAACAAGGTTTTCCACATAATTTTACCGGAGGGTACTTTGCAAAAATAGCATAAATTACGGTCATATGACGGAACCATCTGTAAGGCGGGCGCAGGCAGCGGATCTGCCCGTTTTGATCATGCTGGAACAGCAAACTTTCCGCGATACCTTCCAGGACGTGTACGAGCCGCAGGACCTGGAGGAATTCTTCTCCACGAAAAAGAGCCCGGCAGCCATAGAAGCGATTTTCAGCCAGCCAGGCACAATGTATTTCATCCTCAGCAGTGAAGGGCAGGATGCCGGTTTTATTCAGCTTAACCTGCACCGGCAGCCCGATAATGGTACTTTGTTACCCGAACCGGTTATGGAGCTGGAAAAGATCTATGTGCTGCCGCAGTTCATCGGCAAGAAGCTGGGCAAGCAGCTGATGGAGCATGCGGTGAAAACAGCGAAGGAACATTTCGTACGTACGTTATGGTTAGGCGTGTGGGAACATAACCACCGCGCAAAAGCCTTTTATGAAAAAGAAGGTTTCTCCACCTTCGGCGAGCACAGCTTCACGGTAGGCAAGCAAACGGACCGGGACCTCCTGATGGCCAAAGTGCTGCCGGGCAGCTGAAACAGGTTGCAGGCTCCGGGTTTTTATCATATCCGCCACGCACAACCCGGCTTTTGGGTAAAAAACTACTACAATTGGCGAAAAACCTCGTAACGGCAGCGGGCGTTTTATCCGAACTTGGTCTTATTGCAAACGATTGCATTTAAAAAGAAATTCCATGAGAAAAATTGCCTGTCTGCTGGCGGTATTGCTTACCGCTCAAACCTTATCAGCACAAACTCCTAATGACGAACGAATGAAATGGTGGAGGGACGCACGCTTCGGCATGTTCATCCACTGGGGCGTATACGCCGTACCCGCCGGTACCTACAAAGGTTATCCCATGGCGCGCGGCGGCGGGGAATGGATCATGAACCGCAGTAAAGTGCCCGTGGCGGAATACCAGGGCTTTGCCAAACAGTTCAACCCCGTGAAATATAATGCGGAAGAATGGGTGAAAATGGCGAAAGACGCGGGTATGAAATACATCGTGATCACCGCCAAGCACCACGACGGCTTTGCGCTGTTCAATTCCAAAGCCAGCAAATGGGACATTACCGACGCCACGCCCTACGGCAAAGACCTGCTGAAGCCGCTGGCCGAAGCCTGTAAGAAACACGGCATCAAACTGGGCTTTTATTATTCGCAGGCGCAGGACTGGAACAATCCCGGCGGTTCCGCCGCGCGTAAAGACATGCGCGAAGGGTGGCCCAACCCGGATTCAGCGAAGGTGGACGCCTACACCAAAGCGCACAACGGCCACTGGGACCCCGCACAGGAAACAAAAACGTTCGATCAGTACATCAACGACGTAGCTGTGCCGCAGGTAAAAGAGCTGCTCACCAACTACGGCGAAGTGGCCGTGCTCTGGTGGGATACGCCTACAAATATGACAGACGATGCCGCGAAGAAACTCCAGGAACAGCTGGCGCTTCAACCCAGCATTATTACGAACGACCGCCTGAAACGCCCCAATTTCCCCGGCGACTACAAAACGCCCGAGCAGAAGATCCCCAACCTGAGCGAGCTGGACGGCCGGGACTGGGAAACCTGCATGACGATGAACGGCACCTGGGGCTATAAAAGCTACGACCATAACTGGAAACCGGTGAAAACACTGGTGCGCAACCTGGTGGATATCGCTTCCAAAGGCGGCAATTACCTGCTGAACGTAGGGCCCACCGCAGAAGGGGAATTTCCCGCGGAAAGCATCCAAAGCCTGAAAGGGATAGGGGAGTGGATGAAAGTGAACGGCGAAGCGATCTACGGCACCAAGGGCAGCCCCCTGAAACCACAGAGCTGGGGCCGCATTACCCGCAGGCAGCACGGCGGCAGCACCGTGCTGTACCTCTCCGTGTTCGACTGGCCGGCCAATGGCTCGCTGGAAGTGACCGGGCTGAACAAAAAAGTAAAAAGCGCCTCCGTGATCGGCGGCAACGTGGTGAAATACAGCACCAGCGGGGATAACACCGTGTTCACCCTGCCCGCGCAAGGCACGAACGATATAGCCACCGTGATAAAAGTGGAAGTGGAAGGAATTTTATGATCCGTTTGTTTTATCCGGAAATTTGATTTTACTTTGTATTGCAAAGTGAAAAGAAGGGGAGTCGATCCTCTCCTTTTTTAGCTATATACTTTGAAATACAAAGCACTTTTTAATATGGAAGAACATCCCAAGCTTACCCATCCCACCTACCTCGCGTACCTGGTTGCACTGGTGCTCAGCTTTCTTTTATTGCTCATCGGGCAAACCCTGGGCAGCAACAACGAGCGGCAGGTGATACTGGCTTTTGCCCACCACATTATCGCCACGGCGGCGCTGCTCTGCCTATGGTTCGCGAAAAAGGAAAACAGGGGAGACCTGTTCGTGCTCGTTTGCCTGATGTATTTCGTGAGCTGTTTTGCATTGAACCGCGTGCTCAACATCCTTCATTCCACTACACCCTGGTTCGCGATATATCTTTTAGTGGTTACGCCCTCGCTGTTGTTGTTCCGCTATATGAGCCGCCTGCCAGCCTGGGCAAGGGTGCTGACGGGCGTCTTTGCAGGCCTGGCGCTGCTGGCGTATGTTTACCTGGCGCTGTTCCTCCTGCCGCTTTATCCCATCAGCATCCCCGCACTGTTTGCGCTCGGCTTTTCTATCCATACGTTTGTGCCCGCGGTGCTGTGTTTCATTGTTGGTGCGGCACTAAAGCGTTACCGCCTGTGGAAGAGTGCGCTTGCCGGCCTGGCGGCGGGCCTGGCAGTGGTGGCCGTATTCTGCGTGATATACAATCAGCGCGCCGGCGAGCTTACGCGCATCTATAACCGCCAGCAGATACAGGGCGCGGGCCTTCTGCCTGCATGGGTGGAAGCGGCGCAACGGCTGGATAAGGATGCCGTAACGGAACGCGTATTAAAAAGCGGCATCGTGTACAAGGAACCGCTGATGAACTTCAGTATCTTTTCTTTCGACGCAATGCCCTCGCGCAACTGGGAAGGCAAGCTGGAGCACGATCCGCTGGTGGTGATCGCTACTTATGCCCGCCCGCGCATGACCGTGCCGGATGCGGAACGCATGAAGATACTGGAAGCGATGTACAACAAACGGCACGAGGGAGAGGAGCGCCTCTGGTCCGGCCGCTCGCTGTATACCAGCTATGTGAGTACCCGCGTAAGGATATGGCCGGAGCTGCGCCTGTCGTACACAGAAAAAGCCTTTACTGTCTCCAACCCTGAATCCTGGGGCAACCAGGAAGCCATCTACACCTTCCAGCTGCCGGAGGGCGCAACGGTGAGCGCATTGTCGCTCTGGATCAATGGCAGGGAAGAAGAGGCTGTGCTTACCACGAAAGAAAAGGCGGACACAGCGTACCGCACCATTGTAGGCGTTGAAGTGCGCGACCCGTCCGTGGTGCACTGGCAGGAAGGAAATCGTGTATCCGTTCGCGTGTTTCCCATTGAAGCAAACAATACGCGGATATTCCGCATCGGCATTACGGCGCCGCTAAGCGTGGCGGACCACCAGCTGCAATACGGCAACATCACCTTCCAGGGCCCGCCCGCCGGTTTTGCCACCGAAGAAGCCAGCATCGAACTGATAGGCGATGCCGGGGAAATAACGCCACCAGCGGGCTTCCGCGGCGCAGGCACACATTGGTTCCGCGAAGGCGGCTACCGCGAAGCATGGAGCCTGCAATTGCCGGAAAGGACCATTCCATCCAACCGCTTTACCTGCAAAGGGAGATCTTTCAGCATAAAGCCCTATAACCTGCAACGCGAAGAAGCGCGAACGGATATCATCTATCTGGACGTGAACGCCGCCTGGAGCTGGCCTGAATTCACTGAAACGCTGCGCCTGGCAGGCGAACGCAAAGTAAAGGTTTACCTGCACGACGAACTGGTGGACGTAACAGCAGGCAACAGGAGCGGGCTGTTCGAAGCCCTGCACGCGCAACGCTTCAGCATCTTTCCCATACAGGAAATCAAAGACGCGGAACACGCCCTGCTGATCACGAAAGGCCCGCCGGAAGGCCCCTCCCTGCAAGACCTGGAAGGTAGCCGTTTCAGGGAGGAACTGGCGGCCTGCCTGCGGGATACCACGCTGCCGAAAGTGCGGCTGCTGAACCTGGGCGGGAATAATTTATCTCCCTACCTCCAAGCCCTCAAGGAATCGCGCGCGTTCCGCTATGAGCAGGGCGGGCTGCTGCTGCTGAAAGTGCTGCTCAGCACGAACAAGTTTGCGGTAGATACTGAAACGGCGGACAGGGTGGTGATCGACCAGGCGCAGATCGCCATCGTGCGGGATAGCGTTCAGCCGGTGAAATCTGCATTAACAGATACGCTTCCCGCAGGAACAGGTACATCAGCGAACGCAATGGAACAGCATGTCGCCGCCAGGGACAACGAAACGAACGCCCCGGACCACCTGATGCGCCTCTTCGCCTACAATCACATCCTCCGCGAAACCGGCAAAGGTCTCATTACCACCGCCGCGGGGCATGAAGAACTGCTGCGCACCGCCACCGAGGCGCACGTGGTATCGCCGCTCAGCAGTCTCGTGGTGCTGGAAAAGCAGGCAGACTACGACCGCTTCGGCATTAAAGACGATAACAACAGTCTGAAGAATGCCTCCCTGAAATCTAAAGGCGCCGTTCCTGAACCGCATGAATGGGCGCTCATCATCATAGCCCTTTTATCCCTTGCCTGGCTTATTTATCAACGCAAATGGAGATCCGCATGCGTGTAACTTCCGCCATTCTATGCAAACCAATGGAAACCTGCAAACGTTCCATTCCTGCCATTCTGATCACGGGCGTTTACCTGGGCATCGTGCTGTATGCACTGCCCGGGTACATCGCCTGGAACTCCGCGGGTTTCCTGCTGGGGCTGCTGGCCATCCCGCTGGCGATGGCCGGCAATCCGCTCCGGCGCGGCAGTCTCCGTTTCTACTACGCGGCCCTGGCCGTTTGCGTGCTGGCGTGGATAGTGCCGGCCAAAACGCTGCTTTTCGTGGCCATAGCGCTGGCATTGTGTTTCGTGGCAGACGGGGCTTTCGGCCGCATCAACGGTCTTCCTGTGCTGGCCCTGATGCTGATGTCGCCCATCTTCACCTACATCACCAATATTTTCACTTTTCCCATCCGGATGGAACTGACGGCCATAGCGGGAAAAGCACTGCTGTACACTGGCGCCGCCGTAACCGTGGAAGGGAATTCGATTTTGCTGAACGGGAACAGTTTTTCCGTGGACGCGGCCTGCATGGGGCTGAGCATGATGGTGAGCTCCCTGCTTTGCGGTATTATGCTGCTGGGTTACAGTCAGCGTAAAGCAGGGCTATACCTCTCCTGGCAAAAGACCGCGCTGCTGCTGGCATTCATATTCGCGGCCAATGTTGCGGGCAACCTGTTCCGCATCATCCTGCTGGTGCGGTTCAACATCCCGCCGGAACATTTTATGCATGAATGGACCGGCATCCTTTGCCTGCTGATGTATGTGATGCTTCCGCTCATTTGGTTATGCCCCAGGCTGGTGCAGCGTTTCGGCAGGCCCCGCGTGACTGGTGCCGCCAAAGAACAGCTGCATCCGTTCATGCTGGCGCAGGCGCATATCTGCCTGGCCGCCTGTGTGCTGATGGTCGCATATAAGATCAGCCGGTCGCCGGAATTATCCCTGACTGCCGCACAGCCTGTTGTGAGCGGCTACCAGGTAACACCGATGGCGCATCATGTGATGAAGCTGGAAAACGCGCAGGCGCTTATTTACATCAAATCCATCCCGGGCTTTTATTATACGGACCATCACCCCACCACCTGCTGGCAAGGCAGCGGTTACACCTTCAAACAGGTGCGGAAAAGCCGGGTGGCTGGCCGGGAGATCTTTACAGGCCGCCTGGAAAAAGGGGAGGAGCAGCTTTGCACCGCCTGGTGGTACGATAACGGGAACGTACAAACGATCTCGCAGTTTGCCTGGCGCTGGCGGGCCCTGTCGGAAAGAAGCCGCTTTGCCGTGGTGAATGTGACCGCGGGCGATGATAAAACGCTGGAAGCCGAAGTGAACCGTTTGCTGGAAGAAGGCGCGGTGAAAAAATGCATCACGTTGTAAGGCTTATCCCTGGCGGGCGGCGGGGTCCTGCCGGAATATCTGGCTCAGCAGGCGGTACAGCTCGGGGTGATGCTCGGCCATCGTGCCCGGTTTTTCAAAGAAATACTCGGACACCACGGCGAGGAACTCGCTTTCATTCATCGCCGCATATGGATTGATGTCCGAATGCCCGCTTTCGATCCGCCTGATCTCTTCATGCATCACTTTCAGCCAGGGCAGGGAATAGCTATGCTGTATCAGGCTGCTGGGCATGCCGTCCACCGTGCCGTCCGTTTTATCCACCAGGTGCACGAACTCGTGAATAGCGGTGTTGCTGCTGCCGCCGTGGTCGGAGAAACCGCTGCGCAGCGCGGACTGCGAGAGCAGCATTTGCCCGTTCAGGTGCCCGCTGCCTACCATGCCCATGATGCTGCGGCGGTCGCCTTCAAACTGGTATTTTTCGTCGAACGTATCCGGGTAAAGGATCACATTGGTGAGATTGCGGTATTTCCAGCCGGGGAACGCAAAGATCGGGATCACGGCGCTTGACGCAATGAGCACCTTATCCACGTCCTCCACCGCGGCGCCTACGCCTTCTATATTCGTATGCCCCAGGAATTCCCGCACATCCGCGGCAAAACGGGCTTTTTCCTCATCGCCCAGCTGGCGGTAATAACGGACATTGTTTTCCAGCAATCCCTCAATATCAGCCGGTACAAAACCGGGTTTCTGCTTCTTCGGGCGGTAGAACCACCAGAACAGGAACGCTATGATCACGACAGGTATAATAATCGGTAACATCATCGCTAATATCGGATTAATTCAGCAATTCAACATTTTCAGCGTTTTATTGTTTAACTTCAAGATGATCAACCCATTAACCCATGCCCCGCTGGTTACGTATTTCATTGATAGTTTCCGGTAGCCTGATCGTACTGGTGATAATACTCTGGTTTGTGCTCGCCCTCATCGTGCGCAACCGCAAGGCCGAAATATTGGCGGAGATCACCAGCCAGCTGAGCGACCGCATCAGCGGCAACCTGGAGATACAGGAAATGGAGCCTTCCCTCATCAGGGCTTTCCCCAATATTTCCGTTACGCTCAAAAACGTGACCCTCAAAGACAGCCTGTACCCCGTGCACAAACACGCCCTGCTGAACGTTCAGGCAGTATTCGTGAAAGTGAACACCTTCGCGCTGCTGCGCAACAAGGTGGACATCAAAGAGGTAAGTCTCAAGGACGGAAATATTTATATTTATACGGACAGCACGGGCTTTTCCAATACTTACCTACTCAAAGGAAAGGAACCCTCCAAACCCACTACAGGAAAGCAACCCACCGTCCGCCGCCTGATACTGGAAAACGTGCAGTTCACGATGGAGAACCAGGTGAAGCTGAAACTTTTCAACCTCGATATCTACCGCCTGAAAGGCGAAATGAAATACGATACCTCCGGCTGGCAGGCCGCCATTAACCTCGAAACGCGCATCAACGACCTGCAATTCAACACCACCAAGGGCAGCTATGCCAAACAAAAGCTGCTGACGGCAGACATCGGCGTGCAGTTCGTGCGGCACAGCAAAACCCTGCGCATCCCGCCACAGCCTTTCCGGTTCGACGGGCAGCCCGTGCAGATCGGCGGGGAATTCAACTTCTCGCAGCAGCCCGCGTTGTTTTCCCTCGCCATCAACGCCAGCCAGATACCTTTCCGCCTGGCCGCTTCGCTGGTAACGCCGAATATTTCGTCGAAGCTGGACAGCCTTGATTTTGAAAAGCCGCTGGACGTAACGGCGGACATTCACGGCCGCATGAAATTCCGCGACACACCCTACGTGAAGGTGAACTGGACCGTAAAGGACAATGTGATGAAGGGAAGAGCCCTGACGCTGGAAAACGTGAGTTTCACCGGCGGGTTCTTCAACGAAGTAACGCCAGGCATGGGCCACAACAACGCCAACTCGCGCCTGAGCGTGCATGGATTTTCGGCTATGTACGACAGCATTCCCGTTACCGCCGATACCATCCGCGTGATAGAACTGGCGCACCCGGTGCTCACAGGGCGTTTTAAATCCTCTTTCCCGCTCACACGGCTCACACAGGCCATTGGCCCGAACCTGTTCCAATTCACCGCCGGCAACGCGGTGGTAGACCTGGATTATGCCGGTACCTGGAACCCGAAAGACACCATTCCCGGCTACATCCGCGGCAGCATACGGGTGAAAGACGGCGCATTCACCTACGTGCCGCGCAGCCAGGCATTCCATACCTGCCACGCCACGCTCATCTTTGAAGGGGCGGATCTGTTTTTCCGCGACATCCGCCTGCAGTCCGGCTCCAGCATCGTACAAATGGAAGGCAGCATCCGCAACATCCTGAACCTGTATTTCGCGGCGCCGGACAAGATACTGCTGGACTGGTCCGTGCGCAGCCCGATGATCAACGTGAACGAGTTCCATACTTTCTTTTCGAAACGGCAAAAAAGAACGGCTTCACAACAAGCGCATAAAAACAAGCAGAACATGAGCCGCGTAATGAAACAGCTGGACGTGGTGCTGGAACAGAGCAGCGTGAATATGAACCTGGCGGTGGACAAGATCCGATACCGGCAGTTTTCCGCCGCCAATGTGAAAGCGGGCGTACGTATGAACCAGGACGGCATCCAGCTGAGCAATGTGGCCCTGCAGACCGCGGGCGGGTATATGAACATGAACGGGAACATCCGTCACTCGGGTAACGGCGATAAGTTCAACGTGAGCGCGAACATAAAACAGGTGCAGGTGGACCAGCTGTTCCATGCCTTCGAAAATTTCGGGCAGGACGGCGTGACCGCCAAGAACCTCAAAGGCGTATTTTCCGCCACAGCTAATATGAACGGGGAAATGAAAGCCGACGCCACCGTGAAACCGCATACCATGCACGGCACTGTGACGTTCACGCTCAACAAAGGCGCGCTGGTGAACTTCCAGCCGCTGATGAACATCGGCAAATTCGTGTTCCGCAAGCGGGACATGAGCAACATCACTTTCGAAAAGATACAGAACACGCTGGACGTGCGGGGCAGCAAGATCCACATCCACCCGATGCTCATTGCTTCCAGCGTGCTGAACGTGGAAGTGGAGGGCGTATACGGCATTCCCAAAGGCACGGATATCAAGCTGCGCGTACCGTTGCGTAATCCCAAAAAAGACGAGCTGGTAACGGATATTGAAGAGCTGCACAAACGCCGGAAATCAGGTATCGTCATTAACCTTCATGCCGTAGACGGGGAGGATGGCAAGGTGAAAATGAAACTCGGCAAGGGAGACTAGCCCCCGTATTGAGAAAATAAATCCACGTACCACACTGCCGTAACCCGGGAGCCTGCCGTTATTCCGGCACGGACCCGTTTTTGCTGCGTTTTGGGTATTATCTCACCTAAAACAACAATCATGGAAAAGCAAACGCTGAAGGACAAAAAAGTAGCCGTGCTGGTCACCGACGGCTTCGAGGAATCCGAATTCACCCAACCGGTGGAAGCGCTGAAGAATGCGGGCGCGGATGTGAAGGTGGTGTCCCTCAAGGAAGGCACTGTAAAATCCTGGGCTGAGAAGAACTGGGGCAAAGAATATAAGGTGGATACAACCGTGAAGGACGTAAGCTCCGGCGATTTTGACGCGCTGGTATTGCCCGGCGGTGTGATCAATCCTGACAAGCTCCGCATGGACGCGGATGCTGTAGCATTCGTAACCGGTTTTACGGACGAGGCAAAACCCATCGCCGCCATCTGTCACGGCCCCTGGACGCTGATCGAGACCAATGCGCTGGAAGGCAGGACCGTTACCTCGTGGCCTTCCCTGAAAACAGACCTGATCAATGCCGGCGCGAAGTGGGTGGACCAGGAAGTGGTGGTGGACAATGGAATTGTAACCAGCCGCAACCCCGGCGACCTCCCGGCATTCTGTAAAAAGATGATCGAAGAGATCGGCGAGGGACAGCATTTAACGAGAACACGCGGCGTGCACCAGTTGGGATAAGCGCTTTCGCTGAAGAAAAAAATTATGAAGCCCGGCTGATCATATCAGCCGGCTTTTTTACTCGCGGGAGTTCAATATTGATCACTGCGGTAGTTTCGGCTTGCTGATGCACTTCTCCTTCATGGGCCGGTATGCCGGGCATCACCGTTACCCACCGGTGCGGGCAATTGCGCTGCGATGCTGGAGGAAGGCGGCTGATTAAAGAAAGTGTTTTCCGGAAATCAGGAAACAAAACTCTCACCCGTTTGTTTACAGAATGGGAAATGCTGGGGAATTAACTACACAATACCCCGGCACATAGAGTTGAAAATCAATGGATTTACACTCTCGCAAGGTTTTGGATGGTATTACACAAAATGGAAACATATGCAGCAGGAAAAAGGAACACCCCGTGCCGGCGGGTTATATGAAAATTCCACGGTGATCAATGTATCTAAAACCGGCAGGATCATTTCTTCCGCAGCCGGTGCATCCCTGGTATATATCGGGCTGGCGGACATTGGTAAGACGCCCGTGAAAAGCCTCGTCCGCATCCTTGCAGGCAGCTACCTGCTTTATCGCGGCATCTCCGGCAATTGCCCCGTATCTGCCGTCGTGGAAGAGAACCTCAGGCCCAAACACGCCCGCTCGGTGAACATACGCACCTCCTTCGTGGTGGACCGCCCCCGTGCGGAAGTATACAGCTACTGGCGCAAGCTGGAAAACCTTCCCGCCTTCATGGCGCACCTGCATGATGTGGATGTGCAGGACGAACGTTACAGCCACTGGACCATCCGCCTTGCAGGCAACATCAAGCTGGAGTGGGACGCGGAGATCGTGGAAGACGTGCCCGGCGAAATGCTGGGCTGGCGCTCGCTGGAAGGTGCACAGCTGGCCAATGCAGGCAAGATCCGCTTCAGGGATACGGAGAACGGCGGCACTGAACTGCTGGTCACCATCAGCTACCGCCCGCCCGCAGGATACGTAGGCGAAGGCATTGCCCGCCTGTTCAATCCTGCTTTCGAGAGCCTGGTGCGCAACGATGTAAGGGGTTTCAAACAGCACCTGGAAGAAAAGAACGCCGGCTTCGGCAATATCGCCGTCGGCTAAACGAAGCACTTCATTCATATACATAAAAAAGTGGCGTCCCGGAAT